>CAJTVB010000017.1 GCA_910579755.1 uncultured Acetatifactor sp. | reverse complement strand
ATTAAAAAATCTCCTTTCAGTGTTTGACAACCACACCAAAAAGAGATACAATAATAAAGCATACTCCTTTTGGTGTGTGTGAAGTGTAAGACAGTCAGTGCTTTGGTCGGTGCGGACTGTCTTATTTTTTGTCCAGTTTCGATTTTACCATTTTGATTCCTTTGTTGATTACTTCTGTTTTGCTTGTTTCGAGTTTTTTTGAACACTCATCCAGCATATTGTTCATTTCATCATCAAGTCGCAATTCAAAACGGTGGTGTTTGGACTTATCCGATTTTGGCCTTGGTGACACTCTTCGAATCCTCCTTTCTTGTCCGTACAAGTATATTATAACAGTACGTACAAGAATGTCAATACCTAAAATAAAAAAAGCGGTGAATTTCTCCACCGCCTTAAAACTTCATCATTCTTTAGTTACATTAAACTCCAAAACCTCATAATTCCCATACTTGCTCATATATTCTTCCTGTCCCATTTCGCCTGTCATAATTTTTCCGAAATCAGCCCAGTATTCCTCTCCATAATCCATGAAATTATACGATACAGTTATTTCGTCAGGGTCAATACTGTCATCAATCAGGAAATATGCCTTATCGGTCTTTTCACTGCCTGATGCAACCTGATTTAAATCCATACTCATTATGTCTGCCCATGTTTCCAACTTGTATCCGTCACTTAACCTTCCTTCCCATGCTGTTATGTAACCAAAAGCTGAATCAGATTCATTTTTGATTGTAAACTCCATAACAATCCGCTTTGTGTATTCCCCCTGGCTGTCCTCGTATGGTTCAACTGAAAATGTGTTGACAGAAATAGTGATTCCATCAACAGTATGACTATTATTCAATTCCTGTTCCTGACTTGATTCCTCCGGGACATCACTTTGAGTTTCCTCTTTACTGCTACTTTCGGATTCTTCACTTTCTGGCTGCGTGCTACTGATTTCTTCTGAAGGGCTTGAATTACTGCTTTCACCCTGGTCTTTATCGCCACACGCCACAATACCAACAGACAACACCGTCAGCAACAACATTGTTAATAGTTTCTTTTTCATTCCCCAAATCCTCCTAAAATTTTATAATATCCCACATTCTACCATAATATTACAAAATTGTGAAGATACATTTTCCATCTTGAAAGCGTCCAGTATTTTACTTATAAATGACATAATATCCAACCTTTCCCAATACCTACACTATATCAGATAGTGGCGAAAAGAGGAAGAAAAAAGAGAGTGCCGGAACACTCCCTTATGCTGCTATTTTATTTATAATCTGCTAACTGCATTTGCCGATAATCCGGAATTTTGGTGAAATCTTCTGGAAGAACTATTCCAAATTGCTCTGAAACCATTTTGAACGCTTCGCATATCTTCCATGGCTCTGAACCCTGTTTTTCCATGCGCCTGTCCATTTCCTTTGTGTATGAAGCGACTTCCCCAAGAGAGGTAGCTTTTGTTTCATATACTTTCTGCTGAATTACGTTCTCCATGTCATGGAACCGCTTTACATACCTCGAAGTGAAAATAACCCCTTTTTCTCCGGTGAATTTGTTGGCCAGAAAATCGCAGCCAAGTTTGGTTACTTCATAGCACTTATTTTCCTTCCCACTGGAATCCCGGTATGTAGACGAAATAAAGAAATCACTCACGGACATTTGTCCTTCAGTCATTATCTGTATGTATCCCTTTCTGTCCTTCCTACCTTCCAGCTTCTTCAGGATGTCACCATGTGGCACTTCCATCATTTCCGCAATTTCCAGTGTCGTGATTGTTGCTTTTCCTAAATTATTCATAAGCTTACCGCCCTTTCTATATAATCCCCGCCTTGTCTTTGAATTGGCAAGGAAACAGCTAGGCGGTAACAAAACTGTTTTTCGTGAGTACTGCACTATCCTTGCCATACTTCTATTATATATAGGTCAAGAAAACAGTTGTACCAAATTTATGCCCATAAAGAAAGACGGCAGATTGCTCTGCCGCCTGTGTCCTCATTATTCAGTTGTAAAGTGCTATTTAAAGCTTATTGTCATAGGATCGGTATCTTGTATCGTCTCCCACCCATCAGTTTTAAATATATGAAATGATATCTCTACTTCGTCTATGCTTTCGATCTGATTGTCCTCTATATCGGAAGTCATAAAAGTTACAGTATCAATCGCCTTTTTACCAGGCATAATCTCGCATGAGAATATCGGGTCAACCATGAACCCATTTATAGAAACATCTCTTGCTTGGATTGTGATTGCGTTTTCTGCGTTGTTTTCTATATAAAGGACAAGTGACGGCCCCATAAAACTCGCGTCTTCCGAAATGCCCTTTGAAACAATTTTAATACCACTGTTTTCATAAATCACTTCTCCACTATCATCATATGATTGTGTATAGCTATTAACGCAGGATGTTTCTATGTGAATCATTTCTGTATCTATTGAATCATCCCACGTATCACTATTAAAGATATGGAAAGAGAAGTCAGCATATGTGATATCTTCAATGCCGCATTCCTTAATCGAACCATTGAGTATGGTGAGTGAATCATTGGCTTTCTTTCCAGGGGAAACATCTGCAGACATTGAAGTATCTACCATATATCCATTTACAGAAACATTTCTGGCTTGCACGGTAAGATTTTTTTCGGTATTATTTTCAATTAGCAGCTTAATCTCCGGACCCATAAAAGAACTATTAAAGTCTATCCCGGTTGCGGTTATGATTATTCCATCTTGGTCAAAAATAACCTGCTGTTCAATAGCAGTCTCCGCTTTTGTATCTGCCTTCGGTTCCTCCGGAGATTCCTCAAAAGATTTGTCTTCCTTTTGGCTTTCGAATTCAGATTTTGATTCCTGTGTTGTATTTCCGATCTCCGCATCTTGGGAAGCACACGCTGTTATACACATGGATAACAAAATTATTGATACTAAAAATGCTTTTTTCATATATTTACTCCTTATTCAGCTTTATCGAATTTACTCCTCTTAATCATGGCGATAACTGCCAGAACAGCATTGATAAGGCACCATGCCGCCCAGATGTTCAGGTCTGCAAAGCTTCCGGCCAGTGCAAAGCCAACCAACGCTCCAAGCCCGAAAAGGACTATCAACGCGATATTGCCGCCCTTGCCCACGCTTTTCCTAGTAGCGATTGATACTATTCCGCCAGCCAGCATCACGATGGCAACAATAATTCCTGCACTACCGCTGGATTCTCCATTTTCGGTAAGTGCATTAGCCAATCCCGCGGCGCAAGACTGGAATGCCACCACAATAAAAAGCACAATTGACAAAATGCCCGACACAAGTTTCCATGTTTTCATTCCCCCTAATCCTCCTTTGAGTTTTTGATAATTGTCCCATCCCCCGAAAAGTCATGCGGGATTTGACAGGACATTCCATATTCTACCATAAAACTACATTATTGAGAAGATGCATTTACCATCTTTCCTAATACCTTCACCATATTATATTCTGATAGGAAAAGCTATGGGAAATAAAAAGAGCAGTATTTCTACCGCCCTTTATCTGCTCAAAATATAAAAGGCACAGCTTTAAGCCATGCCTCGCAGTCAACCGGAATTGAACCGATGCCTCGTCAATTGACGTGTTCTGCCCGCCTAAACTATTTTCTGCTGACAACAAGCGTCCGGATTTGAACCGGAGTCCATGCGCTGATAACGCTGCTTCTCCCTTGTGAGCTACTGCTTCTTGTTTAAGTGATTATACCACAATTTCGCAACTCTCTCAACCATTTTCTTTTCTTCAGTAGTAAGATTCGCAGCACCCTTAGGACCATCATTTTCAAAGTGTATGTAACCATGATGAGTATGTGGTTTCATCTTTTTATGAGGGTGATCAAGATCAATGGACTTTACTCTTTTGTTATCTGAATTGAAGTACATTATTGATAGTAAATCTTTTCCTCCGACTGTTACATATACCCTCCCAGGTGTCATTGTCTCCATGAGCGTTTCTGACGTTCGATCACTCTTGGTAACAAATTTTATATTTCCTTCTTGTAAAATAGTGTTATATTCACTTCCGTACTTTCTGCCTTTATCTGATATTCCGGAACTTGCCCCTCTTCCACCCATATCTCACACTTCTTTCTCAAACCGTTTATGAAACGGCTGTATCTGTAAAATATTTCCCTCACATTCTTCCGGCACTTTCCCGTAAAAGAGAATAGTCTCCGGGTGCAGCCGCTCTATCATGGCATTATATCCGGCAAGGAACAGCACTTTCTTTTCCCGGCTGTTCGTCGCGCCAACGGAAGATACCGCAACCGCGCCGCCTGCCGGCTCCCCGTCAAAGCACCATTCAAATGAATCAGGCGTACTCCATGAAATTGTCGGTATCACATTCACACCATTCTCTTGCAGATATGCTCCTACCCAATGTTTGCGGTAATGATTGTAAATCTGTATGGCTTTCGGAAAGTCAGTGTATGTAGAGAAGTCCGGGGACATGACGTGAGTGAATTGCCGGAACATATCAAGGTACTTGTCTGGAGACTGCCAAACTACTCCAAATTGGTAATCGTCAAGGAAGAAATGTACTCCCTTATCCGTCCTATTCTTTTCACTTCTGGCATAATTGAACCCGATCCAGTCACAACTTTTATATGTTGCAGGCTGTATCTGCGGTATGCCATATTCCCCTGCACCGTCAAATACACGCTTCTGAAGGTTTTCATAGTTTTTGGTTTGCCTGTACATCATCTCACCATATCCTTAAAAGCTTTTGCCGCCAGTTTCTTACTTTCCCTGATTTTCTTTTGTTCTTCCATCATCCGGTCAAACTCATCGATGGCCGCCTTCTGATTGTCGGTATACTCTACTTCATTCGGCTGGTCCAGCGCATATACCTTTTTAAGCTCCGTATATGCCTTTTTCTCGTCCGTTCCCATTTTAGACGTGATTTTCTTCGCCCGGATATCAATAACGCGTGTATAGGCGCATTCTGGCAGTGTGGTGAGCAGTCCCATAAATTCCCAAAAGTGCAGCTTATCTATATTCAGGTTGATTCCATAATGCTGTTTAAAGGCAGAATATATACGCCATTGATCAATGTCGAAGTCAGTTATCCTCGTCTTATCTACCTTGCTATTATGATCATGGTTCCAGTCCGTCAAAAACCACACAAGTCCTTCCAGGGCAGTTTCGGCATCCGGCAGGGGAAGCTGATTGCCTTGAGCATCTTCTTGAAGAAACAGGAGGGATAAAGCTACCGCCTGTCCCTCCTGCCGCGAAAGTTCACCATCCTCCAGGGCCTGCATAATCTGGATGCCAATCTGAAAATCTGAATCAATGGGAAAACCTCTGTATTCTGTTGGAAGAGGATCCAGCAAAACATTAAACATTACTTGTTCCTTGCCCCTTTACGATTGCGGCTGTATATGAGATTTATCTTCTGATTTCTCTCCTGCGCATACTGATTGAGAAGCGGTGTAATCTGCTCAAAGAAATCTGCAATCAGTTCCACTCCCGGATTCTGGATACCTACAAACACTTTGCGGCAGCATCCCTCTCCAAAAAGGCTGTCCAGTTCAGTGCAGGTGTATCTGCATAAATCAGCGTAAAGCTGAATGCTGTCAACGATCATATCCACATCATCATTTTGTTTGTCTTTGTGTTTTTCTGACAGCTCCTTTGCCCGCTGTTCGATTTCTGCCTGCTTGCTTTCAAAATTCTTCATCAGAGCGCCGAAACGTTCATAAAAACCAGCGTCACTGATCGGGATGCTGATATAATCCCCATTGTCATTTACCTCGATATTTTTTATGCCGCTATTTACTCTTAAACTATCCATTCCTAATATCCTTTCCAAAACAGGGGAACAATGGAAAGGTATGCTCCCCTGCATATTAAGTGCTTGCTTAATACCTAGTCGCTAAGGCTTGCGCTGCCATTTTTGCGTATTTTATACGCTGCTGCTTCTGCGTCCGGTGTCTCGGTAAATGTCCATTTCCCTTCTTCAATCTTCATGATGCCGTCAACGGCATCGCCGTTTCCGCTAATCTGGATCGAGGACGTGAGCGTTTCGCCACCTGTTCCGCCCGTAGAGGTCGGCATCGCAACCACAGGCACTTTGATTGCCAGGAACCCGTCTCCAGACTTTCCGGTCTTGTAAAACCGGTAATAGTCTGTTTCTGCACTTTTCCCAGTTGGAAATTTTCGAAATGCCCTGTCTATGTACTCTTGCGCTTCATCGGATAGATGCTCGCGTTCCGGCGTCATAGAAAGCGCATATCCATTAACTGTAGTTGCTGCTGTTTTCATGTTTACATAGGTTGTTTCGTTCGTATTCGGGGACCAGTCCTCGGTCAATTCCGTATATCCGTCCCCGAGCTCGAGTATGTTCGATGCATCACCATCCATCCACTTCCCAAAGTCCAACAAGGACACCATGTTTGTTCTGTCGTTTGCCACTTTTTATGCTCCTTTCTTTTCATACCGCATTTCTGCATTTGCCACAAAAACAGTCTGCTTGTCTCCGCTTACCTCGTCCACGGTTGCAAAGCTACTTGAGGCGGTGATTTTGGTTATTTTTCTTCCGCCAGATAGTGACGGTAATTTCTCAATATCTTCCAGCCAGTCCATGATGTTATCCACAACTGCCTGTGCATCTATGCGCCCTTTATTGTTTGTAGGACTACTCTTATACGCAATCTGAAAGCTAACCTGCGCCACAAAGCTGCCAGACACATACTTTTTAACGTATTTTGCGCCGGGAAGCGTCAGGATTCCGATGCACTTATCCGTCCCCATTGACTGATACTGAATTCCTCCGGTTTTTCCTTTCAGATCAGCCGGGATATACGGACACTCCGCAATCAGTTCCAGCAGCATTTCCCCGACCTTATCATATTCCGTTTTGGACAGGCGTTCTTTGATTTCTTCGGGCATAGGCTACTTACCGCTTTCTGCAAAGCTGGCATAAATAGAGATTCTGCCGCCAGTAATTTTTGAGATTAACTCATTGACAGAATCCAGCTTTTCGCCCAATTCGTCAATCTTCTTCCTTGCTTCGTCTACCTCTGAATAGTCAACATCAATCTTGATGTCCGACTTCTTTTCCTCAACCGTTCCGCAACAGCCGCCCCAATTCACAACCGGGGGATAGCCGTAAATGTTCGTGTGCATTTTACGGTATAAATTCAGATACATTTCAGCCGGGAGTTTTGTCAGAGATTCGTGCATGATGTCAAGGTCAACTCTGCAATCTTCTCCCGATTCTGCAATAATATTTTTAATGGTTTTCACTTTTTATCTTCCTCCAATCTCAAACCTCGGTATCAGCGTATAAACGTCCACCGTATCAACGCTAAACGCATAACCGTACTTTGTCTTGATATACTCAAAAAAGCCGCCGGGGTACTTGCTTTCATCTTGGTCTATCAGTCCGACAGGCACATCAATGTCAATGCCCAGTTCCGCTTTCTTCGCGATTACAAAAAAATTCTTCCCCTCTGTGTCAAGCGTGAAACTTTCAAGCATATCCTCTGTTGTGAGGTCGTTCCACACTTCCGGCGCTTTGTACGGCTTCGGCAGATTGACATTCGGGATTTTCGCCACGCACACACTGACGTTCTCCATGCCACTTGCCTTTTGGTTGGCGCCCTGCGTCAGTTCCACACGCACATTGTCAAACCGTGTGCCGAAATATGTTTCTGTTTCCATCAGCCCATTTATGTAGCGGTTATAGACAACCACGCTGTCAACATAGCCTATTCCCATAGCGTCACCTATCCCACTTTACAAGGAATGATTTCCCAGTCTTTATTTCATTAAGTGCGCTTTCATTGGTATCAAGCCACTTCTGCTCCGATTTTCCACATTTGGAACACTGACAGATACACAGGCGCAACGGATAGCCCATTTCGTCCTGTTGGAGAGCGTTTGACCGTTCCTTTACCACATAATTATGCGAACACATTTTCTTAAACAGTCCCATCTTCTTTATCCTCGCTTTCCTCCGGCTCCGTTGGCTTCTCCACTGGCTTATCCTCCGGCGGTCTGCTTATCGGGGCATTGCGGCGTGGGTAGGGGATTCCGGCATACAGAAGATTCACGCCGTTGGAATCCGGCACAAGTGAGAGATATTCCCTCACAGTGTCACGATATAGCCGCTCCTGCGCCGCCTTGTCCGACAAAACAGCGTCAATCAGGGTACTGCCGGATTCTGCCTTTACCGTGTACGATATGGATTCACTTCCAGAGGAAACGGAAGATACCACTTTCCCCCGGAGCGTGCCGGATTCGTCCGTTATGTACCCCTGTCCCTCTGATACCCGTTTGTTTGCCGCTTCAATCTGCCCTGCAATCTCAATTAGCTTGCAGACGCACCGCCGGACGGCTTCTGCATCGTCCTCGTTGGTGGGAAATGCGAATTTCAGCTTATTCAGCGTGAGTGCGTCCACCTTGCGGCAAGCCTCCCATGACAGCCGATTAAAGTCGGTTTCCGGCATGGAATCCTCACCGTATATGTTTTTGTAGTAGTCGTAGGTTACATATCCCATAGATTACGCCCCACAGATTTCCGCATAAATAGCCTTGATAACTTCTGCGTCATAAAGGGCGTTGTGCTTCTCTCCCTCAATCTGCCGCCCGCACAGTTCAGAAACAATGTCCTCTCTGCTCTTGTCAAAGGCTTCTCTGTCGGAAATCCCATAATGCCGTGCAATGTCCGGATTGATGTCGTGACAAGCCGCTGACACATTTCCCGGCAAGTCAAACGCACCGCCGAAAATGTCAATCAACAGAACGAAGTCATAATGGCTCACATCAGACACAAATTGAACACTGTCAAACTGTTTCAGCCACTCGCCCAACTCATACCGAATATCCGCTTTACTGCCAAGAACAACCGTTGTGTTGCCGTCCTCTCCAAGCCTTGCGGCAAGGGTATCATTTCCGGCAAGAATGGTATGTTTCAGCACGTTTTCCCTTATCCAATCGTCACACTGATTTTCTTTATATGTGGAAAACTCCGCATAGAACCGCTTGCCATTCTTCGCAACAATACCGATACTGATAAGAGATGTTCTCTTATGTAGTCCGGTAAATTCTGTATCAAAAAATAATTTCATTACGTTTCTCCAATCTGATTTCCGGCATGAAATACTTTACATATCCCATGCCGGTTTGCTTCTTATGACAACTTCGCACTCTTTGCCCTTGCCGTGCCGCCAGATTCCTCTCCGGTTTCGATTGCACTTGCCGCACCCGGTTTCTTGCTAAAGAAAATCAGGTCAGGCATAACAACCTTACAGCCATAATGGAAAAACATACCGATTGCATACGCATTGGAAAGTTCAATCTGCTTTGCCTGGTATTCGTCTGCCATAACCGGCTCCGCAATCGCCCCGGTACACATAGCGATAATTTCAACGCCTTCCGGCTGATGAACATTGGAGTAGATCCATGCGCCGTGATACCGCCCGAACTCCGCCACGTCTGTCTTGACATTGGCGTTTCCTTTGGTGTCGATGTAGTCCCGCATTTCCTCGTAGGCTTCCGGGGACAGAACCACATGAATGTCCTCTTTCTCAATGCCGTCAACAAACTCATTCTTTGCGGTGTGCAGCTTCATCACCACCGCCGTTACACGGTCTTTGATGGTATCGCCGGACACCGTGACCTCTGTACCGCCGGCAACCGTTCCAACAGTGCCGTCACTCTCTTTGCGCTTTCCGACAGCCACAAGAAAGAAATTCTCGTCCAGTTCCCGAACCATGGCACGAGTGATAGCTGTTCTCCTATCAGACAACAGGCCCGGAATTCCTCCAAGGCGGATGTCCTTTTCCTCTGCTTCTTCCATGATTTCCTTGTCGATGTCAATGTCGATAGGGACCTGCATACCCTTGATGGACTTTCCTTTTCCTGCCGCTCTCGCCGTGCCATATTCTTCTGTTTTAGCGGACGCAAATCTCTTCGCCACAAGCGTTCCTGCCTGTGGATCGCCAGAGAGTCTCTGGTTCTTAAAAAGGCTTGAAATCGTCCGTCTTCCGACATTTTCGATGATGCCTTTCTGTTCTTCCGCCAGAAGCATTTTACCCTCTTCTGTACCGGATAAATCTTTCAGGTTTGTAATGTTTAATGATTCAATAGCCATTTTGTTTGTCCTTTCTTTTCTGTTTGATTTAGAAAATCACAGGAGCTGGGCTGGTATCTTTCGCCGAGGCCTGCTTCGGCTCGGACTTGTCCGTAAACTTCGGCGCACTGCCGGCGGCTTTCTCTTTGGCTTCGGCTTCTGCTTTTTCAGCTTCGGTCTGGTAGAAGTGGTCTTTTTCGTTCTCCTTTGAGAGATAGTCCGACAGCCCCATAAATGCGCCGTCCTTCCACTTCAAACCGTCCTCGCCCATGATTTCACGCATAAGCGAATCCCTGACGCGCCCCGATTCGATTTTCAGCTTGTCAAATTCGCCTTTGAGGTAATCCCGCTGGTCACGCTCCAAAATCTGCTTTGCAGCCATGTCCTGCGCTTCTTTTGCCGCCTGCTTATACTTCTGGATTTCCTCCGCCTGCTTCTCCGGGTCAATGTCCTTGAACTTTTCCAGGGTTTCATTCGCCGTGTCAAGCTGCCCTTTGTAATTGTCCCGATCCGCTTCTGCCGCCGTCAGCTTCTTAGCCTGCTTGTCAAACTCTGCAATGGTCTTGTAGTTCTCCGTCACCGCAGCATTGACCGCCGTTTTTTGCTCGTCCGTAACCTCGATTCCTGCTTCTTTCAAAATCTGTTCAATGTTTTTCATGTGTCATATCCTCCTAACATGGTTTTTAACAGCGTGTCCGCTGTATGGATTTAGGCAGATAAACCACTGCCGGGGTAACTGGCGTAGTTGGATTTGAACCAACGATACAGGAGTCAAAGTCCTGTGCCTTAACCGCTTGGCGATACGCCATTAGTCGGAACGACGCGATTTGAACGCGCAACCCCTTGAACCCAAATCAAGTGCTCTACCAAATTGAGCCACGTTCCGAGGGAGTGCGCCCACCCACAAGGGGCAGACGCTTGATAGGGAAATGTTGCACCTGCGCCATAGACCACCTGCAAGCAGACAGCATAACCACAAGCGCAAATGCACCCGTGCGGAATCGAACCGCCTTTACAGCACCATTACTGACGGATGCACCCCTCTTGAAAGGGGGATTAGGAAATTTATCGAAAATTAGATAATGTCAAAATAAAAAAGACACCTCCACATAAGCAGAGATGCCTTTGCAAGTCTGCCTGTAACTTTTTCAGGTTAGCGACTTGCTCCATTTGCAAGCCGGTTATGATTCAATTTTTCGTTCGGGTTTTGCCGCCGCAGATGGGGCAGAGTACCCATTTTTCTGTCATAACCATCCCAATATCAATTTACTGAATCTCTTTTTTGATTACAGAAACTTTGAAATTTCCAAATGTCCCTCTAAACACAAAACTTCCCATTCTAAATTCATCAGCAATATTTTGTCCGACTTCCACAGAATCATAATATTCTTTATCTACTGGAATTTGAATCTCTATTGCGTTCATAGAATCCTTTAAGTGTTCTGAAATTTTAAGGGAAAAATGCGTTTGCTTTACCTTCAAAGTCAATACATATTTTGCAGTTCCATTTTCTTCTTTCTTTTCTGTTACTGCATTTTCAAGCGTATAAATCTCGCTTTCTAATTTTGACTTTTGGACTTGTAACTCTGAAATCTGCTGTTTCAATGAATCAATCTGTGATTGCTCTTCGCAACCTACCAAAGAAAGCAACAAAGCCAATACTAAAATTATGTTTAAAGTTCTTTTCTTCATTTCCTTATCCCTTCCGATTTCCATTTATAAAAAGCATTAGTACCGCAGAAAACGCTTCCCATTTGTTCCTGTCTTTGATTATATTCAGTGCCTATATATCGGTCTTACCTTATGTCGCGCCCATTTCCTAATGCCTTTTATGCTTATATTGTACCGCAGTTTGGCGGGGCAGTTGTACCAAGTTAAAGGCTAAAATCCAGTATTCATACAGTTGTCAACAGCCGTTTTCAATTCGTTTCCATTGACCGTATATCTCTTTCCATCAATTTCCAATTCGACAAACCGATTTATATTCCAGTGACTATGTACTTTCAGACTTTCTTTTCTCGGTTCTGAATAATCCTCGATTTGACATGTTACTTTTACAAATGCCATAAAATCCCTCCATATCCTCCCTTTTGCGGTTTCCGACAGGGAAAACTCCCCTATCAGAATTATTTTGTTTTCGACAGGGCAGTGACAGCATACTCCTATCTAACGTAGAGCGACTACGCAACATGGAAAGTATAGGAATCGAACCTATCTCGCCGGTGCTAGCCTCCCGGCAGTTTCACGCCAGATAACACAACTTTCCACCATATGCGCCTTATAAACTACCTCGATTGATTATTGCTTCGCTACGCTCACAATCTGATCATCACTTCCAGCGCACTATCTGTAACTGCCAGACTACTGCAATCACTGGCTAGTCTCATCTATTACAGATAAAGTTTTTTGGAAACTATATAGCATTGCAGGACTTCAAGTCTCCTTCAGGTAGATTGTCCATTTTATGTCTGCAAGGGCTGTGCAGTGCGGTCTTACATAGTTTAACGTGTTCTTAAAGCCGCGATTCATCTCACATGATGCCACGTCTGGCGATTCATTCGCCACGGGCCGCAGCCGGATCAGATTTCAAAATTTTCCATCACGTTAGCATGGTTGTAACATCGCTTCTTCATGGCCGTATCCTCCTTCTAATTTTTGATTGTTAAAACCCACGAAGCTATTTTGGCTCCCAAACTCACAATCATACACCCGCCCATCACGCGGCGTGCGTTCCCTCCACTTCAAACGGCATTCTGATCAATGTCCATTTTCTGTCTGCAAGGACTGTGCAGGTTCCGAAGACGCGTTCCCTAATTTCATATCCTGTAAAACAGAACAATCCAGAAAGTTCATTCATCTTGTACGGAGTGATTACATCATACTACAGCTTCAAAAATTATTTGTACCAAAGTTAAGCGCAAAAAGAGCGGCATCACTGCCGCCCCTTTGTCTCATGAAATCTGCTCCATGCTCTTTTTGTATTTCACAACAACATCACGCTTTGCCTTAAAATCCGCATCCTCTGATAAGACGCCTGCTTGTCGTTCGCCGCTCCTATGTCAATCTGTGCGCTCTGACTATGATACTTAGGCAGAATAAAAGAGCAATAGATTTTCTCTACTGCCCTTTCCTTTTTCTTCACATTTATCTGCTTTGAATTTTCAACTCGCTTTTGAGTGCCGCCGTCAATATTGCAGAAAAATTCACCCCCGCCTTTTCAGCTTCAAAATTCAACCATGACGGTATTGTGCAGTTTTTCTTGACCGCCCTCATATCGTTCTTTCTGCGATACTCTCCGAAGTCCACATCAACAAGTGTTACAATATCCGCCGTCGAATCAGCCTTTACATCTGAAATTGCTGTTGGTTCTGGTAAGGATTCTCCATCATCTTCCATATCAATGCCGACAACCCCTATTGCGTCCCTTGCCATTTCGATTGCATCTGCAACATCTGTACCTTGTGTATTGATTTCAAAATCCGGCACATATGCCACGATAAATTTTTCTCCTTGTGACAGAATAACTGGATATGCTTTTTTCATTCCGTTAACCTCCTTAACACGACTTTATTTATTATATCCCGCGGATTCCAGGCTTATTTCAGCCCGTTCCGCCTGATGATTGCTTTTGCTAAATCTTCATCTGTTTCTCTGTGTCTTACGATGCTTTCCCTCTTTCCGCCTTTTTCATAGACATCATGGTTTCCACCGTGCCGCTTGAACTTCCAACCATTGCTTTCTAATAGTTTGATAAGGTCTTTTGTTTTCATCCTGTGCCCTCCTTACAAATACAATTATGCGCCTATTATGCGTATAAGTCAATGCATTTTTGCAGAAAAAAAGAGCATTTCTGCCCTTTTATTTCCCATATCCATCGCCCTCTGATATGTATTTTTTCACATTATAGCAATTCTAGGTTGATAATTCAATCCCACACAAGGCAATCCCCAGATTGATAATTCTTTGCAAACTCGTTTCTGCGGCTTATCTTTTCTCTCCACTTATTCATAAGCGATTCGTTGTGGAGTATCTGAAAATCCAGTTCCGGGAGATTGATTGTCAAATCCTCTTTGGATTTATCATCCCTATTGAGCATCGGCTTGTATCTATTTATGTAATAGATTTCATACAAGAACATATCTGCCTCGGTTTTGCACTCCGCAACCTCAATATGACTCACCTGCAGCATGTCTATCAGTTTGTGCATGGGCTTCTGGAAGAAATGGCCATTGAGTCTTGCATTTATCGGCTGCTTTGTTCTTCCAAGATATGCTATAAATTCTCCGTCTGGGCTATCATAAAATATTTTGTATATCACATATTTATGTTTTGCCATGCCCTCCCTACCTCCATACCCCAATTATACAGCATCAGTGTGAGGGGGATGTACCATTTTAAAACACAAAAAACCGTCAGCGTATGCCGACGGTCAATTACTATATTACTTCAATTTTTTTAATATCTGTTTCCTCAAACTCAACCAGATTCCCATCTTCCGTCTTTAGAATTATACTTTCTTTTCCAGAATCATTATCCTCCGGTTCAATATATTCATTTACGAATCCAGAAAATGTACCATTGGAAACAGATTCGATATTTACTTTTTTCCAGTAATAATACTCTAAATTCATATTGTCTATCCCTCCTTTCGAGGTACTACATGGGTTCCGGTTTTTGAATAGTGTATTGTTGCCGCTTTCGTCTCTTCTTCCCCTGTTTGTTTGCTTACAGCAATTCCAATCGGTTTATCCGATTGCACATGCTCTTTATTTGCCCATGTTCCGTCCGGCTTCCTTACTGGCGTTCCGGTTCCATGTAAATCATTTACAATCTTCTGTGCTTGCTCCACACCTCCATATATATAACTTCTTCCTTCAACATATCCTTTAGAATCCTTTATGTGCCGGCTCTGCTTTTCTGGATTGATTTCAAGTTTCACATTTCCAGAATCAATATTGCGCTGCACCAGATTGTCTGATTCTATTATATCAGAATTAGAAGTTTTTGCAACTGTATTTGATGTACTGTCTTTGTACCTTTTCGCTCCCGCATTTGCCTGCTTTGTCTGTTCCCTTCCGAAATCAGCAAGTTTTGTCCGGCCATATTGTGGTGTCAAATTATGTTCTTTTGCAAACTCATTATATTTCTTATTCTGTTGTGTCAGATCATACGCAAGCTTGTCATACTCCGGCTGCAGGTGCCTTGTTTCCTCCTCTGTCGCCCCCTGCATCAACTGTTCTTTTGTGACAAGCTGCCGCTTTATAGCCCGGATGTTTCGCTCTATCGCCCGGAGACGCTGCGAATTGAGATATTTCTGCTTCGATTCCTCGCTGTCTATCCGATTTCCGGCTCCATCAATCAGGTTGCCGTCTTTATCCCGCCAGGGGTTTCCAATCCGTTCATCATACGGCCCGAAGCTGTGCCTGCAATTATATCCGGCCAGGCCAACTCCCTCTCCATATCCAGTCGTTTTTCTGAAATCCGGATACTTTCCAGTATTGGGAGAACCGCCGGCTCTTTTTCCATCACTTTCAATCTTTCCCTTGACCTCTGTAAACTCCGCCAGGTCAGCATCCGTTATGTAAAAAATGCGCCCTTGCCAACTCATGTGATTGGCAGGCTCGTCTTTGTCAGTGAATCTAGCCCCGGTGTGCGCCGATGTGATAATTAAGTTCGTCCCAGACTCTTTCACAAATTCCAGTGTAAGCTGCCCCGCCATTTGAGCCATGCTTGTCCGGACACAGCACATCACCGCCGCTTCCAGTGTCCGTCTGGTGTTTGTTTTCGGATAGTCCACATATATCCCACGGTGCGCATATCTGTCAAGGATATCGCTGATAGCCGCAGAATAGCTTTGTACCCCGGCAGCTACCCGCATATCTGCTTCACTCAACATATTCATCAGGTCAACATTACTTTGCCGCATGGTAGTCCTGGTAAGGTTCTGCAGTTCCCCCTGACTCCGCTTATACTGTGCATCCATAATACGGATTACAGCGTCATTTTTGAGCGGGTCTGATAGATTTATGCCTATCACCCGAAAAGGCGCTGCATCGTTCTCCCACGATGTCAGGACGGCATCTTGGAGCAGGGCACGGAGTTCTTTCCGGGAAAGTTTTGTCAGAACTTCCAGTTTCTTTTCTATTTCTGCCTGTGTCTCCCCCATCATCCGCAATCGTTGCAGCAACCGGTCCGCAGTCGGGGAAATCTTCCCGGCGCTTACCAGAAACCGGGCGGCTTCTTTCAGGATAAACTCGGACAGCTGCTGATACAACTCCATCATGCGCTGTTCTTTTCCGTCAAAATATTCCGGCATCAGCATAAATCATCATCCTTTCCCGACTTCTTCCCGCACAAGCCGCAGCCATTTATCGCCGTGCCGCTCTTTTGCTTTCTCGAACCATTTAGGCCCGGTTCCATCTTCACTATAATGTGACATCATTTTTCCGGTTGGATGCTTCTCTTTACCTTTTGGAGAATACCAGCCTATTACTTCCCCTGTCGTTTCGTCTATTTTCGGGATATTTGGGCCGCAAATTTTGCCTACATATTGGTAGTGTGCATACGGTGTATTATACTCCAACACCCCGCCATATACTCCCTCGGGGAAATTGGCGCTCCGCCGTAGCTGCCCATTCAGCAGAGGCACCAACGGCTCACAATCCGTTCGGACAGCCAGATTCAATAGCTTCTGTGCCTCCTTAACATTCCGGTCAAGACGCTTCGTATCAATCTTGATATTCACATTCCCAACCGTTGTATTTAGCCGCATTCCTATTCCTCCCCAAACAATGCGCCGCCATCCGGCTGCTGCTCTGCCTGTGCTTCTGCTACCATCGCCTTTGCTTCTTCCTCCGTCAAGCCCAAATGCCTGATAAGGAACCTCGCTTTTGACATATAGCCGTTCTGAGCAAGTTGGTAGTCAAAAAGCTTTTCTTCTTCTTTATTCTCGGTGAGGTCTGCAAAGTCACAGAACAGTTCATAATTCCCGTTCTCCACGAACGGAATAATTGTGCCATCCTCTGCCTTGCCGTTGATAATCAATCCCGCATTGATGATATAAGCAATGTCATGGATAGCGCCTACTCTGCCGTCACCATTGGAATTCGGGCGGTCAAGGACGCTACGGTAAGAAAGCACTGTATTGACCGTTCGGCGCTCTGTGCTTTCCACCTGTGTGGCGGTGGCCATCTGGATGCTCTGTCCATCAAAAACGAAATATCCCGGATCATAGCCACACTTGAATCCTATTACGGAAAGATAAAAATTGATTCCCTCTTTCCGAGAAGCAACCTGAAGCGTTGGCTGCCAGTCCTCGATTTGTTCTCCCGCTCTCCCTCCTAAGTCAAGCTTATGAACAAATTTCGGAAGCTTTAACGAATGTTCATTCGCGTATTTTACCATGTTGACATCCACGAACAGTACAGGTGCAGAATTCTCTGTTTCCGTTCCCATTGTGGACATTGCGATATCCAACCACCGCAACTCTTCGGTGCAGTTCGAGAAGCATGGTACTCCAATAGGGCTGTTCGGATCAATGCCATTTGATACCGGGCATTTTATGTAACGGAAAAGCGGCTTTTCAAGTCCGTCTATCCACGCTTCTGGCTCAATATCTTTCCACTTCGTTGCTGATAGCGGAACTGGGGTGCCAATGACATCCTCATTATCAGACCGGAAAGCCTTTGTGGATATGTGGTAGGTTCTGACTGTACTTGATTCCCCATCCTCTCTCTTTGACGTGACATTCTCAAACCGATGCCATTCCATCTTCGTGTAGATCTTCTTTTCTTTCCTCCAGTATGACAAGAATATTGCCGCCAAAATTTCCTTGTTGTCCACCTCTGTTGGAAGAAACATTCCAGGCCGGAGAAATTCCACGCCTTTGCCATCCCACTTTGCCATAACACCGCCAAAAGCCACCATACTGTATATGATTTCTTTCGCATTATCCAGAAAGCATTTATCCATTACTTTCTGCATCTGTCCCGGCATAACCCCCGAACGCGTCCCCTGGATTTTGATATCAATATTCTGTGTGACAAGTTTCGCCATCTCTTCAGATATTGTATTGGAAAATCGAATAGTTCTGATGTCATCATCTACCCACGGCGGCTTTCCATTCTCCAACTGCCCCCACAGCTTAATAGCAGCGTCCATTTCCGGCGACAGGTACGTTTCCACACCGAAAGCCTTTTCAGCGTCCGTTTTAAACAGCATTTTGAATTTCTCCTTTATCCATGTTATCAGTCCCATTTAATCACCTAAAATTTTCTACTAAGTTTATCGCCAATTTGAAAAACAATATCAAACAGTTTAGCGACTGCCAGCATTGGAACAATCACAGGCCACAGTACAACCATTCCTCCGAATGTATTTCCGGCAGAATCCGGCAATAATCCCATAAAAAATGTACCAATAAGCAGATATGCTATCAATATAAGAATTATCATTCAATCGTCCCTCTCATATTCTTCCAACTCCTGCACCTGCCGCAATCCTTTCAAGGCTCATGGCTTTGGCTTCTCCATCCACTTAACACAGTTATACATATACTCGTGGCTATTCTCTGCTGAAAATCCTGTTTGCTCACTTTCGTATGTTTCGTGTATGTACCCGATAATGATTTCTCCACAAACATCACAGCATATAACTTCTTTATCTGGAAGTTTGCCGGATTCACATTCAATCCACCCATTGCAATCCGCTGACAACTCCATATTCGCCGATTGCAGTTTGGCAGAGAGGGATTCTATTGTGTCGGCGGCTTGATACATAAGTTTTGCAATCCGTTTCATTTTCATATCATAGAGCGGATTATCACATTCCTCCACACATTCCCTCAATTCCTTTACCAGTTCGCTAATCATGCTCATTCTGTCAATCCCCTTTCCTCAATCCCTCTTATTTCAACCTCTTTAAAATCTCCGTCCACAATTTCCTTTTCCGATTTATTCAGAATCTTTTTAAAATCCATCAGGAATAATGCAACGTCCATTTTGCTTGTCTTGCTATCCATAAGCATTTCAATAGCCTTGTCAATGCTGAATGATATGTACTGTATGAGATTCATTTCCCTATCCTCTCCTTACCGCATTGGCGGATGCTTCAAAGCTATTCTTCATCGTCCTGCAAATCGTCTGCAATTTCATCCACCTTTCCTGCAAGCATAATATAACCCTCTATAAATTCCTTTGCTTTTTCTGCTGTGACAGGCTTGTTATACGAAGCGTGCATTACCATATGTCCATCAGGAGCGAATATCATGTAATGGTGGTTGCATTTAGCCGCTTGCTCTAATGTATATCCTTTATGTTTAAATCTCATATCTTTCCCTTTCTACCACATAGCCACGTGCTATGATATATTTCCCCTCCGCATAGACAAAGGAGATGTAGCATAGCGCAGGGCATCGATAAAATGATCATTTCCATCCGGATAATCTGCAATCACTTCTCCGTTCCCATCCAGCTCATGCTCGTACTCAATGATTTCCTTGTATGCCCTGGGAGTCCTCCTGGGGTCAATCACAAGCGTCCGGCACTGTAGCCACTCAAAGGTATATCTCCGGCTGCCAGGTCCTGCGATAGCTTCCCTGGCCGGAACCCCGGTATCCCGGAAGTCAATAATAAATTCGTCATCATCAAGTCCGCAGTAGGTTATGACATCGTCATACTCCTTGTCCTTGATTTGCTTCGCCATCTCCTTTGTGCGTATCTTGCACCCTCCCAATTCATCCAGAAGTACAACCTTTTCCTCATTGGGGATATATGCCACACGGATAAACGCTTTTGGGTCAGGGAACCATCCCCAGTCTTGCCCCTGATAGATGCTTTGATACTTTTTGATTTCATCATCTGAAATATCCCTTACTTCAAGCATTTCAAAGATATTCGTTCCAAGGCCGACAGGCTCTCCCAGGTACTCATGCTGGTATGCTCTCTCGTTCGTGGCTTTCAGATGCTCTGCATCCTCAATAAACTGATTCCCCAACCATTCTTTTGGAACTGTGGTGTAATCGCTCTTGTGCCGCAGGCTACTCTCTCTCGGCTCCGTCACATATATATTTGCCCAGTTGCTCCGGCTGATTGGTGGGTTGAAGCTCTTAAAGACAATGAATTTCTTACCGCCGCGGAGAACGGATTGCTGGACGGTTCGGATCTCTTCCATCCCGGCGAACTCGTCCAATTCCTCGAACCAAAGATATTTAAAATACCCATGCGATACCTTGATGGACTTTGTCTTCTTTGCCTTGTCCAGGCCTCGGAAGATTATCTTTTGCCCCGTTGGCTTGTATATGAATTGCAGAGGGCTTACCTTTGCATCCCAAAGGTCAGATACGCCCAAAGCATCAATTGCCCACTCTATCTGCTCATAAACTGACTCCCGGAGCGTCACACCGTATTTTCGGAACACTACGGCATTTGCCATCGGATCTTGCATCATTCCGAAAACTATCTCAACAGATATGAAGGATGACTTCGTGCTACCCCTTCCACCGTAAAGGTCGTAATATGTATGCTTGCCCTCCGCTATGTCCCAGTGAACGGAATAGAAAGACGGGGCGATTATGTCAGTCAGCAATATTTGGTTTTGGGATATTGTTGACAATGGTTATTCCCTCCGTTACTGTTTCTTCTTTATCCGCATCCCAACCTTTAAAATTATTCCTTAGGCTGAACTGCGCTCCGTTTGAACCGTCACGGTCAAAAAGTCTTTCTTCTGCATATTTCTCAACAACGCTCTTCGCGCGCGTTATAGTGTCATTAAATTCTTTCTTCCCTTGATAGTTTAGTAGTGCTTGTCTACTGGCAAACCCCAAAGCAAGCGCAAGTCCAGTCACAGTCAAGGGTTTTTCTCCAACAATGATAGGATTTCCAAATTTATTAAAAACTGTATTTCCTTCATCATCTTTCAATATTTCCCCTTTGCAATCTTGGAAATATTGTTCAATTTTCTCTTGAATTTCCTCCTTGCTTTTATACTTTGGAGGTCTGCCAACATTAGCCATTTCACACCTACCTAACCAGCAATTTCCCAACCATTATAGGGAACGAAAACCCTATCTTTCTGAAAATCAATAAGAGTTATTGGCAATCTATTCCCTATAAATGCACAATACGTCCTATAATGGATTTTGTTATCTATCAATGCCGCTCTCACTAATCCGCCGATAATACTTTCAAGAACATTTTTATACAACAAAAGCTGTCCCACTGCGTTCATCTGATTTGACGTTCCAGTTGACGGATATTTTGCATTATCTTTTTTTACTTCAAATACAGTCATTGTTCCGTCAATATGCCTAACCATAATATCTGGCTTTACGAAAAACTCCCCTGTATTAATCATCTTTTGCCTACCGATTGCTTCAATCAAAGGAAGATGCAATCCCTCGCACATCTCTTCGATATTCTCAACTATGTTGTCTTCCAAATTCTTTTCATTTCCTACCGATTCCCACATAACATTCGCTTTAAGTTCTTTTATCGTTTGCTCCTGTGTAAGCCAGTATTCATATTTTCCTTTCGCCATATACTCACCTATCCTCTGTTATCATGTTTCAATCTTCCTTTGCTTTCTGCTTTGAAGTTAGCTTATCCATTCAATTACCGTCCTTATAAATCACCAATCCTCATGATAATAATAACAATCTCCCTCACATACTTCACAACCGTTAGGACAATCATCAATGTCAAGCGGACTTCTCTTATCTTCATCTGCGGCGCAATACGCATTATCTGGCAAGCAATACACGTCAACGCCATCTTGCAACATTTTCATTTCCGTTTCCTCGCTCTATTTACCATACCACCCATACAATCACTGATTTCATTCAATGCCGCCGGATTTTACAATTTCAATATCCCTCTGTATTTCCTTTACAGCTACATCAACAATTTCATCATCAGAATTTAAGGATTTAAAGTTTTTAATCCTTTCCTCCAACTGCTCCACAACCTTATCCACGTCATAGGCGGTAGGAAATTTTTCTATTTCAATTTTGCAGTCTCCCAAAATAAGTCTTAATCTTTCTTCCCCATATATTGCCTGACTGTCTTTGTCATTAGCATATTCTTCTAAAATCTTAATCAATTCATCTGCATCAATCAGTCTCATTCTCCCTTACCCCTCTCCAATTCTTTCAATGCGGCTTCGGCTACTTCTCTGGTGAGAAACCATCTTTTTCCAAGTTCTTTAATATCAATATCGCACTTTAAAAACGGGTTTTCCGGCGTATCGCTGACAAGTCTTACATCTATATGGTCTTCATATGTTATAAAACTTTCAACGTGCATAACATATACTCTGTAAAAAGAAAACGAATACACCGTATCCCCCACCGCACAAGGCAGTTTAATCAGTCTGTTTTGTTCCTCTGCTTTTCTGTACTCATAAAGCTCCTGAATATCCTCAATAAACTCTTTCCACTTTTCTGTCAGCATCTTTAAGCCCCACGAGTTCTCCTTACAGCACCGCTCCTCTAATTCCTCGTATTCTGCCAGCTTATTCAGTGCATTTGTAACCTTGTTAAATTCATCAAATTCAAGATTGCACTGCAAATCCATGCTATCAACACCAATAATATCAGTATTTCCAAATTCGTCACGTTCCGTCAATCTACCCATATTCTCCTACCTTTCCACAATCCCCCTAAATCCCCTAATTCTATTTCTATTGTACAAGAGATTTGAGGGGGAATTGTACCAAGTTATTTCTTCTTATCCCTTTTCCGCAATTCCCTCTCTAATGCCTTAATCCGTGAGATATTCCCCTTCTCGCATTTTCTAAGTATACAGATGGATTCTTTTATTTCCTCTACCGTTGCATATCCTAAATGCAGTTTGAAATTCCCATCTGTTGCCGGAACAGTTGTAAGCCATCCTATGTTATCGCTCATTTCAATCCTTTTCCTCCCAATCGTCGCAAGTGTCATCGTAAGCGGTTGGGACTGCATAGTTTTCAGATTCTTCATTTCCACAGCAAAATTCTGAATATCCACGGTTCTGCGGCTTAGAAAAATCCCTTTTATTGTATTTGCAAGTTCCACATACTTCTCTCACTTCCCTATCCTCCTTAACTCCTTATCAAACAAACTGTAAAAATATCTCCTAATCATCTTCCAGATTTTCAAAATGCTCTTTGATGTCGTATCCGTCATCATCGTACCACTCGCACCAGTCCTTTTCTTCCTCGTCAAAGTATTCTAGTCCAGACATATTGCAGTAATCCGGCTTCACGTTGTTTTCGTACTGGAATAAGTCATAATCCCACAAGGTATTTAAAATCTTCCATGCCTGTTCAACGTTGTCAACGTCAATATAAAAATTCTTTACCGCTCCAACTTGGCAATTATGCCATACTCTTAATTTCATTTCCCAATCTCCTTCATTTTTTGATTCATGATGTGAAAAAAGTACCGCCGAATACCATAAAAATCCGTCCGGCAGTACGGTATCCGCTCCATTTCTTTCAGCTCCCATTTCACTCTAAGAGCGTCATAGGACTTGTTCTCTTTTACAGATAACAATATACATTCTGCAATCATTTCATTTGCCCTATGTGCAACCTGTGAAGCGAGAGAGGCATATCTGCCGGACTGTATGTACTCTGTAAGCTGACTGTACCGCTCTTTGCTGATTCCGTAATACTTCCATGAATGCCGGGGGACTGGATGGCACTGTGGCTCCTGCGGTACATCGAAAATACTCATCTGCTCAAAGCCGTTGTAATTTTCGCAGTATGTAGTTTTTTCTTTGCATTCCACACATTTACCGCATACAGTTATGCATGTCTGGCATAGGCAGGTGTGGCATTTTCTGCGCATGGTATCACCGCCTTGCTCTTCTTCGCAATTCTGCTTCCAGCGCCTTTAACTTGGTCTTGACTCCGCTCTTTCCGTCAAGATTGGAGATTGTTGCTTGGATTTCTTCATCAGTAGCTCTTTTCAATGCACTTATAAAATTGCAATCACCAGGCGGTGTTGTCATAAGCCAGCTAATATTATTGCTCATCATTTCCCTTATCCATCCTTTCCGTTATTCCATAAAATCAAATATAGACATCTGCTTTCCTTCTTGTCCCTTTTCCGCCCTCTCTTTATTCAGGCCGGTTCTATATCCTTTCAGTACAGCCCCTCCTCTCTTCTCTTCCGTGTCCCAGCTAGGCGGGAAGATGATGTCCCCGTTTGGAACATATTCCCACTTTTCATCACACTGAACTCTTATGTGTGCCTGATAGCTGCTTGTCATGACAAAATCGATGTATGTCTTGCCGTCTAAATAGTTCACTCCCCAAGCATAGCCGGTTCCTTTTAGAGGGAATCCATGTTCCTTAATAGGTTTATCAATCAATAAGGGATCCGGTATGTCGATTCCAAAAGGCTGCGCTGTATCAAGTGTCGAATAGAACCTTGTGCCATGCCATTTATCACCAATGGAAAAGAAATAGGTATATTCCATCCCCCATGACCACTTGAACCAGGACACCCCGCTAAGCGGAAGGGTCATCCCTTCGCAGTCAGCACTCCCGCCAAATCTGCACGGCAATGGTATCCTCATCAGCAGGGCCCTCCTTCCGCTCCATGGAACGCTCCCGCAGGATATTTCCATTCCCCTTTCACATACACGTCATCCGGCGTAAACTCTCCGGTAATCAGGCTATGTATCGCCCTTGCATCCCCATGGTAAACACATGATTTGGTATCCCCGACAAAGGTATCTAAATCACACTTATTGTCCAGTGTAAATCCAAGGATTATCTCATCCTGTTTCAGTGCTGCATATTCTTCCGGATACAGTTCCCTGATACCTGCAAAAAGCTTGGGTGTGGAGAATATGCACTGTGCGCAGGAGCAGCGGTTCCATCCGGCGCGGTAGCAGGGATGCGGATTGGCATGATGCCGCTTTAAAACTTCCCAGACGTCCTTTTCCGAATAGTCAATTACTGGCCGCCATTGATGCACAATCCGGTGGGCTTTCTTCTCCGCGTTCGTCCGGTGGATTTCCATTTCGTTGTACATTGCCCGTCCTGCGCTTTCTCCGCGGCGTTCACCGGATACCACCAATACCTTCACATTCTCTTTTGTCTTATCAAGGTTTGATGTCACACTGTCTTGGACCGCTGCTTTCAGGCTCCCGCTGCACCAGCGCCCCTGATGCGTCCCTCCCTTTGCTGGAAATTTCAACCGCTTCCCGCCAAGCTCACCCAGCTGTTCCAGCCGGTCAAGGTTGCTGATGACGGAATCCGCCACCGCAATCTTAAGGTATGCGCTGCACCACCGGCGGCTCAGGTCACCACTCTTTGCCGGGAATTTCATCCGGTACCCGTACTGTTTCAGGGCTTCCTCCATATCTTCCGTGCATTTCTCCTTCAGCTCTCGGCATTTCAGATAATTCTGAGAAAGCCTGCACTGTATTACTTCTCCGGTATCAGGATCAATCCATTCGATAGGCTCTGATGCACCAATACGGTATAGCTCCCCGAAAAATCCGTTCACCCGATACGATATTCGCAGAGTCACTTCCTCCACATCTGCGAAGCTCTTTACGTAGTTCTGGGTGCAGCGCCAGTCCATGCGCCGGGATGGATGCCCTCCGTCTATATCATGATGCCAAAGTTCTATTTTCTCTTTCGGAACACCAAGCTCCAGAAGCTTGTAATAACATGCTGTGCTGTCCTTACCGCCGGAAAACAGGACAATAATCAGGTCATATTCTTCCAACGGCAAAAGCCTGTCCAGATAGATGCCATCAAAGTGGCCGCTCCCTGTTCGTCCGGCAATCCTCGGTCCGATACGCTTTCCTGTTCCATAAACAGGGACATCTGGTTTTCCAAATGTTACTGGTGTAAGGACAGAGCATTCTGAATCCTTTATAAAATCTGGCTCTAAAAAGCTTAATTGTCCTGAACTACTTTCAAAAATATCCATTTCCATCAAGGAACCCGGCGCGCCTTATTCCCGGGAAGGTTCCGGCTCCTTTCTGAAATTTTATTATTCCTCGCTAATCCTCATCAGTTCTGCAGCTGTCCGTCTGTATTCATCCTCCAACGGCTTGATCATAGCGTCCAACTCGTCCAATCTATCCATGAGCGCTTTCTGCTCTAGTGTTGGATGCCATCCTGCAGGTTTGGGCCGTTCTTCATGATCATCCATTTTGGTATGTACAATGTTAAGTATTTCCCCTGTGCTGCAGTCATTCAAATCTGAAAGGATGTCAACGCATTTCTTTCTGTCTTTCGCATATTTATACTGCCGCCGAATTTCTCCAATGTCCATTATCATGTTGCATCACCCTCAACTCTCCTAAATTCTTCCGCAAATCCATTTATGACAGGACACCATGAGATTAAAATATTCTGACAAAATGATAAAAGTTGCTTATCGCCTTTATCATAATATTCTTTTGACAGTTCCCCCATCTTCCGGTTATATGCCTCCATATCATGGTCTGACAGAAAATCCTTATACATTGCCCATATCGTATTTTGTATGTGAGTAATCTCTTTATGCCTTTCCTCTATTTTTCCCTGCATGATAACCTCCTAATCTTCTGATTCCACCCACTCCAAGTTATCTGCCCTGTGATGCCGATTGTCTCCGTCAATAAAACGCACGTGCTCATAGTTGTTTGGATTGTCAACAAATGCCTTTGCGACTAACATATACAAATAATGCGTCTCTCTTACTCCGTTCAAACTTAAAATCACGACAGGCGGATGATTAGAACTATAACGTGCCGCTATTTCACGTCCTGTCTTGTTATTGATAACCATGCCATAGTTGCCGACAGAATACCGCCCCAAATACCCGTCTATTTCCTTAAAGACTTCTTTTTCCTGCATATCCTTCCTCCATAGTAACCCTCGTAACTTAGCGTAACTTTTTTGAGTAACTATCAAAAATGTTGATTTTATGCGGCTGTAACCAGTGAAACCACTTTTGCACAATGCATTAAAAAAAATTAGGGATTGTATAATATACACACATAAATAGTCTCCTGTAAGATTGACCCTCGGTAGGTGGGTACAAGTGGTTACAAAATGCAAGTAGTTACGTTTAATCAAACGGCAATTTCATCTGTTCATCAACCTTAATCCACCCATTTTCATCAGTTTCAACCTCCGAAACTTCTTCAATTTTCAGCCAAACACATTTGCAGACCGTGCCATTTATCCTTGTAGGTTTTGTGTTTGCTCCATTGGAATGAGACAAAAGGTTCTTCTTATTCGCCCATGACAGGAACGCTTTTTTGGAAAAACCGCCGATTTTGCACAATTCATCAAGGGATTGTGTGTAAAACACTGCATATCCATCTTTGATAATTCCCCACTTTTCGCAGTTGGTATCATCATCAAACCTCATGCCATTCATTGCCACCTTGTCCATTATGTAGCGATAGCACCGCTCATTGTCAGACAGTTCATTCCGATCAATAAGCACCTTTTTCGCTTCATCTATAGAAATGTACTGCCCGTCCTTAAAAAGCGTGTCTGTGGCGATTTTATCCGCTGTTAGGATAATGGAAAGTGATATGCTCTGCTTCTGCATTTTTTCATCATCAAATAGCTGCTCCTGAAAGTCTTTCTGTATCTCCCGGACTGCATCCGCTCCCATAGCTTTTATGACTTCCACAAAATCTTTTCCGGCAAAACCATAGTTCTGTTTCAGCGTGTCAGCGGTCTGCTGCGGATCCGCATACACCTTTTCTCCGCACTCAATCTCCAAAATACGGTTGATTGCACCACCCTGATTAACGTAGGATGTCAAAGGACGCTCTCCATTTGTCAATATGCAGTTATTCCAGTGGTTTTCCGCATTGATTCCAATATCCCGATTAGAACGTGTCTTTCCCTTGCCGGAGCAAAGGTCATACACAACACCCTCAAAGTTTTCCTCAATCCTGCGGTTTTTCTTGCTGGTATCATCCAAAATCATAGGCAAATGATTAAGCATGTTTGCCTTCGCTTCTAAAGCTACATCAGTGGTTTTGAAATCGCCAATATATGCACTTTCTGCAGGATTCGCCCAGACAGACGCCGCCAGCATTAATGTCACGGTTTTTCCACCCTCTGTTTCTCCCCAAAGGTCAACAAAGAACGGTAATGCTCCTATTTGGTGGATTAACACACTTGCAAAAGATGCCGCCAACATCAGCTTGGTTTCCATTCTGCCAGTCTTGCGCAGTTCTTTCACATGCTCATACCATTTATCCCGGTTTCCATGCTCCCCGATGCTTTCAAATAGTTGCCGGAATCGGCTGTCTCCGTCAAAAGTGATTTCTGTGTCATAAGGCAGAAACTCTTTCTTAATCCAACCCAACTTTGAACTCGAATACTGCACCGCTATTTGCCCCGTATTTCGATTTTCCACGTCTGACAGGTATCTTACCAACAGCTTTGCATTTTCGCTCGTTACGGCCACTCCACGTCCTGACAGAGCCACTATTTTACTGGCAGAAGTAATCATTACCTTTGGAACGATAATTTCTTCCCACCGGCCATTACGTTTGAAAGCAAGTTTAATCTGCTCTTCGCCTGTTTCAAGATTCTTTAGGCGCTCAATGGGCAGTATTGGGTGATAACACGCTATCTGCTCCACCTGTGACATATTCTGCGCATACACACCGTTTTCCCCGGCAAGCCATGATCCGCAATACATATCATCATATGGTCCGTCAAAATTGGTATAATTGTTTGTTCCGGCTGATTCCTGTTTCTTCTTCTGCTTAGTTTCCCGGTCAACCTTTTTATAGGCTTTCACCATTTGGTCGAACTTTCCCTTGACATGGAATCGTTCCGCCACTTCCTGCGCCGATAATAACAGTCTTGCCTTATATATTTCATCCTCCTGTGAAAATATTTCCTCAAACACTTCATCCGAAAGGATTGTCTTTTCATTCAATTTTGTTAAATCCATAGATTCATCTCTCCCGGACTAATTATTTTTGTGTCCTATGACCTCATAACATTCGTCAGGGTCGTTCAAAACTTCCCATAGATATTCCTGGTACTGCAATGCGTTATAAGTATCGCACCAAGCGTCAGAAAGCGGTTCCAGCCTGTCAAACCACTTGCGGCATACATCCATCAGCAGATAGTTTAATTCTCTTTTCTTCCTTAGCTTTTCTTCTATCTTCCGCTGCATTTCCCGCTTTTTCTGCGCCTGGTAAATTTTCAGCCTTGCGGAGAAACTATTTTCATAGCCTCCCCCAAGTGCTGCATATGCCTCATTAAAAGATATTCCGTCCAGCCTCTGTACAAAGGTGAATATATCCCCGTTTGCGCCACATCCAAAGCAATGAAAATCCTTTTTGTATATCTTCATGCTCGCCGTTTTTTCCTTGTGGAACGGGCAGCATATAAATCCTGCTCTGTTTGGCTGCGGCAGTCCGTACCGTTCCAGAATATCTTTCATGGAATAGAGGTCTTTTATTTCTTCCTTAGTCATGTTCCACGCCCCAGAATCTCCGCAATTATCCTGCCTGTGCTTCTTTTATCACAGAATAGGAATTCGACACCATAAGCAATTTGTGCCCGATACATTTCATTCATTAAAGTCCGACCAGATACTTTGGAATGTTTGCTCTTATATTGGGACACATCTTTTAATTCCTTATAATTTCCTCCATGTTCACATAATACAATGAATCTGATTCCTTCATTACGCGCCCGTCTTATTTCATCACGGAATCGTCTCTTGTCAGGAGAACACATATTTTTTAAAAGCTCCCCCAAATCCTTTTTTCTTTCTATTACGATATCTGTCCTGTCAGGATTCATGTAATCTCCGGTTTTAAGTGCCTGCTCTATGTAAGGAATGTTATGGTCTTCAAAATATTGTAGGATTCTTTGGTTTTTTTGCTCTCTGGTATCGCAAATAATCATAACTTTACCCTCTATTCACTTTCAGAATCCGGTTGTTTTTCCATTCTTTCCTTTTCTTTTTTCATACATTCCACACACAGTTTCCTTCTGCAGTTACGGACAGCAATATCTGCAATTTCTTCCGCAGTTTTCCCGGAAACTCCAACAATTTCTTTCTTGCAGTCCTCACAGTAAATCTTTTCAACTGTCGGCACTCTGTTCCGGATCCGAAGTGCCTCTACTGTTTCCCCAAATGCTTTCACTTTCGCAATATAGATAGAAATATATTTTCCTGTCCAGTCCTCAATATAAGGCGTGTCATAAATCTTTGAAATTGTCTTGCAGTTGGTCACATTTAAAATCATAGGTTTTACACCTTTGTCCATAAAATGCACAACTGTACAGACCTCTTTTTTATTGTTGGTTGTGTTATATACTTCTTCCTGCCCTACCGATTTTATCTGCACAACCAAATCTTGCCCTGGTTGCAAAGCATATGCCCCAAGATAGTCAGGGTTATCCAGTTTCTTCCAATGTGTCTTTTCCATCAGAAATCCTCCTCTAACAACTCTGTCGGCGTATCCATTGCCCCCTCATATCCATACCAGTTTCCTGTTTCCTTACATGAATGATATATCCCTATCAGTTCCCGGAACTGATCATATCCCTGCGCCACAAATTCAGGCGTGCAAAAATATATGCGTACAGCATATGGAGGCTTCTTTTCCTGCGCCACGAATACAAATCCGTACTGCTCAAATGTATTCTGAAACACACCCTCTGTGTACATTCCTGCCTGAAATTTATAGCCATACTTCCTGCAAGAACGTTCAAAATCTCCATCATTGCAAGAATCTGTGCTTTTATAGTCAACAATATATTTGTTTCCCTCATATTCCGTCAGGCAGTCTGGTCGGCATTTACATTTTTCACCTGTAGCAGCATCTGTCCAAAAGAAATCTTTTTCGTGTACCCCTGTCAGCAATGCCTTAGCCATTGGATGAGCCATAACCGCTTCATACATTGCAATTATCTCTGTCATATCCTCACGACTTACCAGTTCCTTTCCGCTGTTAAACGCTTCCATCTGGTATCGCTCATATTCTTCTTTTCCTGCTTTTGTCCTCCTGTTGATTTCTGGAAGAATGATAAAATCATTTCCAAAATCATCCTTTTCCAGTACATACTTATGCAATGCCCTGCCAAATGCCAGTGACAGCGAATCTTCCGGGTTCTCCAATGCATATTTAAAGTGCATTGGAGAACGGGAAATCTTAAAAAGTTCTGACCTGCTGATGCCCTCAGCTTCTCTATATTCTTTTTGTGACATTTTCCTAATCCTCCTAATTCAGCAGGACAGCCTTACTCCAAAATCCAAGAGTACCAGCGTTCTCACTTTTGCTTTTGTGCATGAGTCTCCTATATCCATCCTCGCCATATCTTGATTTCTTTGCTTCCCTGTCATCCATTATCTTTTTAATCATGTTTTTTGACTTATCTGCCCGATAATAAAATCTGTCAAACTTATCCTTTTCCTTGCGATATTCCTTTACAAAAGAGCCGATATTGTACCGATATTTCAGATACCTTTTGCCGGGGTGGTCACTTATCCTTATGGAATTGCATACACCATAATCCAGCTTTAGATATATGCTGTTTGTGGTGTATGCATCATACCTCTGGACAGTGAATCCCTCCGCAATCAACCGCTTTGCTATAGAGTCCGCAAGGTTGTCCAGTTCATTTTTCATAGCTGACTACCTTTCTTACAGTTCAATCACAGTCAGTTCCTTGCTATCCGTGGTTCTGGTAGAAATGAACTGCAACCCTTTTTCCTTGCATTTGCTGTACAGCCGCTCACGCATTTCTGTAGACAACTTCTCCACTCCGTCAATAAGGATAATCTGCAGGCCTGCCGGATTCTGAATCGCCACATCAATACACAAATCTAACTTCTCACCCTCTGACAGGTTGCTTACCGGCAACCCATTGATAAGCGGAATACCATCCTTGACAGATAATCCCTCAATCGGAATCGTAGCTTTCTCCAAAATCTCACCGGGTAGATTCCTGGCTTTCTCAATCTTTTCAGTGTAAGAAGCAGACTTCTTTGTCAGTTCTTCAATATCTTTCTGCAAAGACAGCATCCGGCGCCACTCGTTGATATGGGACTTCATCTTCTCGGTTTCCTCTGCCTTTTTCAGCAGCGCATCAACCGGCTGTGGCTCCATATCTGCAAAATCTGAATATGACATAACCGTTGCTTCATGCTTTGCCACGTTCTCCCGGTATTCGCTCTGAATGACCTTCTCTCGGTCTGCTCTGACAGAAGATAAGCCGGATTTCTCTTTTTCAAGGGAATTGATTTGCTCTTTCAATGTGGCAAGCTGCGTCTCAATGTTCCTCTCCTTTGCAGCCATTTCGCTGTTAAGGGCAGACAATGCAATATCTCTGTCGGCTTCAATCGCCCGGAGTTTGTTCTCATATCCGTCTTTTAGCCGCTTTGCTTTCTCAATTTGCTCATTGGACTTGCGGATTTTCTCAATATGCGTGTACAACTCCCCGACATTCACGTTTTCCCACTGGCTTCCGTCATAATCTACTGGAAGAGCTTTTTTAATATCTTCTACAACAGATTTCTTTGCTCTAATGTCCCGGTTTACATCCTGCCGGCTCTGAAAATATGTACCATTCTCTGCCTGAATATCATTCAGCACTGCGAGAATGTTCTGTTCATAATTCACATCTGCCGGAATCTCCCCGAACCATTCCCGGATTGTCTCCATATTCCACGGAAAATCAATCATGTTAAGAATGGTAGCATTCTGTTCTTTCTTGCCCATCCGCATAAACTCCATCGGCTGCAGCTGCAAAGGTGTAATGATGTCACGCAAAAACGCCTCCGGTGACGGTACAATATTCCCATTCTGTTTGACAGACTTATAATCCGTCTGCGTTGTCCGGGATTTCCGGTTGATGCTCAATCCGGTATCCGTCTCAATGATAATTTCTCCCTCCGTCTCGCCGTTACGCACGATATAGTCCCGGTCTGATTTGTTGGTCAGCGCATACTTGATCGCGTCAATTACAGACGTTTTCCCGGTTCCGTTCTCGCCGATCAGCTCCACGCTGCGGCTGTCCAACTCCTGTTCCGTGATTCCAAAAAGATTCTTGATTACGATTCTTGATACTTTCATTTCCCCTAATCCTCCTGTTTGATTAATACACTTTTCCTTGGACAGTAATAATGAGTAATCTGCCCGTCTTTACCGGCGGGAACCGCCACAAGCGTCCGGTCCACTTTACTCACATCGTCAAATTTTAAATGGCTTTTCTTTGCCAAATCAGGAACGAACTGCGTTGCATTCGTACCCGCCGGAACATCCGCGACTACCGTTCCGCGCTTCTCTGTCCAGGAGCCTTGTGCCTGGCTCTCCCATGAAACCTTATCCCCTGCTTTCATTTTCCCCATCTTCTCTTTCCTCCTCTTCATAGGCTTGTCTTTCCCTCTTAATCCGTTCCCTGCTCGGCACCCGGTATTCCTGGTCCTCTCACCACCAATCAACTACCGTGGAATTTTCCACTTCAATCTGTTCCATCATCTTCGCCAATCTCCTTATAATCTGCGCATACCGGATAGCTCACCCTTTCCCCGCGCTGGAATTCATTGGTGGTTGTCCATGATATAGAGATGGATTCCTTTCCGCACATCCTGTCCCGGTTGTATGCGCACTCATCACAGCTACAATACACATTATCCATTTGACTTTTCCTTTCTGCACCCGTATAATGGATGCAGAGATATATTTGTTCTGTACCCAATCCTTACGCTGATTCGCGGTCAGCCGTAGGGATTTTTTCTGCCTTAAATCCAATGACTTTTCCGTCATTGAGTGCTATATTCTTTCAGATCATACATATCAATGCAGTCCTGGATTGTCACAACATCCAAATTCATCCCGTTTTTCTCCTCTCTTACAGTGTTAGCAGTCGTTCCTTCTCTTCCGGTGTGGCTTCCAATAATTTAAAGATTATTAGCAAGTCCCCGTACCTGAAGGGATCCGCCCGTATGTTCCTTTCATAGGTCTTTGGATTCAGGCGGATAGAAACTGCCTCCTGAGAAATATTCAGAGCCTTTGCTATGTCCGCCTGCGCCAGGCCCTTGCTGCGCATCCGCCCGTTAATCCATTCTGTCAAGTCCTTGATCTTGTGCCTCTTCCGTTGTTCTGGACTCAATGCCACTCTCGGCATCCATATCACCTCCCGTCATCACAGCTTGTAAATTCCCATTGGATGCACTTCATGCCTTATTACATAGTTCCCGCACAACTCAATGGCTGTTTCGATCTCATTTGGGTCAATAATTATTCCATGATTTTTCAACAGTGTGCAAAATGCTGTAATGGCATCATGCATGTTTATGTATGGGAAATCTCCATTTGTGCACGATACAATATAATTATTTTTGTATGACCAGGCATCAGGATAAAGCGTTTTTATTACATCTTCCATTTCTCCCCCCTCTAAGTCACCAACTACTCCAGAAAATATTCAATCGGCTTGCTGAATAGTTCACGTCATCCCGTTTTTGTGATATAATTCTCCTATTATGTGAAAGGAGAAATCGACATGATCGAAAAAATTAGCAGCTTAATGCCCTCGATAACCGCTATTGTTGCCATCATTGCCCCTGTGCTTATTGCCATAATCAACAACCATCACCAGTATCGGTTAAAGAAAATGGAACTGGAACAAAAATCTTATGAGCAATCTGTTTTACATAAACGAGAAATATTTGAAAAATTTCTGTCAGCTTTCAATAAGGTTTGTCAACTTCAAACAGAAAATGTTATTTCTGAGTATTCTTCATGTTACTCCCTTGTTTACATCTATCTCCCGAAACCTGTCAGAGATGAATTAGGGAGAATCAATCTCCTTATCAAAGAAAATAACTGGACAGAAGCAATTAAATATGTAGACCGCATTTCTATGGACATAGCAAATGAGCTTGAGAGATTGCCCATAAAGCAACCACAACGATCACGTATATTCTGTAAGGCCAGTAGCAAGAAGGGAACTTAAATACCTTCTTAGAAATTGCCAATGCGAATATCGCTACTATTACAACAGACATAGATAATAATTTTTGAACGTTCATTTGTTTCAGCTCCCTCGATTTTGCGCTGCGCAACTTCCTCTGTAAAAAAAATAAACAGCAAAGTCCTCTGGCTCTATATGCAGTAAATCTGACAGCTTTTCAGCCTCATTTAAATCCATAGGACGAATATTGTTTATTTTCTGATTAACAGTAGGCTGCGCAAGTCCTAATGAATTGGCAACGTCTTTCTGGGTTATCTGCAATTCAGCCATTCTACCCTTGATTTTGTTTGTGTTAATCAAGATTATCCCTCCTTTCGTCTAAATCAATAGTAGCACTGCGCAACACGTATGTCAATAGCTCTACGCAACTTTTTTTTAATAATTTTGTTTTTCCTATTGCATTGCGCAATAATATGTAATATAATGTCTGTCATAGAGAGGTGATTCAACATGACAAATGCAGAAATAGGAAATAGAATCAAATATGCTCGTGATTTAAGAGATGTTACTTTGGATGATATTGCCAAAAAGGTAGGTGTTGCAAAATCCACTATACAGCGTTATGAAACCGGAAAGATTACTACGATAAAAATTCCTGTTGTTGAGTCAATAGCCATAGCTTTAAATGTGAACCCAGCATGGATTGTTGGAAAATCTGAAGAGATGGAACTTCCATCACAAAAAGTTCCCAAAATCATGGAGTTTTACGAAAAGCTCAACGACATAGGAAAGCATAAGGCTACAGAGCAGGTGAAGCTATTGACAGAGGTTCCAAGGTATTTGAGGGAAGATACAAACTATGTCAACGCTGCCCATGCTGACGATTACATGAGCGCACCTGATAAATTGAAGCGATTGGAAGAAGATATCATGGATGATGAAAATTTTTAAGTCCGTTTTATCGGACAAGTAATCTGCTATTATTACAAAAGGGGATGATACCATGATTACATATGAACAACTATTAATGGAGGCAGACAGTAAAGGACTGCTCACAAAGGAAAAAAATCTTCCGATAAGCAAAGGAAGAATCAAGGGAAACCGAATTGCAATCAAAAGAGGAATGTCTGAAATAGAAAAGAAGTGTGTCATGGCAGAGGAGCTGGGACACTATTATACCGGAACTGGAAATATACTTGATCAGTCCTCTGTTTCCAACAGAAAACAGGAGCTTTACGGACGCATCTACGCATATAACAAGCTTGTCGGGCTTATGGGGATAATCAAAGCACACAAGCATCATTGCCAAAGCCTTTCCGAAACAGCCGAATATCTTGAAGTGACAGAGGATTTTTTGATTGATACTCTAAAATATTACAAAGCGAAATACGGAAATGTCGTAAGTATTGACAATTATGTAATTTACTTTGAACCATGCCTTGGAGTTCTTGAATTAGCATAATTAAACCGTACACCAATATAAAACCGCCCCTGCGCCAACAGGAACGGCTTTAGATATATCCCGGAGGGATACATAGGCCTGACAAACCTACACTGATTGTATCATCTCCGGGAGCAGCTTGCAAGCGATTTTTCGCGGGCTGTTATTTTTATACCCATTTTTAAGGAGGATGATACTATGAAGATTGAAAAGAGAGGTCCGGACAGCTACCGGGTCAGGAAGATGTACAAGGGGCAGATTTATACCGTGACTTTTGATTATAAGCCCACGCAGAAAGAGGCCATAACTGCCATGGCGAAGGAATTAGAACGGATAAGGAATGCAAATACCCAGATGACATTCCAGCGTGCTGCCGAAAGCTATGTGGACATGAAAAGAAATGTCCTGTCCCCCAGGACGATAAAAGAATACTCCGAAAATGTGAACCGCTTCCCTGAATGGTTCCGGAAACTCCCGGTATCTGATATCACACAAATAGAAATCAACAAGCTGGTCAATGAGATATCAAAAGGCAAGTCCCCAAAGACCGTGCGCAACTACCACGGCTTTTTGACGGCTGTTCTGGGGACTTTTTGCCCGAACCTTAAAGTCAGTACCACACTCCCTCAAAAGGTCAAATCTGAGCCTTACACGCCCTCTCAGGAGGATGTAAAGAGGATACTGGCAGAAGTAAAGGACACACCGTTTGAGGTTCCGATTACTCTGGCCTGCTATGGAATGCGCCGATCAGAGATATGCGCGCTGCAACCGGAAGATATTGACGGGGATATCGCACATATCAGCAAGGCCATGGTGCAAAACGCAAAGAAAGAGTGGGTAGTCAAAACTACAAAGACCACTGAAAGTACTCGGAGCATCATCATACCTGAAGCACTGGCCGAACAAATACGTGAGCAGGGGTATGTGTACAAGGGACACCCTGGCAGCATAACAAAGCACCTAGAGAAAGTCGAGGAAAGGCTAGGGATCCCGCGCTTTCCGCTCCACAAGCTCCGGCATTACTTTGCAAGCCAAATGTCAGCCATGGGGATACCGGAGGCGGATATCCTTAAAATGGGCGGTTGGGAGACGGACCATGTGATGAAATCCGTATACCGGCACTCCATGATGGAGAAAGAGGAAAAGGCTAAGAGGGACGCTGCCGACAAGCTGCGGAACGCCCTCTTTAATTAGGGCAAGCTTGGACAAAATCTGGACAAAAAATATTATAAATTGCACTTATCGGGCATAATTTAAGCTTATAAATTCGGACATAGAAAAAGCCGCAAACCCTTGATTTTACTGAACAACTCCCGGATTTGCGGCTATAATACATCAATCGGGGTGACAGGATTCGAACCTGCGACCTCCTGGTCCCAAACCAGGCGCTCTAGCCAAGCTGAGCCACACCCCGCAATAAGAACAATATTATATTAATGTTTGTCAAAACAATATGTATTATAGCCTATTGCGGCAGGGGCTGTCAAGTGATTCCCAGGTTTTACAGCAGGTTTAGCAGAATCGTTCCGTGGCGCCTGTTTTTTTGCGGCGACTATACGCCCCTTTTTTATCCTGAATCTGCTCCTGCTATACTCCACTGCTTCGGCCACAGACGGAGCGCAATGAGTAAAAATATGTTTACCGACAAAAATTTCATGGGAATTATATTGTAAACAGGAGAAGCCTTTTGTATAATGAAGATATATACAGAAGGATTATAGAAACTTCCTTTTAGAATTGTACACCTATTGAAAATGAGCTGACAAATACACATTGCATACAGCAGGCATATGCACCGGTGAACCGGCTTCCGGAAAAATGCAGGAAAAGGCCGGCATGAAATGGGAAGGAACATTGCGGTTTGCCGGGCGCCCCAATGACAATTATAGTTGCTATACTGTCGGTGATTTTAATCCGAAAACATACAAAGCAGCGCAAAGGAGAAATATGACAGCATTACAAATTACTTCCATGAAAAATTTTATGAGTCAGCTTCTGATCTCAGATACCTTTGATGTTTTTCTGCTGGAGGAAGCCGTTATCGGCACCGCCAATACCTTTACCATAGACGGACGCATCAATCAGGAGTTTTTCAGCGGACAGGAACAGGAATCCGAAGTCCCCGCCCTTGAGTTTCGTCCCTGGAACGAAATCAAGGGGCTGTGCTTTGACCTGATCAAGGGGAAGCGCACGCCTCTGTTTTTCCGTTTCGTACTGCACCTGATGCCCGAAAAGGCTTCCGCCCTGCTGCAAAAGGAGAATTGCGATACGGATCCCTCCCAGGTTAAAGCTCTGGTTTTGAATATACGTTATGACGGTTCCAGGGCAACACTCACCACCGGAACCGCCTATCATACCTTTGTCATGTCCAAAGAGGCCGACAATATCTGGGACAAAGCCCTGAAAAAATACCTGGAGAAAAAAGGCATCGCCTATGAAAGCCTGTAAAAGGCTGTAAAAGGCTGTAAAAGGCGGCTCACTCCCCGGCTACCTTTACGCCTTCAATCCGAACGGCGCAGGGACCATCATAATTTTCGTCCCGATAACGTTCCTTGGAAAAGGTCATTCGCCCCTGTGCCTCCAGTATACTTCCGTTGACGGAGCCTCCTGTCACCGGCGTCACTGTCTCGCCGTCGTACCAAAAGGCCAGTCGGATCTCTCCTCCAAAATATCCGGAAAAGCCATCCATCTGAAAATCGGAAAAGCTTACAATGTGCAGATACGGCTCCGATTTCATTTCTTCCAGAGTACGGCTGCCCTCATGAACCCAAATACTTCTGTAGTCTCCTGTGGGCTCTATTCCCAGATAATAAGCAAACCGGCTTCCCCCATGAAGCGTCTTCAGAGTTCCCTTCTCCATCAAGATCCGGTCCTTCATAGGAATTCCCTCCTCACTGTAGGGCTCCTTTGCCTTCAGTTCAATAGTAACGGCATCTCCCGAAATCTCCTGTCCCTGTATCGGCGCTCCGATCTCATAATTGGAATATTTCTGATAGACCATGCCGGTCTGAGAACGGACAAGATAATAGCTTAAGACCTCCCGGACCTGCCTGCCGGAAAGAATCACCGTATACTCTCCCGCTTTCGGCGCTTTTACGGCCTTCGCCCTTGCCTGTGTCATGGAAAGCGCCTCTTCCACCTGGCGGCGCAGTTCCTCTGTCTGTGCATCCCGATATGCAAACTGATGATAGGTCTCCACATCCTGAGGCTTAGGACACTGAACTACATATTCCCCCGACACCTGGCAGGTTTCATAGCTCACATCCACTCCCCGGGAATTCACAATGCGCTTCACCACACGTTTGGCAAATACTTCCGCAGAATTGATAAATACCTCTTCTGCAGTATCCGCCGCATACAGCGCCTCCACCATCTGCCTGGTGCTTTCCTCCAGATCCTGCCCGGCAAAGCGGCCTTTTGCAGGAGCCATCTCTTCTTTTTTCCCTCTGGTAAGCTCATAATAAGGGTTGCAGACCAGCGCCGCCGCGCTGTACGCGCCCTGCAAAATATCCAGCATCTCCTTCTCTTCCATTCCCGGATGAATATTCACGGTGGAAGAACCCAGCATTTTCTGTCCGTCCTTTTCAAAAGGGCGAAATACCGTCACAGAATAATCAATCAAATAGGTCCTTCTTTTCTGATCCAGTCTTTTACGTATAAAAAAGCATTCCAGTGATTCCTGGACACTTTCCGCGATCCGATATGCCTCAATCCCTGACTGATCCAACGCAGTCTTAATCTGTCCGATCAAAATATATACCTGCCTTTCCTGAATATACCTTCTTTAAATGTCCCGCTTTTCGCCTGTGAATCCTTCCATATCTATCCCAATCGGATCCTGGCCTTGATATAAGGGCCGCCGTCCGATACCTTGACCCACTCCTTGTAGCCCTTTCCGCACATGCCTCCGCCGTTCAGCTCCGCATCTGCCGACATCATGGATATGGATTTCAGCAGATCCGGCACATACCCGGTAAGGACGATAGGGGAGAATATCTTTCCTGTGAGCTTTCCGCCACGAATCTCTCTGGCTATGTTCACCATGCACTGAATGCCCCAGTTTTTAGGATCCTCCATACCGCTGCTGGGATTTTCAAGAAGGAAACCGTAATCCACAGAGGCAATCATATCCTCCACCGTATCCTTCCCGCCTTCAAAATAGGTGTTTGTCATTCGTGTGTATGCTTTTCTGCGATAGCTTTCCCTTCTGCCGTTTCCGGTAGGCTCCGTCCCCAGAATAAGAGCTGACTGCAGATCACTGATTCCCTGCTTCAGGACTCCCTTGTCAATAACCACAGTATCATGGGCCATGGTACCTTCGTCGTCAAAAAAGTAAGTGGCTGTCTCAGAAGCCGCAGATGCGCCGTCATGCATGGTGACCAGACTGGAGGCCACATACTCTCCCACATACTTCTGGGCCAGAGCCCTTTTTTTCACAAACATGTCCATCTCCACGCCATGGCCAAAAGCCTCGTGCACGATCATGCCCGTAACATCCGGCGCACAGATACAGTCGTACTCACCTGGCACCATAGGCTCGCTGTCCAGCAGCTCCAGCGTGACTTTGGCTCCTTTCTCTACATCGGCCTCCATCCGGGAAAGCAATTCAGCGCCGCCCAGATTGGAATAGGACATATAATAGTCCTTAATCTCCTCTCCCCTTGCCGCCGCAAAGGCTGTGACTCCGGTCATCCACATGACATTCTGCTCCATATCCTTGTCTCTGGACAGAAACAGTTTCGAATATTTCTGATATTCACATCTGACTGTACAATCCAGAATCTTGTCGTCAAATGCCAGTCCCTTTTCCTTAATTCCCCGCAGATGCTCCAGAATGGCCTCGTCTCCCATGGCTTGCGGATCAATCTTATAATCCGTACTGCCTGTAAACACAGTCCTTTCCTCTTCAGGGATCAAATATTCACTTTCCTCCATGCCCGGGAGAAGCAGCCGGTCTGACGATTCCACCAGCTCCCCGATTTTTTCCACAATTGAATCCAGCTCTTCCTCCGAGATCATATTAAAGGAATACTCCGCATAATGCTTTCCGTCAGACACCTTTGCCACAAATCCTCTTGCAGTGCCCAGACTACCCTCCCCTGCGCTCATATTCCTTTTGGATACGGCATAAACCTTTGACCTGGAATCCACCGCCAGTATGGACGCATAAGGATAACAGTCCAAAAGTCTGGCCAGCAGTTCAGACAGCAAAGGCCTTTTTTCCTGAATAAACTTACTTCCCTGAACCTTCATATTAACTCCCTTCTGCCGAAACAGATCCCTCATTTTAAACCCTGAAATCCCTTGGCAGTCCAATTTTACCATAATTTCCACAGTGTGGAAAGAAGGATTGACGAAATTGTCTGAAGCGTCTAGGATAAATATAAGCTACAAATTTGACGGCTTAACGAAGGGAGCGCCGTTTTATGAATCATTACATGAATGGAAAAACCATCCTTTTTTACGGAATCCCCGCCTACGGCCATATCCATTCCAATCTTTATCTGACAAAGCGACTGTGTGAAAAAGGATTTCGAATTATTTACTACTCCCTGCCCCCATTTCGGGAAGTAATCGAAGGAAACGGCTGTGAATACCGCCCTTATCCTCTGGGCCATTCCGCCTTTGACCCCACGGACGGAGAAAAACTGTTAAAGCTATACCGTCTTCTTTTACATTATACACAGGAAATGCTGCCTAAGCTTCTGAACCAGGCCGGAAAAGAAGCTCCCCGGGCCCTGATTTTTGATTCCCTTGCCCTGTGGGGGCGTGCCGCAGGACAGCTCCTTCAAATTCCCTCCTTTGCCTTCTACAGCATTGCCGCTGTGGACTGGCAAAGCGGAAAGGGCCTGGCCGCCTATGCCGCCGGTTTCTCCCGTGGTTTCCTTCGATACGCGGCAGAGGTTTCTCCTGCGCTGAAGCTCCGCAGACAGCTGAAGACCTCCTACGGTCTGAAAAAACTAGGGCTTCTGCCGGTGCTGATGAACAAGGGCGACTATAATCTTTGCGGCTTTTCCCGGGAATTTCAGCCTGGCGGCAGAGGCTTCGGACCGGAATATCTTTTTCTGGGCCCTCTGTCGGTGCACAGAACCGTCACGGAAAAAAATGCTTTCGCCTGTCCCCGGAAACCCTTTTACTATATTTCTCTGGGAACCATCTTTAATCGCAATCAACAACTGCTGGAAGCCGTCATAGAACAACTGGGAAGCCGGCCCGGAGAAACTACGCCTATGGTAATCTTAATCTGGGACAGGACAAAAGATAAAATGCCCGTCTCCTTCCCGGAAAACTTTATAGTACGCCCTTTTGTGAATCAAAATGAAATTTTAAAGCACGCCTCTCTCTTCATTACCGCCGGCGGTGTGAACAGCATCCATGAAGCCCTGTACTTCCAGGTTCCCTGCCTGCTTTGTCCTCAGCAGGGAGAACAGTTTCTCAACGCCAGGCAGTTTCAGCGTCTGGGCTTTGGAAAAATCCTGCAAAATCCAAAGCATCTGCGCCGGGAGGCCGCCGCTTGTATGGAACTGAAGACACAGTGGAACGAACAAAAAAGAAAGAAACTGACAGCCGTTACCTTAGAACAGACTCTGACGCTGTTCCATGAGACCACCGCTGATAATACTTTAGAAAGGACAATATCATGAAAGAAAATCTCAAAACCTCCCAAGGAGCTCCTGCAGCTCCTGCCAATCCCGGACTCTGCTCACATCTTCAAAATCAGGACTTAAGACAGACCGTCTTAATCACAGGCGCCACAGGATTTCTGGGGGAATATCTGGTACGCAGACTGACCGGTGAATATCGGGTTCTGGCCCTGGGAAGGAACCGGGAAAAAGGCAGAAAGCTGGAAGCCATGGGCGCTGTATTCTGCCCGGGAGATTTTACAGACACCGAAACCTGTTCCCAGTATTTCAAAGACGTGGAATATGTAATCCATGCAGGAGCGCTTTCCTCCGTATGGGGAAAATGGGAGGACTTTTACCATACAAACGTAACCGGAACCAATATCGTGGCAAAACTCTGTTCAGAAAACGGCATCCGCAGGCTGGTTTATATTTCCTCCCCCAGTGTCTATACCTGCAAAAAGGACCAGTATCACATCCGGGAGGAACAGGCGCCCGGGGAAAACAATCTGAACTTCTACATCCGATCCAAGCTTCTGGCGGAGGAGGTTATCCAAGACTGGCATAAAAAAGGTCTGGAAACCGTGATCCTGCGGCCAAGGGGACTGATCGGCATAGGAGATACCAGCCTGGTTCCAAGGCTTATGCGGGCAAACAGCCGGATCGGAATTCCTCTCTTTAGGGGAGGAGGTAATCTCATTGACCTGACCTGCGTGGAAAATGCCGCTGAAGCCTGCCGGCTGGCACTGACGGCAGAAAAAGCTCCGGGTGGCATCTTCAATATCACCAACGGAGAGCCTGCAAAGTTTCGGACGCTTCTGGAGCAATTCCTGGCGGCCTCCGGTGAAAGCCCCCATTACAGAAATCTGCCCTTCCCCCTGGTCTACGGCATGGCCGCTTTCCTGGAATGGCTCTACCGCTTTCTGAAGCTTCCGGGAGAACCGCCCCTGACCCGGTACACCGTCTGCACCCTGGGCTTTGCCCAGACCATGGACATCAGCCGGGCCCGGGAGCTTTTGGGCTACCGGCCCCAAAAGACGCTGGCCCAATCCATACAGGAATATGGCCGCTGGCAGAAGGGTATCCCGGAAAGCCCCGGCCTTGTGGAAAAAGCCTCCCTATATCACTGCGGAAGCTGCACCAACCGCCTGGATGTGATCTTTGCAGGCATGCCCAGGAAAAAAAGAAAGTTTCCGGCCTCCGCCGTCCTGATCCGGCACAGCCGCCTGGGAAATATCCTTTTTGATACCGGCTATTCCAGAAAAATATTCCAGGGAAAACCTTTATTGAAACTGTACCGCTTTATGAATCCGGTCAGTGTCAAAGCGGGGGAAACCATCGCCGAAAAACTCCGAAAAGACGGAATCAATCCGGCGGACGTCAAAACCATTATCCTTTCCCACGCCCACCCGGACCATTGCGGCGGCCTGTACCAGTTTACCGATTATGAGCTGATCGCTTCCCGGCAGGTGCTTGAAACCCTCCGAAGGCCTTCTGCCCGGAAGCTGGTATTTAAAAGCCTTCTCCCGTCCCGAAAAAGCATCCGGCGGATGCGGCTTCCCGGTGTCCCCCTGAAGGAGCACTTCCTATGCCGCTATTTTACTCAGGTATACGATTTGTTTGAAGACGGCAGTATTATCGGCGTCTCGCTTCCCGGCCATTGTGCCGGACAACTGGGCATATGGATTCCGGATCTGAACCTTTTTCTGGCGGCGGATGCCTGCTGGGGCAGGGATTTCGTCCGGGCTGTTCCACGTATGCGCCTGATCCCCAGACTGATCCAGGATAGCTTCCATTCTTATGAGGACACCCTGGGCAGGATCTGTCGTATGAAAAAGGAGCATCCTGAAATCAAAGTGGTGTTTACCCACCAAAGGGGGAAGGAGAAAACCTATGGTTGATCGGCTCATGGTTCTGACGCATTACCTGCAATACAAATATTTCCGCTCCTTCCCAAGCCGCCGGGCTCTGGAATGCTGGCAGAAAAAGAAAATCTCCGCCCATTTAAAATATGTGGCGGCACATTCCCCTCTTTACAGGGGAAAAACCTCCCTGGAGGAATATCCGGTAATCGATAAGACATACATGATGAAGCACTTTGACCAGCTGAACACTGCGGGAGTCCGTCGAAAAGAAGCGGAAGACCTGGCTGTAAAGGCAGAGCGGGACCGGGATTTTACTCCAAAGCTCCAGCCGTCCCCATCCCGCCCCCGGCAGCCCTCACAAAAAATCGGGATCCCGCAGCTTCTGAAGGGGAAAAAAGGAATTACCGTAGGCTTAAGCTCCGGCACCTCGGGACAACAGGGACTTTTTCTGGTGTCTGACCGGGAAAAGAATCAATGGGCAGGCTATATTCTGGCCCGGTTTCTGGACCGAGGCATTATGGGCTCCTACGATATTGCTTTCTTTATGCGGGCCGACAGCAATTTATACCAGGCCGTAAGCTCCAGAAATATCCGCTTCCACTTTTTTGACATCTATCGCGGCATGGAGGAACACACAAAACGCCTGGCCCTGCTCAAGCCTCAGATCCTGGCAGGTCAGCCCTCGGTGCTGCTTTTGCTGGCGGAAAAAAGACACAGGGGAGCGCTGGACATTCATCCCCGCATGGTAATCTCTATCGCGGAGGTCCTGGAAAAGGAAGACGAAAAGCGCCTGAAGGAGGCCTTTGAACTGCCGGTGATCCACCAGGTCTATCAGTGCACGGAAGGCTGTCTGGCATCCACCTGTCCCCGGGGAACCCTTCATTTGCATGAAGATATTGTACATATAGACAGAGAATACCTGGATAAGTGGCGATTTATCCCTGTGATCACAGACTTTGAAAGAAGGACCCAGCCCATAATCCGATATCGGATGAATGACATCCTGGTGGAAAGAAGTAAGCCCTGTCCCTGCGGCAGTCCTTTTCTGGCTCTGGAAAAAATTGAAGGGCGGGAGGACGATATGTTTTCCTTTTACGGCGAAGACGGCAAGGAAAAGCGCGTATTTCCCGACTTTATCCGACGCTGCATCCTCTTTGCCGCCGGCGGAACGAATTCCATGGAAGACCGCTCCGCCTCCGGGTTAAAGGACTCCGATTTAAAGGTCCCCGCCCCAAATATGATCCGGCCCAAATGGAGCGGCGAATACCGTGTGGTTCAGGAACCGGACAAAAGTATTACCGTCTATGCCGATTTGGGCGAACAGAAACGGCAACAGATCCTTCGGGAATTTACAATTCTGGCCCGGGATCAGAAATTCATTCTTCCCAAGGTTCGGTTCACCCCATACCTGCAGGAGCAGGGCCGCAAAATGAAACGAATAGAAAGGAAGGTGCTTCACAAATGAAAAATAAGCAAAATCAACGAAAGGTCAGGCTGGCTGGAATGGGAAAAGCTTTGGCAGGCAGACAGCTGTGCTTCGACGGTCACACCAGATATCGTCTGGCGCCGGGAGAGACTCTTCTGGATCTGGCGGAAAAGGCTGCAGAGGAAGCCCTTTCCCGATCCCATATGGAAATATCCCAGATGGACTGCATCGTGTGCGCCATGGCAACTCCCCTGCAGGGCATTCCCTGCAACGCGGCGCTGATCCACGAACGTATGGCAAAGGGGCTGAATATTCCCGCCATGGACATCAACACCACCTGCACCAGCTTCCTGTCCGCCTTGGACATGATGTCCTATCTGGTGGCGGCGGGGCGGTACAGCCGGGTGCTGATTCTGTCGGGGGACACCGCCTCCGCAGCGCTGAATCCCGGACAGAAGGAAAGCTATGAGCTGTTTTCCGACGCCGCTGCCGCCGCTGTTCTTACCAAGGCCGAAGATAGCGATCCCTCCGCCGTCCTTTACGGCTGTCAACGAACCTGGTCGGAGGGAGCTCACGACACGGAAATCCGGGGCGGAGCCGGACTGCTTCCCGCGCTGGCTCTCACCGAAGACAATCGGGAAGATTACTACTTTGACATGAAGGGAATAAAAATTCTGCGCCTTTGTACCCGGGTTCTTCCCGACTTTGTAGAAGAATGCCTGAAAGAAGCGGATGTCCGCAGAGAAGACATCCGCCTGACCATTCCCCACCAGGCCAGTAAAGCCCTGGGAGTCATAATGCCCCGGCTGGGCTTTGAAAAGGGAACCTATATTGACCGGGTCCAGCAATACGGAAACATGGTCTCCGCCTCCGTTCCCTATGCACTGTGCGAAGCCATAGAGGAAAGCCGGATCCACAGAGGCGATCTGATTCTCCTCATGGGAACGGCGGCAGGTCTTACTGTAAACTTTTTACTGCTGCGGTTTTAAAGAGGCCCTATTTTTTCATTTTGGAGCGAAACACAAGGCTGGCCAGGTATCCGAAAATCAGCGCTGCGGCTGTTCCCACCGCGCCGGCCTTGAAGCCTCCCGCAAACAAGCCCAGAAAGCCCTGTTCGTCCACGGCCTCTTTCACTCCCTTCATCAGCACATTTCCGAATCCCAGCAGGGGTACGCCGGCTCCTGCTCCGGCAAACTCCTGAAAGGGTTCATACCATCCAAGAAAGCTGATCACCGCGCCGGCCACCACCAGAAGCACCATAATCCGCCCGGGCATCATTTTCGTCTTTTCCATCAAAATCTGTACCAACGCACAGATCAGTCCTCCCACCCAAAAAGCATTCACGTAATCCATTGGCATACTCCTTTCAAGCCGGCTCAACAATTCATCCTTAGTTTCTGCCAATATGATATTTTTATACACAAAAAACCTATTCCCGGCTCTCCTGCACCCTTTTGCGCCGAAACCATCTGTCCGGCAGCTGTACCAGGATCACCGCGGCAAATACCAGGATACATCCTCCGATCTGCCTTCCGGTAAGCGTCTGATCAGTTTTTAAAAAACCGATCTCATATGCGATCCAGCCCACCACCGTTGCAAATACGGACTCCAGGCTTAAAATCAGCGCCGCCACCGTAGGGTTCACTCCCTTCTGCCCCAGAATCTGCAACGTGTAAGCCACACCGCAGCTCAATACACCGGCGTACAGCAATGTTCCCAGGCCGTCTCTGATCTGACCCAAATCCGGACTTCCCCAGAAAAACGCGCCTGCGGTACAGACAACTCCGCAAATAATAAACTGAATGCAGGATACCTGTACTCCATCGGTTTTAGGCGAAAAGTGGTCTACAATCAAAATATGCGCCGCAAACACCAACGCACTCAAAAACACCAGAATATCGCCCGCTCCCGGTACAAAGCTCTCCGTCATACATAGCAAATACATCCCCAGTGCTGCCATCAAGGCTCCTGCCCACACTACACCGGAAACCTTCTTCTTAAAAAAGATTCCCGCCAAAGGCACAAAAATAATATACAGGGTGGTGATAAATCCAGCCTTTCCCACGGAGGTATACTTGATGCCGAACTGTTGGAGAGTGCTGGCCGCCGTCAACGCCAGACCGCACCAGATTCCCGCCCGCAGCGTAACCTTCCAGTCCGTTTTTTTCGTTTCCTCAAGCTTCATGCCGGCCCCTGTCTTTTCCGCTGGCGCCTCTTCTGCTGTCGCCTTTTCCACTGCCTTTTCTGCCGCCATCTTCTCCGCTGCTGTCTTTCTCTGCTTTCTCCGGGAAAAGAAAATATAGACCGCCAGCGTGGCCGCCCCGATCAGCGCTCGGATTCCGTTAAAGGTCAGGGGATGCATATAGTCCATTCCCTTGCTCTGGGACACGAAAGCCATTCCCCAGATAAAAGCCGTCAGAAGCAACAGCAGACTGTTTTTCGTCTTCATTTTGCTTCTCCCTCCTGCTGCATCCTGCGGACATGCCGCGCCACGGCGTTCGCCGTCTCCTCCACAATCTGCCTCAGCATCTTCCCGCTGCAGGTGATGGTAATATGAGCATATTTTTCATAGAGCGGCGTCCTCTCCCGGTACAAATCCTTCAGCGTCTGCCCGGGCTTCAGTGTCACGCCCCGGGCATCCAGATCCCCCAGCCGCTCCGCCACCTCCTCACAGGGAAGCTGCAGATACACTACCGTGCCGATCCCCCGCAGATGCTCCATGGCTTTGGGTCCGTAAATGACGCTTCCCCCGGTAGCAATAACACACTTTTTCTGCGAAAGAGAAGCGTTAACCTCCTCCTCTATTCTCCAAAAGCCTTCCACGCCGTTCTCCTGGATCAGCTCATGCAGCAGCTTTCCATATCTCTCCTGTATCACCAAGTCGGAATCCACAAAGCCCCGGCCCAGCTTCTTTGCCAGAACCACCCCCACGGTGCTCTTGCCCGCGCCGGGCATTCCAATCAATATGATATTCTCCTTCATAGGTAATATTCCCTCCAAAATCCGGACACACCAAAACGCCGCTTCTGCAAGCGGCGCTTTGGGCAACCTTTCCGCCTCCCGGCCCGGGCCTGCGGCCTTACACTGCGGCGATCACTTCCACCTCACACAATACGTTTTTGGGAAGCGTCTTTACGGCCACACAGCTTCTGGCCGGCTTTTCCGTAAAATATTTTGCATATACCTCATTAAAGGCAGCAAAATCTCCCATGTCCGCAAGGAAACAGGAGGTCTTTACCACATTTTCATAGCTGCTTCCCGCCTCAGCCAAAAGAGCACCGATATTCTTCATTACCTGTTCGGCCTGGGCAGAGATATCCGTGCCTTTGATCTCTCCGTCAGCCGGGTCAATTGGAATCTGGCCCGACGCAAACAGAAATCCATTTGCGATAATTCCCTGGGAATAGGGGCCGATGGCCGCCGGCGCTTTGTCTGTGGAAATTTTCTTTAACATGCTTTCAACCTCACTTTTTATCTGTTCTAACTTTATTTTGCTCTGCCGGGATCCGGCTCCTCAAACTGAGCCGTCACATAAAATCCCCTGGCATTTTCCGTCACATTGGTGACTATGCCTTCTCTGCTTTTCAGCCGGTCACGAAAGGGAATATTTGCCGACATGGCCAGCGCAGGATCTATAGTATAATAATAATTGCTGGGCAGGACGCCTTCCGTTACCGTGATCCTCTGTCCCGGCTCCAGCAGTCCGGGCCGTTCCATTTTAAATTCCATTTCCCGCATCATTACATCCTCCGCCCTGGGATTTTTCCAGGACTCTCCTCCAGCCTGTATCCTATTGTAGCAGTTTATCCCATCCGTGTAAACCGTCATTTCATCCGATCAGTACACGCATGCCCTGAAAATCATTCTAACAAAGCCGGCAGATATATTCAAGCTTGAATCGTCACTGCTGCCACAGAATCTGCAGCTGCACTGCCTCCAGAAAGCCATCTGTGCCGGGAAGCAAAAACTCCAGGTGCTCCTCGCCCCTATTGCAGAGACTCCGCTTTTCCTCCGCTTCCTGTCCCTGGGCTTTTCCGCTCTGAACCAGCAGAAGATACTCTGTTCCCTGGGGAACCTCCAGCCTCCCCTCATCTTTCTCCAATATTTCTCTGATCCTGCTTTCTTCCCTGCGCTCCAGCACCTTATTTTCTCCATCCAGGAACAAAAGCTCCGTGGTCCGGGGCTCTGTGCTCTGCCGGATCTCAATGGCGCATTCAAAGGTTTTGACAGTTTCCTCGCCTTTTACGCCCTCCGAGACAGATTCCTTCATGCTCTGGCTCATAGCCGCGCCTTCCGCAAAGCCGTCCCAGGACATGCCTGTTCCCTGCCGCAGATATACGGTTCCGTCCTCCCTCTGATAGATCGGATTAAAATACACTACGCGCGGGCCATTTTCTCCCACATATACCACAGCTTCTATTTTTTCCCCGTTATCCTCCAATGTCAGATGTATATCCGCAAAGATCTCATCACTGGAAAAAACGCTGCTATCGCTTTCGCTATGCATTCTGATACCATATATTCCATAACCCTCCACTCCCTCGAAATGCAGGAGGCTTTCGTCGGACAAGTCTCCCAAAATTCCTTCGATCTGCGTCTGGCTGTCCTCCAAATAAAGCTCCCCTTTCCAGTTCATCTCGATCTTTGGCTCTTCCATCTCCAGATACTCTTTGGTCAGATACACTCCCACCAGTCTGTCCTTCTTAGGATTCTCCAACTCCTCCCTGGCCAGGGCACATCCCCCAAAAGCAAGCGATACAGCCAACAGCACCCCCATGACCGCCATCCTTTTTCCCCTTTTTATCCCCATTTTTCCGCAACCCATCTCTTATTTCCTCCTTCTCATATCCACTCTATTTGTCGTCATCCCTGTCGCAGCTCTCTCTGGCTTTTCCCTCTTCCTCTGCCTTCTTCCATTCCCTCTGCCACATGTCACATCTCCCCGGAATCCTCCGGGCCGGCGCTCATATCCTCTTCCTCCAGCTTCCCGTCAAATTTCAGTATGTCCCCCACATCGCACTGCAGGTAATAGCAAATCCTGTTCACTGTCCCAAAACGGACGCCCTTTGCCTTCCCGCTGCGCAGAATGGAAAGATTTGCCTCTGTAATTCCCACCATCCTGCACAGCTCCTTGGAAGTCATACGGCGCTCCTTCAGTATTTCATCTAAATGCACTTGAATCGCCATGACGCCTCCTATATAAATCCGTCGTTTTCTTCCTTCAGCCTCCTGCTCTCCAGATAGAACCGGCTCAGCAGCAGAATTCCCAACACTGCTGTCACCTCCCACAAAGGCAGTAATACTCTGTAGCTGCTCCGCAATATATAACCTGAAAACAAAAGCTGCAGCAGGTTCACACCGGCGTTGCTCAAAAGAATAACCCCCAAAAACCGCCCGCTCCAGCGCTTCAGACGTTCCACCCATATCAGGCTCTTCCCACCAAAATTCTCCCTCTCACAGCTGCGCAGCAGGCAGACTGCCATTCCAAACAGAAGCAATTCCAGAAAACCGGGAAGCTTTTGGGCCGTGACCTGCAGAATCAGAAAAAAGCTGCTCACCGCCAGGCTTCCTCTGTCAGATGCCATACCCGGGGCCGTGCCGGACAACAGCTCCTCTTTGCCAGCCCAGGTATTGCCCTGACACAGATTGCTCCAGCCCTGCGCCAGCTCCGTCCACCATCCCAGGCACAGGGCTGCCGCTGTGACGGCCACATAAATCCCCAGCATCACCTCCAGACACCTGAAAAAACTCTGCCTGCTCAACCCTTCATAAATCCCCAGAAGACGCATTGCCCCCCAGGCCAGTACAAGAGAACAGATCACACCGGGAAAAATATACGCACCCACATCCTCCATCCCATGAAACAAATACCTGTCCATATAGGAAGGATTCACCATAAACCACAGCCCTGCGGTCAGCACAACGGAAATGAGCAGCAACAGCAGATCGCTCCTTCCCGCCCTCTTCCGGATCCCCAGGATGGCCCACAATATCAGGGGACTTCCTCCTGCCAGAATAAAAATGATCCATGCGGCAATATTACCTGCATCTCCCGACAGCGACAGCCGGCGGAGCAGACCGCCTGCCTGCTCCCAGAAAAATACAATAGCTTCCATCGCTCTTCCTCCCTTTCATTGAAACAGACCTTATTTCTTACCATTCATATTAAAATTATTGTTATTCAATAATTTTAATTATAAAATACACCCAAAATTATCGTTTGTCAATAATCACAAGCCTATGCAAAAGAAAAACCACGCAAAAAAAGCCTGCGTAACGGAAAAATTGCGTCTCTGTTGCCGCATTTCTTCCAATCACACAGGCTGATGGACATAAAATGAATTAACCCTTTACCGCCCCTGCCGTCATTCCATTTACCATGAATTTTACAAGGCAGAAGTAAAGAATAACGATGGGTACCGCAATGAACACCGCTCCTGCCGCAAAGCGGGCAAACTCCGTGTCTCCCAGGCTCATCAGCCCCACGGCCACCGTGTACAGATCCTTTTCCTTCAATAGAAGCTTCGGAAGGATAAAGTCGCTCCAGGGAAAGGTGAAGCTGGTCAGTGCCGTATAGACAATGATAGGCATGGAAATAGGCAGGTTAATCCTTGTAAACACCTGAAAATTCGTGGCTCCGTCGATCCGGGCCGCCTCGTCGATAGATGAGGGAATGGTATCAAAGAATCCCTTCTGAGTCAGGTATCCCATGGGCGCATTGGCGCTGTAAATCAGGATCAGCCCCCACATATTATTGATCAGCCCGAACTGGGTCATGATGATATACACCGCAATCATTCCCATGAAAGAAGGAAACATTCCCAAAATCAGGGTGGTCTTCATCATGGTTTTCCTAGCCCCAAACTGAAAGCGGGACATGGTATAGGCTGTCAGAATCGTCAGGAAGGTGCCCACGAGACAGCTCATCACCGCAATAAACAACGTATTGCGAAACCACCTGGGGTAATTATACATGGCAGTATCCGTAAACAGCGTCCTGAAGGTATCCAGGCTGTAAGAGCTGGGGAAAAATCCCTCAAAGGAATATATGGAACCCGACTTGCTGAAGGATGCCAAAATCAGCCAGAGGCACGGAAAGAAAAAGATAAAGCACACAACAATCAAAATAATGTAAGTGACACATGTATCAGCTATTTTTGAAACCTTCATAGTAACCTCCATAATGTCGGCGCAGCCGGCACAATCTGTGGAAAGAAGCTCTGCTGTACAGAGCGTGAAATCACTTGGCGAGGTACTTTCGAGCTTAGTGATTTCCTTCACACTTTTATCGGAATGTGTCTTCCTCTTTATACGACGCACTCCTGGTATAGATCACCAGAGAGATCAGGGAAGTAATCAGGAATATCACCAGACTGATAGCGGCACCGATGTTATAATAGTTATTGCTGATGGACAGGTTGTAGAGCCAGTTGATCAGCAGGTCCGTGTCGCTGGCCAGGAAATAACCGTCTATGTACAGCCCGCCTCTCAGGAAATAGAACACGCCGAAATTGTTGAAATTGCCGATAAACTGTCCCAGCAGCACCGGGGTGGTGGAAAACAGTACAAAAGGCAGGGTGATACGCCGAAACTGCTGCCAGGGAGTAGCGCCATCGATTCTCGCCGCTTCCATCAGGCTCATATCCCGATTAGACAAAATCCCGGTAGCAAGCAGCATAATGGAAGGAACACTGACCCAGGCGTTGACTCCCAAACCAATGAACCGGGCGATCCACTTTGCATCAATGTCCAGAAAACCCACGGCCCTGTGTCCCGCAGCCGTGATGAGCTGGTTGATGGGACCGCCATAGGAAAACATAAACTTAAATCCCAGCATGGTGATAAATCCCGGAACCGCATAGGCCAGAATGGGGAAGGATCTCCAGAATACCTTTCCTTTTACGCAGTCCTTGTTCAGCAAAAGCGCCAGGCCTAAGCCTGCAAAATAATTCAGCGCCGTGGAGCAGACTGCCCAGATCAGATTCCAGGACAGGATCCTGCCGAAGGTGGGCGCAAACTGAGACAATGTGGTTATCTGCACAAAATTGTCTAATCCCACCCAATCCACCAGCTTGGGCGGCACGATGCTTCCGCCATAATTGGTAAACGCGATGGCGATCATGAAAATGATCGGGAGGATATTAAAGACACAAACGCCCAAAACCGGCAGGAAAAGCACAGTCTTATAAAATTTTTTATCCAGCAGCTGCTTTGCGTCCTCCTTAAAAGCCGCAGGCCTTCCGCCTCTCTCTACAATCCTCTGGGTCTCCCGGACATCCTGCACGTTAGAAATATGAACCGCTGCCAGGAGCAGAAGCGCGATCAGAGCAAGAATCCCCATAAGCAGCATAACTACAGAGTTATCGCCCTCTATTCCCAGCCAGGTATCCATCTCCCGGGTGCCAAGGGTAAAAAGCCCCACCAGATCTGCACCGCCGCGAAATACAAAATATGAAATACCAAGAGCCAGCACCCCCAGGTAGAGAAGTCCCTTCCCCACCTGGCCGTACATAAGCTGGCCCAGACCCATAAGACACATACTGGCTTTGACTTTTTTGTTTGGTTTCATCCTTGTACTCATGCTTATACCTCTTCGCATCAATATGCTTTCGCTGCGCATTCCCTGTTCAGTTGGTTCCTGCCAACGTGTGTACCGCGTCATAAATCTGGGTATCCACGGCGGCCAGGCCGTTTTTGATATCCTCCAAAGTCTTATACTTTTTCTCCGCCTCCGGTCTGAATGCATCCTTGGCCAGATCCTCAAAGAAGGTCTGTCCCGGCGTCCAGATTTGCTCCACGGCACGGATGGAAGGCATAACCACAATATTGCCTGCATCCAGATTATGATACATGATTTCCGACACTCCGCCCACGGTGTCAGCCACATCGCTTCTGGCCGGCACGATACCCAGCATCTGGTTTCTTCTGAGCATCATCTCATAGCCTGTGGCAAACTCCACGAAAGCCAGGCAGGCATTCGGCGATTTTGTGTAAGCGCTGATGGCATAGCCGTTAACGCCGCCCATGGCTTTTAAGGGGATCAGCTCCGGATCCTCCTCCGTAAGGTCGCCGCTGGCCGGAAGCTTCGGCACCTCCGTGATCACCAGATTTTCCTCCGCCAGCGCCCTGGCCTCTTCCTCACTCATTCCTTCCGCCTGATAAACCAGCTGCAGCTCCTTCAAAAACAAAGTATATACATCCGGAGTGGTCATTGTGGCAAAATAGGTTCCGTCCGCCAGTCTGCTGTATGCGCTCACTGTGATGGAGTCGTCGATACAGCCCTCATTCATCAGCGCCGCCTGCTGCAGGAGCACATTGGCCCCGATCTCCGCATTGCCGGCAGAAAAACCCAAATCATCTGCGTTGGTATTATTGTCCCCAAACACATAGCCGCCGTATGAGAACAGGAATCCGGAAGAGAAGTATACGTCATAAAGAGAGCGCATATATCCGTAATGTCCATCGTTTCTCGCCACAATCTCCTGGGAATATCTGTACATATCATTCCAGCTTTCCACCATGTCAGGAACCTTGTTGCCGTTCTTATCCCATGTGGTCTCCCAATCCTCCGGCAACAGATCCTTGCGGTAATACAGCATGGAGGACTGTACGTTTACTGGTACGCCCATGTAGTAAGAGACACCGTTTACATTTGCCTGATAAGCATTCCATGCATTTTCCGTGATCTGCGGAAAACACTCCAGACTTTCTGCGGGAATGGGATAAATGTGCTTTCCTTCTACATATTTCATCAGCACGTCATTGGCCTGATAAAGCACATCCGGTCCGTATCCGTAAGGGCCGTCGTCCGCCAAATTACTGTACTGATCCATATTGGCATCCACTGCCACAATCCCGTACTCTGCATATTTCTCATTAAAGGCATCGATCAGCTCCTGGAAATATCCCTGCTCGATGGCCGTGTCGTTCTCCAAAACCCGGATGGTGACATTATGCTCCAGCTCGCCGCTGTATATATTGCTCAGATCCACGGCCCCGCCGGCATTTTCTCCCGGATTCGTCCCCTGGCCTGACTCCTTCGGGCTTTCTTCCTGCCCGCTTTCACCCCCGCAGCCGCAAAGCATTCCGGCACACAAAGCACCTGCCATTAACAGCGCTGTTATTTTCTTTTTCATCCTTTCCTCCCTTCTGAAGCGTCTGCCCCCAAGCATCCCCGCCTCCTGAATATTACAAATCCCTCTGCATCGATACAGTCCTCTGCGAAGCCGTTTTCCACAGCCATATCACCCTCCGGTGCCAGAGGCAGAGCCTCCTTCGTCCGGTTACAGTACAGAATCAGCTCTTCCTCCTCCAGGAAACGCTTCAGCACAAACAGACCTTCCCTGCTGTACACCCGAATGCCGCCGGTCTGCACTGCCTTTTCCTTCCGCAGAGCCAGCAGGGCCTTTATTTTTTCCATACAATACATATCCCAGCTGCTTTCGTTCCAGTCGAAGCATCGCCTGTTGTCCGGGTCATAACCGCCCTCCAGCAGGGTCTCCGTCCCATAGTAGATGCAGGGAGCCCCCACAAACATAACCATTACCGCCGCCGCCGACAGCAGCTTTTTCCTGTCACGGCCCACCCATGTATAAAACCGATCCGTGTCATGGGAATCCAGCAGATTCATCATCATCCGGTTCACCTGATCCGTATTGCGCATCAGGAGACTGTTCAGCTTCCAGGCAAACTGCTCTGCATTAAAGGCGCCAAAAGCATAATAGTCCAGACATGCCTTGGTAAAGGCATAATTCATGATGCTGTCATACTGATCACCCCCAAGGAAGGGATTGGCATCATGCCAATTTTCCCCGATGATAACACAGTCCGGTTTCACCGCCTTCACCCGGCTGCGGAACAGACGCCAGAAATCATGGGATACCTCGTCCGACACATCCAGCCGCCAGCCGTCTATATTATACTTTTTGATCCAGGATACCGCAATGTCCAGCAAAAACTCCTGCACCTGGGGATTGGAGGTATTAAACTTCGGCATATAATCGCAAAAGGCAAACACTTCATAGTTCAGCGGTTCCTTCTCCGGCCTGTCTCCCCGGATGATAAACCAGTCAAAATAAGGAGAATCCTTTCCCCGTTTCACCACATCCTGAAATTGGATCAGCTCTTCACTGCAATGATTAAACACTGCATCCAGCACCACCCTGATTCCCCGGCTGTGGGCCTCCCTCACCAGCCTGCCAAAATCCTCATTGGTGCCAAAATGCCGGTCTATGACGCCGTAATCGGAAATGTCATACTTATGGTTGGAGATGGACCGAAAAACCGGCGTCAGATACAAGGCGTTCACACCCAGGTTCTCTATATAATCCAGCTTCTGGATGATACCGGGAAGGTCCCCTCCTGCAAAGCTCTTCGGATGAGGCTTTTCCCCCCATTCCATATTGATATACGTATCGTCCTTTTCCTCCATTCCGCGGCAAAAGCGTTCCACAAAAATTTCATAGAATACCGCGCTGCTCATCCAGGACACTTCCCTGTGTATATCTGCCGAATTGATGTAAGGAAGCTGAAAAAAATTAAAATATGCCAGAGAAAAGTCATAGGTATCGCACAGCCCGTCCTCAGAATAATACCACTCTTTCCCCTGCTCCTGCAATTTGAAGATATAGCTGAGCCGCACATCCTCCAGCTTCAGCTTCACCTCATACCAGGCAAACAGTCTGTCCTCGTATCTGCGCTCCATTCTCTCGTCAAGCTGACGCATCTGGATGACATACTTGCTTTCGTATACTACCTGCACCCCGTCAACAGGATCCCTCCTGTCCACCCGGAGCCGCAGAACCACTTCCTTCTCCGAAATCGGGAAGCAATATCGGGAATCCGGTATATGTAAAATTGCCTGTTCGTTCATGCTGCCTCCTACCCCTTCCTTTTTTTGCGAGCCTCATTGACAAAATCGGACACGCAGTATATAAATAAGCTATGAGCAAAAAATACACCATTCGAGACATTGCCAGGCAGGCGGGCGTCTCCGTAGCCACCGTATCCTATGTGATCAATCATCGGGATGACCAGCGCATCAGCGATGAGACCAAAAAAAAGGTATGGCAGATTGTCAATCTGCTTGACTACAGGCCAAACGCCTCCGCAAAATCTCTCGCCACCAGCAAAACCTATAACATCGCGCTTTTCCTGCGCCGGGAGGAATCTCTCTATAAACGCTCCGAGCAGCTGGCCGTGGCGGACGTCCTGGCCTCAGTCCTCCAGTCCCATGGCTATCATCTCCTGCTGCAGAGCGAGGAGAACATCGCCAGGATCGACTATGCGGACGCTATTCTCTGCTACGACACTGACACTGATTTCTTTAACGACGTGGGAGATAACAACCTGATTCCTCTGATTGCCATTGACAGCCTGACACCCCTGCAGATCTTTTTTCAGGTGTGCACGGACTATGCGGGCCTGAAAGCAAAAGCGGATGAACGGTTCGGCAGTGAAAACTACCGTTATCTCTGTCTTACTCCCAATAACACAGACCTTCGCAGGCTGATCCAAAGTACCTTCTCTTCCGTGATATTCGTGCCGGAAAATGGCTCAGGCTCTGCAGCACAGGCCGCGGCCTTTTCGGGGAATATTCTGTACAATCAACAGTCCCTGGCCTCCCTGGCAGGCCCGGACGGCTTCTGCCCGGCCCACAGACTGCGGGAAAAAATGGAGCAGGTATTTGCCTGTTTTGAATTGGCTGCCAACCGTGTCCCCGACTGTGAACACAATCTGTTTGTCTGACGCACATGGGGTATCCCTTGAGGATACCCCATGTATTTTCTTACTTTCCTTCAAATCCCACTGTCAGCTGGGTCGATGCCGGATCATAGGTAAACGTGTAGGTTCCCGCCGCCTTTGCCACAATATTATAACTCTCCGTGCCATCTACAAAGGTAAGAGAGGCTTCATCTGTGATATTGCTGTAGCGGACATACTCATTTCCCACAGAGGAAGTGCCGTCTTCCGCAGTTACCAGAGTCGTCATCAGGAACTCGTCTCCCTCTTCCAGGTCGATTACCAGAGTGTGGATTCCGTTTTCCTCAGTAAACTTATACTGATCATCGTATTTATCCTGCCATTCTGTCACAGTCGCTCCCTTGATGTAATATGTGGTAGTCAGCTGACTCATCTCGCCCTGAATCTCTCCGTTATAGGTAAACGTGATTCTGTCATAGGGATTGGAGTTGTGATTTTCTTTGGTCTCCTCAGTGTAATAACTGTTTGCGGTATCATATACGTCGGCGCCCGGGTAGGTAGTCAGTGTAAAAGTATAATTTCCATCCTTCAGGCACTTGATATTTGCTTTCTTTGTACTGTCCGACAGCCCGCCTGAAACGCTGAAATAGGTTTCCCCGTCCGCGTCCGTGGTCTCCAGATAACCGCCGCCCCGCTGGTTGCTCCATGCCGTGTCGATGGCAAACTGGAATTCGTCTCCCTCGCAGAGGTCAATGGTAATGGTATAAACATTCTCACCGTCCGCTTTGGTCATATAATGCTCCTCATTGATTACCTTGCCCCAGCTGGATACGGCCAAAAGCGGGCTCTTACCGCTGCCCAGAATGGCAAAGGTTCTGGTATCCTCCTTATTTTCCATGAATCCTGCAAATACTGAGGTGTCCTCTGTGACAGGCTGGGAAAAATCAAATTCATGAGCCATGGACGGAGTTGCAAACCAGCCCATAAATACCTGGCCATCCTTTTCGGGCGTATACTCTGTGGGCGAAGCGCCGTCCGCCACCTCCTCCTCGGATAAAACCGTAGTTCCATCCGCGTCATAAAAGGTCACCTTGTGAGACGCAGTCTGGGGATTCTCCTGATCCTGACCGTCGCTGCCGCTCTGCTCCGTGCCCTGGCTGCTTCCCTCCGTTCCCTGACTGCCGCTTTCTCCTGTCCCCTCATTTCCGCAGGCCGCCATTGTAAAGACCATTGCCGCCGCCAACACCAAACTCAACACCTTTTTCTTCATCCTGAACCTCCCTTTCCTTGCTGAAATGTTGTAGCTTAACCAGTTAAGCAAACAGGTAAAAAATATAGGCTTCCGCTATTGCTTAACCAGTTAAGCAAATTATAATGAAAAATCTTTTATATGTCAATTTCTGTAATCAACAAAAGCCGGTGCTCAGATTTGGTGAAATTAGACAAAATATGATGTTGAGATCAAATAATTCTGGAGAAGTGAACAGATTGTGAGGCGCCCCGCCGGGGACGCCTCAATTACAGCATTGGTATCATTATGGCTTGATTCACCCTTTACACTACCCGCCTGATCTCCGCAATTTCATCAAAATCAGCTTCCGAAATACAAATTCCCATTTCGGGCATTGCATGGACAATCAGCCCGTCTCCGATATAAATTGCCACATGGGCAGGTGTTTCATAAAAGACTAAATCTCCGGGCTCTGCATTTTCTATAGTCTCTACTTTCATCCCTGACGTACGCTGTCCGCTGGAGCTGTGCGGAAGACTGATATCAAAATGCGCATATACACTCTTTGTAAAGCCGCTGCTGTCCGTTCCCTCTGTCAGGCTGTCTTCTCCCCATACATATGGATTACCCACAAACTGCAGGGCGTACTCCGCAGCCTCCGCTCCCATTTTATTTTCTTCCGTCACCTTCACTTCAAAAGCTTCTCCTAATTCTGCATCCAGCTTTTCCCGCAGAATATCGGATTCGAATCCCAGCTCTGCCATATATTCTGCGGCTTTTTGTGGATCAGCCTTTGCAATATCCATCGGCAGCTCAAACAGGGCATTCATCCCTTCATAATTCTCATTTCTGCTTATTTTTCCTGTCAGCTCATCGTAGCAATAAGCCTCAGAATCATAGAACATTCCCTCTGAAACACAAAGATATAAATCATGATCCGCAAAAATCTCCACATTACTGCATTCCAAAAGCCTGTACAATATTCCTTCCTCCGTCATATCCGTATAATTACCGGACATGCCCGCTATGTTATAGAACGCCGGATTAAAATCTCCAATGAGGGGAGAAGCAAAAAATTCCAGATTTCCATAGCTCTCGTCTGAAGTATCCGGCATGGGTACACCATTTCCGTTTTCAATGGCAATGACCACATATGTCCTGTCTGCAGCTATTTCACCATTATGATAGTGTGGATATTCCGACAGCATCCTGCCGGAAATAATGCTCAGCAAGGTAACACGATAGTCTCCATAGCTCTGGACCTCGTTAATGACAAACGCCTGCTCACCAGCGAACGCCTCCGCCAGATTCCTGCCCTGTACATTGGCGGCAACATCCGAGGCCGGCAAATACTTCCATGCTGCATATACGGTTACGGAGCTTATGCACAGCACCAATCCCGCAGCAATTGCTGCCGTTAATCTCCAATTCTTTCTTTCTGCCATTTTTCTCTTCTCCTCTGCCTGATTTAATATTTTCTGATTCAGCCTTATATCCGCTTCATCACCTGGAGTAAGGGCATGTCTTAACGCATTATCAAGTTTATCATTCACTTAAAACATCCTCCAAATCTTTTTTTAGAATTTTTCGAGCCTGATGTAATCTGCTGAGTACAGTTCCTACAGGTATTTTCATGACCTCAGAAATCTGTGCTGTTGACAGGTCTTCCATGTAGAAAAGGAGCACTGTAATCTTTAATTTTTCCGGCAGCCTGCTCACCGCCATCCGCACGAGCATATCCTTCTCCTTACTGGTAATCCTTTCCTCCAAAGACAGCTCTAAAGCTTCTCCTAATTCTGCATCCCGCTCATCCACTATAGGCTGTACATCCGCAATTCGTTTCCTCCATGCAAATTTTCTCTTTTTATTCCTCCATATGCGCAGCGCAATGGAAAGAAAATAGCTTTTCGGATTATTGCCGTATTCTATCTTTTCCTTTAGTACCACAGCCCTCAGAAAAGTATCTTGGTATAAATCGTCAGCCTCCAGCGGATTGTTTGTAAGATGCTTACAAAATGAGTAGATATCCTTACCGTATTTGTCTATACACAGCTCAAGCTCATGTTTTGTCATTCGGTTTTCTTCCTCTAAGACGTCTTATAAAGGCAGCACCTCTTTTGCCCTTCAACTATACATTGTAACAACTTTCCAATTTATTCAAATCTTTTTCGATTTTTGTAAAAAAAAGGGCGGTATCCTGTCATGGAAGCAGATCTCCTCTGCCTCCACCCGTACCTCCTGCGGCTGCCCGGTCTGATTCACCTCCCGTTCCACGATCCAGTTCCGATAAAAGGTCACCGTGCCGGCGCCGGAAAACGGAAGCTCTCCGTTGATCAGTATCCTGCACTCAATGTTCCCGCCTTTCCCTTCCATCGGGTAATAAGCTATCAGTATCTGGTAAAGGCCCGCTTCCGGCATCTTTTCAATTAATTCAGGTTTATATTATAATTTTTTTGCCTTTAAACTTTTTCGACCGGTTTTCCGTCTAATATACAGACGGCGTTCTTCACCGGCCGGCAGAACGGCGTCGAATCTTTATCCCAGTTTAAAACCAGGCAGAAAGGAAGATCGATGTGACAAAGGAAGAAGCTCTGACACAATACCTCATTGAAAATCAGGCAGGATTTTACCGACTGGCTTACAGTGTCTTAAAAAATCCTGATGAGTCTTTGGACGCCGGCTTGAAAAAGCTGCGCATTGCAATGGAAGGAGCAGAAATTCTATGAACGATTTTACCAACGAATTCAAGCAAGCCAAAGAAGCTTATAATAACACCCCAATCCCCTCCGAACTGCCAAAACGCATCCAGGCAGGCATCCGGGAAGGAAAGACCGGTTATCGCAAAAGGCGTAATCAAAGGATCCGCCGCTTCATTGCTGCTGCCGCCTGTTTCGCTCTGATGCTGACAGGACTGAACCTGTCTCTTGCCATAGCCAACGCCGCCAGAGTGCCGGTCCTGGGCGGACTGTTCCAGATACTGACCTTCGTCGACTACAGCAAATCTGAGGACGGTATTAACTACAGCATATCCGCCCCCATGGTGGATGCGTCCAATTCTCTGGCAGAAAAAATCAATACAGCCATTCAGGAAAAGCTTGACCGGCACCTTGCCAAGGCAAAGCAGGACTGGGACGACTATAAAAATGCCTTTTTCGCCACCGGCGGCACGGAGGATGAGTGGGCAGACCGCGAAATGGAGGTCATCATCGACTATGAAATTAAAAGCCAGACCGAAAATCAGGTTTCTTTCATGGTATCCCTTTCCGAAGGCTGGGTTTCCTCCTATGAAGAACGTTATTATTACAATCTGGATTTTACAAAGGACCGTGAGCTGACGCTGCAGGATTTGCTGGGAGATGATTGGATCACGATCTGCAATACCGCCATTCAAAAACAAATCAGCGAAAGTGTGGATGCCGATGGTTTTACCTTCTTTTTCTCTCCTGACCAGGGAGGATTTACTACCGTAGACGAATCCACCGCCTTCTATATTCGCGGAGACAACACAGTTGTGGTTTGTTTCCCCAAATACAGCATTGCCGCTGGAGCCGCCGGAAATTTGGAATTCGTGATACAGATGCCGGAAAACTGAACACATCTTCTTCGACAAAACATGCGGGAAAAATAAATTCTCCCGCATGTTTCTGTTTCATAATATCCCGAACCTCTATTGTCATTCAACGATGTTTCTATAATCAAATACCGGATATCCTTTTTCATCCCACTCCACACGCATCAGTCTGGCATGCCGGTTGGGATCATACAGGGGATCCCCGTTGATTTTGGCGTAGGGCCGTCCGTGGTAAACGCACACATCCGTTCCGTCCTCCAGAGTGGTAAAGCTGTTGTGGCCGGGACCGTAGATTCCCAGAGAGGCATCGCTTTTCAGCACCGGATAGCGCTCCTTCTTCCAGGCCCTTGGATCCAGAAGGTCTTCATCCTCTCCGATGCTCAGCATTCCCATACAGTAGCACTCACCGGTGGCGCTGGCCGAATAAGTCAGAAAGATCCTTCCGTTTTTCTTAATCACCGCCGGCGCCTCGTTGACCCAGATGTCCTGGCGCTCCCAGTCATAATCCGGGGTGGTGAGCATGACCTGGGCCGTGGCCAGCTTCACGGGGGATTCCATTCTGGCAATATAGATATTGGAAATCTGGATTCCCACGCTGACCTTCTCCGCCCATACAAAATATTTCTCGCCCCTGTGCTCAAAAACCGTGGCATCCAGGGAAAAGGCTTTAAAGGAATATATGTCGTCGTTGGATCTCCTGATCTTTCCCCGCTCCACCCACCGGTCATGCAGAGGATCCTGGCCCATACATTCCAGCACATACGGCCTGATCTTCCAGATATGCTTCCTACGCCCGGCTGCAAAATACAGGAACCATCTTCCATCCAGGTAATGAAGCTCCGGCGCCCAGATATGTTCGCTCATCTTGCCTCTTTTATGCCTCTTCCAGACGGTAATTTCCTCTGCGTCCTGAAGCCCCCTGAGGGTGTTTGCCCTGCGCAGAACAATCCTGTCATAATCGGGAACGGACGCCGTAAAATAATAGCTTCCGTCCGTATGCCGGCAGACGTAAGGATCCGCTCTCTGTTCGATAAAGGGTTTATTGATTTGTGTGCTGTCCATGCTGTTTCCTCCTTGTGACGGCCAGATTACTTCTTAAAATACTCTTTTCCTTCAGTCCTGTCAACGATTACTGCCTTCTGTATTTTTTTACCTTTTTAACGATGTAGTATACGCCCACACCCACCGCGCCAAGAATCGATGCAATAAAGATCCCCTCTATGGTAAAGTGAAGGTATGATGTGGTAATAAAGCTGATGATCAGGAGCACCAGCATAAAATATGCAAATGCAAACACTGTGGTCAGGAAAAAGAAGATAATGTCCTTCACAATATCTGTTTTTCTGTGATTCCTGTTCTCAAACTCCATACTCTCTCCTTATGCCCCACGGCACCGTTTCGCTTAGCTTTCATCCGGAGCCTTTCGACTCCGGACAACATTCATCTGCTTCGGCTTCCCCACAGCGTCACCTGGTCGGAAAGTCCCACCGCCGTAAAGGTTATGGTCTCAATGGTGGTGTACTCGATCTGCATGGGAAGAGCCACACCGCTGTATTCCTGCCCGTTGAAATGCAGGCTGATATAGGAGGTTCCCTCCTCCAGCTCCCAGGTGCCTTCATACTCTCCGGTAATCCTTCCATCCTCTGTCAGGGTGATAAACTGAGTCTGTTTTGCCTCCAGATTCCGATGATCAATATCCAGTTCGTGGAGAATAATCTCATAATCCCCGGCAACTTCCGCCGTACTCAAGCCCTCCGGCTTTAATGCCTCTCCGGTGGTCTGGTAAGGCGCCGCCACAAGCCAGCCTTCCTTTGTGGCAAAAAGCTGATGGACCTTCACCGTATGACCCTCGGTGCCGTCCGTGGTCCGGGTATGGAACACCATATAGGCTCTGCCGTCATCATCCACAAAAGCGGAATTATGCCCCTGAGCCACCTGACCCACGTTAAAGTTGCGCCACTTATACCCGCCCATCAGGCGCACGCCCACGGACTGGTTATAGTTGAACACATAAGAATCATAAAACGATGAATTCCCCAGCAGATCCACATAGTCCCCGTCCGGCCTCTCGGAACGGAAAACACGTACATTGTAGCCGCCTGCCGCCTCCAGATTTCCGTAGGAGATAAAGAGATAATAGTAATCCCCGATCTTCTGGATGTAGGAGGCCTCCCCGGAAACATACATGCCGCCGGCGATCTTGGTGCCAAAATAAGCATCCGAATGCTCATTGTTTTCATAGGTCACCGAATAGTCTCTAAGTCCACTCTCCTCATCCAGCTCCAGCATGAAAATACCGCCGGACCAGGAGCCGTATGACATCCACAAATTGCCCTCATCATCGAAAAATACACAGGGATCAATACAGTTGGGCCACATATCCCCCCACTTTTTGTTGGCAATGCCGTTGATCACATAACGTTCCGGAATCTGATCCTCTCCCAGCACCCGGGGCGCGTCGGTCTGTCCGTAGGTCTCCGCGTCAAAGCCGCCGTAGACAATGGATCCGCCGTATTCATAAGGCCCCGTGATATTATCGGCTGTGAGCAGGACAATATTGGATTTCCAGTTGTCCCCGTTGGCGCTCAGGTACATGCAATATTTTTCCATATGGGGATTGTAAATTACATCAGGTGCCCAGAGATAGCCGTTCCAGCCGTCCGCATTCTCGTCCTCATTCCAGGCCTTGACCTGATCCCGCACCTCCTGGGAAAAGCCGGCCTGAATCTGTGCGTCCAGACTGGTCCAGTCGTACAGGTTCTGCGTGCTGCCTCCGGTAAGGAAGCTGCCCAGAATATAATAGGTTCCGTCGAAATCCTTAAATATGGAGGGATCATGACATGTGATCTTCTTGTATACTTTTCTGTCCTCCGGCTCCACCACCAGAAGCTGCTGTTTCATTTTCAGTTCCATAACCGCCCGGATGGTAACCTCCTGTCCCGCATAGGTCAATGTCACATAAGGACGAATGGTCACGGTGTCCGCCGATCCTGCCGCCGATCCCGAAAGGGTCTGGGAAAGCATAACCGCCGCCAGCAGCAGGGCTGCCGCCTCCGTGCCCTTCTTTCCGCCCCCTGAACCTTTTGATCCTTTCTTTTTCCCCTTAAAAATCAGAAAAGCCACCAGCCCAAGGATCAGCACCACAGCGGCTGCCGCTCCGGCCATTACCCCCGCATTCAGGCCGCCTGCCGCAGGAAACAGCTCCGCATCCCCCACGAGTATGCCGGACAGGGTAAAGCTTTCTCCCGACGGAATCTCCGGCAGGGAATCCGGCAGATCTTCCTCTCCTGCCGGAAGCAGTCCCTCCGTATTGCTGTAGGTGAATTTGGAAGCGCTTATATCCCATTTATCTCTGCCGTTTTCCACGGTGATGGAGTATTGAATCTCCTCTCCTGACTGGTATTCCTCCTTGTCCGTCTCAATGGTGACAGTGATTCCATCGCTGGTAACGCTGTGGGAAGCGCCCTGAGCCTGAACCCGTACAGGCGCCGGCAGCAGAAGCAGTGCGGCACATACTGCCCATACGCTTTTACAAATTCTGTGTTTTCTTTTATCCACAATTATCCCTCTCCATTATCCGCGGAAATATATGGAATTCCACCTTAATTCATTCTTGAAGCTCCGAAGATCTGTATCTTTATCGATAACTACGCTCTCGATGCCCATGGCGTCCGCCCAGTCGCACATCTGCTCTACCGACAGATCATAAGAAAACGCCGTGTGATGGGCTCCGCCTGCCATGATCCAGGCTGCCGCTCCGGTCTCCAGATTCGGCTCCGGCGTCCAGAAGGCAGTGGCCACCGGCAGCTTGGGCATGGGCTTCTCCGCCTTTTTACACATCACCTCATTGATGATCAGGCGGAAGCGATTGCCCAGATCCACTAATGATGTGGCCACGCCTCTTCCCTCCTTGGCGGTAAAGATCAGTCTGGCGGGATCCTCCCTGTTACCCATGGTCAGAGGATTCACCCGGATGGAGATCTCCCCTTCCGCTATGGTAGGACACACCTCCAGCATGTGCGCCTGAAGAATCCCTTCCTTACCGGGCACCAGGTTATAGGTGTAATCCTCCAGGAAGGAGGTTCCCTTTGCACCGGTTATTCCGGCGGTCATAATCTTCATCAGTCTGACCATGCCGGCGGTCTTCCAGTCGCCCTCTGCGCCAAAGCCGTAGCCCTTTTCCATGAGTCTCTGGATGGCCAGACCCGGAAGCTGGCGCAGTCCTCCCAGCATACCGAAATGGGTAACCACCGCATGATAGTTTCCGTCCTCCAGGAATTTCTCAAAGCCGATCTCAATGGCGGCCTGTACTGCCACCGCCTCCCGGAATGCCTTTTCGTCCCTGCCGTCGGTGATCAACCGGTAGCTTCCGTAATATTCCTCCACTCTGGCGTCCACTTCCCCTTTGGGCACGGCCTGAACATATTCCACGGCGTCATTGATATTGTAATGGTCGATCTCCCAGCCAAATTTGATCTGGGCCTCCACCTTGTCTCCCTCGGTAACCGCCACATTGTTCATGTTGTCTCCCAGACGGCAGATCCGCAGATGGCTGGACTCCATGACTCCCACGGCGGTGCGCATCCAGCTTCCCAGCTTCTCCTGAAGAGAAGGATTGGCCCAGTGGCCCACAATGATCTTTCTCTCAATTCCCATGCGGCTGACAATATGACCGTATTCCCTGTCCCCGTGAGCTGACTGGTTTTCATTCATGAAGTCCATGTCGATCTCATCATAGGGAATCTCCTCATTAAACTGAGTGTGCAGATGGCACAGAGGCTTTCTGTACTCCTGCAGTCCGATAATCCACATCTTTGCCGGGGAAAAGGTGTGCATCCAGGTGATGACACCGGCGCATAATTCGTCCCCGTTGGCCTCGTTTAAGGTTTTGCGGATTGATGCCTGACTGATCAGAGTGGGCTTCCACACCACCTCATAGGGAAGCTTTCCTCCAGCGTTCAGCCCTTCCACGATTTTTGCGGAATGCTCCGCTACCTTTTTCAGACACTCGTCCCCATACAGATCCTGAGACCCTGTGCAGAACCAGAACTGATATTTTTTTCCTGTCTCCATAATTTCTCCCATCCGTCCGTTTCCCGGACCTTTATTACATAAAGCGCATTTGTGAGAAACACCCCGGATTTTATCTCACATAACCCGGGGTGCGCTTCTCATGAACTGATTTTACTGGATATCGATGAAGGATCCGTCAACGGTCAGGCAGTAATACAGATCGCCGTCCACGGCAATGCCCGTGTAGGACTGGGTATAGGTGGTTCCCGCGGCGCTGGTAACCTTGGCCACGATATCAGCGGTACCGCCGTTGTTGGTGATGGTCAGTTCCACATCCGCACCGTCTATATCGGTCTTAAAGGTATCCCAGTTCCAATCGCACTCTGCTGCGGCAATATTGTCATAGCCTGCGCCCCAGCCGAAATTGTCAGCACGAACCACGGCATACTCCTTGTAATCCGCATTATCGTCTGCATTATGAACATCCGGCACATTCTGCAGGATCACAGCAAAGTTATTCCAGTTCTCCAGCTGGCTGGAGTAGTTTTTAAAGCTCACGGTCACACTCTCTCCCTCGGGCACTGCCACTGTATCGGAGAACTCGGTCCAGAAGGCGGTGGAGCAGTCCGTTGCGCCCACCTGGGTGCCGGTAATGGTCACACCGCTGTGGTCAGCAGCCACGGGATCCGCAGGCTCCTGGGCGCCGCCCTCGGGAGCGTCGGGATATTCCATAGCCACGGAAGGATCACCCAGCTGGTACAGAGAAAGCACCTGGCCTGCAGTCAGAGCCTGGTCATATACATACAGGTCATCCACATAGCCGATAAACATGGGGTCCCAGTAGTTAACGCCAAAGTATGACTCAAACTCGGAATCGCCGGGCTTCATGATGTTGGGAGCAAGTGTGGCATCCCAGGTCCACTCCTCCCAGTAGGTGTGGTTGGCATAATTATCCTGAGAGTCATACATCAGCTGTCCGTTCAGGTAGTACTGAGCGCCCGCTGTGGTGGATCCGGTGGCGCCGTCCTGCTTTTCGCCGGAGCAGACTACAGTCACCATAGCCCACTCCTGCTTGCCGTGAACGGAATCATCCCAGGCATACATCCAGGGCCAGCAGTCCGTGCCGTCCTGAGCGTCGCTGGCCTCGTTGCGGCTCCAGATCATGGGGAAAATCAGCTTGCTGTCGGCTCCCCAGTTGGCTTCCGTGATATTCATCCAGGTAACATTGTTTCCCGCATCCGCCGCTTTTCCGATATTATAGCCGATCTGCAGGGTAGGACCGAACTGGAAGAAGAACTTGGCGTTCAGCCAGAAGGACACCGTATAGGTATCCGTGTTGGTAGCCTCCAGATTCAGGTCCAGGCCATAGGTGCCGTCCAGATAAAGGGCCTTGCCCACAGCGCCGTCCGCGTAAACCGGGGTCACTTCAACAGGACCGATATCCTTGGTGGCTCCGTCATTGGTGCTGTCGTCCGCCTTATCCACCTGAGTAACGGTGATATATCCTTCATCCTCACCGTCAAAGGTAATGTGGGCAAAGGCCTCGGGAAGTGCCTCCGGCGTTACCTCCACAGGGGTATCTGTCTCTCCCTGATCTCCGGATCCCGCATCATCGGATTCCTCACTATTGCTCTCGCTCAGGCTTTGGCTGTCAGACGGTGTGCCGGTGTTTCCGCAGCCCGTCAGCATCGTACCAATCATAGCACCGCACAGCAGAATACTCAATAATTTCCTTTTCATTTTGTCCAAAATCCTCCTATTTTATGTTTCATTGTTTAATCAGCAAGCCGGATGCATGGGGCTTACTGTGTAAAGGAATCGATATAGGTCTGGTACTGGGCCACTTCATCATCCGAAAGAATGTTGTAGCCGGAAGGTCCAAAGTAAGATTTCATAGCCTCCGCGTGGTAATAGTTGGCCTGTCTGGTGGCCTCCTCCACATAGTCCGCCGCCTGAGCAGAGCCCTGGTCTACCTTGTCATGAATACCGATCTTGTTGAAATACTGGTCACAGAAATTCCAGTAGCCCGCAATGCTCTGCCATCCGAAGGGCACCGGCCTTGTAATACTGTCAAAATAATCATCCCAGTAGCCCTTGTGCTCCGCATCCTGGGGGAAGAGAGCCTTGTATCTGCTCCAGACGGTCTCATCCAGATTCAGAGGAACCGGCATATTGGAATTCTTCAGAGGCACATTGCTGGCGTTGGTGATGGACTCGTCCTCATAGATATCCATTCTGGCCAGCCAGCCGTCCACGCCCCAACCCATGAACTTCAGCAGAAGATATGCCTCATAAGGGTACTTACAGGAGGTGGATACGCCGCCCAGGTACATGGAGCCGATCACGTTATGCTCCTTCTCATCCACCACATTGGGGGTCACGTAAGGAATCCAGTCCGTGCCGCCAAACTTCTCCTGATAAGGGACACCCTCCACGGTGGTGTTCCAGATATTCTGGAAGGTCCAGAAGCCTTCGGAAGCGATAGCCGCATGGCCGGTATTTCCGAACCAGGCGTCCGGGTCGCCCAGCCAGTCATACATGGCCGAGGTTCCCTGCAGAGGCGCCACATAGCCGGCCAGCTTCAGATCGGAAAACTCCTGCTCTCCGACAGCCCAGTAGGACAGGTCGTAATCCGTTCCGTCAAAGCCGAACTCACCCTTGATCCGGCGCACATCGGGAGATACCGCCGCAATGCCGTACAGGGAATCCAGTCTGTTGTAATAGCCCAGACCATAATATTTGTCGCCGCCGCTGCCCTGAGTGGCACTCTTAATAAAGTCGATCATCTCACCCCAGGTCCAGTCCGTGTCGGGCATGGTCAGGTTCAGGGTTTCCACCACGTTTCTGTCCACAAACATGGCACTTGGCTGATAGTATACCGGCGCCGCGAATCTGACATTGGTATCGAAGCAGCCGATGCCGTACTCGTTGATGGTAGCCATCAGATTCTGGTTTTCCGGGTCATTGTTCCAATACTCGGTAATGTCCATCCAGTACTGGTTCGCCAGCGCCGTATCCACATCCGTGCCCGCAAATACATCCGGGAAGGTGCCTGCTGTGGCCGCTGCGGAAAGATCCGTGCTCATATCGCTGATCAGCCTGGTCTCCACCGTAATGTTGGGGTACTTCTTCATAAAGGCCTCAGCCAGCAGATTGATGGTGGTTTCATCCTCATAGTGCCAGTAGGTCAGCGTAATGTCATCGGTGGTAACGCCATTTTCATCCACCTTTCCGGAGGGCCCGTTTCCCGTGTTGCCGCATCCGGTCATGGCAAAAACTGTGGCCGCGCCAAGCAGCATACTTGCCAAAATCTTCTTTTTCATCGTCCATCCTCCTTTTTTCCGGCGGCGCCTCCGGCGCCGCACACATCTATCTCCACCCGGCGCCTGCCGGGGCAAGATCTGTTTTCGGTTCTCTCAAGCCGTTCACTTCTGCACTGCCCGATACGATTATTCTCCTGTGATACCGGCCCTGTCGATACTTTCCACAAACTGCTTCTGCAGGACAAAGTACATCAGCATCAGAGGCAGAATACTCAGGGCCGTGGCCGCCATCCGCACCGATTCACTGAGGCTCACCGCCGCATCACCGGTGGCCTGCATGGTTGCGAAGCTGGTGTCAAAATTTTTCAGCTGTACCACCAGATTCACCCATATGCTCTTGCTGGAAAGTCCCTGGACATACATCTCCGTCAGGTAGGACTCATTCCAGTACCACACAAAGGAGAACAGGCCCACCGTCAGTATCGCCGGCCCGGCGGAGGGTACCGCCACCTTCACAAAGGTCTTGAAATGGCCCGCTCCGTCAATCTTGGCCGCCTCCAGCAGGACTCTGGGCACCTGCCGGAAGAACTGGTAAAAGATCAGGATAAAGATGGGAGCGTTGAGCCCGTTGCCGAACAGCGCCGGCAGAATGAATGTCCACAGAGTTCCCACAATACCCATCTTGCTGTAAAGCCCATAGGTGGGAATCATGGTCACCTGACTGGGAAGGATGTAGGCAAAAATCAAAAGTCCCATCATGATCCCCCTGCCCTTAAAGGCGAAGGTGGCAAATCCATAACCCACCAGCATACATATCAGAATATTGAGCACAGTAGGGATTCCCGCAATGACGATCCCCTTTAGCAGTGATGTCCAGAAGGACATGCTGGAGGCCGCATCAATATAATTCTGAAGATACAGTGTCCCCGGCAGCCAGTTGATGGAGGAATCCAGAAGATCGTCCCGGTTCATCAGGCTGGTGCTGATCATATACAGGATCGGGTACAGATACACAAACCCGATACAGATCAGCAGGCCGTACACTGCAATCTGCTTTCCTGCGCCCTCCTTCTCCCGGGTGCCAAACACGAACCGGCGCAGCTTCTCCCGAGTGAATTTCTTTTTAATAATCGCTTTCGCCGCTGTAAGTCCTGTACCCGCGCTTCTGCCTTGTACGTTCGATCTTTTTTGCATTTCTCCTGCCCCTCCTCTCTATCTTCTTCACAACGCGTGCTTCCTTCTTCATGGCCCGCTTTCTGCGTTTTACCTGTCTGTCGTACATATCCTTCTTGGAGCCAAGCAGCAGGAAGAACAGCAGCACGATCAGTGTCACGATCACTGCGTACATCCAGGCCATGGCCGCCGCATAGCCATATCCCTTTTCCTTGGTTCCGGAGAACATGGCGTCCTGAATCATTGTGATCAGCGTATTCTGCTCGTTCCCCGACAGAAAGATCACGGAATAAACCGCATTCAGCAAAATGTAGGGCTTGATGGTCGGCAGTGTGATCTTCCAGAAGCTCTCCCAGCCGGAGGCTCCGTCCATTGCCGCCGCCTCATACATGGCGGAATCGATCTTCTGCAGAGCCGACAGAAAGATCAGAATCTGTACTCCCGAATACCAGAGGATCATGATCATATCGGAAAAAATCTCCCCGATGGACTCTGCCAGACTTCCCGGAAGGAAGGTGGAAAATGCCGCCACAATAGAATCCGTATTCATGGCCGGAATGTTGGCGGCCCCCTGGGACACCAGCATATTCATTACCGGGCCGCTGACAATGATCACGGGCAGGAAGAAAATCAAACGGAACAGCCCTCTGCATTTGATCTTTCCGTTCAGCATGATAGCAATCATCAGGGCAAATACCACAATAATGGGAACCTCCACGATGGTCTGCCACAGATAGGTTACGATCTGCTGAGGAAACTCCGGATTTTCCAGCCAGATCTGTGTAAAGTTTCCGGTACCCACATAGGTGTACAGGGTCTGCAGAGGCGTGATCCTGATGTTAAACCACATGTAATAGAAGGACTGACAGAGCGGATACAGCAGGAACACCGCCACACCCACCAGCCACGGCGCCACGAACAAATATCCGGCCCTGGCCTCTCTTTTTTCCAGTTTCCCAAGCTTTCTCCTGGGATCTTTTACTTTCTTTTCTTTGCTCATTGATCCACCACCTTTATGGACATTCCTTCGATGGTGTATCCGTCTGCCTGGGCCTGGTCATTTCCGTAATTCAGGTAGATTTTTACACCGTTGCCATAGGTTACCACTGTGACTCCATTGTCTCTGATCTCATGTCCTGTGATATAGGCGCCCTCCACCTTTTCGTTGATGGAGGACAGCTCCTGCGCATAGGTTATCATCGTATCCCGGTACACTTCATACTGGGAGCTGTATATGTCGCTGGAATTTGTATTGACCAGATCTGACGAGCTCTCCTTCGTGATATAGAAGGAAGGGAAGGTTCCCGTCTCAACCATCTTCAAGAAAAATTCCTTCTTGTTGGCCTCAAAATTCACATATTCGGAATACATGGGCATTACACCCTTGAGCACGATGGACAAAAACGGCACGCTCTCGTCCTCATACATATAATTGGAGGTGTACAGCGGCATATCCAAAAAGGCATCCGCATACTTCCACAGGTAGGCGAAGGGCTGCTCCATCACCAGCTTTGCCTTTCCGGACACCTCGCTCAGAATGCTGTCATATTCCTCTGCGGTGTCATACCTGCTGTAGAAAACATTGTCATAATAATGGGAGTACAAAGTATCGGTGATCCCTGCCAGCGCCAGCTGGTCTACTCCCTTTTTCGTATAGCTTTTCACAAACTGGTTCAGCAGAGTCTTTGTCCTGGAGGGAATCATATAAAGGAATTCCTCGTATACCTCCTTATAGGTGGACTCGGAAAATCTTCTCTTGTTCACCTGCTTCACCACATTGAACACCGATCCGCTCTCCGACGGATTCAGCCTCAGGGCATCATTGTAAAGGTAAATCTCAATCCCTTCCGCCGCCGAATCCTTCACCAGAGAGGTCAAATCCCCTGTTCCTCCGATCTTGGAATCTGCCTTGTAGGAGGAAATGGGAAGATTGTACAGGCCTCCCTTCTGCCAGCCCTTATATACGGTGAGAATGTCCGTGACCCCCTGGGTCTTCAGATCCTCATAGATTTCCCGGATATCGTCCACCGTAGTCATCACCACGGCGCTGGTTCCCACCACCCAGGATTCTCTTTCCGTTCCCAGGAAGTCTACTCTGGTGTTGTAAGAATTGTCGGCGGCAGCCGTCAAATCTCCCCGCTCCATCAGGTAATCCCTGTAGGCGTTGGCCATTCCACAGTAATTGGCATTTTCTTCTCTCAAAAAGATCCAGTGGACCTGCAGGTCCGAATGGCTTCTGGCTCCCTCCGGGGTCTGAAAGGCGGAGGAGGAATTGTTGCTGTTATACTGGGTGTAGACAAGCCGCTGGGTAAACCGGGCATAAATCCTGTTATAATCCACATTGGCGCCGTTGGGGTTGGCTATGATGGAGGCACGCTCCGCCCCCTTCTCCACCACCGCCAGATATGCGATCCCTTCACCGGTGTGAGCCATACCGTATACCGGCGCAAACACCTTGTTGGCGTCATTGATAATGTTGAAATCATCCCACAGCAGATTGGAGGTGCTGGGTCTGGCAAAACCCGGGTCATCCCCGTATATCATCCCGGTAAAGCCGCTTCGGAAACGCCCTTCCTTGTTTTCCAGATAGATCAGCGCTCCGTTTCCGTCGGGAATGAACATGTAGCCTTCCTTCTCGTCCAGGTAGGTGTGCCCCATATAAGGGTACACGGAAATGGTTCCGATAAAATAGTCGTCACCGTCCTCCACGATGGACTCGTCGGGAATCAGAGCCACCACGCCGTCCTCCGTAAGACTGACCTCAAGCGTCATGCCAAACTGATATTTGGTCCAGTACACCTTTGCGGAAAATCCGTTGTCCGTGTAGGTAATCTCCTTGGTTACCTCATCATTGATCAGATCTGCCTGCTGGGTGTCGGTGATACCGTAGATCACGGTCAAAAGCAGCGCCGACCTCATGGCCGCAGACCAGGTGGCATTGTTTTTGCCGTCGTCATTGCTCACCGCCGATTCCATATAGGCGCCTGTCTCCTTATCCAGCACGATAATGGATAGGTATTCCTCGTTCATATAAAGCGCATAATTCTCGTTTTCCGCAATCAGGCTGTGCCCGTTGATCTGGGGCTGAACCGCCGCCTGTGCTCTCATCGGGGAAATAACCGCCGCCGATGTGAGGATGCAGATCGCCGCCAGAAATACTGCTGCCGCTCTTTTCCATCCGTATCTTTGGTTTCCATATCCCTGGTTCTTATATTCAGCTGCCAATCCTATACACCACCTCTCCCACTATGGCCTGAAGGAATTCGAATACCTGGGACCACAGTACATAAATGATAAATGCCAGCAGTACAGCTATCAAAATCGTAAACAGCGTCAAGCCTATGATCTTTACCGTATCCTTCACGCTGTAATCGTTGATCTCCTTGATGGAGAGGAACACCAGGATCAGGATCCAGACATACATGAACATAGTCGCAAATTCCACAAAGAATACTTCGTTGTAGGTCACCACATGGGACAGCAGAAAGATCACCGGCATCAGCACTATGTAAGGGGCAAAGCTGTACACAAAGGAACTGTATATATGCTTTAGCTTTCCTTCACCCTCATTGATGGTGCAGATCAGGTAATTGCAGCCTGTCACCAGCACAAAGGCAATTATGAGAAGTCCGATATCAGACACGATGTCGTAGCTTCCCTCACGCACATTTTTCAGCAAAAACCCGCAGAAATACTTGTTGAGCACGTAGAAGACAATTCCCAGCACCAGTATGATATTGGTGCTCAGCAGGGAAACCCTTCCTTCTCTCTTGATCCCGTAGCAGCCGTCGATGGGATGCCTCATAAAGTAGAACATGTACCTCAGCTCCTTCACCAGCTTCCGGTTCCGGAACCTTTCCAGCACTTTTCTCGGCCCGGCCAGAATGCCCTTCTTCCGATCCAGCACCTGCAGTACCTTCTTTATGATAAGGATCGCCACAATCACCAGAAATACGGGAACCAGATAATCCTTCAGCCATTGATTTCGAATCTCCCAGAAGGCATCGGAATATCCCGAAAAGTCCTTGGAAATCCTGGCATAGTACAGCGCTTTGTCGTAGTCCTCCTCCTGAATCAGCGCCCTGCCCATAGCCATATTGGCATAGCTGAACAGGTTGTTCATCTGCAGTACCTGATCCAAAGGCTCCTTACTCTCTGTGTAACGTCCCTTGGAAAACAGATATAATGCCTGGTGAAGCAGACTGGTAAACTCTGTGGGCTCATAGATCTGAATCTGAGCCTTCTCGGAATCCAGCACATAAATCTTGTCGTCACTCCCGATCTGAATGGCCTCCACTCTGGTGGAAAGACCGATTCTCTGCTGACCGTCATCTCCTCCGCCGAACACGAAGAGCAGATCTCCTTCGTTGTTGAACTCGTATATGTAGCCCTGGGTGGAGGCCATGAACACGTTGTCATGGTTTCCCACCGCCACTGCCGCCGGTGTGGGATCGTATCTGTCCGGATCAATCATGTTGATACCTGCAATATTCATCCGCTTCAGAGTCTCAAATCTTTCACCCGCAGTGACCGTATAGATCAGGCCCTTCTCGTCGATGGCCAGATTGGTGGGCGTGGACGGAAGGTTGCTCTGGGATCTGGCCCGCTGGGCCTCTGTCTGCAGGGCCCGCCAAACGATGGTCCACAGGTTCGCCCTGGTGCTGTTGGTTCCGAAATAGCCAAGGAAGGTGCCGCCCTCCACCGGGCTGATCTGCACGATACCGTTGGTGTTGGACTCACAGATCACATACATGGTGCCCGCGGAGTTCACCACGATCTTGGTGGGCAGAAAGTCCTGGGTGCTGCCGTACAGGGCATGCTCCGGTTTTCCGTAGGTCTGGATCAGCTTTCCGCTTTCATCAAATACAAAGACGCTTTTGGCATCTCTGTCCGCCACATAACAGATGTGCTCCGGAGTCACATAGATACCCTTGGGATTCACTAACGTTCCCTCTCCGAATACATCGATCAGTCCGCCCTCCAGATCTGATACCACCACTCTGGCGTTGCCGCTGTCCAGAATATACATGGTACCGTCCTCCAGAAGGGTAAAATCCGTAGGCCCGTTCAGCGCCTCCTCTCCCACCTTGGTAATGGTCTTGTAGGGAAGATACGCCGTCTGTGTCTCTGTCACATATTCATATCCGTCCACCGTGTACGTCTTATAGGGGGCATCTGCGTACACCTCCAGCGGTGCGGCCATGGCCACCGCCAGAAGGATTGCCGCCAAAGATAATAAAAGCTTTTTTGATACCTTTTTCATCAATTCCTTCACCCTCTCATTTTCTACTTGATACCGGAATGTGCCATGGTATTCATAACGTTTTTCTGCAGGATACAGAATAATATCAGGTTGGGTACGAACATGATCAGCGACGCAGCAGCCGCCACTCCCTGTCCGGCCACCGTGTTGCCCGTGCCGCTGCTTAAGGTATTCATATAAAAGGCAAGGGACTTCATACCCTCATCATTCACATAGTAGTTGGAGGCCTCCATATTGGTCCACACCTGTTGAAACACCAGGATGGCTGCCGTGGCAATGGCCGGCTTGATCAGCGGAATAATCACCTTCAGATAGATCTGCAGCTCCTTGGCGCCGTCCACATAGGCCGCCTCGATCAGCGACTGGGGTACCTGGTCCACAAACTGCTTTACCAGAAACAGCGCTACCGGCAGAGGGATCAGCGGCAGGATCTGAGACCAGTATGTATTGGTCATCCCCAGGGTGTTTACTACCAGATAACGGGGAATCATCACCGCCACGGGCACAAACATAATAGCAAACTGGTTGATCTGCATCATCAGCTCTCTTCCCTTAAATTTCAGCTTGGACAGCGCATAGGAGGCCGCCGTGGAAAAGATCAGGGAGGAAAAAACCACCGTCACCGTAATCAGCAGGCTGTTGAACACATACTTGGAAAGAGGAATCCCTGCAGTCCGGGAGGCCTTGAACAGCTTCCGGAAATTATCCAGCGTGGGATTCGTGGTAATAAACTTGGGCGGGAATGCAAACAGCTCTTCCATGGGCTTAAAAGCATGGAATATGATAAATATGATAGGCAGTCCCGTGAGAATCACCATGGGCAGCACCAGCAGGAAAATTTTGATCTGCCCCGGTTCAAATTTCTTTGGGTTGATTTTATGTCCTTTATACGCCATTTTTCCGCCTCCTAATCCTCTCCGAACAATTTCGTGGATATCTTGGAAAATACCTGTACGATCAACAGCAGCGCCACGGACACCGCAGCGGCATAGCCCATCTCGTAACGGATAAAGCCATAGTCCTCGATATGGTTTACGATCAGCTGGGCCGCATAGCCCGGCGTGGGGTTGCCTGCCAGCATGGAAGCGATCTGTCCGTTCTGAAATGCGCCCACGATCTGCATAACCGCGGCAAACAGCATCTGAGGCTTCATGCTGGGAATCGTCACATAAAACATCTCCTGGAATCTGTTCTTCACGCCGTCGATGGCCGCCGCCTCGTACAGGGATTCATCCGTGTTCAGGATACCGGCCAGAATAGATAAAAAGCCCACACCCATACTGCTCCAGAGACCGATGATAATAACGATGGGAAGCAGATAATCCGCGTTCACCAGCCAGATGATGGGCTCGTTGATGACTCCCAGATCCATCAGCCAGCTGTTGAAGTAGCCGGTCTGGTCGCCGGTGAACATGATCTTCCACAGCACCGTCATGGCCACACCGGTGGTCATGGTGGGGGAATACAGAATCAGGGCAAAAATGGTACGGGGAACGCTGGGCAGGTTTGCCAGGGCCCAGGCCATCAGAAAGGCCAGCACATAGCCTCCCACTCCTACGATCAGCGCATATGTGACTGTGTTGGGCAGCACATACTGCATGAACACCTCGTCGCCGGTGATCAGGTTGATATAGTTCAGAAATCCCACAAACTTGGGAAACTGAATGGTATTGAAATTGGTAAACGAAAGAATGATTGCCAGGATTACCGGAGTCAATATGAATACGGCAAACAGCAGGGCATAAGGGAGCACAAACAGATATCCCGCTTTGTTGGAATTCTCCCTTCTGCTTATTTTGGTTCTCTTACTCATTGTCATACCCTTCCCGCCCATCTTTCACAGACATATTCCGTTTTTGATGAGCATCCCGCTCAAGCGGGCATCCAATATTTTCGCACCTATTTTTTGTTCTCAAAAATCCGTTCCACCACATCCACCGAAGGAACCAGATACTCCTCCTTCACGTTTCCGTCGCTGTCAATAAACCCGAATTCTTCCAGCTTTCTGGCCGTCTCACGACTCACGGTCTTCGTCACGTCGTCTATCCGGGTCCTGAGGTTCTTACCATTGACCACTATGTCATTAAAGGCATTGCTGAGTTCTCGCTCCAGCATGTAGCTGGCCAGCAGCCTTGGCGCCTCCAGAATGTTTTCCGCCTGTTCCATAATGATGTCCTTGTGAGCGGTAGGATAAGGAAGGTTTCCAAAGGCCTCCAGGTTTGCCGTAGGCCAGATATACTCGTCGCCGTACATAATCTGCAGCATCTGGCCAAATTCAGCCTGAACCTCCGCGCTGGACCACCAGTCCATGAACTGCCATGCCTGCTGCTCTCTTTCTTCATTGGATCTAAACATCACCGTGCTTTCGGAGCCGCCGGACATATACCGGTTCATTTCGCCCGTTTCCGGATCCTCCACACCGGGCACCAGGGCAATCTCCCAGGAGTTGGCAATTTCCGGCGCCGCATTGAGAATCAGATTGTAGGAGTTGAAATCCGCAATTCCTATGGGAAGGTCTCCGTTACGGAAATGCTGGTAGAAATTGGGCACATCCACCGGCAGGTTATAGAGAGTAAACAGCTCCGTCAAGGCTGTGATCCCTTCTATGGAAGCTTCGCTGTTTACCGTCAGCTCCGAAGCTGTCTCCCCGTAGAGACTTCCTCCGTGCTGGAAGATCAAAGGCGTGGTGCCATGAAAATTCCGCATCACCAGCATGGACGCCGTGGGATAGTAAACATTGAGACCCCGCATCTGCAGATCCGGCAGCATGGCGATCAGCTCATCCACCGTATCCGGAGCCTCCAGTCCCAGCTTTTCCAGAATGTCGGACCTGTAGAACATGACATAAAAGTTCATGGTCTCAGGCAGAGAATACAGCCCCTCTCCAATGACGGAGGAGACCACCAGACCCTTGCTGTATCTGCCAAACACCTCCTGGTAATTATCAAATTTAGTCAGATCCACCAAAGCCCCACGGATACCAAGCTCAAAGGGAATGGCATAATTGATACCCGTGGCAATGTCCGGGGTATCGCCGGAGGCGTTGGAAAGCACCAGCTTGTTGGCGTCTGTCATCAGAGACAGGTCCACCTCTATTCCTGTCTGGGCCGTGAACTGCTCATCGATCATCTTCTGCATGATCTCCACATACTGTCTGGGCCGGTTTACCCATACCTGCAGGTGGGATTTATCCGCCGTGCTGGCCGAATAAGAGGTTCCGAAGAAGGAATTCACAAATCTCTTTACCGAAAGTCCCATGCTCTGGAATATATTCAGCTTTCGGGGAAGCTTCGCATCCTCCTGATACACATAGATCCTGTCAATAGAAAGATTGTTGTCATTGATCAAATCGATAAAATTGGCGATCTGGGTGTTGATGGAGTTTACACTGGTGGAAAGCTCCGCAACCCGATAGATCAGTTCATTGGGCTCATCTCCCAGGCTCTTCAGCTGTTTGGCCGCGATAATCAGATATCCGAAAGCCGCCACCTCCTCCGGGTCATCCTCCTTCACAAACTGAGTGGCATACTCCGCCAGCTCATAAAGACGTTCCACCCATCCGTAGAGACGTTCCTGTACGTCCGGTATGTATCTGGTCAGCCGCAGGTCTCTGAACTTATCCTTTTTGGTACCCGCCACCTTGGTCACCTCCAGGGACAGATCGTTGATACCGTTCATGATCTCATCCACCTGCTCCAGCACATACAGCAGCTTCTCGATGCTGATAGTAATGGAGATCGTATGACGTCCCTGATCCAGATAGACACTCAAATTATTTCCGTCCCCATCCTGCAGTGCAGCAGTGCGGTACTTGGTGGTATACTCAGCCTGCCAGCCCTGGAAGGCTGTGCTGGGAATCTGTCCGTCGATCCGAAAATCCAGAAACACCGGGAAATCATTCTTATCTGACTGTTTATAATTCATGGCCAGATAATAATAGCCCGGCTGATCCACCTCAAATTCATAAGTCACGGTCTGTCCTGCATTTTTAAAGGAATCGCTGTCCACCGTGTTGAGTACTGTATCCGTGGCAGACAGAGGGAAAAGCGCTGTGTCGTATTCACCGATAGCATGGATGGCTGAGTCATTTCTCTGATAAAAATCCTCTCCCTGAATGGTGATCAGCTCACTGCCCTGAGCCTTCTCTGATCCGGTATAGACCGGCACTTCCGCAGGCGCCTGAAGGCAGATATTGCCCAGAAGAAACTGTCCCTCACTGACGGAAATCTCCAACTGGTGAGTTCCCTGCTCCAGCTCTACGGGCAAGGGCTGGGACCGCCGATAGCTGGCGTCGGACAGATACTTCCTTTCCCATTGAATCAGCTTATCGGGAAGAGAAACAATCTCATTCCCATAACGGTCATGAGATACCTCTTCCTGGGAAGCCCAGGTGGTTTCAAAGGACAGGTTTCTGCTCTCGTAAAAGGGAAATTCCCCGTCAACCTTCAGAGCAAACTCAATAGGAAGAATGGACTGATCATAGGACAGATAATCAAAGCCCACCCAGTAGCAGGCTGTCTCCGGCACTGTCACGGTCATACGGATGGAATCGCCGCTCTTCACATCCACTACCCCGTTCTCGTAACCGTAATTGTCTCCGGCCAGGTAACCCGAGTCGCCTTCGTACAGGATTTTGTCCATCTGCCAAAGCACGGGATCCCCTTTGTAAGCCGGCGCAGTATACCCCGAACTGACAATGGTATAATTGGAAGTAAGCCGTTCAATGCTGAAGCTCTCCTCCGTCTGCTGCTGGTTCCCCGCGTCTTTGGATGTGTCTGCATGGACCGTCCCGGCACCAGATTCTCCAAAAAGAACCTGGCTGATCATGCTGATTGTCAGCACAGCCGCTAAAACTTTTTTACTTTTCCGTGCCATACGGAACCTCCTTATATAAGATACTGATGAACTGAATATACATATTGACGGAAAATCTATCTCCTGCCCACACCTCTGCATACATCTTGCACCACATGCGCCGCCTATTGTTTCATTCATCATTTAAGCTTATACGCATTTTTCAGCCCTTTGAATGGCAAAATGTATATTTATTTAAGTTTTCACTTTAACATTAATGTATTTACTTAATCTTATATTTAAGATACTATGTTATAGCCTTTATGTCAACAATCATTTCTGTTTTATGTAACGAAATTTCGCCCCTTATTTTTGTATAATTTGCACAACAAAACTTTTCTTCTTTACCGACTTTTTAATTTTAGCATTTCGTGTTTTATCCAAAAAGTAATAATAAATTTTCGAAATAAGAAATATTAAAATTCCAATATTCCGCGATTTTATCTTGTTTTTTCCATTTCTGCTCACATCATATCTTTCTTTCATAATTTTCTTATGATCTGCATTTTGAATTGTTTAATCAAAACATCTACTGCTTTATTCTTTGCTAAAATTATTGACTTGTCTGTTTTCTTGCGGGTATAATTAATATGGAAGCAAAAAATCTGATAAAATAAGGAAAGCAAAAAGGATTCCACATAGAACTGAATTTTTGAAATAAACGGAGAAGCTTATGTTATATTTACATTCCCTAAAAGAATCTGCAGAAGTGTTTAAGGCGTTGAGCACTCCCATGCGTCTGCGCATCATGGAGCTGATCTATGAACAGGAAATGAGCATGAATGATCTGGCAGAGGCTCTGGGATTGACCAACAGTGCCATTTCCCTTCATGTGGGCAAGCTGGAGAGCGCCGGTCTGGTGACCATCCGCACCTCCTCCGGCAAACGGGGCATCATGAAGATCGTTCAGCCCGTATATTCCCGGATGATGGTAGATATGGCTCCCCAGATCAAGCCCCGTCACTGCTATCAGGACGATATCCCGATAGGCTGTTATACTGCCTGCGACATCCATCCCACCTGCGGCCTGTCCACTACCACCAATATTATCGGCGAGCTGGATGTTCCCCGGGTCTTTTCCTATCCGGAGCGCTTTCGGGCCGGCATTCTCTGGTTCGGCTACGGCAGTGTTACCTATAATCTGCCAAACCGCCTCAGCGCGGGACAGACTCTCCAGGAGCTGCAGATTTCTTTTGAGATCTCCTCAGAGTGCCCGGAAATCAATGAAGATTATCCCAGCGATATCTACTTTGAGATCAACGGCATCCCCTTGGGAAAATGGATCAGCCCCGGCGATTTCGGCAGCCGGAAAGGAATCCTTTCCCCTTACTGGTGGCCGGAGCTTTTAAATCAATACGGACTCCTGAAAACCCTGATCGTCAACTCCGAGGGCACCTTTATAGACGGTACCCACCGGATCTCCCGGACAACGATCCAGGATCTCCACCTCGATTACAACAGCTCCATTGACCTGACCTTTTCCGTTCCAAGAGACACCGCCAACTGCGGAGGGCTGACCCTGTTCGGAGGAGACTTTGGAGACTATAAGCAGGACATCCGGGTAAAGGCCTACTATGATAATCCCAAGGTGGGAAACATGTAAGCTGATATGCTTATCTTTACGCATGCCATACCTATTTTGGCATTGCCACGCTTATTTTGGCATTGCCATGCTTATTCTGGCGCTGCTATACTGCCTCTATCACCACGCCATGGGCGATGCCGGGCACGCTCTTCCCCTCATTAAAGCTGGTTTTGCTCAGCAGCGCCCCAGTAGGCATAAACAGCACCTTTTTCCAGCTGTGCTCCTCCAGCTGCTTTAGGATATATGCCGCCAGAGTTACCGCACTGCATCCGCAGCCGCTTCCCCCTGCGTGGGTGTCCTGGGACTGGGCGTCGAAAATCTCAATGCCGCAGTCCATATGCTGGGTGGAAATATCATAATTTTTCTCCCGAAGCAGATCGATGAGCACCCTCTGTCCCACCTTCCCCAGATCACCGGTAATAATCTTGTCATACGCTTCCGGCTGACAGCCGAAATCCACAAAATGCTGTTCCAGGGAATCTGCAGCCGCAGGAGCCATGCACGCCCCCATATTCATGGAATCCTTCAGACCATAATCCGTGATTCTGCCCACGGTCATCCCTGTGATTTTGGCCCTGGGCCGAAGCTTCTTTTCTCCGAGTCCTTCGTCCCTCATTCCCCGGGCCGCCGATTCATTTCCCAGCACAAAGGCACCGCTGCCCGTCACCGTCCAGGTGGCCGAAAGCGGCCTCTGATTACCATATTCCAAAGGAAAGCGGAATTCTTTCTCCGCACTGGCAAAATGACTGGAGGTAACGCATACTACCCTGTCCGCATATCCTCCCGCTATGGCCATGGCCCCCAAAGTCAGCGACTCGCCGCAGGTGGAGCAGGCTCCATATACGCCCAGCAGCGGAATCTGATAAATGGAGATGCCAAAGGAGGTTGCTATAGATTGACCAAGCAGGTCACCCGCAAAGAGAAAGGAGATCTGATCCTGCGTCAGTCCTGCCTTGGTCAACGCCAGATAAACCGCATCCTTTTGAAGACTGCTCTCCGCGTCCTCCCAGGTCTCACACCCAAACATATCATCCTCGCCCACCGTGTCAAACAAAAGTCCCAGGGGTCCCTGCCCCTCCTTTGTGCCCACCACACTGCCGCTGCTTAAAATATATACCGGCTCCTGCAGCCGTATGCTGGCTCTGCCCAATTTCTGATCCATACCGATACCTCCGAAACTCTTTTGCGTCCTTCGAAATCTCACCAGACCCGCTCTGTCTGCACCGGACATCGAAACGCATCCTTTTATTTCGATCAGTATTTCCCATTTCTCTCGTAAATATGCAAAAAATCAGCCTGCATACCGGCACTTCCTTAGCCGCACATACAGGCTGAACATTTCCATAGGTCATATACTGTTAAACGGTTACTGGGCTTCCACCACACTTAAAAAGCTGGTGACCACATATAGAACATTTCCATCATACTCCACCCGGGACCAGCCCGCATCCTCACTCCAGCCTGTCCGATGGACTGTCTGACCGTTGGAGATCTGACAGTGAATGGTATCATTTCCCTGGGCAGTGCTTGGCTCCAACCGAAGATTCACATACATTTTCGGCGAAACATTATCATCACAATCCGTAAAAATCACCACCCTGCCCTCAGCCGTGACCACACGGTTGGGATCCGCAGGCTGTACCGGCGTCTTGTAGTTAAGATCCGTAGTCAGAAGCTGGCTCACCGCATACAATGTCTGCCCATTATATTCCACCCGGGACCAGCCTGTATCGGAGTTGACTCCTGTACGGGTAATCACTTCACCATTGCTGATTTGGGCAGTAATGGTCTCATTGTCCAGCGTACTGGGTTTGGAACGCAGATTGGTAACATCCTTGGCAGTAACGGATTCCTGTACCGGGGTAAACGACATGGTTATCTCCTGACCCTGATCCCCCGAGGCTTGTCCGAGACTGTCCGACTGCGGCTGGTTGTCGGGAGATTGTTGGTCTCCGGGCTGGCTCTGATTCCCGTCCTGATCAGCTCCGCCGGGCTGATCGGACTGTTCTCCTTCTTGGCCCGCTCCGCCGGGCTGATCGGACTGTTCTCCTCCTTGGCCTGCTCCGCCGGGCTGATCGGACTGTTCTCCTCCTTGGCCTGCTCCGCCGGGCTGATCGGACTGTTCTCCTTCTTGGCCTGCTCCGCCGGGCTGATCGGACTGTTCTCCATCCTGGCTGTCCTGGTCTTCGGTTTCGGTATCCTCTTCCACCCCGGAAGGATTGTCCACATTCCCCCTGTCAGAATGCGTGACATTCCACAAAATAGCACAGATAACGGCCGCCAGCACCATCAGACCTGCCAGGATCGCGGCAACCATCCAGGGCTTCACAGCCTGGGCTTCCTCCCAGTCATCATCCTCTCCCCAATCTTCCAGATCCTCTATTTCCAGACCCTCTGCTGTCTGCGGCTCCGGTTTGTCAAGATCCATCTCTTCAAGGTCGATTTCTTCATGATCAAGCTTTCCAGGCTTTTCCGTTTCAAGTTCCGAATTGACAAATTCCAGTTCCCCAAAATCAGATTTTCCCGTTTTTCCATCTTCCGACTTTGTTCTATCAGTTTCTGTTCTTGCGGCTTCTGTATTTGCAGGCTGTGTTTTTACAGACACTGCTTTTCGGGATTTCGGCTCATTTTCCTTCAGGTTCTTTTCATCTCCCCTGTTCATTTTATGCTCCTTCTCCAAACCGCTCACTCTGCGTGCGGATCAACTCCTCATCCTCAAAATAATTAATCCGCATGGCGCTCTTTACCTCAGAAAGAGTCTGCGCCGCTGCCTGGCGGGCCGCCTCACTTCCCTTTTTCAAGATATCGTAAACCGCCGGAATATCCTTCTCCAATTCTTTCCTGCGAATCCTCATAGGCTCCAAAACCTCCTGAAGAATGTTGTTCAGGAATTTCTTCACCTTCACATCTCCCAGACCGCCTCTCTGATAATGGGCCTTCAGCTCCTCCAGATCGGCATAATCAGGCAGATATCTTCCAAAATGCTCCTTCCTGCAGAAAGCGTCCAGGTAGGTGAAAACCGTATTTCCCTCCAGATGCCCCGGATCGCTGACCTGTAGATGCAGCGGATCCGTGTACATACTCATAACCCTGGCGCGCACCTCATCTGCCGTATCCGACAAGTAAATACAATTGTTCAGAGACTTACTCATTTTGGCCTTTCCATCGGTGCCGGGCAGTCTCTTACTGGCTTCATTCTCAGGCAAAAGCGCCGAGGGCTCCACCAGCACAGGAGCATATACTGTGTTAAACTTATGCACAATCTCACGGGTCTGCTCGATCATGGGAAGCTGATCCTCCCCCACCGGCACGGTATCGGCCTTAAAGGCCGTGATATCGGCGGCCTGGCTGATAGGATACGTAAAGAAGCCCACCGGTATGCTGGCCTCAAAATTACGCATTTGTATTTCACTCTTCACGGTGGGATTCCGCTGAAGCCTGGCCACTGTCACCAAATCCATATAATAAAAGGTCAGTTCACACAGCTCCGGGATCTGGGACTGAATAAACAAGGTGGACTTCTCCGGATCCAGGCCGCAGGACATATAGTCCAGTGCTACTTCAATGATATTCTGGCGGACCTTCTCCGGATTCTCAATATTGTCTGTCAATGCCTGCGCATCAGCAATCATAATATAGGTCTTTTTGTATTCTCCTGAATTCTGCAGTTCCACACGCCGCCGCAGAGATCCCACGTAATGGCCCACATGAAGCTTTCCTGTAGGTCTGTCTCCTGTCAAAATAATTTTGTCCATAAATGTATCCTCCTTGCTTTTCCCGATGCAATTTATCTTATCATATATTCTCTGTGCTATCAACAAAAGACTATCCGCAATTTCTGCAAAAATATCGTGAATGGTTGCATCCGAGCATCAATTTTATCTGCGCTTTTCGGCAAACAGCGCAATCACCTCATGGGCCAGCAGAGGCGCAGCTGCCAGCAGGCTCAGACGCAGCCACTCCTGCCCTGATAAATGAGAAGTACCGAAGGCATTGATCAGAAAAGGAACCTCCGTCACTGCAAACTGCAGTAAAAATCCCAGAATGCAGGCAAGTATCATCAGCTTATTTTCAAGATGATTTATCCTGAAAAAGGATCTTCCTGCATCCCGCATGCCAACGGCATGAAACAGCTGGCTCATCCCCAGAACAGTAAAGGCATAGGTCTGGGCCTTTGCCAATACCTCCTGATTTCGAAGAATGGCTGACAGCCGGGCCAGGTTGATCTCCTGGCCTTCCAGATTAATCAACACGCAGGGCAGCATGAGAAAAGCCGTGAGGCTTACTGCGGCGATCAATGCCCCGTAAAAACAGGTGCAGGCCAGACCTCCCCTGGCAAAAAGGCTTTCACCGGCCTTCCTGGGCTTTTGCCGCATCAAACTCCTCCCATCATTTTTATCCACTCCCAGCGCCAGTGCCGGCAGAGAATCCGTGATCAGATTGATCCATAAAATATGACTGGATTTCAAAGGGGCTGCCAGTCCGCATACCACCGCCAGAAACATGGTGATGATCTCTCCCAGATTGGAGGATAGTAGAAATATCACCGATTTTCTGATATTTTCATAAACTCCCCGCCCTTCCTCTATGGCCCTGCGGATAGTGGCAAAGTTATCGTCCGTCAGAATCATGTCGGAAGCCTGTCTGGCTACATCCGTACCCGACATCCCCATAGCGATACCGATGTCCGCTTTTTTCAGAGAAGGCGCATCGTTGACTCCATCTCCGGTCATGGCAACAATCTCTCCTCTGCTCCGAAACCCGTCCACGATCCTCACCTTCTGGGCCGGTGAAACTCTGGCAAAGACCCGGGTATCTGCCAGCCTGTCAGCCAGCTCTGCGTCCGTCATTCCTTCCATGGCTTCCCCTGTCATGCATTGTGCCGCAGTCTGAACGATGCCCAGCTGTTTGCCAATGGCAAACGCCGTGTCCACATGGTCGCCGGTAATCATTACCGTAGTGACCCCCGCTCCCCGGAAATCGGCCACCGCCGCAGCCGCCTCGGGACGGGCAGGATCCTTCATCCCCACAATTCCCAAAAAGGTCAGCTGCTCCTCTTTTGGAGCCGCGGCGCCGGGTCTCATGGCCACAGCCAGCGTCCTGAGCGCCTCCCCGGACAGCTCCTCCACAACCTTTTTCAGCTGTCTCCTGTGAGACTCGCTCAGTCTGACCACTCCCTGTTGTGTAAGAATATGACTGCAGCGCTTCAGAACCTCATCCGGAGCTCCCTTGGTATAGGCAACCGTTCTTCCCGAGGCTTGCGTCACTGTCAGATTTGGCCGTCTGACAAAACTGCCCATCTCTGCAGCACGCAGCTCTCCCCGTTCCCCGTATCCCATTCTGTCATTGGAAATCTGTCTGTGCAGGGTGGTCATCATCTTCCGGTCCGAATCAAAGGCTTGCTCATCCACCCTTGGCATCCTCTGCTCCAACTCACTCTTCTCTATCCCCGCCTTATCGGCCAGATCCAAAAGCGCCAGCTCTGTAGGGTCTCCGATTCTGCCGCCCTGCTGTATCTGCGCATCATTGCACAACACACAGCCGTAAAAAAAGTCGGGACAGTCCTGCATGCACAGCTCCTCTGCGGTTCGAAGCCTGCCGTTTAAAAAGCATTTTTCCACTGTCATCCGATTCTGAGTCAGCGTGCCGGTCTTATCAGAGCACACCACACTGACAGCCCCCAATGTCTCCACAGAAGGCAGCCTGCGTACAATCGTATTCACCCGCACCATTCTGGTGACGCTCAGGGCCAGACAGATCGTCACCACTGCCGGCAAACCCTCTGGCACGGCCGCCACAGCCAGTGAAATGGCCGTAATCAGCATTTCCGGCACATTGCGGTGCTGTAGCACCGCAATGGCAAAAAGTCCCGCACAAAGAAGCAGAGATAACAAGCTTAAAACTTTTCCCAGCTCTCCCAGGCGTTTCTGCAAAGGTGTCAGCTCTTCCCGGGCCTCCGTGATCATGGAGGCGATCTTTCCAAGCTCCGTGTCCATTCCTGTGGAAACAACGATCCCCTCCCCTCTTCCGTAGGTGACAATCGTTGACATATATGCCATGTTCCGTCTGTCTCCCAAAGGAACCGTTCTGTCACCCGGCGCTGCAAAGGAGCTGTCCTTCTCCATGGGGAGGGATTCCCCGGTCAGGGCCGATTCTTCTATTTTCAGATTGGAGGCAACTGTGAGCCGCAGATCGGCAGGCACCTGACACCCGGCTTCCAGATAGACCAGATCCCCTTTTACCAGCTCCGCCGCCGGTATTTCCAGCCTTCTGCCCTCACGGATAACCATGGCTTTGGGACTGGTAAGCTTTTTCAGGGACTCCAGCGCCCTTCTGGCCTTTCCCTCCTGCATCATGCCCACCGCGGCGTTAAGAACCACCACTACACCAATGATAACGGCATCACTGACCTCTTTCAGCAAAAGAGACACCGCCGCCGCCACAATCAGCACATAGATCAATGGATCATTCAGCTGCTCCAGAAAAGACTCTACCACAGTCTTTTTTCTGGCCTCCTTCATCTCATTTTTGCCGTCCTGCTTCAGCCGCCTTCCCGCCTCCGCAATAGTCAGTCCTCGCTGACCATCCGTTTTTAATTGACTGATTGTTTCCGATACACTACGCTGCTCAAACACAAAAAACCTCCCCAAGCTCTTGGCATTCTCTCATTTTCATTGAAAGTGTATGCCCCCGGGAGGTAAAGTATGTCCATATTTACCTTTCTTCTCTGTGTCTGTATATATTATACTACAAATTCTGTTAAATTACAAGTCTTGTATGTCTTTTATGTATGGATTATACTGAATAGCGCAAGCCGCTTAAGGTAACTGGCTTTTTGCTATGGTATATATGCCAATCTACAGATCAGGAGGGGCCCATATGGAGCAAAGGAATTGGCTGGAGCTTATGTCAAGGCAGACTCAGCTTCAGCAGATACTTGATACAAATCAATACACTGAGAGGTTCGGACTTGCCCTGAGCAGAGAAGATGCGGAGCTTCTGACTGAGGAAAGGAAAAAAACACTGAAAAAAGAAGGACGGGTGGAATTCGGCCAGGGAGTGCTGCCCAAGATCATACAGGTTTTCTGTGACTCCTGTTACATTACCCAGGACAATTATACAGATACCCTGGTCCGGCTTCAGGAAATTTTTTTCCTATACAAAAATGAAATGCTGGATGAAATCACGGACGATGAGCTTCTGGAATTTATGAAAGAACAATTTGAAAATGTATGCTTTGGCGATCTGGATTATCTGGAAAGCACCTGTCTGAATATTTTTGCTCAGGCTATCCGGGCCGGGTATTCCGGCTTCACCGAAACTCAGGGGCGAAATGAATGGGCGCAATTTGACATTGTGGAACGATGGAGCAGAGAACTATATTTGCAGGCTCTAGAGCGTGTTTGAAAATTATCAGTTTTTGTTCATTTTATCCAAATTAGGATTGAGGCAAGGCATACAAATCCCATATAGGTGTATGCCAGCTTATCATACCGGGTCGCAATGCGGCGGAATCCCTTCAGTTTGAGAAAGTATTTCTCTACCAAATGGCGCTCTTTGTACAGCCACCAGTCACAGCGACGCTCAAATTTGGCTCCTTTTTTGGACGGGATGGTTGGTTCCCCGCCATTTTCATAGATATAGTCAATCAGATTCTGACTGTCATATCCACGGTCTGCAAGCACACTGCTTCCTTCTATATTAATATGCTCCAGTACAGGGAGGGCGAAATTG
>CAJTVB010000016.1 GCA_910579755.1 uncultured Acetatifactor sp. | reverse complement strand
CCCTATCCGGCGCAGGCGGAGGATATTTGAGAGGAGCTGTCCTTAGTACGAGAGGACCGGGATGGACGGACCGCTGGTGTACCTGTTAGGAATCAATCCTACGGCAGGGTAGCCAAGTCCGGAAGGGATAAACGCTGAAGGCATCTAAGCGTGAAGCCCCCCTCAAGATGAGATATCCATGTGGGAAACCATGGAGAGTCCCCTTGGAGACTACGAGGTAGATAGGGGTGAGGTGGAAGCACAGCAATGTGTGGAGCTGACGCCTACTAATAGGACGAGAGCTTAACCAGAGAAAGAGAGCTTTGTGGAAGAGAGGATGAAGATCTGGATTCAGTGTTCGGTTTTGAGGGTACAATATTATGAAAGTGGAAAAATATAAAATCGATATAATGTGATAAGGAAGAGTAGAGTGTCTACTCTTTTTTGTTTTTGGGAACCATCAGAAACGAAAATATTTAAGCACAATATTTTTTTAAATTATTCAGATAACAGTTTCATTTTTCGTGTAAGTGTGATAATATAAAGGTATTCGAGGCAGAAGACCGTTTGATGAGGGGCTTTACTGCCGCCTGACAAAAGTAACGAGGTGGAAAGATGGATACAAAAATTTTACTGGAAAATGGAACGAATGAGCTGGAGATCCTGGAATTCACACTGGCCGGCAACTCCTATGGCATCAATGTGGCAAAGATCAGAGAGATCATCCCATATATGCCTGTCACCCCGGTTCCCAATGCGCATCCCAGCATTGAGGGCATTTTTATGCCGCGGGATATCATGATTACCGCAATTGATCTGAAGAACTGCCTGGGACGGGGAGAGTCGGAGCCCAAGGGCCTGTTCATCACCACGAATTTTAATAAGCTTGATATTGCATTCCACGTAGAGTCCGTGCTGGGGATCCATCGTGTGTCCTGGAGAGATATTATAAAACCTGATGCCACGATTTCTACCACGGATGAGACTGTTTCCACCGGCATCATTAAAAAGGACGGAAAGCTGATCATTATCCTGGATTTTGAGAAGATTGTATGTGATATCAATCCGGAAACGGGACTGAAGGTGTCCGAGATTACCGAACTGGGAGAGAGAAAGAGAAGCAATGTTCCTATTTTGATTGCGGAAGATTCCCCTCTGCTGAACAAGCTTATCGTGGATTCCCTGAAGCGTGCGGGTTATGACAACCTGATCCATACAGAAAATGGTCAAAAGGCTTATGACGTGATCTGTCAGTGTAAGAATGACGGAACGCTGGATCAGCATGTGAAGGTACTGATTACCGATATTGAGATGCCTGAGATGGATGGGCACAGATTGACAAAGCTGGTAAAGGCTGACGAAGCCACGGCACATATTCCGATCATCATCTTTTCCTCTCTGGTGAATGATGAGATGAAACGCAAAGGAGAGTCTCTTGGCGCAGACGCTCAGCTGTCAAAGCCGGAGATCGGTAACCTGGTGAGGATCGTGGACCAGCTTGTGGATGAGAAACATCTGGATCAATAATGAGCTTGGGATAAAAACTTGAAAAGCCGGGGGGCCCCCGGCTTTTATCGTGTAGAAGCCAGGCTGTATGTTTAAGTTAAGAGGTTAAAATGGAGCGTGATATAATATTGGAAAAAGTCCGGGAGGCGGATATGGTGCTTGTGGGACTGGGGGAAGACTTCAATGGCAGGAAGCAGCTGAAGGACTGCCCCGGTTACCTTTCGGGGTGCAGAAGTCTTGAAGAGGCGGGGTACCGATGGCTGTTCCCGGCATGGCTGGATTATTGCTTCCACAAATGGAATGCTGACAGGGTGGCCGGAGCGTTGGAGAAGCTGGCAGATTTTCTGAAGGATAAAAATTATTTTGTGGTTGCGGATTCCGTGAACAGCGCCATAGCAGTGACGCCTTGGAAGCCGGGAAGGCTTGTGATGCCCTGCGGTTCTTCACTGTGGAAGCAATGTGAGCATGGCTGTGATTCCGTTTTGGAGGAAACAGTGGACAGGGACCGTGAGGCCTTGGGAGAGATTTTTGGCGAGTTATACAAAGGAAATTTTTCTCTTGACCGGATGCCGGAGCTGGGAAGCTGTCCTCAGTGCGGAGGCAGGATGATTTTCAACAGTGTTTATGCAAAAGCATACAATGAAAATGGTTATATGGAGGCTTGGAAGCTGTATACTAAGTGGCTTCAGGGAACGCTGAACCGAAAGCTGTTGATACTGGAGCTGGGTGTGGGGATGGATTTTCCCACCGTGATCCGATGGCCTTTTGAGAAGGCGGCCTTTTTCAATCAGAAGGCTTACTTTTGCAGAGTACATGAAAATTTGTACCAATTGACGGAAGAATTAGCGGGAAAAGGCTGTGGAATTTCTCAGAATGCGATTGATTGGCTTGAATTCCTGTGATAAACTATACATGGAAATTCAGGCTGTGGAAAGGAATGTGTGTTGATATGCCTTCACAAGAAGATTATCTTGATAAACTGTTAGATGAGATGGAAGAAAGCGGTGAGTTGCCGAAGGCCTCGGAGCCTTCTTCAGAGGGCGGGGACACCGTGGATGTGGATGAGGTCAGCGAGCTTTCGGAGGATGAGATCCAGGAGCTTCTGGAGGCCGGATTTCAGAGGGCCGGATTGGATGTCCCTGAAGAATCACAGGCAAAAGCCCGTGGAACGGATGCGGATATAGACGACACTGCGGGCTCCGGACGGGAGGTATCCAAAGAGGCATCCGGGGACAAGGCTGACAGAATTCAACAGACGCGTGACAAAAAGAGGAGACGCAAGGAAGAGGCTGCCAGAAAAAAAGCTGCCAAAAGGGAGGCAAAGGAAGCCAAAGCCGCCCGGAAGGAAGCTGACAGGCTGGCGAAAGCAGCCCAAAAGAGTACCGGAAAGGACACGGCGAAGCAGGAGGGGAAGGCTTCGGCGGAAAAAAAGCAGGCAGCTTCCCGCAGGCAGTCCCAGGCAGAAAGCGATGAGTCACTTTTTGACAAAGAGCTTTTGGATTTCATCGTTTCCGAGGCGGAAACCCTGGAGAAGGAGGCACAGCTTCCGGAGGGAGAAATGCCGGAAAAGGATACATTGGAGGAAGATGCAGGGTCTGCCCGGGAGGAAGCAGGCTTTAATCTGGACAGTGTGCTGGATGATACCAATGTGGATGTGGATCTTTTGGCCGAGAATGCGGCTGATGCAGGAAAGCCGGAGATGGGAGAGCTTCCGGAGCAGGATGAGATTCCAGCGGGTTCTGACGAAGATAAAATGGATGAGTTTATTGCGGATGCCTCTGCCGATATGGAGGAGGAGCCCGAAAAGAAACAGGGGCTTTTATCCAAGATGGCAGACCTGTTGACGGAAGAGGACGGGGAAAGCGAAGAAGATATAGAGAAAGCGGCCCAGGCTTCGGAGAAGAAGAAAGCCAAGAAAGCCAAACCTAAAAAGGAAAAGCCTGCGAAGCCTAAAAAGGCGCCCAAGCCTGCGAAGCCCAAAAAGGTAAAGCCGCCCAAGGAGGAAGCAGAGACTCCTGGGGGGAAGCATTTTTCCTTTAAAAATGCGATTCCGGTTATTTTGGTGGGCATATCCGTGGGAGTATTGCTTTTTGTATTTATAAATGCCTCAGTGGAATATGTGGACAAACAGACTGCCAGAGCCGCTTTCCAGGCGGGGGACTATCAGACCTGCTATGAAAATCTTTTTGGCAAGGAGCTTAATGAGTCCGATGAGACACTGCTTGGAAAATCGAAGAGCATTCTCTATATCAGGCTCTGGGTACGGGAATATGAAATGTATTTAAGCGAAGGAGATCAGGTCCGTGCTCTGGACAGCCTGATCCGCACGGTAGATCGGTATCCGGAGCTTTACCAGTATGCGGCAGCATGGAATGCCCTGCCGGAGGTGGAGGCGGAATACGGAAAGATTTTGTCTGCTTTGTCGGAAAGCTACGGGCTTACGGAAGAGGATGCCAGAGAGATTGCGGCATTGGCCAGGGATGTGGAGTATACAAGAACCGTGACGGCCATTGCCCAGGGCCAGGTCTATGGCGGGAATACGGAAAGCAATGGCCCGGATGAAGAAGAGATTCAGGTGCCCGATCAGATGGAGGATCCGCTTCCGGAGGAGGAAGAGCTGGGAGGAGATACTTTTATCGACAATCAGTGAGCTTTTTAAGCGGAATGCTCCGCCGCAGGCGTGGAGCCTGGTCTTTACGGCATTCGTCAAGCCATGAGGGCTGGGCCGGGACTTACGTGAGGGCCGGATGCCAGGGAAAGGGAAGAAAATGATAGCGATCATTGACTATGATGCCGGAAATATCAGGAGCGTGGAAAAGGCCCTGGCCCGGCTGGGGCAGCAGGCACAGGTTACAAGGGAGCCTTCCGAAATTTTAGAAGCCGACGGTGTGATACTGCCGGGGGTGGGTGCATTCGGAGATGCCATGGAAAAAATTTCCGGATATGGCCTTGTGCCGGTGATCCGGGAGTGTGTAGAGAGCCAGACTCCTTTTTTGGGAATTTGTCTTGGGCTGCAATTGCTGTTTGAGAGCAGCCAGGAAAGTCCCGGGGCAGAGGGGCTGGGGATTCTGAAGGGAAAAATCTGCAGAATTCCGGATGCCGGAAGGCTGAAGGTCCCTCATATTGGCTGGAATGATCTGCGCATTTGCAGGCGTGGAAGGCTTCTTGAGGGAATTCCGGAGAACGCTTATGTGTATTTTGTGCATTCCTACTACCTGCAGGCCGGGGACCGGGAGAGCGTTCTGGCGCAGACGGAATATGGAGTGCTGATGGATACCTGTGTGGAACAGGGAAATGTATTTGCCTGTCAGTTTCATCCGGAAAAGAGCTCGGACACAGGACTGCAGATACTTCAAAACTTTATCCGGATTACGGAGGAGCATTAATGCATACAAAAAGGATCATTCCCTGTCTGGACGTAAAGGACGGACGTGTTGTAAAGGGAGTAAATTTTGTGAACTTTCGGGATGCGGGAGATCCGGCAGAGGTTGCGGAAGGCTATGACAGGGAGGGAGCCGATGAACTGGTTTTTCTTGATATCACGGCGTCTGCCGATGATCGGGCCACGCAGCTTGAATGGGTCCGCAAGGTAGCCGGCAGGGTGTTTATCCCTTTTACCGTAGGCGGCGGAATCCGCACTGTGGAGGATTTCCGGGCGATCCTGAGAGAAGGGGCTGACAAGGTTTCAGTGAATTCTGCTGCAATTATGGAGCCCAGGCTGATCAGTGATGCGGCTGATCGGTTCGGCAGCCAATGTGTGGTGGTGGCCATCGATGCCAAGCGCAGGGAGGATGGGGGCTGGAATATCTATAAAAACGGCGGACGGATAGACATGGGAATGGATGCCGTGGAGTGGGCTGTCAGGGCGGAAGCTCTGGGAGCCGGAGAGATCCTGCTTACCAGCATGGACAGGGACGGTACCGGAGAGGGCTATGACCTGGAACTGACCAAAAGCGTGGCGGAGGCTGTGAAAATTCCCGTTATTGCTTCAGGGGGAGCCGGGAAACAGGAGCACTTTTATGAAGCTTTGGCAGAAGCAGGGGCCGAGGCTCTACTGGCGGCGTCTCTTTTTCACTATCGAGAATTGGAGATCAGGAAGCTGAAGGAATATCTGAAGGCCAGGGGAATCAGCGTGAGACTTTAAGGGGCAGAGAATTCAGAGGACGGGGTGGAAAAGGGATACTTGTAGAAAGGGAGGATACGAAAGATGGCAATGATAGACAATGACTGGTTGGGAGAGCTGGAGACGGAGTTCCATAAACCCTATTACAGAGAGCTCTATGATTTTGTGAAAAATGAGTATAATACAACGCAAGTGTTTCCTCCCGCGGATGATATTTTCAATGCCTTTCATCTGACGCCGCTGAGCCAGGTGAAGGTGGTCATTATTGGGCAGGATCCCTATCATAATGTGGGACAGGCTCATGGACTGTGCTTTTCCGTGAAGCCGGAGGTGGATATCCCTCCGTCTCTGGTAAATATTTATAAGGAGCTCCATGAGGATCTGGGGTGTTATATTCCCAACAACGGGTATTTGGTAAAGTGGGCCGAGCAGGGAGTGCTGATGCTTAATACGGTGCTGACTGTCCGGGCTCATCTGGCCAATTCTCATCGGGGAAAGGGCTGGGAAAAGTTTACGGATGCCGCCATTGCCGCGTTGAATAAGCAGGACAGGCCTATTGTATTTATTTTGTGGGGAAGACCAGCCCAGACCAAGAAGCGGATGCTGGACAACCCGAAGCATCTGATTTTGGAGGCGGCTCATCCAAGTCCGCTTTCGGCCCACAATGGATTTTTCGGAAGCAGGCCCTTCAGTCAGACAAATGAATTTCTGGAGGAGCATGGCATTCAGCCGATTGACTGGCAGATTGAGAATAGATAACAGTGATTGAGGTATAAGGATGAAAATTCGAATTGGAATTGTAGGTTATGGAAACCTGGGCAGAGGAGTGGAATATGCCATAAGACAGAATGAGGATATGGAGCTTGCGGCTGTATTTACCAGGAGGGATCCGGATGAAGTCAGAGTCAAAACCTCCGGCAGTGTACAGGTCTATTCCATGGACAGGCTTATGGACATGAAGGAGGACATCGATGTACTGGTGCTCTGCGGAGGATCCGCCACGGATCTGCCCCGGCAGACAGCGGAATATGCAGAGCATTTTAATGTGGTGGATAGTTTTGACACTCATGCCAGGATTCCGGAGCATTTTGACAGGGTGAATGCCGTTGCGGAAAGGGGCGGCAGAACCGCAATCATTTCCGTGGGCTGGGATCCGGGTATGTTTTCTTTAAACAGGCTGTATGCCAGCGCGATCCTGCGGCAGGGAAGTGATTATACCTTCTGGGGAAAGGGTGTCAGCCAGGGGCATTCCGATGCAGTCCGGCGGATCCCCGGCGTAAGGGATGCGAAGCAATATACTATTCCTGTGGAGGCAGCCCTGGAGGCCGTGAGGAATTGCGAAAACCCGGTGCTTTCCACCAGGGAAAAGCATTTGCGGGATTGTTATGTAGTGGCGGAGGAAGGAGCGGACCTGCAGAAGATTGAAAATGAGATCAAGAGTATGCCGAATTACTTTGCGGATTATGACACTACAGTGCATTTTATTACTCAGGAGGAGCTGGAGAGAGAGCATAGTGGAATTCCTCATGGCGGTTTTGTGCTGAGAACGGGAAAAACCGGAATGAATGAAGAACATAACCATGTAATTGAATATAGCTTGAAGCTGGATTCCAATCCTGAATTTACGGCCTGTGTGCTGGCGGCTTACGCCAGAGCGGCCTGCCGCATGAACCGGCGGGGAATAACAGGCTGTAAAACGGTATTTGATGTTGCGCCTGTGGATCTGAGTCCGTTATCGGCGGAGGAACTGCGGAGAACCATGCTTTAAAGACTGTCGCTTTTTTGAAGGAGAAATACGAATATGAATAAACCGGCATTTGTGACCAGGGAAATGGTGGAGGAGATTGTAAAGACATATCCCACCCCCTTTCATATCTATGATGAAAGGGGGATCCGGGAAAATGTCAGAGCTCTGAAGGAGGCTTTTTCCTGGAATAAAGGCTATAGAGAGTATTTTGCGGTAAAAGCGGCTCCCAACCCTTTTTTGATGGATATACTGAAGGAGTACGGATGCGGATGCGACTGTTCCTCCATGACAGAGCTGATGCTCAGCCATGCGGTGGGCATGAAGGGTGCGGACCTTATGTTTTCCTCCAATGACACTCCGGCGGAGGAGTTTGCGCTGGCGGCCCGGCTGGGCGCCGTAATCAATCTGGATGATATCACCCATATTGATTTTCTTGAAAAAACCTTGGGTTTCCTGCCGGATACCTTAAGCTGCCGTTATAATCCCGGCGGATATTTTTCGCTGGGAACGGATATTATGGACAATCCCGGGGATGCCAAGTACGGCTTTACCACGGAGCAGATGTTTGAGGGCTTTCGGATCCTGAGGGAAAAGGGAGTTAAGAATTTTGGGATTCATGCGTTCCTGGCCAGCAATACGGTTACCAATGAGTATTATCCCACCTTGGCCAGACAGTTGTTCGAGCTGGCAGTGAAGCTTCATAAGGAAACGGGGGCCCATATTGCTTTTATTAATCTGTCAGGGGGAATCGGAATCCCTTACCGTCCCGATCAGGAGCCCAACGATATCCATATTATCGGCAGCCGTGTGAGAGAGGCTTATGAGGAGATTCTGACGCCGGCGGGCATGGGAGATGTGGCTATTTACACGGAGCTGGGGCGGTTTATGACAGGTCCCTTCGGTCATTTGGTGACAAAGGTGATCCATGAGAAGCATACTCATAAGGAATATTTGGGGGTGGATGCCTGTGCCGTCCATTTGATGCGTCCTGCCATGTACGGAGCTTATCATCATATCACCGTGCTGGGGAAGGAGGAGGAGCCTTGTAGCTGCAAATATGATGTAACAGGCTCCCTGTGTGAAAACAATGATAAATTTGCCATTGACAGAATGCTTCCCCGGGTAGAAATTGGAGATTATATTGTAATACACGACACGGGAGCACATGGTTATTCTATGGGATATAATTATAACGGCAAACTGAAGTCTGCGGAACTGCTTCTTCGGGAGAATGGTTCTGTACAACTGATCCGCCGGGCTGAGACTCCCAGGGACTATTTTGCCACTCTTGATCAGTTTGAAATATATGAAAGACTTTTTCCAGAAGGCTGAGACTGCCATGAGAGCAGAGCCAAATCCGGGTATTTTGTCCGGGCAGTATGGAAAAGAAAATGAGGTGTAACGGATGAGATATCCTGAAAGTTTAAAGCCGGGCGGCACCATAGGCTTTCCTGCGCCTTCTTACGGCTGTGCCGTGCAGCCTTACAGGGCCGCTTTTATGAATGCGTTGAAAAAGTGGCAGGAGAAAGGCTATCGCACGCTGCCGGGGCCTAACTGCTATGCGGATGCAGGCATCGGTATCAGCAATACGCCGGAAAAATGCGCCCAGGAGTTTATGGAGCTGTACTGCTCAGGGAACACAGACTGTCTGATCTCCTGCGGGGGCGGAGAGCTGATGTGTGAGATTTTGCCATATATAGATTTTGTAAGGCTGGCTCAGGCAAAGCCTAAATGGTTTATGGGTTATTCCGACAATACAAATCTGACATATCTGCTTGCTACGCTGACGGATACAGCTTCTCTGTATGGTCCCTGTGCGGCGGCCTTTGGCATGGAGCCCTGGGATAAATCCCTGGAAGACGCGGCGGCTGTTCTCACGGGGCAGGCAAGGTCGGTGGGAAGCTACGGCAGATGGGAAAAGGAATCCCTGAAGGATGAGGATCATCCTTTGGAGCCGTACCATTTAACCGAGGAGCTGGCCATGAAATGCTATGTGGGAAATACAATGGTCACATCGAAACTGCAGTTTCAGGGAAGGCTTTTGGGCGGATGTATGGACTGCCTGGTAAATCTTACGGGAACACGTTTTGACAAAACCAGACAGTTTATAGAGCGGTACCATCAGGACGGTATTGTCTGGTTTCTGGAATCCTGCGATCTGAATGTGTTTGCCATTCGCCGGGCTATGTGGCAGATGGAAGAAGCCGGCTGGTTCGATTATGTGAAGGGCTTTCTCATCGGCAGACCGGCCAACGGGGAGCCCATGGCCGGCCTGGACGCATACGAGGCAGTACTGGAGACAGCCGGGCCAAAGAATGTTCCTGTGATTATGGATATGGATCTGGGGCACAGGCCGCCCATGATGCCGCTTATAGTGGGAAGCACAGCGGACATTGTCGTCAGCGGGAATTCCTTGTCCATAGGCTATACATTTTCTTAATGCTTACAGTACCCCCTGGACTAAAAAAATTGCTTGCGTTCCGGAGATATTCGTGCTATAATGCTTTTGTTGCAGAAGCTTTCAGGTGTTTTCACCTTTGAAAGATGCCTGAAAACAGCCTAAATAAATGCCGGTGTGTCGGAATTGGCAGACGAGACAGACTCAAAATCTGTTATCCGCAAGGGTGTGTGGGTCCGAGTCCCACCACCGGCACCAGAATCTGACAGCTCGTAAGTCCCTGACAAATCAAGGATTTCCGAGCTTTTTTGTTATTTCAGAGTTACTAATCACAGCCACATGAGAATCAGCAGACAGTAACACTGGCTGGCTTTGCGAATGTGGATGGAGAGGCTGTGAATTAACATCACAGAGGGAGGGAGCCGCAAGATGCATTTAGTGGAGGCAAAGGGGATTTTGTCGGCAGACAACGGAATGAATCTGTACAGAGGCTGTACCCATGGCTGCATCTACTGTGATGCCCGCAGCACCTGCTATCAGATGAAGCACGCTTTTGAGGACATAGAGGTGAAGATGAATGCTCCGGAGCTGTTGGAGCGGGCGCTTCGGAGCAAACGAAAGAGATGCATGATCGGAACAGGGGCCATGAGTGATCCGTATCTGCATTTGGAAAGGGAGCTGGGGCTTACCAGAAAATGTCTGGAATTGATTGATCAGTATGGCTTCGGGCTGGCGATCCAGACGAAATCCAATATGATACTTCGGGATCTGGATCTGTTGAAGCGTATTAACCGAAAGACAAAATGTGTGGTGCAGATCACGCTGACCACATATGACGATGAGCTTTGCAGAATATTGGAGCCAAATGTGTGTGTTACCAGCAGGCGCATCCAGGTGCTGAATATTCTGCGTGAGGAAGGGATTCCTTCCATCGTCTGGATGACGCCCATTCTGCCGTTTATCAATGACACAGAGGAAAATATTTGCGGGCTTCTTGAGGCCTGTGCCCATGCCAGGGTTTACGGCGTGCTGACTTTTGGGGTGGGAATGACTTTACGGGACGGAGACAGGCAGTATTTTTATGAACAGTTGGACAAGCACTTCCCGGGGATGAAGGATAAGTATATCCGTACCTTTGGAAATGCCTATGAAATACCCTCCCCCAATCATGCATATCTATGGAAGCTGATCAGGGAAACCTGCAGGAGGACGGGGATGGAAAGCAATACGGACAAGTTGTTTTCTTATCTGCACGAATTTGAGGATAAGGAAGCCGGGCAGCAGCTGACACTTTTTTAAACAGGAGAATCTGTTGGGAGCACAGAGAGGAGACGAAGGTATGGGCGAGGTAAATATGCTGGTTTCGGGGATTTTGCAAAAGGATGGCAGAAAATTTGTGAGAGTTTCCTTTCAGCGGGGAAGGGACTATGCAGAAGGGACTCTTCCAGAGGGTAAAATAGAGAGCTGGGCCGGCTTTGCTGATTGGGAGGTACAGCAGCTTGAGCGGTTTATTCAGGTGAACCGGGAAGAGATTCTGGAGCAGGCCAAGGCAGTAAATCCGCTTAGGAACTTTTTAACTTGACTTCTACACTTTAAACTGTTAAAATCATAAAAGTCATTGGATATATACAGCAGGCCTGCTGATGCGGGCAGAGAGGTGTACGTATGAAGGAAATTTCAAGTCTGATCGCTTTCCGCCCGGATGTGAGGGTAGTGGATGCCACATTGCGGGACGGAGGCCTGGTAAATGATTTTTATTTTACTGATGAGTTTGTCAAGGCTCTGTATTTGACCAACCTGCGGGCGGGTGTGGACTATATGGAGTTTGGGTACAAGGGTTCCAGGGAGATATTTGAAGAAAGTAAATTCGGAAAGTGGAAGTTCTGTAAAGACGAAGATATTCGTGCCATTGTAGGTGAAAATGCCACTGACTTAAAGATTGCGGTTATGGCGGACGTGGGCAGATGCGATTACAAGACGGATATTATTGACAGGGCCGACAGTCCCATCGATATGATTCGTGTAGCTACCTATCTGAATACCATTCCTGCCTCGGTGGATATGATCGAGGACGCCGACAGAAAGGGGTATGAGGTCAGCTGCAATATTATGGCTATTTCCAATATCAGAGAGGGAGATCTGGCGGTTGCGCTGGATATTCTGGGGCAGACGCCGGTAAAGGTGCTGTATATTGTGGACAGCTACGGAGCCATGTATCCGGAGCAGATTGCCCGTCTGGCAGATACGTACCTGAATGCGGCGGCGAAGTATGGGAAGAAGGTGGGAATCCATGCCCATAATAACCAGCAGTTGGCTTTTGCCAATACCATCGAGGCGGTGGGAGACGGTGTGGACTGGCTGGATGCCACCTATGCTTCCATGGGAAGAGGTGCGGGCAATTGTGCCATGGAGCTTCTCTTGGGATTTCTGCGTAATCCTAAATATAATGTTTACCCGGCGATCCGATTTATTGATTCCCATATGAACAGGCTGAAGGAGGAAGGAGTGGTATGGGGATATGATCTCCAGTATCTGATGACAGGTCTGCTGAACCAGCATCCCAGATCCGCTATCCAGTTCACAAAGGAAAAGCGCAAGGATTATGCGGAGTTTTACAGGGAGGTAGTGGCTCAGGACTAGCAAATTTTATAACAGTGTCGCGCCTGGACTGCTATGCTTTTGTGCAGAGGCGCGATTTCTTTTTGCAGGGAAAGTCTGCTGCTGATTTTTATATGCAGAGGAAATGCCAGTTGAATTTTTTTTCATGAATGTGTATACTGTACAGTGAATGAATTTACACAGGAAAAATGCATTGAAACCAGTGCCGGAGAGGGGACGGGTGCATCCTTTTTTTGAAGCAGCCATGGAGGTATGAGAATGAATATTGACAGCATATGTGTACAGGGCGGTTATACGCCGGGAAATGGAGAACCCCGTCAGGTACCTATTGTTCAGAGCACTACTTTTAAATATGAAAGAAGCGAGGATATGGGGAAGCTTTTTGACCTGGAAGCCAGCGGCTATTTTTATACCAGGCTTCAAAACCCTACTAATGACTATGTGGCGGCCAAGATTGCACAGCTGGAGGGAGGCACGGCGGCCATGCTGACCAGCAGCGGCCAAGCGGCGAATTTTTATGCTCTTTTTAACATCTGCAGCTGCGGGGACCATATTGTATCTTCCAGCGCTATCTATGGGGGAACTTTTAATCTGATCGCTGTCACCATGAAAAGAATGGGAATCGACGTGACCTTTGTGAATCCTGACGCCACGGAAGAGGAACTGAATGCCGCTTTTCGGGAAAATACCAGGGCTGTGTTCGGAGAGACAATAGCCAATCCTGCGTTGACCGTGCTGGATATTGAGCTGTATGCAAAATGCGCTCATGCACATGGAGTTCCGCTGATCGTTGACAATACCTTTCCTACCCCAGTCAATTGCAGACCTTTTGAATGGGGAGCGGATATTGTGACTCATTCCACCACAAAATATATGGACGGACACGGAGCCGCCGTAGGCGGGGCGATTGTTGACAGCGGAAGATTTGACTGGATGGCCCACGCAGATAAATATCCGGGGCTGTGTACTCCTGATGAAAGCTATCACGGCGTGATTTATGCGGAAAGGTTTGGGAAGGAAGGGGCGTTCATCACCAAGTGTACCACCCAGCTTATGAGAGATCTTGGATCTATTCAAAGTCCTCAAAATGCATTTTTGCTGAACCTGGGTCTGGAAAGTCTGCATGTGCGCGTGAAGCGTCACTGTGAAAATGGATTGGCTGTGGCGGAGTTCCTATCGGGCCATGAGGCGGTGGAGTATGTGAATTACAGCAGTCTGCCGGGAGACAAATACTACCCGCTGGCTCGGAAATATCTGCCGGGGGGAAGCTGTGGTGTAGTATCCTTCGGCTTGAAGGGCGGCAGAGAGGCGGCGGAGATATTTATGAAAAGTCTGAAATTTGCGGCCATTGAAACCCATGTGGCCGACGCCCGCACCTGTTGTCTGAACCCGGCGTCCACCACCCATCGCCAGCTGACGGATCAGCAGCTGCGGGAGGCCGGAGTACCCGGTGAATTGATCCGGTTAAGCTGTGGTATCGAGGATACAAATGATCTGATCGCTGATATTGCCCAGGCCCTGGATAAATGTGAGAAGAGATGATTTTATGGACTGCAAAGAATTCGAGAGACTGATTCCCGATTTTATGGGAAAGAAAATGGACCATTATACCATGAAAAGCTTTATGGGACATCTGGATCGCTGTGCAGACTGTCGGGAAGAGCTGATCATCCAGTTTTTGGTCACAGAGGGGATACAGCGTCTGGAGGATGGCAATGTGTTTGATCTGCAGAAGGAACTGGATCTGCGTCTGGAGGAGGCGAAGCGTGGAATACGGTTTCGCGGCAGGATTCTGCAGGTAGTATTTGCCATGCAGATACTGGCGGTCAGCCTGATGGCGGGGATTGCTGTCTGGATTTTGCTGTAACCCTGCCGAATGGGCACAAAAAACAGGAAGAAAACCGGAAAAAAGGCTGAAGTGCACATAGGAATGCGAACGGATAAAAGGCTGAAAGAAGGATATTAAAAGAAAGGCCAAAACAAGGATATCAAAAGGAGAGAAAGGGAGAATGAGCGGAAAGCTTGTGCTGATAGACGGACACAGTATATTGAACAGAGCATTTTACGGAGTGCCGGAGCTGAGTACCGTCGGAGGGCTCCATACCAACGCTGTCTACGGTTTTTTGAATATCATGTTTCGAATTCTGGAAGAGGAAAAGCCGGAGTACCTGGCCGTTGCCTTTGACGTTCATGCGCCCACCTTCCGGCATGAAATGTATGCGGCTTATAAGGGAACGCGCAAGCCCATGCCCGGAGAGCTGGTGGAACAAGTGCCGGTGATCCAGCAGGTTCTGAAAGCCATGGGAATTGTTATCTGCCGGAAGGAAGGCTATGAGGCGGATGATATTCTGGGAACTCTGGCAAAAAAAGCGGCGGCAGATGGGCTGGAGGTCACTTTGGTATCAGGGGACCGGGATCTTTTGCAGATTGCCGATGAGCATATTAAGATCAGAATTCCCAAAACCAAGCAGGGACGGACGGAGATAGAGGATTATTATCCGGAGGATGTAGTCAGAACATATCAGGTGACGCCGGCGCAGTTTATTGATTTGAAGGCGTTGATGGGCGATCCTTCGGACAATATTCCCGGTGTCCCCAAGGTGGGGCAGAAAACCGCAGGAGAGCTGATGGCGGCCTATGGATCCCTGGATAATATATATGCACATGTGGAGGAGATTACCAAAAAGAGTATTCGGGAGTCTCTTCAGCAAAACCGCGGTCTGGCAGATTTGAGCAAAGCCCTTGCTGCCATTAAAATCGACTGTGACATCACACTGGATTATCAGGAGGCGAAAGCGGAAGGGTTTTATACGCAGGAGGCTTACGAGCTGTTCCGTCAGCTGGAATTTAAAAATTTGCTGGGACGATTTAATGTGGAAAAGGAAGCTGCCGATCTGGAAGAGATCGAAAGGACTTTCCGCAGAGCACAGAATCAGAAGGAGTTTCTGGCATATATAGGAAAGATCAAGGCAGCAGATCAGGCAGGGCTCTATTTGGCCCTGGAGGAGGGCAGGCTTCTGGGTGCGGCAGTCTGCGTCCCGGAAAAGGACACCTGCTTTTATGGTCTTCCTCCCCGGGAAAATGTTCAGCTGTCCTTGTTTGACCAGGAGATTCACAGCTCCCAGGACGGGGACAGCGCCCTGATTCGTCAGGCTCTTCTTGAGTTGTCCGGGAGAGCAAAGATTGCCGCATTTGATATAAAGAAAATGTACCAATGGCTGGACTGCAGCACCACTGACCGCTATTTTGATATTCTGATCGGAGCGTACCTGCTGTATCCTCTAAAGAGCGATTATGATCCGGAGACCATCGCATCGGAGCATTTGGGAATTATGGTTTCCGGCAGAAAGGAAAGTTTCGGCAAGTCATCTCTGGCGGAGGCGGCGGCTGCCCAGCCGGAAAAGTTTATGCAATATTGCTGTTATACGGCGTATATCTGTGCCATGGCTTCCCGGGTGCTGGAGAAAAAGCTGCAGGAAACGGGGATGGATCGGTTGATGAGGGAAGTGGAAATGCCTCTTTCTCTGGTGCTTTACGATATGGAGAAGGAGGGAGTGGAGGTCCGCCGGGAGGAGCTGAAGGCCTACGGCGACGCTTTGGTGGAACGGATCCGGGAGCTGGAGAAAGCCATTCACATTCAGGCAGGTGTGGAATTCAACATCAATTCCCCCAAACAGCTGGGAGAGGTGCTTTTTGACACCATGCACCTGCCCGGAGGAAAAAAGACAAAGACAGGGTATTCCACGGCGGCGGATGTGCTGGAAAAGCTGGCGGGGGATTATCAGATTGTCAAGGACATTCTGGAATACAGAACTCTCACCAAATTGAAATCCACCTATGCGGACGGGCTGGCTGCCTGCATCAGGGAGGACAGGAGGATTCACACAAGCTTCAACCAGACCATCACAGCCACAGGAAGAATCAGCTCCACAGAGCCGAATCTGCAGAACATCCCCATGCGGATGGAGTTGGGGAGGCGTATCCGAAAGGTGTTTGTACCCCGGCAGGGATGGGAATTTATGGATGCGGATTACTCTCAGATTGAGTTGAGGGTGCTGGCTCATATGTCAGGAGACGATCAGCTGATAGAGGCCTATCGTATGGATCAGGATATTCACAGGATTACTGCTTCCAAGGTATTCCACACGCCCTTTGAGGAGGTCACGGATCTGCAGCGGCGCAACGCCAAGGCGGTGAATTTCGGGATTGTGTACGGCATCAGCTCCTTTGGGCTGAGCCAGGATCTGAGTATCAGCAAAAAGGAAGCGGCAGAGTATATCGAGCAATACTTTGCCACTTATCCCGGTGTAAAGGAATTTCTGGATAATCTGGTGAAGGATGCCAGGGAAAAGGGATATGTGACCACTATGTTCGGCAGGCGCAGGCCGATTCCTGAGCTGTCCTCCTCCAATTTCATGCAGCGGTCCTTTGGAGAGCGTGTGGCTATGAATTCCCCTATTCAGGGCACGGCGGCAGACATTATCAAGATCGCCATGATTCGTGTGTGGAGAGCGCTTCGGGATGCGGGACTGAAATCCAGATTGATTCTGCAGGTGCACGATGAGCTGGTAATTGAAACCCTTCGGGAGGAAGAAGAGCAGGTGCGGCAGATTTTGACAGAAAATATGAAATCCGCTGCCGATCTGGCCGTTACGCTGGAAATTGATCTTCACACTGGAGACAACTGGTATGAGGCCAAATAATTTATTACCGATCAACTGGATTTGAAAAGGCTTTTTCTTGAGGGACAGATAAGAGGGGCATCAGAGATACAATATGAGATTTATAGGGATAACCGGCGGAATCGGAGCCGGGAAATCGGAGCTGCTTTGTTATATACAAAGGCATTACAGGTGTGAGATTTATCTGGCAGACCAGGCTGCTCATGAGGTGAAGCAGGCCGGAACGGCCTGTTACCGGCAGCTGGTGGAATTGCTGGGCCGGGACATTTTGGATCCCCGGGGCGAAATTGACAGACAGAGGATGGCGGAGAGGATCTTTGCTTCTTCGGATTTGTTGGAGCAGGTAAATCATATTATTCACCCGGCGGTAAAGGAATACCTGCTGAATCGTCTGAAGGCGGCCCGGGTAAAGGGAGAAGCGGAGCTGTTTTTTGTGGAGGCGGCGCTTTTGGTGGAGTGCGGGTACGGCGGTTTGGTGGATGAAATGTGGTATATTTATGCGGATGAGGAGACCAGGAGACGCAGATTGTCCCAGTCCCGGGGGTACAGCGGGGAGAGGATCGATCAGATCATGGACAGCCAGCTGTCGGAGCAGGCTTTTCGTAATGCCTGTGACTTTGTCATCGATAACAGCGGCGCCCTGGAGGAGAGTTTCAGACAAATAGACAGAAAACTGGAGGCTTATACATGGCGGGAGTGAGAGAAGGACAGGGGCAGCTGGTGTTCGGACTGGATATCGGTACCAGGAGCATTATTGGCACAGTAGGTTACCTGAACGGAGATAAATTCCATGTGCTGGCGCAGAGGGGCAGGGAGCATGAGACCAGAGCCATGCTGGACGGACAGATTCATGATATCGGCAAGGTGGGACAGACCATTACCCAGGTCAAGGAACAGCTGGAGGAGGATCTGAGCCGAAAGCTGACGGAGGTCTGTATCGCAGCCGCAGGGCGCGTGTTGCGGACGGTGACCACCCATGCGGAGACAAGCTTCGACGAGGACCACGAGGTCACGGAGGAGGATGTGTATTCCCTGTCTACCATGGGGGTGGAGCAGGCCTACGAGGAATTTCAGAAAACCAATGATACGGATATGAAATTTTACTGTGTAGGCTATACGCCTATGCGTTACTATATGAACGGTTACCAGATTGGAAACCTGGAGGGCCACAAGGTAAAACATATGGCGGTGGACTTGATCGCCACGTTTTTGCCGGATGATGTGGTGGACGGTCTCTACAAGGCGGTGGAGCTGGCGGGGCTGCATGTGGCAAACATGACGCTGGAGCCCATTGCCGCCATTCAGGTGGCCATTCCGGAGAAGTTTCGCATGCTGAATATGGCGCTGGTGGATGTGGGGGCAGGCACCAGCGATATTTCCATTACAAAGGATGGAACTATTACGGCCTACGGAATGATTCCCGTGGCGGGAGACAGTCTCACAGATATTATCGTTCAGCATTGTCTGGTAGATTTTGATACCGCGGAGCAGATCAAACGAAAGGCAGGAGTCCAGGAGTCTGTTGAATATCTGGATATTATGGGACTGCCTCAGGTGATCGCTGCAAAGGAGGTTGAGTCCCTTTTGGCGGATCACGTCCAGGAAATGGCAAAGATGGTGGCGGCCTGTATCAGGGAGCTGAACGGGGAAAAGTCTGTCAGCGCAGTATTTGTGGTGGGAGGCGGCGGAATGGTTCCCGGCTACACGGAATTTCTGGCAAAGGAGCTGGATATTGTCAAGGAGCGTGTGGCCATCCGGGGTCAGGAAGTCATGCAAAACATTGAGTTTGAAAATGAGCAGCCCCGCAGGGATTCCATGATGGTAACGCCTATCGGAATCTGCCTGAGCTATTACGAACAGAGCAATAATTTTATTTTCGTAGAGTTTAACGGCAAGCGGGTTAAGCTTTATGACAACGGAAGACTGTCTGTGGCAGATGCGGCTGTCCAGTCCGATTTTCCCAACGAGGAGCTGTTCCCACGGCGGGGGACGCCGCTGACCTTTACGGTGAATGGGAAAAGCCGGATGGTGAGGGGAATCCAGGGGGAAGCGGCAGTGATTACCGTCAATGGAGAGAATGCGGATATTTACGCCCAGGTACATAACGGAGACCATATTCAGGTGACATCCTCTACCGTGGGCGAGGCGGCGGCTCTGGAGCTGGGCAGACTGCCCGAGCTTTCGGAAAGATTGCATGTATATGTGAACGGCGCAAAAATCGACCTGCCAAAGACGGCAGCCGTGAATGGACGGATGGAAAACGAATTTTATCTGATCCGGGAGGGAGACGGCATTCAGATCAGAAATTCCTATACGGTACGGGAGATTGCGGAGTTTATGGATGTTCCTCTGGGCGGCAGGATATTGGTAAATGAAACGCCCGCCAGACCTGAGACCAGAGTTTATGAAAATTTTACATTGAGCTGGGATGTAACGGCGGAGGTTACCTACGCTGATTTGGAGGAAGAAACGGAGGAAGAGGCCGAAAAGCGCCGGGCTGCCAAGGAGGCCGCTGCTGCCCGGGAAATCCGGGAGGCGGCTCAAAGGTCCCTTGCATTTGCTCAAAGCCTGCTGGGAGGAGAGCGGAGAGACGGCAGGCCTGACACCGGGGAAAATCCGGAATCCGTTTCGGAATCCGGTTTCGGGGAGAGCGGTATTGATAAGTCCGGGTACGGAAATGCGGAATCCGGCAAGACCGAATATAGGGAGACCGAATTTGGGAGCGATTTCAGTAAAATAAACCGGGAGAAACACACAGAGACGGAAGCCGGGCAGGGGACGGAAAATATATCGGTGATAGTAAACGGATATCCTGTGACCCTGTCCGGCAAGGAGCGGTATGTGTTCGTGGACATATTTTCCTTCATTGATTTTGATTTAAACAATCCGGCGGGCCGCGATATTGTCACAAACCTTAACGGACGAAAGGCTGAGTATCTGGAGTCCATTCAAAACGGTGATGTGATAGAAATATACTGGGAAGCTAGAGGGACAGGGCGATGAGACTGTGCAGTATTGCAAGCGGAAGCAGCGGGAATTGTATCTACGTGGGGTCGGAGGCCACACATCTGCTTGTAGACGTGGGCATCAGCGGGAAAAGAACGGAAAACGGCCTTCATGAGTTGGGGCTTACGGGCAGAGATATCGACGGAATATTGATTACTCATGAGCATGCGGACCATATTCAAGGGCTTGGAGTGATAGCCAGAAAATATGAGATTCCCATTTACGCCACTGCAGGAACCATCAAGGCCATGAAATCCTGCAGCAGTCTGGGAAATGTGGAGGAGAGTCTGTATCGTGAGGTACAGGAGGACCGGAAGCTGACCATTAAGGATCTGACCATCAACCCCATGCATATATCCCATGATGCCGCACAGCCGGTGGGCTACCGTATTTCCTATGGAAGCCGGCGGGTGGCAGTATGTACGGATCTGGGAGTCTACAATGATTATACGGTGGAATGCCTCAAGGGGATGGATGCCCTTCTGCTGGAGGCAAACCATGATGTAAACATGCTCCAGGTAGGGCCATATCCTTATTATCTGAAACAGCGCATTCTGGGAGACCGGGGACATTTATCCAATGAGAATTCGGGACGGCTTTTGGGAAGGATTTTGCACGACGGACTGTGTACTATACTTTTGGGACATTTGAGCAAGGAAAATAATCTTCCGGAACTGGCTTACGAATCGGTGCGGCTGGAGATCAATCTGGGAGATAATCCTTATCAGGCCAAGGATTTTGATATCAGGGTAGCCAGGCGCAGTGATCTGACGCCGGCGGTAGTACTGTGAAATGCGGAAAATCAAAATATGGAAAAATGTGCGCTTCAGGAGCGCGGAAACGGAGAGTCTATGAAGAGAGCGATTATTACGGTGGTGGGGAAGGATACGGTGGGAATCATTGCAAAGGTCTGTACCTATCTGGCCGGAAACGACGTTAACATTCTTGATATATCTCAGACTATAGTGCAGGAATATTTTAACATGATGATGATTGTGGATACCAGCCGCATGAGCAAACAGTTTGGGGATATGGCTGACGAGCTGGCGGCGCTGGGACAGGAGATCGGTGTGGCGGTCAGATGCCAGAAGGAAGAGATTTTTGACATGATGCATCGTCTGTAAGAATGTATGGACTAAAGCCGGAATAGTCTCCGGGAATTTTTTCTGCGGCAGCAAAGACGGGCAGTAGTCAAAATTCCAGGAGTATAGAAACATTGGGAGGCATGAATGATCAATTTACATGAAGTGACGCAGACAAACAAAATGATCACGGAGGAAAACCTGGATGTGCGGACCATTACTCTGGGGATCAGTCTTCTGGACTGTATAGATTCCGACCTGGAAAAGCTGAAGGAAAAGATCTACCGAAAGATATATGAATCGGCGAAGGATCTGGTAAGCACGGGGGAGCAGATATCCAGGGAATTTGGAATACCAATCGTAAATAAGCGAATCTCCGTGACCCCGATTGCCCTGATCGGCGGCACCGCCTGCAGGACAAAGGAGGATTTTGCGTCTATAGCCGGGACGCTGGACAGGGTGGCCTGTGAGGTGGGAGTAAACTTTATAGGCGGTTATTCCGCTCTGGTCAGCAAGGGAATGTCTCAGGCTGAGGAATTGCTGATTCGTTCCATCCCGCTGGCGCTGTCAACTACGGAGAGAGTATGCAGCTCCGTAAATCTGGGGTCTACCAGAACCGGCATCAATATGGATGCGGTAAGACTTATGGGAGAGATTATTCGGAAAACTGCGGAATGCACCAAAGAAAATGACTCTCTGGGCTGTGCCAAGCTGGTGGTATTCTGCAACGCGCCCGATGACAATCCTTTTATGGCGGGAGCCTTTCACGGGGTTACAGAGGCGGATAAGGTAGTTAATGTGGGTGTCAGCGGTCCCGGGGTGGTAAAGACTGCTCTGGAAAAGATCCGGGGGGAAAGCTTCGAGGTACTTTGTGAGACCATCAAAAGAACGGCCTTTCAGGTTACCCGGGTGGGACAGCTGGTGGCCAGAGAAGCCTCCAGAAGGCTGAAGGTTCCCTTTGGCATTGTGGATCTGTCTCTGGCGCCCACTCCTGCCATCGGAGACAGCGTGGCGGACATTTTGTGCGAAATGGGACTGGAATACGCAGGGGCTCCCGGCACCACAGCTGCCCTTGCCCTGTTGAATGATCAGGTGAAGAAGGGCGGCGTTATGGCGTCCTCCTATGTGGGAGGACTGAGCGGAGCGTTCATCCCGGTCAGCGAGGATCAGGGAATGATCGATGCGGTGAAGGCGGGTGCGCTGACCTTGGAGAAGCTGGAGGCCATGACCTGCGTCTGCTCCGTGGGACTGGATATGATCGCGATTCCCGGCGATACCAGGGCTTCCACTATTTCCGGCATCATAGCGGATGAAATGGCGATCGGCATGGTGAATCAGAAGACAACGGCGGTGCGCATTATTCCTGTCATCGGCAAGGGAGTGGGAGATATCGTGGAGTTCGGCGGCCTTTTGGGGTATGCGCCGGTGATGCCTGTGAACCAGTTCTCCTGCGATGCCTTTATAGGCCGCGGCGGGCGTATCCCTGCACCGATCCACAGCTTTAAGAATTGACATTTCATTTGTCGGCGGATACCCGCTCCAGGATGTCCCGGATCGTATCCAGCTGTTCGGCAGTGAGGGATACCTGTTCGTCTTCACAGCGGACGTAGCCCTCTGTCAGATTGATTCCGTAATTCTGGTCAAATTCTGTGCTTACAGTGTATTCCGGCATACAACGGCAGATTCCTTCGCTGTAATCCAGAAATCTCAGCAGATCCGTAAGGTTTACGGAGTCGCTTCCCCAGAAGGAGCATTCCCAGCCATCTCCGGATGTAGGATGAAAAACGACTGTGGTCACGGTATTTCCGCAGTAGCCCGCAGGATCGTGCTCAATCACATTATTTCCCGAGGATAATACATGAGAATGTGTATCTTCATCCGGGGCTTTGGTCTGATTGTCTTTCTGGGGCGGAATCTGGCTGCTCTCCGGGGCTGCATTCTGAAGATCCTCCCGGGAAGCGTCCGGGGACTGGTCCAGGGCGTTGTCTGAGCCGCCTTCCAGGGATTGCGGCGTACCGGAGGGGCTTGGCTTATCCGGTGCAGGCGCTGCCCCGCAGGCTGACAATAAAAGGGATAAGGTGACGATGGGAAAAATAATGCTTCCTTTTTTCATAAATTGATACCTCCTGATATATTTTTGATGGTTAATCAGATAGACGAGGAAAAACATAAAAGGTTTCGGGCGGGGCAAAAGAATGGCAGAAAATGATTATTTCAGAGAGGCTCTATCCGGTTTTACATTTGAGGCAGCAGGAGGCGGAGCGATCAGGCATCTGGCAGACCTGGGCTGTACGGTGGATGAAATCGAAAAACAGCTTTTATATCCGATTTCCCATAAAAAGGTACAGAGAACCGTGTGGGAGCATCTTGTCAAAAAGAGGATCATTCTGCTGGAAGAGCCGGGAAAGAGCGAAACACCGGAAAAGGCAGAATATGTAAAGGAATATGACCGGTACGGAAAAGCCACCTTCCGCCGTGTTGTGCTGCAGGCCGGCAGAGCGGCAGAGGATATTATCTGGAAGAAGCAGCAGTATGACTGTGCAAAGGACGGGAAGCTGTCGGTCTTTCTGGAGGAAAAATGTGCAGGAGTCTGTCCGGAAAAGATATATATCGCCTGTGATTTCGGCCAGCAGGCAAAGGAGGACTCCGCCGGTCTGGAAAAGAGGCTTCAGAAGCTGGACAGACGGCAGAGAGCCTATATTGCAGGACTTCCCTGGGAGCCAGGGACGGTGTATCACCAGCTGGATGGGCGCATGCGGGAAATTGTGGTGCGGCTGTATGAATCCTGTGGATATGGGGGAAGCTGCTTTTTTCTGGAGACAGGAGAGGAAATAATGTTGTCCCACGGCGAAAAGACCTGAGATACGGAAAACAAGGAGACAAATGATATGACGAAAAAACAGCGGGCATTGGAGATCATAGAAAAACTGAAGGCGGAATATCCGGACGCAGGCTGTACGCTGGATTATGATCAGGCCTGGAAGCTTTTGGTCAGCGTGCGCCTGGCGGCACAGTGTACGGACGCCAGAGTCAATGTGGTAGTGGAAAAGCTGTATGAAAAATATCCGGATGTAAATGCACTGGCGGAAGCGCCTGTGGAGAAAATAGAAGAAATCGTGCATCCCTGCGGCCTGGGAAACAGCAAAGCCAGAGACATCAGCGCCTGCATGAAAATGCTGAGGGACGAGTATGGCGGCAGAGTGCCGGAGGATTTTCAGAAATTGCTTGCTCTGCCCGGAGTGGGCAGAAAGAGCGCAAATCTGATCATGGGAGATGTGTTTGGAAAGCCGGCCATTGTGACAGATACCCACTGTATCCGCCTCGTAAACCGGATGGGGCTGGTGGACGGAATCAAGGAACCAGCCAAGGTGGAAAAGGAATTGTGGAAGATTATTCCGCCCCAGGAGGGCAGTGATTTCTGTCACAGGCTGGTGGAGCATGGCAGGGCGGTCTGCACTGCCCGCACCAAACCCTATTGTGACAGATGCTGTCTTCAAAATATCTGCAGGAAAGCAGGCGTATAATCTAATTTTTTTCAATGAAAAAGCGGTCCTTCAGCAACAGCCAGTTAGCGCGGAACCATTGCATGATCTGCCAGTAGCCGCATCCCCGGAGGCCGAATTCCTTTATCAGGTCAAATTTGGCGGACAGGCTTCGTACATCCTCAAACCAGACCTCATGCGCTGTTCCCTGGTCTGCATAGGTGAAAAAGGGACTTTGCGCCGTTTCGTCAAATTGTATTTCGGCATCATTTGCCACAGCGATGCGCACTGCCTGAATATTATTGATGGTTTCCGCTTTGGTGACGCCTCTTTCATAGGGAAGGGGCCAGTCATAGCCGTAATTGGGAATTCCCAGATTGATCTTTTCCGCGGGAATTTGCGTCAGGGCATATTCTACTACCCGGCGCACCTGATTCAGGGGCGCCACGGCCATGGGCGGACCATAGGTATAGCCCCATTCATAAGTCATTAAAAGCACATGATCCGCGGCTTCTCCCAAGGCCCGGTAATCTTTCCCCTCGTATAAAAGGCCTTTCTGATCATCGGAAGTCTTTGGCGCCAGGGCTACGGAGGTCTGAAATCCGTTGGCGCGCATGATTTCTGCAGTCTGTCTCACAAAAGCCGAAAAGGCATCTTTATCCTCTGCCAGAATATATTCAAAATCGATGTCAACCCCCAAGTATCCCTTTTCATACATTAATCCCAGCATATTTTGAATCAGGTTGTCCCTGTAAACAGAATCGTTTACCACAGAATGGATCAGCTGGTTATTAAAATTGCCGTCGGGACCGAAAGGAGTGAGAGTGAGAATAGGCAGGACTCCGAATCGAAGCGCCTCCGAGATCATCCATTGGTCCTCTCCGTAAGGCGGCGGAAGAAGCTCTCCTTCCGGAGTAAAGCCATAGGAAAAGACAGGCAGAGCTGTCAAAAAGGGAAGGGTCTGTTCTAACACCCAGGGACTGATAAAGGGGTAGGCGTATCCGCTGACGGATATGGCCCGGGCGGCGCTTCGGGCGCCTTTTTCCACCAGAAGCGCCTGGCCGATGGCGAGGGCATAGGGATAGATTAACTGATTATCAAAAATCAGCTGCTGGGGTGAGATCTCCAGAGCTTCTGCAATGTCATCTATGCTGTCTTCTTCTTTTACCACGTAAATTTCCATAAGCTATCCTGGCCTTTCAATAATGACGGAAAAGGATCTAGTGAAAACCTATGCGGTATTTCCTTTCCGTATTCATATAATTGCAGCGGACAGCCTGCAGGGTGAAAAAGCCTAGGAAAAAGCAAAATCTGCAATAAATACATCAAAAAAAGCAACGATTGCGTTGAGATAGTCATATGTCTATGCTAAGATCTTATTATCAGAAAACATGAGCGTGAGAGATGAGAAAAGTAATAATAGTACATTGATAAAATAAATTAAGGATAAATAAAGTGAAAACCATGTAGATATACAGAATAAATCAGTGCCGGATACCGGAGGAAAGACAGGAGGTGAATCAGGGAAACAGAACGAAAGCAATCATCCAAACCGGGCCGGGAGCTGAAAACAAAGCATAAAGCCGGTAAAAATACGAAACAAAAAGCAAAGCACAAAACAAAAAGAAAGGCAAAAGGCAAAAGACAAAAAGTAAAGCAAAAACAAAAAGCATAGCAAAAACAAAAAGCATAGCAAAAACAAAAAGTAAAGCAAAAAACAAATGGCAAGGCCAAAAACAAAAAGGAGGTTGCGGAAATGATGAGAAAGAAATCAATGAAGTGGCTTGCGGCAGGACTGGCTCTGCTGATGGCGGCAGGGCTGACGACAGGAAGCGGACAGACGCTTAAGGCGCAGGCGTCAGAGTCATCCCAGGGAAGTTTCAGAGTGCTTTCCCTGAATGTGGCGGGGCTGCCGGGGATTATATCCAGCAGTGATCCGGCAAAAAATACCGTAAAAATGAGTCCCCTTTTGAATGAGTATGATCTGGTCAGTGTGCAGGAGGATTTTGCATATCATAAGCAGCTGATCTCCCAGGTAACGCTGCCTTATCTGACCCCGACCAGCGGAAATGTGCCTGTGGGGGACGGCATGAACTTTTTATCGGCATTCCCTCTTTATGAGACACAGCGGTATAAGTGGAATGATTCCCACGGCTTTATCACCAACGGTGCGGATCAGATGACACCCAAGGGAATTCTGTACTCTTCCATGGAAATTGCGCCGGGATATTATATTGATATCTATGATATACATACAGATGCGGGCACGGATCCCGGTTCCATGGCGGCCAGAGAGTCCAATCTGAAACAGCTGGCGGAGCTGATCCTCCAGAAATCGTCGGGTAAGGCGGTAATCGTGATCGGGGACACTAATTGCAGGTACACCAGGGACAAAATCAGAGAGACGGTGCTGGATCCCTGCGGGCTGACGGATATCTGGGTGGAGTATATGCGCGGCGGCGTAGAGCCGGTATTCGGAAGCGATGCGCTGATCGACGAAGAAAACAGAAACAGCGCAGCCAATGAGGTGGTGGATAAGATCTGGTACAGGAGCGGGAAAAATGTGGAGTTGTCCGTAGATTATTATGCCCTCAAGACAGACTTTACCGATGAAGACGGAAATCAGCTGTCCGATCACTTCCCCATCACTGCCACCTTCCGCTATGAATTGAAGGAAAATGTTCTGACCACACAGACCTATGGTGGAGGCGGAGGCACGGGCTTCAGCTTTATGGAGGCCATGGGAGAGCGGATGCCGGAAAAAATTGCGATTCGAACAGGCAGCCGGGTAGACGGAATTGCCTTTACCTATCAGGGTGAGGAGGTGTCTGCCGGAGGAAGCGGAGGCACATATCAGGAGTTGACTTTGGCGGATGGAGAATATATAGTATCTATGGAGGTATGTAAGGCGAAGAAATCTCTTACCAGTACCTATCGTATTTCCTATGTGAAATTTGTCACCAATCTGGGCAACGTGCTGGAGGGCGGTAAAAAGGAAAAAGAGGTATTTACCTTCCGGGCTCCGGAGGGCTATGGCCTGGCAGGAGTACATGGCTCCTGTGATTCGGAAATAGACAGATTGGGAGCCATTTACCTGAGACTGACCACTCCATAACTGGAATCAGTAATGGAAGGCCGCAGGGCTGAGAAAGGATGTATGGCCATGAGAATGTATGACATTATTCTGAAAAAAAGGGGCGGCGGAGAACTGTCCGAGGAAGAGATCCGGTTTTTTGTTCAAGGGTACACAGAGGGAGAAATTCCGGATTATCAGGTTTCTGCCCTGATGATGGCCATATTTTTCCAAAAAATGACGGAACGGGAGACCCTTGCGCTGACCATGGCCATGGCTCGCAGCGGAGATATGCTGGATTTGTCCGGCATCCATGGAATTAAGGTGGATAAACACAGCACCGGAGGCGTGGGGGACAAGACCTCTCTGGCGCTGGGGCCTATGACTGCGGCCTGCGGAATTCCTGTGGCCAAGATGAGTGGACGGGGGCTGGGCCATACAGGCGGAACCATCGATAAGCTGGAAAGCTTTCCAGGCTTTTCCACTGCACTGACTACGGAGAGATTCATTGAAAATGTAAATCGCATCGGGATTGCCATTATGGGCCAGACTGCTGACCTGGCCCCTGCGGACAAGAAGCTGTATGCGTTGCGGGATGTGACTGCAACCGTGGATAATATGTCGCTGATTGCCAGCTCCATCATGAGCAAAAAGCTGGCTGCAGGAGCAGATGCCATTGTGCTGGATGTGAAGACGGGCAGCGGCGCCTTCATGAAGAGCGAGGCAGATGCCAGGGCTCTGGCAGAGGAGATGGTGAAGATCGGCAGAAATGCCGGGCGCAGAATGACGGCTGTGATCTCCGATATGGATCAGCCGCTGGGGTACGCCATAGGCAATGCCCTGGAGGTGAAGGAGGCCATCGACACTCTGCAGGGAAGAGGGCCGAAGGATTTCGTGGAGTTGTGCCTGGTTTTGGGCAGCCGGATGCTGATGGCCGGGGGAAAGGCAGAACAGGAGGGGGAGGCCAGAGCCATGCTTCAAAAAGTCATAGCGGACGGCAGTGCTCTGAAAAAGCTGGCGGAGCTGGTGGAAGCCCAGGGGGGCGACCCCAGGGCAGTGTATGATCCCCGGCAGCTTCCTCAGGCGCCGATTCAGCTGCCTGTGACGGCAGATGCAGAGGGATATGTGCATCATATTGACTGCCAGGAGGCGGGGGTCTGCTCGCTGATGCTGGGAGGAGGCCGGGAGACAAAGAACAGCTGTATCGATCCTGCCGTGGGATTGGTGCTGCATAAAAAGGCCGGAGATTCCGTGAAGGCGGGAGAAACTCTTGCGGTCATACATGCCGCAGGCTGGGAACAGGCGGAAGCTGCCGGAGAGCACTTTCGGGCAGCCTGCCATATTGAAAAAGATCCGCCCATGTCAAGACCCTTTATCGTGGATATTTTATAGATAATTCCTTTTCACGGCTTTACCGAAAATAGTAATATGATGATGGATTATTGATGGAGGCTGCTGCGCTTAGGTGCGGCAGCCTCGAATAATTTTCAGGCGGGTATAATATAATGAAAACATGAAGAAGAACCGTGACCGTAATCAAAGAAAAGAACAATTTGTAGAAACCCTGAAGCTGCCCAAGGACATTTGTATGGGAGCCATGAAGGTTACCCTTACGGGAAACAGTGAGGCGTGGATCGAGAATTACAGGGGAATTCTGGAGTATACGGAAAATCAGATTTTACTCCAGGGAAAAACCTGTCAGGCCTGCTTTGAGGGAACCCGGCTTACCATAGACTATTATACCAACGAGGATATGAAGATCAGCGGCTGTATCACCTGTATCAGGTATTTGTGACAGCCGCATAAAGGTATACAAATTACCTTTTGGAAAGGAAAAGGGAAGACCATGATCGAATTATTGAAATATCTCAGAGGTTATCTGCGGATCCGGGTATGGGGATTTTCCCCGGAGCGCTTTATGAATTTATGCAGCAATAAGGGGATCCTGATCTGGAATATCGTCAGGGAAGGTGATGTGTACTATATGAACATCAACCTGAGGGGCTTTTGGGCTCTGCGGCCCATTGTCAGGAAGACGGGAACAAGGGTAGCCGTATTGGAAAGATATGGACTGCCTTTTTTTCTGCCCCGGCTGTTAAAACGAAAGGTGTTTGTCATGGGGCTGTTGATGGCGGCAGCCTTTTGGATATGGTCGTCTCTGTACATATGGAACATAGAAATTTCCGGAAACTATCAGATCACGGATGACGTTTTCCAGAGCTTTTTGAAGGAAAACCAGGTGACGGTGGGAATGAAGAAGAGGGACCTGGATATAGAGGAGCTGGAAAAGGAGATCCGCAGACAATTTTCCCAGATCACCTGGGCTTCCGCCCGTCTTTCGGGAACCAAGCTTCTGATCGACATCAAGGAAAATGACGCCATCATAATAAGTCCCGAGAAAAAGGAGACCCAGGGAACGGACCTGGTGGCGGAATACGGCGGAAGAGTGGTGTCCATGATCGTCAGAAGCGGTGTGCCTAAGGTGGCCATTGGAGACGAGGTGGAGGCGGGATGTGTACTGGTGGAGGGAAAGGTTCCCATTTATAATGAGGATGCCACTGTCAGGGAATACTATTATGTGGATGCGGATGCGGATATTATTATCGAGCACAGCATGGAATTTAATGACAGCCTTCCTTTTGACTATGTCAGAAAAGAATATACCGGCAGAGAGAAGACCCGATATTTTTTGCGTTTTGGGGGAAAAGAGTGGAAAATGCCGGAGGACAGCCCGTTTCTGGTATACGACAGCCTGATCAGGGAAAGCAGGCCGCTGCTGTTTGAGAAACTGTCCATCCCCATATATACAGGAAGCTATACCTATCGGGAGTACGTAAATGTGGAGCATCGATATACGGATGAAGAGGCAAAAGTCCTGCTTAATGAAAAAATAATGACTTTTATTGCAAATTTGCAGGAAAAAGGGGTACAAATTATTGAAAAAGATGTTAAAATAGGTGTTGACGGCCAGTCCTGGATCCTGTACGGAGATTTTCTGGTACAGGAAAGCGTCGGGAAAAGTGCCGATACTGAGAAAGTGGAGACGGGAACGGATACTCCCGGAGAATCGGATACGGATGAATGATTTTTCAATGAAGCTGGAGGTACCTGCAGAGCATATGCAAAAAATTTTTGGTCTGCAGGATGTTTATCTGAAAAAAATGGAGCGTGATTTCGGCGTTATGATTGTGGACAGAAACGGCGGGATCGTAATATCCGGAGAGGAAGACAGGGTAAAAAAGGCGGCCAGAGTGCTGGAGCAGCTTGTCATTATTTCAGACAGAGGAAACGAAATAGAGGAGCAGAACGTGGATTACGCAATAACCATGGGGATGGAAGAACAGGAGCAGGTCATAGCGCAGATCGATGAGGATTGTATCTGCCACACCATAAACGGCAAGCCTATAAAGCCCAAAACGCTGGGGCAGAAGGCATATGTGGATGCTATCCGCAACAATATGATTGTCTTTGGAGTGGGCCCTGCGGGTACCGGTAAGACATATCTGGCCATGGCTATGGCCATCACTGCCTTTCGGAACGATGAGGTGGGAAGAATTATTTTGACCAGGCCGGCCATAGAAGCCGGAGAGAAGCTGGGCTTTCTGCCCGGAGATCTGCAGAGCAAGGTGGATCCTTATCTGCGGCCCCTTTATGACGCCCTATACCAGATCATGGGCGCGGAGGGGTTTACAAAAAATATGGAGAAGGGTCTGATTGAGGTAGCGCCTCTGGCATATATGCGGGGGCGTACTCTGGATAACGCCTATATTATTCTGGATGAGGCCCAGAATACTACACCTGCGCAGATGAAAATGTTTTTGACCAGGATCGGCTTTGGCTCCAAGGTAGTAGTCACGGGCGATGCCTCTCAGAAGGATCTGCCTGCGGGAACTCGGTCCGGACTGGATGTGGCCGCCAGTGTGTTGGGAAAAATAGAGGATATCGCCTTCTGCAATCTGACCAGCAGAGATGTGGTGCGCCATCCGCTGGTGCAGAAAATCGTAAAGGCCTATGAGGACTTTGAGGCAAAGGAGAAATACAGAGAAAACAGAAAGCATTCTGTGCAGGGAAGCAGCAGAAACAGAAGATAAGGCAGCGCCCGGAGGAGAAAGCCATGACGTTATATATTGAAAATGAGACGGGGGAAGTGTTTCCCTTTGATCTCCAGGAGACGGCGGAGCTTGTCTGTCGGTCTGTTCTGGAGGAGGAGGGCTGTCCCTATGAGACACAGATCAATCTGGTTGTTACTGATAACGGGGGAATTCGGAGCCTCAATGCACGATACAGAGGAATTGACAGGGAAACGGATGTGCTTTCCTTCCCCAATATAGACTTTATACAGGAAGGAAATTTCCAGATAGAGGAAGGCATGGATGCGGATTATTTTGATCCGGATACAGGGGAGCTGGTGCTGGGCGATATTATGATCTGTGCGGACAGGCTGAAGAGTCAGGCAGAAAGCTATGGGCACAGCATAAAAAGGGAGTTTGCTTTTCTGACAGCCCACAGCATGCTGCATTTGTGCGGCTATGATCATTTGGAAGAAGAAGAAGCCCGGGTTATGGAGGAGAAACAGGAAAGGCTGCTGACACAGCTGGGAATTACAAGAGATTAGAGGTACAATGGATGAATCAGGCAGAGGTTAGGCGAAGGCAGGTGCAGATGGTTTCTATCATACTTGCTTTGTGCAATATAGTGGCCGTAAGCCGTCTGGCCGGCTACAACGGCGTGACCTATGTGGCTGTGGCCGTGGAGGTCTATGGGATGATATGGACGGTGGTCAGCGGTGGTCTGACCGGGATTCTGGGACGAGTTCTGCGCTTGAGAAATTCAAAAGGACAATATAAAAACGCGGCCAGAATGCGCAGAAATGCGCTGATTCTGCAGCTTGTGCTGGGAGCGGCCGGAAGTTTTGCCATGCTGCTGGGTGCAGGCGCTGCGGCAGGATTATTTCAAGTACAGTACAGCACGTTGATTATTATGATACTTGCTCCGTCAGTACTTTTACGCTCGCTTTCGGCGGTGCTGCTTGGATATTTTCAGGGAGAAGGCGCGGAGCTTCCCGCCATGGCATCCGGGATTCTGCGCCAGCTGCTTATTTTTGGATTCAGCCAGCTGTTCTGCAGAATGCTGGGGGAGTATGGAAGAAAGGTCAGCCATCTGCTGGGGCAGGAGAATTTTACTTCCATGTATGGAGGGGTTGGAGTGGCTGTGGCCATTAGTCTGGCAGAACTGTTTATAGCATTTTTTCTTTTCTTAGTTTATAAGGGAACAGGCCGTTCCCAAAACAGAAGACAGGGGCAGGACAATGCCAGGATAGGAGATTCCTTTATGGACAGCTTTCGGATCCTTGGAGCGGGAAGAGGCATACCCATGCTGATCCGGCTTTTGGCTGTGCTTCCGGTTCTTTTGGGCTTGTTTTTCTGCAGTTCCCTGGAGGACAATGCTGTTGCCTGTGTGGAATACGGCGTATATGGAGCGGGTTATGGGGTGCTGTGCGGGATCCCGGCGGCGTTGATTCTGTGGGCGCTGATCCCTGTGTGTGGCAGGACGGTGGGAAGGCTGCGCAGAGAGGAAAGCAGATTTGCCAGGACGGCTTTTCAAGGGGGCCTGCATATAGGAGTGGTCCATGGGGCATTTGCGGCAGTTTTCCTTGCGGTGCTGGCGGAACCCTTTGGGGCGGCGCTCTGTCCCGGCCAGGAGACAGTGGCGGCGGCCTTGCTGAGGGGAGGAGCAGCGGTGGCTGTGCTGATTCCTCTGTGTGTTTATTTTGCCAGGTTTTTAATGCTGATCAACAAAAGAATGCTGGTACTTATCGCCATGGCTGTTTTCGATCTGGTATTTTTGGTTTTGACCAGATTGTTTATCGGAGTCGGAGGAGTGCGGATCCTGGGACTGGTGCATGCAGGTATGGCCGGACTGGGATTGCTTTGCGTTATGCTGGGAGCCTTTTGCTTTATGCAGCTGCACTTGAGGGCGGACTGGCTCCATGTGTTGATTATACCTGCGATGGCGGCTACTGCGGAAGGGCTTCTCTGCCTGCTTTTGGATAAATTATTGTCTCCGCATATGGGGAAGGTGATATTGCTGGTGATTTGTCTGGCAGTGTCCGGCACAGTTTACTGGACGGTCCTTTTGCTGCTTAGGAATTTCAGCGAACAGGAGCTGGAGCATATACCCGGTGGAAAATTGATATTCGGGCTGGGACAGATGTTGAACATATATTGATCTTTTGTGTATAAAACTGAAAAAACAGCTGATACTGATTGCAAGGACTGGGTGAGCAATATGAAATTTGTAAAAGGTATCAGCTTATATTTATTATATCCGTTTATGATGCTGGTGATCGGATTTTATGCCGGAGTGAAATTAACGCACTTCTTTTATCCGGGGGTTCCGGGGGAGAACCGGACGCAAATTGAACAGGAAGAAGGCGGACAGGCTTTCAGACCGGAGCAGGAGGAAGAAGAGCCAGAGAATGAGGCGGTCATGATTCCGGAGCCGGACGGCGATATGCCAGGCCAGCATATAACGGAAAACAGGTCTCCGATGGAGGTTGCTTCCTCCTATGACACATTGTGTGTAGATACCAAGTATGTGTTGGAGGAAACGGATTTGACGGATCATAGTGTGGTGGAGACTGTCCTGCGGATTCCGGATCAGTATATCGGCATGAACCGGGAGCAGTTTTTGCGGGCCATGGAGCTCTATGAGTCTTCTCCGCCGCTGACGGAGATGGAGAGAGGCTTTGTGAATCTGGAGGTGCTTTCTTTTTCCAGGGAGCGTGTGGTGGTGAGGATGAACTACCGTTATGTTCAGCCCACAGCCAGTTTCTTTTTGGCGGCCTATGACAATAAGGTTATAGTGTATCTGGAGGATGGAAAAACGATCTTTATGAAGACTGATATCAGTCTGGACAGCCTGCCGGAGGAATTGCAGAGCGAAATCATTCGGATGATGTGGGTGGAGGATCAAGAAACACTTTATGATATTCTGGAAGGGTATACCAGCTGAATAAAAGACCGGACCGGCAGGAAGGGATAAGCTGTTTTCCAGAGCGGGTGTGTTTTCCGGGCCGGAAGAGGGGGATAGATATGCGAAGACATGTAGGAGTGGCGGGAGGCGGAGCCGCAGGCCTCACAGCCGCTATCACGGCGGCCAGGCTGGGAGCCCGGGTGACCATTTTGGAGAGGAATGACAGACCGGGAAAGAAAATTCTGGCAACTGGAAACGGAAAATGCAATCTGGGCAATCAAAAGCTGGCGGTTTCGGAATATTATACCTCCGGAGATCCCGGATTTGTGGCAGAATGCCTGGAACGCTTTGGAACAAAGCAGACGATCCGGTTTTTTGAGGAGCTGGGGCTTGGAGTGAAGGATAAAAATGGTTATCTTTATCCTGCATGCGAGCAGGCCTCCGCGGTATTGGATGTTCTTCGGTATGAGGCGGCGGCTCTGGGAGTCAGACTGATCACGGAATGCAGGGTTCGGCGGATTGAGGCGGACAGGGGCAGCGGGAAAATCCTGGTATGGGGAGATGATGACAGATATTCCTTTGATTCGCTGGTGCTGGCCTGCGGAGGCAGAGCGGCTCCCAAGACAGGATCCGATGGAAACGGCTTCTTTCTGGCCGGGCAGCTGGGACACAGCATGGTTCCTGTGGTTCCTGCACTGGTACAGCTTCGGTGCCGTGAAGATTTTTTTAAATCCGTAGCCGGCGTAAGGGCGGAGGCTGTGGTGAGGCTTCTGACACAGCTGGGGGAATTTTCAGAGCGGGGAGAGCTGCAGCTGACAGATTATGGTATTTCCGGGATTCCGGTGTTCCAGCTGAGTAGAACGGTAAATTACATATTGCAGGGGCAGAAGGAGGTGGAGGTATCCATAGATTTTCTGCCCTGGTATACGAAAGAAGAATTCGGCAGCCTCTGTACCGCCCGGAGACAGAGGCTGGGCAATCGGACCGCGGAAGAATTTTTTACGGGACTTGTTCATAAAAAGCTGATTCTCTTACTTCTGCGGCTGGCAGGCTTGAAAGCCGGAGAGAGTGTGGATGAAGCGGATCCGGAAAAAATTGAAAGATTCTATAGACTGTGCCGTGATTTCAGGGTGCATGTGACAGGAAGTAATTCCTTTGACAGCGCTCAGGTGTGTGCCGGAGGGATTCCTCTGTGTGAGATCACGGAAAGCATGGAATCCAGAAAGGCTCCCGGGATTTATCTGGCAGGGGAGATTTTGGATGTAGACGGAAAATGCGGCGGATATAATCTGCAGTGGGCCTGGTGCAGCGGCTTTCTGGCAGGGCAGGGAGCCGCAGGAGGTGGGAGCTGATGCTTCGTATCGATCAGTTAAAAATACCCATTGGGCACAGCCAGGGGGATTTAAAGAAAAAAACGGCACAGCTGCTGAAGATTGGGACCTCGGATATTCTGGAGGTAAGGATTCTGCGGCAGTCTATAGATGCCAGGAAAAAGCCAAGGATCTGTTATAGCTATTGTCTGGCTGTGAATGTGAAGAATGAAGACAGAATACTACATAGGCTTCAGGGAAATGCGGGCGGGGTGGTCCGGTTGGAGCGGTCCGAATATGCTTTTCCAAGGAGAGGAAGCAGGCAGCAGGAGTTCCCTCCTGTAATCGTAGGCACAGGACCTGCAGGGCTGTTCTGCGGTTATTTTCTGGCGCTTCACGGCTACAGGCCTATTTTGCTGGAAAGGGGAAGAGCCGTGGAGGAACGGCAGAGGGATGTGGAAGAATTCTGGCGCACAGGCAGTCTGGATCCCGGCTCCAATGTACAGTTTGGTGAGGGCGGCGCGGGAACCTTTTCCGACGGGAAGCTGAACACCCTGGTAAAGGACAGAGATGGAAGGAACGGCGCAGTTCTGGAAACCTTTGTCAGGTTTGGGGCAGATCCCCGGATTTGCTATGAGGCAAAACCCCACATAGGCACGGATGTACTCTGTGGGATTGTGAGAGATATGCGGCAGGAGATTTTACGGCTGGGCGGTCAGGTGCGCTTTGAAAGCCAGGTGACGGATCTGGAGATCAGGCAGGACGCTGTGGCCGGGGTTGTGGTAAATCACTGCGAAAGAATCGCCTGCGGTCAGGTAGTACTGGCCATCGGCCACAGCGCCAGAGACACCTTTCGGATGCTATATGAAAAACAGGTGCCCATGGAGGCCAAGGCTTTTGCGGTGGGGCTTCGGATGGAACACCCACAGTCCATGATCAATGAGAGTCAGTACGGTGTTTCCGATCCGGGACTTTTGGGGGCGGCGTCTTACAAAGTGACTGCCAGGGCCGAAAACGGAAGAGGCGTGTATTCCTTCTGCATGTGTCCCGGGGGATTTGTGGTCAACGCCTCATCGGAGCCGGGCAGAACAGTTGTCAACGGAATGAGCTACAGCGGCAGAAGCGGGGGCAATGCCAACAGTGCCATTGTTGTTACCGTGACGCCGGAGGACTTCGGAGATGAGCATCCGCTGGCCGGCATAGAGTTTCAGCGTCAGCTGGAGGAACGGGCCTATAGTTTGGGGGCAGGAAAGATTCCCGTTCAGAGGTATGGTGAGTTTAAGGGGCGCGCAGCAGCTCATGTATCTGAAGACCGGAGGGGATATGAGGAAGGCGGGAGCAGGGAGGACCCGGAGGGGATTCAGCCTCAGTGCAAGGGAGCGTATGTCTGGGCGGATGTGAGCCGGATTTTGCCGGGAGAATGCAATCAGGCGCTGGTGGAGGGGATAGAAGCCTTCGGAAAGCAGATCCGGGGCTTCAACAGGCCGGATGCCATTCTTTCCGGTGTGGAGAGCAGAACTTCATCTCCCGTGAGAATTTGCCGGGATGAAACTATGCAGTCCCGGATCAGAGGTTTGTATCCCTGCGGGGAGGGCGCAGGCTATGCCGGCGGGATTACCTCTGCCGCTATGGACGGCATTCGGGCGGCAGAAATGATTGCCGCGGAATATGCCCCGGCAGACTTGGCGGTTGACGTGTCCCGGGGAAATGGATAGAATAAAGCATACCGTCATAGACGGCGCCGGACAGATAAGGAGAAATATGGATAAATGAATGCTGCGAGAGAACGGATCAGAGAAAAAAAGCGTATTGTCGTTAAAATAGGGTCTTCTTCCCTGACACATCCGGAGACAGGAGATATGGACTATATCCGCATGGAAAAGCTGGTGCGTGAGCTGAGCGATATTCGGAATCAGGGAAAGGAAGTGGTGCTGGTGACTTCAGGCGCTATTGCGGCAGGACGGAAGGTGCTGAACTGCAGCAGTCTGAATGGGAATGGGGAGAGAGCCATGGCGGTAAAGCAGGCCTGCTCTGCCGTGGGACAGGCCCGGCTGATGATGACGTATCAGAAGCTGTTCGCCGAGTACAATCAGGTGGCGGCTCAGGTGCTTATGACCAAAAATACCATTGTGGACGATTTAAACCGTTATAATGCTCATAACACCTTTTCCGAGCTTCTGCGTCTGGGAGCCATTCCTGTGGTGAATGAAAATGATACGGTGGCTACCTATGAGATTGAGATCGGGGATAATGATACTCTTTCGGCGGTGGTGGCGGCACTGGTGGGGGCAGATCTTCTGATATTGTTGTCCGACATAGACGGCCTGTACACAGATGATCCCCGGAAAAATCCGGAAGCTCGGTTTATCGGGCAGGTGGATGAGCTGACAAAGGAGCTGTTGGATATGGGAAAGGCCAGCCCGGGCAGTCCGGTGGGCACCGGCGGCATGAACACGAAGCTGATTGCCGCCCGGATTGCCACGAAGTCCGGTGCGGACATGGTTATTGCAAACAGCAGGGATATAGGAGTTTTGCACAGGATTTTGGATGGGGAGCAGGAGGGAACTCTGTTTACGGCGGGCAGGGACGAGAACTTTAATCTGCGGGAGTTTGTGGAAAGGCTTCACAGATAAAGACTTTACAGATAAGATTTCAAAGATAGTCAGAGACAGGAAATAGAAAAGTCATGCAGGGAGGATGCACGATGAACATGGAGGAACGGATCGCCCGGATTAATGAATTGTATCACAAATCTCAGGGAGAGGGACTGACAGCAGATGAGAAGGAGGAGCAGGCCCGTCTGCGCAGGGAATACGTGGCCAGCGTAAGGAATAATTTAAAGGCCCAGCTGGACAATATTACCATTGAGAGGCCGGACGGTACGGTGGAGAACCTGGGGGAAAAATACGGAGGCCGGACAGAGAAGGGATGAAGGAGACAAAGGCGGAGATTCGAAAGCGGGTCCTGAAGCTGCGGGATGAGCTGGGACCGAAGGAGAGAGAAAAGGGCGCGGTGCTTTTGACGGAACGGATTCTGGGGCATCAGTGGTTTTACGGTTCCCGGGAGATTCTGTGTTTTGCAAGCTTCGGAAGCGAGATCGATACCAGCGGAATCTGGCAGGAGGCCCTGCGGCTGGGGAAGGCCGTATATATGCCGCGGGTAGTGGAAACTCCTTCACTTGTGATGGAGTTTTACAGGATTCGGTCCGAGTCGGAGCTGAGGCCGGGATACCGGGGAATTCAGGAGCCTGTGGAGAGTGCGCCCAGGTATGAATATCATGCAGAAAAAATGAGCAGAACCCTGATGCTGATGCCCGGTGCGGCCTTTGACAGGCAAAAGAACCGGCTGGGCTATGGAAAAGGATTTTATGACCGGTATCTGGCGGAAAAGGAAGCTCTTTGCTTAAGAACCATTGGAGTGGGATTTTCCTGTCAGATGGTGGAGGAGATTCCCCGGACCCCAAAGGATATCAGGCCATATCAGGTGATCTGTGTATAGGACAGGGAGGAAATAAATGACGGATCTAAAGGCCATGGGAAGAGCGGCAGCGGCGGTAAAACCGGCGCTGCAGAGAATGACGGCAGAGGAGAAAAACAGGGGTCTGCTTGCGGGAGCGGAGGCGTTATTGAGCCATACCGCGGATATTCTGCAGGCGAATCGGAGGGACATGGAAGCTGCGGAGAAAAATGGTATGAATCCGGGGCTTTTGGACCGGCTGAGGCTGAATGAAGAGAGAGTCATGTCTATGGCAGAGGGACTCCGTCAGGTGGCAGAGCTTCCGGACTGTCTGGGGGAGATCATAGAGGAATTTCGGCGTCCCAACGGACTGCAGATACAAAAGGTAAGAGTTCCTTTGGGCGTGGCGGGCATCATATATGAAGCCCGGCCCAATGTGACGGCGGATGCCTTCGGTCTGTGCTTTAAGACAGGAAATGCAGTGATTCTGAAGGGAGGCAGCGATGCCCTTCATTCCAACCAGGCCATTGTGGGGGTGCTGAGGGAGGCATTGGGAGCCCGGAGAATCCCGGAGGATGCGCTGCAGCTGATTGCAGATCCGGATCGAAGCGTCACTGTAGAATTTATGAAGCTGAAGGAGTATGTGGATGTGCTGATCCCCCGGGGAAGTGAGCGTCTGATACGAAGTGTGGTGGAAAACAGCACCATTCCTGTCATTGAGACCGGCACTGGTAATTGTCATATTTATGTGGATAAGGAAGCGGATCCTGATATGGCGGCAAGGATTGTATTTAATGCAAAGACTCAGCGGATCGGCGTCTGTAATGCCTGCGAATCTCTGGTGGTGCACAAAGATATCCGGGAAGCATTCCTTCCAAAGCTGGCGGAAGTCCTTGCGCCCAAGCAGGTGGAGCTGAGGGGGGACGAAGGAATAAGGGAAGTACTGACAGGCTGTACGCCAGCCGCCCAGGAGGATTTCGGCAGGGAATATTTGGATTATATCTTGTCCCTGAAGACAGTGGATTCGGTGGAAGCGGCTATTGATCACATCAATCGTTATAATACAAAGCACTCCGACTGTATTATAACGGAAAATGCCGGGACGGCAGAGCAGTTTTTACGGGAGGTGGACGCGGCCTGCGTCTATTGGAATGCTTCCACCCGGTTTACCGACGGCTTTGAGTTCGGTTTTGGGGCAGAGATCGGCATCAGTACGCAGAAGCTTCATGCCAGAGGGCCTATGGGGCTTAAGGAATTGACCTCTTATAAATATGTCATATGCGGGAACGGGCAGGTGCGCCCCGGTTGACGGGCATGGGAACTGCGAGGTATAATACATCTGCAGGCAGGAGATTGTTATTATTCACAGCCGCTCCACTCACATTCACGAAAGAAGGAACAAAAGCATGACATTGTATGAGGCGGAAAAAGGCAGAAGCTATTGTATAGAAGGATTGTCTGTTGAGCCGGGAATTACCAGACGGCTTCAGGCGCTGGGACTGAATGACGGAACGGAGATAAAAATTCTGAACCGGAAGAGAAAGGGTGCACTGATCATACAGGTGAGAGGTACCAGGCTTGCACTGGGAAAGCATATTTCTTCCAACATCGGGATTCAAGAGACAGGTGCAGAGGAGTAAGCATGAGCAAGGAACAACAGAAAAAGCATATCAATGCTGTCTGTATAGGGAATCCTAACTGCGGCAAGACCACACTGTTTAACGCATTGACAGGTTCCAGGCTGAAGGTGGCCAACTGGCCCGGAGTGACAGTGGAGCGATTTGAGGGAGCCGCAAAATACGAGGATACGGAAATTACGTTGATCGATACTCCCGGTATATATTCTCTGACCTGCTATACCATTGAGGAGAAGGTAACCAGGCAGTGTGCCATGGGCAATGATATTGATGTAATTATAAATGTGGTGGATGCGTCGTCCCTGGAAAGGAATTTGTATCTGACCCTTCAGCTGTTGGAGCTGGGAAAGCCGGTGGTTGTGGCGCTGAATATGATGGATATCGTGAAGGAACGGGGGATGGAGATCGATATGCACCGTCTGCCGGAGATGCTGGGAAATGTTCCGGTGGTCCCCGTATCGGCGGCGAAGCGCACCGGTCTGGATATACTGCTCCATGCCGTGATCCATCACTATGAGGAAGGCATGGAGGAGTTTATTCTGGATTATCCTTCCTGGATCGAGGAAAAAATTGTGTCATTGTCCGAAATGATGCAGGAAAACGATCCGTCGCATTCCTCCGTGCGCTGGCATGCCATCAAGCTGCTGGAGGACGACGAGGAGATTAGGAAGGAGCGTTCCATTCCAGCCGAAAAGATCGCGGACAGGAGCTATGAGAAGGAGATCATACAGTGTAAATATGCCTATATTGAGCGGGTGATGGCAGAGACATTATTTCATAAAAGCAGGAAGGCGGCGGCCACAGACAGGATAGACCGGCTGTTGACGCATCCGGTGTGGGGGATCCCCATATTTTTACTGATCATGTGTCTGGTATTTTTCCTGACCTTTACGGTGGGGGATGCGTTGAAGGGCATCTTTGAGGAAGGGTTGTCCTTTTTGTCGGAGGGAGCGGCAGCAGGGCTTGAGAGCTTTGGAGTGTCCGGATGGCTGGAATCCCTTTTGGTGGACGGAATTATTGCCGGTGTGGGTGGAATTCTTACCTTTATTCCCAATATTTTTATTTTGTTTTTAGCCCTTGCAGTGCTGGAGGACAGCGGATATATGTCCCGGGTGGCCTATGTGATGGACTCTGTCATGGGCAGGGTCGGATTGTCGGGAAAGGCATTTCTGCCTATGATCCTGGGGTTTGGATGTACGGTGCCGGCCATTATGGCTACAAGGGCGCTGGAGACGGAGCATGACCGGCGCAAGACAATGCTGGTCACGCCTTTTATGTCCTGCTCTGCCCGTCTGCCCATCTATGTATTATTTTCGGAGATGTTTTTTCCGAAGACCCCGGCGCTGGCGGCTTTTTCCATGTATGTCATCGGCATGGGGACGGCGATTCTGGTGGCCCTTGCAGTCAACGGTCTGGAGAAAGGAAGGATCAATGATTCTCTGCTGATAGAGCTTCCGGAGTATAAGCGTCCCAACGCAAGAACCATCCGTATTTATGTGTGGAATAAATTAAAGGATTATCTGGAAAAAGCGGGAACCACTATTTTCATTGCTTCCATCGTCATATGGTTCGTCCTGAATTTTGGTATATCAGGACAGGTATCGGATCCCTCTGACAGCTTTGGGGCAATGATCGGGCGTTTTTTGGTGCCGGTGCTGGCGCCTGCTGGGCTTGGAATGTGGCAGATCGGTGTGGCGCTGGTGTCGGGTATTTCCGCCAAGGAGGTGGTGGTATCCAGCTTTGCGGTGCTTTTTGGAGTGGCCAATGCGAATTCGGATGCGGGAATGGCGGCCATTGTATCCAATATCCAAAGCATTAATCCGGCTTTTGGATCGTTGAATGCTTACTGCCTGATGCTTTTCTGTCTGCTGTATGTGCCCTGTGTGGCCACGGTGGCAACCATCAGAAAGGAAAGCGGTTCCTGGAAATTTACCATGGGAATGATCGTCTTTCAGGTACTTCTGGCCTGGCTGGCGGCAGTGGCCGTTTTTCAGGTGGGAAGCCTGTTTGCAGCCTGAGAATCGTAAGATGGCTTGTGTATAAAAAGAACTATGAAAAGTTCTTGGGAAGGGGAAATAGAATTATGAGTGGTATGAGAGGAATAGACACTCCCGTCAGACAGAAGCGGAGAAGAGTTTTCAAGGAGGTTGCCAACCTGGCCTACCATTCCAAAAATCTAAAGGATGACATGGAGGCTCTCCCCTATAAAATTGTGGACTATGAGGAGTCGGAATTTTGGGACAGCGTATATCGGGATCGTGCCATTATCCGGGAGCGGCTGCGTCTGGCCATGGGAATGAGCCTGAGGCCGGAGAACCGGGAGCATCCGGGACATCTGACCCAGGGGCTGGAGGAGAGTAATATTGACGAAAAATATTATGAGCCGCCTTTGATGCAGGTGATACCTTCCGCCTGTAATGCCTGTCCGGAGGATCATTATGAGATCACCAATGCCTGTATGGGATGCGTGGCGCACCCCTGCCAGAGCGTATGCCCCAGGGAAGCGATCACCATGAAGGGCGGGAAGTCTGTGATCGATCAGGAAAAGTGCATTAAGTGCGGGAAATGTAAAGCAGTATGTCCATATGATGCCATTTGCCATAAGGAGCGTCCCTGTAAGGCGGCCTGCGGCGTGGATGCCATCAAGTCGGACCGTTTTGGCAGGGCATATATTGATAACGATATTTGTGTTTCCTGCGGCCAGTGTATGGTCAGCTGTCCCTTCGGGGCCATTGCGGATAAATCCCAGATCTTTCAGCTGATCCGGGCCATGCAGTCAGGGAAAAAAATTATAGCGCAGGTGGCTCCTGCCTTTGTGGGACAATTCGGACCCAAGGTGACGCCGGATATGTTTAAGACCGCCTTAAAGGAGCTGGGCTTTGCGGATGTTTATGAAACCGCCATAGGTGCCGATATGGGATGTATGGCAGAGGCGGAGCACTATGTAAAGGAGGTGGTATCCGGTAATCAGGCCTTTGCACTGACCTCCTGCTGTCCCTCCTGGTCCGTTATGGCCAAGCATTTGTTCCCTGAGACCATTGATAAGATCAGCAACGAACTGACTCCCATGGTGGCTACGGCCCGAATCATTAAGCAGGATCACCCTGACGCGTCTGTAGTGTTTATCGGGCCCTGCGCCTCCAAAAAGCTGGAGGCCAGCCGCAGAACCATAAGGTCGGATGTGGATTTCGTCATCACCTTTGAAGAATTAACGGGAATGTTTGAGGCAAAGGGAATTCTGCTGGAAGAGATCAGGGCCATGGACGAGATGGAGGACGCCACAGGAGCCGGACGCGGCTACGGTGTGGCGGGAGGCGTGGCCAGCGCCATAGAAGATTGTATCAAGACCTATTATCCCGGCACGGAAGTGAAGATCGAGCATGCGGAGAGTCTTGCGGAGTGTAAAAAAATGCTTCTTTTGGCTAAGGCGGGCAGGAAAAACGGCTGTCTGATTGAAGGGATGGCCTGTCCGGGAGGATGCATAGCCGGAGCCGGAACCAATATCTCCATCGCCCAGGCGGCAAAGGAAGTGGCTAAGTTTAAGGCACAGGCCAAAGAGGCCGTGCCCAGGGAGGAATAAATGGATAAGTTATTATTGAAAGCATGTCAAAACGGACAAAAGGGAGTAGTTCTGGCTTTTCTGAAAAGGGGAGGCATCAATGTCAATGCAGTGGATGAAATGGGCCTGGCTCCACTTCATTATGCCTGCAAAAAAGGATACAGAGATATTGTAAAGTTGCTTCTTGAACAGGAGGCAGATGTAAGCCTGTGCTCCAATGAAAGCGTAACACCTCTTCACATGGCAGTGATTTCCGGTAATAAAGAGATCATCGGACTTTTGGCAGATGCAGGTGCAGATATCAATGCCACAGACAGACAGGGAAAGACGCCCTTGATCTATGCCGTGGAGGCCGGAAAGGCGGAAGCCGCCAAATATCTTGCACAAGCCGGGGCCGATACCTCCGTAAAGGATAATAATGGCCGTTCGGCGCTGGACTATGCCAATGCCCTGGGAATGGTTCAGCTGATTGAAAGCCTGTCGGAAGAGGGAGGAGGAAACGCAGATTCTTTTGGCAATACGCCGCTTCACCAGGCCTGCAGAAACGGTCAGGGTGAGGTGGTGAAGGCTATGCTGGAAAAGGGAGGCATCAATATAAATGCCCGCAATGATGAGAAGATGACACCTTTGGCCGTAGCCGTGGCAGGCGACAATATTTTGATCGCGGAAATCCTGCTGGAGGCCGGAGCGGATGCGAATATTCGGGGGCGGTACGGCTATGGCCCGCTTCACCTGGCGGCAAAAAATGAAAACGAGCATCTTGTGCGAAAGCTTCTGGAGCATGGAGCCGGAATAGACGAACGCAACGAGGACGGAGAGACAGCGCTGATTATTGCTGCCCAGGAAGGCAATAATTATGTGGCGGGGATTTTGCTGGAGGCCGGTGCAAACGTTACATATGCGGATGAGCAGGGTCACACGGCGTTATACTATGCCACGGAGAACGGCTCCAACGATATCGTGGAGAAGCTGCTTATGGCAGGGGCGGAAGAATAAAAAAATGTGTATTGACTTCACGGGAGGCTTCCGTATCGTTGCCGGTTAAATATTTTTTGTGGTTTTAGTATAAAACGGGTAGACGGAATAAAACTTATATGATATAATAGCTGTATCAAAGAAATAATTTTAAGGAGGATACAGTATGACAGACAGCGAAAAACTGGACCGGCTCTTGATGCAGATGCAGGGCCTGAAGGAGAATGTGCAGGGAATGCAGGAGAATGTGCAGGGCCTGAAGGAGGATGTACAGGGTTTGAGGGAGGATGTGCAGAATCTGCAGAAGAAGACGGACATTCTTGACATAAGAGTCACAAAGGTAGAATTGACTCTTGAAAATGAAATCAGTGTCAACATTCGCCGTGTGGCGGAAAGGCACCTGGATCTTTTAAGAAATCTGCACGAGTGCGTAAAGCTTGCAAGTGATATCAAGTCAAAGCAGGAGATACAGGATATTTTTATTGCCACATACAACAACAAACTAAAAATGTTGTAATATTCGGGCAGACGAAAGTATTGGCAATAAGGCGGCGCAGAGCTTTCCGGAAAAAGAGTTTTGTGCCGCTTCCTCAGCGCCTCCGGCGTAGATGTGAAAAGTATCAATATATGCGGACAAACCGGGGGATTTTTATGGGATTAAGGGAAGAACTGATAGAGATGCGGGCAAAGACAGGAATGAACCGCAAAGAGTTTTCAGATTATTTTGGAATTCCATACAGGACTGTACAGGACTGGGAGCTGGGAAACCGGCAGATGCCGGATTATCTGCTGCGGCTTATGGCATATAAGCTGGAAATGGAATATATCCGCAAAAAAGGGAATCAAGAATAAACAGAAACGTAAAGGAAGACAGACATGAAAGAAGCAGTGGTAAAAATCAGAACAAGGTATGCGCCCAGCCCTACGGGAAAAATGCATGTGGGAAACCTCAGATCCGCTTTGTATGAATTTTTGATTGCGAAGCATGAGGGTGGCAGCTTTATGCTCCGGATCGAGGACACGGACCAGGAGCGTTTTGTGGAGGGGGCCACGGAAATTATCTACCGCACGTTGGAGAAGACAGGACTAAAGCATGACGAGGGCCCTGATAAGGACGGCGGATATGGACCTTATGTACAGAGTGAACGGATGAAGACGGGCATCTATATGAAATATGCCAGGGAATTGATTGACAAAGGAGAGGCATATTACTGTTTTTGTGATAAGGAGAGGCTGGCTTCCCTGAAAACAGAGGTGGTGGAGGGAAAGGAAATTACCATTTACGATAAGCACTGTCTGTCCCTGTCTCAGGAGGAGATTGAGGCAAATTTGGCGGCGGGAAAACCCTTTGTAATCCGTCAGAACAATCCCAGCGAGGGAACCACTACCTTTCACGACGAGCTTTATGGGGACATTACGGTGGAGAATGCCGAGCTTGATGATATGATTCTGATCAAATCGGACGGATATCCCACCTACAATTTTGCAAATGTGGTGGATGATCATACCATGAACATCACTCATGTGGTGAGAGGGAATGAGTATCTTTCTTCTTCGCCCAAATATGTCAGACTGTATGACGCCTTTGGCTGGAAAATTCCCGTGTATGTGCATCTTCCTCTGATCACAGACGAAAATCACAAAAAGCTGTCCAAGAGGAGCGGTCATTCTTCCTTTGAGGATCTTATGGAGCAGGGATTTGTGGCTGAGGCCGTGATAAATTATATAGCCCTTCTGGGGTGGAGTCCTGAAGATAACCGGGAAATGTTTACTCTGGAGGAATTGATCCGGGAGTTTGATTATCACAGAATCAGTAAGTCTCCGGCGGTGTTCGATATCGTAAAGCTTCGCTGGATGAACGGCGAGTATATTAAAGCCATGGACTTTAAGGTGTTTTACCGGATGGCGGAGCCTTTTTTGAAGAAAGCCCTGACGAAATCCTTTGATCTGAGAAAGATTGCCGCAATGGTAAAGACACGGATCGAGGTTCTGCCTGATATTATGGAAATGGTCAGCTTTTTCGAAGAACTGCCGGAATATGATACAGATATGTACACCCACAAGAAAATGAAGACGGACAAAGCATCGTCACTGGAGGTGCTTTGGGAGGTTCTTCCTTTGCTGGAAAAGCAGGCAGATTACAGTAATGACGGGCTGTACCAGATGCTTGTACACTATGTGGAAGAAAAGGGCTGTAAAAATGGCTATGTAATGTGGCCTATCCGGACGGCTGTTTCCGGCAGGCAGATGACTCCCGCCGGAGCTACCGAGATTATGGAGATCCTGGGCAGGGACGAGACTCTCAGGCGAATCCGGAAAGGGATAGAAATGCTGGAAAATGCCTGATCTGAGAAAACTGAACGATGCACAGCGACAGTCTGTGACTTACGGAGAGGGCCCGCTGCTTTTGCTGGCAGGGCCCGGCTCCGGAAAAACCTTTACTATTATCAACCGGATCTTGTATCTGCTGGAGATTGGTGTGCCGGCAGAACAGATTCTCGTTATCACCTTCACAAAAGAAGCGGCCATATCCATGCAGCGTCGGTATCGGGACTCGTCAGATGGCCTCCGGCCCGTATGTTTTGGCACCTTTCATTCTGTTTTCTACCATATTTTGAAAGCCTCTCATTTAATCCATGGCCGGAATCTTCTTTCCGGATTTCAGAAAAAAAATATTTTAGTTCCGATTTTGAAACAGTTTAAAAACCGGGACGGACAAGAGACTGCGTTAAACGAGCTGTCAGAGGATGCGTCAGGGCTTTTGGCGGCCTTCAGCTTTTATAAGAATGTTGCAGACCGTCAGCAGGTACTTCAAAAGGTCCCGCGGGAATGGCAGAAGGATTTTTGGAAGGTACTGGATTTGTATGAGCAGGCTTTGGTCAAAAAGAAAGGGTTTGATTTTGACGATATGCTGTGTGACTGCAAAAAAGCGTTGTTGGGTGATCAGGAACTGAGGAAATACTGGCAAAATCGTTTTAGGCATATACTGATCGATGAATTTCAGGATATTAATCCTGTGCAGTATGAGACGGTAAAGCTCTTGACAAAGGCTCCCTATAATATTTTTGCAGTGGGAGATGATGATCAGTCTATTTATGGATTCCGCGGCTCCCGTCCGGAATGCCTGAGGCGTTTTGCAGAGGAGTTTCAGGCCCGGAGGATTTTGCTGAATATAAATTATCGAAGTGAAAGGATAATCGTTGAATCGTCGCTGGCAGTGATTAACGAAAACAGCAACCGCTTTGTGAAGGATCTTGTGCCGGCGGCTCATTGCACAGAAATTCCAGGAAAAAGTATCCAGAGAGAGGAGTTGAAGATCCTGTCCTTTGGTGACAGAGAAGAACAGTATCATTATTTGACAGAACATTTGCGAGAGTGGCATTCAGCATCCGGGGGATGTATGGGAGGGGAAGGACAGTGTGCTGTGCTATTCCGAACCAATACTTATATGCAGGGGCTGGCGTCGCGGCTTAGGCGGGAGGATATTCCCTATGCGATGAATGAAAAACCTCAAAGCATATATGAACATTTTATTGTGAGGGATATTATGGCCTATCTGTCCCTGGCACAGGGAAAATGGAACAGGGAGAGCATACTTAGAATAATGAACAGGCCATCCAGATATATCAGCAGAGAAGCGGCGGCTTCCTGCTCTTCTTTGGAAGAGATGATTTCTTATTATGAACGGGCAGAGCTTTCGGCAAATTACAGGAGAAAAGCTCTGGAGAATCTTCACAGCTTTCAACGTCAGCTGTGCATTATCAGGAGCTTATCGCCGGGGCTGGCTGTATCGTATGTCTGCAGGGCGGCAGGATATGAAGGCTTTTTGAAGGAAAGGTCCGCAGGGGATCCGGACAAATGGGATGAATGGCGCAGACTGATGGAATGGCTGAAATCGGACGGAGGAAGCTACGGGAACGTTCGAGAATGGATGGATGCTCAGGAAGCATACACAAGATCGCTGGAAGAAGGAAATAGGCAGAAAAGCCAGAGGGCCTTGGAATCTATCTGTCTGATGACAGTACATGGAGCAAAAGGACTGGAATTTGACAAGGTGATCATTCCCGATTGCAACGAGGGTATATTTCCCCATGGCAGAATGCCGGATCCCGAGGATGTGGAGGAAGAGCGCCGAATTTTTTATGTGGCTATGACAAGGGCAAAGAAAAGCCTGGAACTTTTGTACTTGACAGGCAGCAGTACACGTCCCAGGCAGGCTTCCAGGTTTCTGGCGCCTCTTTATGGCTCGTCCACCAGTTCATCAAATTCGCAGTTGTCCAGGAACTCGTCAAAGGCCTCCGCAACCTTTTCATACTCGTCATCATCTTCAATGTAATCAAGTACAGGTTCCTCGTTGGGGTCATCAGGATTTTCGCTATAGCTGTAAAACCATACTTCGCCGTCTTCATTTTCACCCTGATCATCCAGCGGCATTAATACGATATAGTCCTTTGATTCCACGGTGAGAATCGTGATAATAGCACAGTTTACAATCGTTCCGTCATCCAATTCCAGTTCCACAGTCATTTCTTCATCTTCAAAATCTTTATTTTTTCCCATGATACCTCCCTTGCCTGCTCCGGCATTTATTTTGTTTAAGGTAATTATACACTTTTTTCATGGACTACGCAATATAATACTTTTAACAATGGGATTGGTGTGAACAATGCACAAGGTGAGTGGAATCAAATGTTACAAATAATTGTTACACAAACTTAATATTTATGTAATATATCCGTTGGCATGGAGGGGAATCTATGGTAAAATGACCTTATTCAAGGCAGGAAATGGCCGAATGGCCGTTTGTGATTTGAAGGAATGGGTGATCTGGGAATGAATGGGAGTGGAATATGAAATACCATAAGATAAAGATTTTCCGTGCGAGTCTGGGTCTGGGGCTTGCAGGCATTTGGGTTATTGGAGTTATGGGAGCGTATAGAGGCATAAGGGTGATGGCGGCGGAGCTTCCTGGAACAAATGGGGAGACAGGCGGCAGATCTGTACAGGAAGAACAAGTTGTAGTTTGCGGCGGAGTACAGTTCTTCTTTGAAAACGGTGATCCGGCAGCAGCTCTTTCCCAGGAAACGCTTCAGGCTGTTATAGCGGCCCTGGAGCAGGAGGATGAGGCCAGTGACGAATATGCGGATCTGGCAATTGCCAATGTGAACAATTATGTGAATGTCCGGACTCTGCCCAGCGTGGAAGGAGATATTGCCGGAAAGATATATCATGGAGCGGTGGCCCAGATTTTGGACAAGGCTGGTGAAGACGGGGAATGGTTTCAGATTATTTCCGGAAATGTGGAAGGGTATATCAAGGCAGAATATTTTCTGTATGGAGAAAATGCGGCGGCTGTAATTGACGATTATGTGACCCGGTATGCGGTGGTGGCTGCCGATAGACTGAATGTGCGAGAAGCGCCCGATCTAGGAGCAAAAAGAATCGGATATATTGATAACGGCGAGAGGCTCCAGATGCTGGAGGATCAGGGCGAGTGGCTAAAGGTTCAATATACGGAGGGCATAAGCGGCTATGTGGCATCGGAGTATGTTACGGTCATGGAGGAGTTTGTTTATGCCAAGACCTTGGAGGAGGAAGCAAGAGAGCTGGAGGAAAGAAGAGCTCTGGAGGCAAGGCAGAATGTGACAGAGCAGGAGGTCTCGGAGAATACAGCCATCAATGTGACACCGCCGTCGGGTGTTTATTCTACAAATGAAGAACTGCGTTCACAGATTGTAGATTATGCCATGCAGTTTTTGGGGAATGTGTACATTCATGGAGGAAAGACGTTGGAAGGAGGAACAGATTGTTCCGGCTTTACCAGCCTAATTTATGCGGAATTCGGATATTCCGTCAGCAGGACACCGGCAGGACAGCTTTCCAATGCCGGGAGAAGCATATCATACAGCGAGATACAGCCGGGAGATATTATCTGTTACGGATCTAAGGGAAAATGCACCCATGTGGCCATGTATATAGGAGACGGGCAGATCATCCATTCAGCAAACCCCAGAAAGGGTGTAGTAATCTACAAAGCGGATTATGACACCATTCTGGGGGTGAAGAATCTGATTGACTGAGTATGGCGCAATGGACAAAAAGAGGGCGATTGACTGTCTTCCGGCACTTGCGGAAGAGCAGATACCTGTCAAATGTCATGGCTGGCCCAGGATATCTTCCGAGGACAAGATCCATTCGCCGAAAATATCCTGGCTCCAGGCCTGCAGGTCAGACAAATATAAGGCTACGCCTCCATAACTGCGAATACCATGGCTGCCGGCAAGCTCTTCCGTGTATTCTTCCAAAGGATAGATACCTTCCAGCCGCAAGGGACCGCTTTTGTAGTGACAGACCAGAGGAAGTACCCCTGTGTTTTCATCCTTGATGGAAACAGTGTCTTCTGTCACGTGAAAGGTGACCCATGCCATCTCCTCCAGCATGCACAGGGCCTGCTTCTGAGTGGAGACATAATTGCCCAGAGAATAGTAGCATAAAGCACGGTTGCCGTTTTCGGCGGTTATCCATTCCACGGGCTGGGGCACATGGGGATGTGTCCCTATAATCAGATCAGCTCCTGCCTCTGTCATTTCCTGTGCGAAGGCCTTTTGATAGCTGGAAGGCCTGTCCTGATATTCCGTTCCCCAGTGAGGGAATACGATGACAATATCCGCAAGCTGTCTGGCCTGGCGGATATCCTCTGCAACCTGAGGATTGAGGCTGGTAAAATCAATGGCTCCGCTGGATTCGTTGTACGCACAGAGCATATTCAGGTGGCCTCTGAGACTGGAGGGCAATGTCTCCATATTCGGGCCATAGGTATAGTTTAGAATGGCAAAGGTAACGTCTTTTATTGTGACCAGCGGAATGGAGGATTGTTCCTCTTCGCTGCTCTCACTGTTTATGCCGGTCTGCAGGATCTGGGGATATTTTTTCCAGAAATCCACACAATGGTATATTCCGTTGATTCCCTGATCTGCCGCGTGATTTGTTGCCTGAAGTACGATATTAAAGCCCGCGGCGGCAATGGCATCTCCTACTTGGGTGGGAGAATTGAAATAAGGATATCCGGAGAAACCAAGTTCGTTTCCGCCGAAAATGGTTTCCTGGTTGATGACCTTAAGATCGGCGGCTTCCAGATAATCGGTTATTTCCTGAAACAGGAAGGAATAATCGTAGGTACCGTCAGACTGTTTTCCTGTATTGACAATTCCCATGTGCATTAGATTGTCACCCAGCGCCATGAGGGTGATATCATATTCTTGAAAAACATCAGGGCTTTCAGAGGGATCGGAGCTTTTGGAGTACTCCGGGTATTCGGAAGACTCCTGCGCAAGGGGATTCGAAGAAAGGGATTCTCCGGATGATTCTGAGGGCAAAGTGGCATCCTCCGATTCGGACAATCCCGGAAGCACAGCGGTATTTTCCTGGGGAAAAAGAAGCGGAGCTGCCGCCAGATAGATCAAAATAGCTCCCGGAATTAAGATGGAAATCAAAAAAATAATTCTTTTTTTCATGGGTCTGTCTCCCTTATAATCATATTCTGATATTGTTTTCTTTGTTTGTATCATAGTCTTTTTTCAGAATTTGTCAATGGTATGTCCAAGTTGGCATTACAATCCAAAAAGAATGCTTGTGATTTTGTAATCCATACAGTATAATGTGAAATATAAAATATGTGGGTACAAAATGCAGGAAATTTAATGGTTTCAGAGATGGAGGAGACACCTATGGCAGATGCGAAGACAACGAGAAATCCATATCCTCTGGGAGCACATCCGGAGGCGGGAGGAATCAGATTTTCCTTCGTATCCAAAGAGGCGGATTGTGGAATCCTGTTGTACGATCTGAATGGTGGTAAAAAAATACAAAGGATTCCCTTTCTGCCGGAAGATCGGGTTGGAAATATATATTGCAGGCTGGTGGAGGGAATTTCTCCGGAAGCGGTTTCTTATCAGTTTTATGAGGGAGGGCGGACTGTTGCGGACGAATATGGAAGAGCATTTACGGGACGGGCAGCCTTTGGCAGATCTCAGAAGACATCGGAATGGAAGGCGAGCTTTTTAAAAGAAAATTTTGACTGGGAAGATGACAGGTGCCCCAGAATACCATATGCAGACGCGTATTTTTACTGCATGCATGTGAGAGGGTTTACAAAGCATTCTTCCTCCGGAGTGGTTCACCGGGGTACCTTTGCGGGAATCATGGAAAAAATCCACTACTTGAAGGAAATCGGCGTCACTACGCTGGAGCTTCAGCCGGCATATGAGTTTCAGGAGGCTCCTCTGGGGGAAGAGGTCAGGGAAACTGCTTTATTTGGGGCGCCGGAAGACAAAATGGACTCTAAAAGAATCAATTATTGGGGATATAGAAAGGGTTTCTATTACGCGCCGAAGGCAGCTTATGCGGCCTCAGGAGATGCCTCAGGAGAATTTCGGGAGCTGGTGAAGGCGCTTCACAGGAACCACATGGAGCTGGTGATGCAGTTCTATTTTCCTGATACGGTGAAGCGAAGCGGCATTTTAGAAATATTACGTTTCTGGGTACTGGAATATCATGTGGATGGTTTTCGGCTGTTGGGAGAAAACCTTCCTGTGGATCTGGCAGCGGCTGACGATCTGCTGGCGGACACAAAGCTTTTGTATCAGGGCTTTTGGATAGACTGCATTTACGGAAGAAACGAAACTCCGGACAGGCCGCATCTGGCGGAGTATAATGATTCCTACCTATATGATATGCGCAGGTTTTTAAAGGGTGACGAGAGCATGCTGGACTGCGTTCTGCGCCATATGAGATATATTCCGGAAAAAGCAGGAAGGATTCATTATCTGACTAATTATAATGGGTTTACATTGGCTGATATGGTGATGTACGACCACAAACACAATGAAGCCAACGGAGAGGACAACAGGGACGGAAATGACTATAACTGCAGCTGGAATTGCGGTGAGGAGGGAACTGCCCGCAGCCGCCGGGTAAAGGATCTGAGGCTGCAGCAGATGAAAAATGCCATATGCATGCTGCTTCTTACCCAATCTACCCCCCTGATCTTTATGGGGGATGAATTCGGCAATTCGCAGAAGGGAAACAATAATCCTTACTGTCAGGACAATGCCATTACCTGGCTTGATTGGCGGCTTGTATCAAAAAATGCCCGGATACTGGAATTTTGGAAGAAAATGATGAGCTTTCGAAAGGCACATCCGATTCTGCATCCTGACAAGGAGCTGCGGCTGATGGATTATATTGCCTGCGGATACCCGGATTTATCCTATCATGGCCAGAGCGCCTGGAGACCCAGAACAGACGGGTATTTTCGGCATATCGGAATCATGTTGTGCGGAAAATATGCCAGAGTGGACAGAGATACGGAGGATGCTTTTATATATCTGGCCATTAACATGCATTGGGAAAGCCATAAGCTTGCTCTGCCCAGACTGCCCCGGGGGATGAAATGGGAGAGGGTTTTGGGAACGTCGGATAAGGGTGAGGCTTTCAGGGACGGAGAACAACAATACACAGAAGAGAGCAAAAGTGCTGGGCTCGAGCTGCTGCAGTATGAAGAAGGACAGCAGGATGGCGGGGCACAGCAGAGGACGACAGAGCAGCAAAGGGCAGCAGAACAGCAAAGGCCGGCAGAAACGCAGAAATCCACAGGCGGGCAGGAGGCTGCAGAGCTGGAAAAGGAAATACCACCCAGAAGCATTTCGATTTTTATAAGTGTTTCCGAAGAAAGCAAGCCTGTCAGGAGGAGACACAGAAAGGGTTCGGGACGATAATTGACACATGGGTAAAATTTGGAATCATTTCAGAACGATCACATATCACAAATATCTGGTGGCGAAGGGCTGTTTTCGAGTGGGATTGTTCTGGCAGGGATTGCGGCATGATCTGTCAAAGTACTCTCCCACAGAGTTTCTGGCAGGCATAAAGTATTATCAGGGAACCAGAAGTCCTAACAATGCGGAGAGAGAAGAGAAAGGGTATTCCGCCGCCTGGCTGCACCACAAGGGAAGAAATCGACATCACTATGAATACTGGACGGACTACAGCATAGAAGCTGGAGCCGGTATCATAGCTCCGGTGCCCATGCCGGACCGGTATATCGCAGAAATGATTATGGATCGGATTGCCGCCAGCAAGGTTTACGAGGGCAGGAATTACACAGATGCCTCTCCGCTGCAATATTATTACAAGGGGACGGACAGAGCGCCTTTACACAGGGACACCCGGGAAAAGCTGGAGCGAATGCTGAAAATGCTTGCAGAGGAGGGGGAAGAAAAAACCTTTGACTGTATCCGGAGGGAGTTGGTTAAAAAAAGGCAAAGAGGAAAATAAAGAGGAAAAGAACAGTTTTTTTAAATTTGCATAATATACCGTAAAAGAAAATATACGGTGAACAATATGAATTGGATCGTTTGGATACTGTTGCTTGGCTGCTGCGGCTGTAATCAGGGCTGTGGCAGACGTGCATGTGGAAATTGTGGCAGAAGCTGCAGGATCGATGTGGGCTGTGGCAGAGACAGCAGCTGCAGCTGCGGCAGAAGCCGCCGGGATGATGACTGCTGTGAAAGAGATTGCTGCGAGCAAAACTGCTGCGAAAGAGACCGTTGTGACAGGGAAAGAGACTGCTGTAACAGGGAGCAGGACTGCTGTGAGGCGGAGAGGGAGACCAGAGATGCGGACTGTGGCTGTGGCAGAGATAATGACCGGGATGGAAGAGATTGTGATGCTCCCGGCATGATTCCGCCTCCATGGCAGGATTATCCCGGACTTCCCCGCCGGGAACAGTGTGAAGGAAATCATTAGGTTCACACCGGATTTTCATCCGCAAGACCTTCATTAAGTGATTTTCAAGCCGAAGAAAGCAGAGGCTGGTAAGAGGAAAATATGAGTGAAACGACGGACGGTCCCTATGAAGGTTGACCGTCCGTTTTGCAACAATTTACTTATCGCATTTTGTGTGCATCATGTTGCTGTTTGCGGCGAAGCCGTAAATAGTAACAACTTCTGCTGTCAACAGAAGAACAGAAGAAAATAGGCTGAAAATAGGGAAAAAGTATTTTACAAAGCTACTTTTTGTGATATATTGATATGAGAGCGCTCATAAGAGGCAAAGGAGGTACCCGGCATGGCCAAGGACAAGTATGTGGCGTATGTCTCTACTTACACAAGAGGAGACAGGCACGGAATCAAAATATATGACGTAGATATGGAGAAGGGGCGTTTTAGCGGGAAAGATCAGGTAGAGATATCAAATTCTTCCTATGTAACCATATCACATAATGAAAAATTCCTTTATTCAATAACGGATTTTGGGGTGGAGTCTTATGCCATATTAGAGGACGGAGGACTGGAAATGATTAACTTTGCGTCCATCAACGGCATGAGAGGCTGTTATGTGTCTACGGATTATACAGACAGCTACCTTTTTGTAGCGGGCTATCACGACGGAAAGCTTACGGTTCTGCGTCTGAAGGAGAGCGGTGCTATCGGCGATATCACTGACGAGATATTTCACAAAGGACTGGGAAGCGTGGCGGAACGAAATTTCCGGCCTCATATAAATTGTGCCAGGATGACCCATGATAATAAATACCTGCTGGTGGCTGATCAAGGCATGGATCATGTAAATGTTTACCGATTTGACCACAGGAACGGTAAAGTACTTCTTGCAGACGTTATCCGGAGCGAGATAGAGTCTGCTCCCAGGCATGTGAAGATTTCCAGGGATGGACGTTTTATTTATATTATTCATGAGTGGAAATGTTATATTGATGTATATTTCTACGAAGAGAGAAAAGGACAGCCCTTCTTTGAAAAAATTCAGACGGTGACTACCTCCAGCGTGGAAAAAGGAAGTCCCAATGCTGCCAGTGCTTTATCCTTTTCTGAGGACCACAAATATTTACTTACTACGTTGGCAGGTGATAATGCGGCGGTGCTCTTCAGTGTGGACGAAGAGAGCGGAAAGCTGACGGAGATCTTTTCACTGCCTGTCAGCGGGGACTATCCTAAAGATGCTATTTTGTTCCCTAATAATAAGTTTCTGGTTTCCTTAAACCATGAGAGCAACGAGATGACATTTTTCCATGTGGACATAAAAAATAAGACCATGGTTATGAACGGGCCGCCTGTGCAGGTGGACGTGCCCAATTGTATTACCTTTCATAAGCTGTGAAGGTTTTGTAAGCCGTGAAGAATTGCTGTATAAAACTCCTGATGAATTCGGGAGTTTTTGCTTTCTATGTTTTTTGTATTGGGAAATGTTACAGACAGGATGGGTGAAGGCACATGCCGCCTTTGACAGGGAGCCGTACGATGGCAGCATTGTAAATATGGGAGCAAGGAACGCTGATGGGAGCGTATGCTGCATCATAGGTATGCGTAAAGATATTCGTTCCCGGACAGGGAAGCCGCCGGGAGACAGCATGCTGGTGACAGTCAGGGAAAGGGAATGAGGAGGTACCCCATTCCCTTCGGAATATTTCAATATGGATTCTGCAACAACATTGATTACTTGTAGAATTTCTCCATCCGGTCCAACTGCGCAGACATATTAATCATCATTGCGTCCAAAATGGTAAGAGCAACCATGCATTCCATGACTACAACGGCTCTGGGAACAATAATGGGATCGTGGCGTCCCTGAATGCAAAGGTCTGTATTTTCTCCGCTTCGGGTTACGGTTTGTTGGGTGCGGTAGATGGAGGGAGTAGGCTTGACGTGTGCTCGCAAAAGGATTCTGCTGCCGTCACTGATACCTCCCAGGATGCCGCCCGCATGATTGGTCTGCTTGACGATATTTCCATCGCACATGCGCAGGGCATCGTTATTTTCGCTTCCCCGGCGGGAGGATACCTGACAGCCGTCGCCGATCTCCACGGCCTTTACAGCGCCGATGGACATAACGGCTTTGGCCAGATTTGCATCCAGCTTTTCGAACACAGGGTCTCCGATGCCGGAAGGAAGGCCTTCTATGACACATTCCATGGAACCTCCGGAGGAGTCGCTTTCCTTTTTTACTGTCTCAAGATATTCCAGGGCTGTCAGGCTGGCTTCCCTGTCCGGCATGGCGGTAGGGGTGGAAAGAATTGCAGAGCGGTCAAACCGCGAATCGTCAATTTCCACAGGGCCTATGGAACGGGTATAGGCGTATACATCCACGCCCAGCTGCTTCAGGATTCTGGAGGCTACGGCGCCTGCGGCTACTCTGCCTGCAGTTTCTCTGCCGGAAGAGCGCCCGCCGCCCCGGTAGTCTCGAAAACCGTATTTTTGATCATAGGTAAGGTCAGCGTGGCCGGGCCGGTAACACTCGGCGATGTTGCCGTAATCTCCGGACCGCTGAGACGTGTTTCGGATCATCAGCGACAGGGGAGTGCCGGTGGTATATCCCTCAAAGATTCCGGACAGGATCTCCACCTGATCTTCCTCCCTGCGGGTGGTGGTGATGAGGCTGCTTCCGGGTTTACGTCTGTCCAGAAAAGCCTGGATGTGGGCCTCTTCCAGGGCCAGTCCTGCAGGACAGCCGTCTATGACTACGCCCAACGCCTTTCCGTGGGATTCTCCCCAGGTTGATATGCGAAATATGGTTCCCAAAGTGGATCCCGCCATGCTGATACCTCCTTGAATGTGTGCTTCAGAGCGTTTTGGTTAAATTTGTATTTCTGGGAGAAATATACTTGAAAATCCAGCCGCTTTGCGTCTGCCGCGCTTCGCGCTTGATTTTCTGCGCTCATGGTACATTATACCGAGGCGGCGGGGAAATGGCAACTTTTTTGAAAAAATAGTGTACAGAAAGGAAAAGTATGGTATGATCGATGTGAGGAAAAGCAGAGAGGAAATGTGGAAATGTATCGTATTTTAAAACAGGAGGGCAGGGCAAAAAGAGCGGAGTTTCACACCGTTCACGGCGTCATACAGACGCCTGTATTTATGAATGTGGGGACTGTGGCGGCGATCAAGGGAGCCGTAGCCACATCTGATCTGGAGCAGATAGGAACGCAGGTGGAGCTTTCCAATACCTATCATCTTCATGTGCGTACCGGAGACAGGGTGATCCGGCAGCTGGGCGGACTTCACCGTTTTATGTCCTGGGACAAGCCTATTCTCACGGATTCCGGCGGATTCCAGGTGTTTTCTTTAGCAGGACTGCGCAAAATCCGGGAAGAGGGAGTCTATTTTAACTCCCATGTAGATGGGCGGAAAATTTTTATGGGGCCGGAGGAAAGCATGCAGATCCAGTCCAACTTGGCGTCTACTATAGCCATGGCCTTTGACGAGTGTGCGCCCAGCAAGGCGGACCGGGGGTATGTGCAGGCCTCAGTAGAGCGGACTACCAGGTGGCTGGAGCGCTGTAAGCGGGAGATGACCCGGCTGAACTCTCTGGAGGATACCATCAACCCCAATCAGCTGTTATTTGGTATCAATCAGGGGGCCGTCTATTCCGATATCCGTATCGACCATGCAAAACGTATTTCAGAGCTGGAGCTTGACGGTTATGCGGTAGGAGGTCTGGCGGTTGGGGAGACTCACCAGGAGATGTATCAGATTTTGGAGGAGGTAGTTCCCTTCCTGCCGAAGGAAAAGCCTACTTATCTGATGGGAGTGGGCACTCCGGCTAATATCCTTGAGGGAGTGGAGCGTGGAATAGACTTTTTTGACTGCGTTTATCCTACCAGAAACGGACGGCATGGGCACCTGTACACCAACCAGGGCAGAATCAATTTGTTTAATGCGAAGTATGAATTGGATTCCCGTCCCATAGAAGAAGGCTGCGGATGCCCTGCATGCAGGAGATATTCCAGAGCATATATCCGGCATTTACTGAAGGCCAAGGAAATGCTGGGAATGCGTCTGTGCGTACTCCATAATCTATATTTTTATAATAGAATGATGGAGGAGATACGGGATGCTCTCGATGCAGGGGACTTTGCAGGGTATAAAAAGCGGAAGCTGGAGGGTCTGCTTGGCAGCCAGGATTAAATTGTCATAAAAGACTTGCCCTACCGAAACTTTTTGTGTATTATGTTTATTTAAGAGACTTGGGCGTCTGAGCAGGTCTGCACAGGCGGAGAAACCGCAGGACGCCGGAATGGAGGAAAGATGGGAATATTATTAACGGAGGCAGCTGCTGATCCTGCAATGGGAACAGGAGGACTTATAGGCGGCTCGCTGCTTTACCTGGTAGTGATCTTCGGCGCTATGTGGTTCTTTATGATGAGGCCGCAGAGTAAGGAGAAAAAAAGGCTTGCCTCGATGCTGGCTTCTCTGGAGCTGGGGGATTGTGTGCTGACTACGTCCGGATTTTACGGAATTGTGATCGATATCTCTGACGATACGGTTATTGTGGAATTCGGCAACAACAGAAACTGCCGTATTCCTATGGACAAGTCTGCCATCAGCCGGGTGGAAAAGCCTGGGGAGAACTGAGGCAGGGACTTGAGGAAAGGTCAGGAAGGCGATGTCTAAGGGCACCGTCTTCTTTTTTTGCTTGTTTCAATGCAATTGATTCTTTGCTTGATTCTTTGTAAGATTGGGTTGAAATTTATTATAGTATCGGTTATTATAATAAGAAATGCCTTTCACGCTTTAACAGAGCAAAGCAAAAGGCATGGAAAGAGAAGAGAAAGGATGCAGTGACCATGGAATTACATATCGTGTGTATTCCCGGTGACGGGATCGGACCGGAAATCGTCAGGGAAGCAAAAAAGGTGCTGGAGGCAGTGGCACAGGTCTACGGGCACAAAATGATTTTTGAAGATATTCTGATGGGAGGCGCATCTATTGATGTTCATGGAGTGCCGCTGACGAAGGAGGCTGTAGAACGGGCAAGATCCGCCCAGGCAGTGCTGATGGGATCCATCGGCGGGAACACCTCTACATCTCCCTGGTATAAGCTGCCACCCAATCTGCGCCCCGAGGCAGGATTGCTGGCCATCAGAAAAGAATTGAATCTTTTTGCCAACCTGCGTCCGGCAGTACTTTATGATGAATTGGCGGCGGCCTGTCCCCTGAAGGAGGAGATCAGCAATGCCGGCTTTGATATGCTGATTATGCGGGAGTTGACCGGCGGCCTCTATTTTGGAGAACGCAGAACAGTAGTGGAGAACGGCGTCAGGAAAGCCGTCGATACATTGACCTATGACGAAAATGAAATTAGAAGAATTGCCATAAAAGGCTTTGACATCGCCATGAAGCGCCGAAAGAAGGTGACCAGCGTAGACAAGGCCAACGTGCTGGACTCCTCCAGACTCTGGAGAAAGGTGGTGGAGGAGGTGGCCGCCGGATATCCGGATGTGGTTCTGGAGCATATGCTGGTGGACAATTGTGCCATGCAGCTGGTAAAGGATCCGGCGCAGTTTGACGTGATTCTCACGGAGAACATGTTCGGCGATATTCTGTCCGACGAGGCCAGTATGGTCACAGGATCCATCGGCATGCTGGCCAGCGCCAGCTTAAATGACAGCAAGTTCGGATTGTACGAGCCCAGCCATGGATCCGCGCCCGATATTGCAGGTCAGGATATAGCCAATCCTATAGCCACGGTGCTAAGCGCCGCCATGATGCTGCGTTACAGCCTTGATCTGGACGGGGAGGCAGATGCTGTGGAGGCCGCTGTAAAGCAGGTGCTGAAGGACGGCTACCGCACGGGAGATATTATGTCTGCCGGCTGTGAACAGGTTGGCTGCAGCCGCATGGGAGATTTGCTGGCGGAACGCATAAAATGAGGGAGGTATGGATATGAGAAGTGATTCGGTAAAGACGGGCCTGGCTCAGGCTCCTCACAGAAGTTTGTTTAACGCACTGGGATTTACAGAAGAAGAGCGCAGAAGACCTATGATCGGTATTGTATGCTCCTATAATGAGATTGTTCCAGGGCATATGAATCTGGATAAAATTGCAGAGGCTGTGAAAATGGGCGTGGCCATGGCAGGGGGAACGCCGGTGATGTTCCCCGCCATCGCCGTGTGCGACGGTATCGCCATGGGCCATGTGGGAATGAAATATTCGCTGGTGACCAGGGAGCTGATCGCGGACAGCACGGAATGCATGGCCCTTGCGCATGGTTTTGACGGACTGGTGTGTATTCCCAACTGCGACAAAAATGTGCCCGGCCTGCTGATGGCGGCGGCCAGAGTCAACATTCCCACCATTTTCGTGTCCGGCGGCCCCATGCTGGCAGGACGTGTGAAGGGGCAAAAGAGAAGCCTTTCCTCCATGTTTGAGGCGGTGGGAAGCGTAACGGCCGGCACCATGACCCAGGAGGAGCTTTGTGAGTTTGAGGAGAAGACCTGTCCTACCTGTGGTTCCTGCTCGGGTATGTATACGGCTAATTCCATGAACTGTCTCACAGAGGCCATCGGCATGGGGCTAAAAGGGAACGGCACCATCCCCGCCGTGTACTCGGAGCGTCTCCGCCTTGCAAAGCATGCAGGCATGAAGATCATGGAGCTGGTGGAGAAGGATATCAAGCCCAGAGACATTATGACGGAAAAGGCATTTATGAATGCATTGACTGTGGATATGGCACTGGGATGCTCCACCAATTCCATGTTGCATCTTCCTGCCATTGCAAAGGAAGCAGGGGTAAATTTGAATTTGGAAATAGCAAATCAATTGTCGGCCAAGACACCCAACCTCTGCCATCTGGCTCCGGCAGGCCCTACCTATATGGAGGATCTGAACGAAGCGGGCGGTGTGTATGCGGTGATGAACGAGCTGACGAAAAAGAATCTGCTGTACCTGGACTGCATGACAGTCAACGGTACCTCCATCGGTGAAAATATTAAGGGCTGTGTGAACAGGGATCCTCAGGTTATCCGTCCGGCGGAGAATCCTTACTCGGAGACCGGGGGTATCGCTGTTCTGAAGGGAAATCTGGCGCCGGAGGGCGGGGTGGTAAAACGCTCTGCGGTGGCTTCTGAAATGCTGGTGCATCAGGGACCTGCCCGGGTCTTTGACTGCGAAGAGGATGCCATTGCCGCCATTAAGGGCGGCAGGATCGTTGCCGGCGATGTTGTGGTTATCCGGTATGAGGGACCCAAGGGCGGTCCAGGCATGAGAGAAATGCTGAATCCAACCTCCGCTATTGCGGGCATGGGATTGGGCTCCAGCGTGGCGCTGATTACCGACGGAAGATTTTCCGGTGCATCCAGAGGCGCTTCCATCGGACATGTTTCTCCTGAGGCGGCAGTGGGAGGCCCCATGGCCCTGGTGGAGGAAGGAGACATTATCAGCATCAATATTCCGGAAAACCGGCTTGATGTGCTGGTATCTGCCGAAGAACTGGAAGCCAGACGTAAAAAATGGCAGCCCAGGGAGACGGAGGTTACGGGATATTTGAAAAGATACCGTGAACTGGTGACCAGCGGGAGCCAGGGAGCCGTTTTGGAGCTTCCCTTCTGAGGCAGGAGAGCTTCCGAGAGCATAATTAAAGAACGGAGGAATAACAATGCAGCTGACAGGTTCCGAGATTGTTGTGGAATGTCTGAAGGAGCAGGGAGTTGACACAGTATTTGGCTATCCCGGCGGAACGATTTTGAACATATATGACGCTCTTTACAAGCACAGCAATGAGATCAGGCATATATTGACGTCCCATGAGCAGGGAGCGGCCCATGCGGCAGACGGATATGCCAGGGCTACAGGCAGAGTGGGGGTCTGCATGGCCACCAGCGGCCCCGGCGCAACCAATCTGGTGACCGGTATTGCCACGGCTTATATGGATTCTGTTCCCATGGTGGCGATCACGGCCAACGTAAATCTTCCGCTTTTGGGTAAGGATACCTTTCAGGAAGTAGATATCGCAGGCGTGACCATGCCCATCACCAAGCATGGATATATTGTGAAAAATGTGGAAATTCTGGCGGATACCATCCGCAAGGCATTCCGGATTGCCAGAAGCGGAAGGCCCGGTCCCGTGTTGGTGGATATCACCAAGGACGTGACAGCCGCCGTGTGCGAATATATGCCCGAGCCTCTTGAGCCGGAGGAGAAAAAGTGCCGTTATACGTCTGAGGACGTGGAAAAGGTGGTAGAGCTTCTGAAAAGCGCATCAAAGCCATATATATATTTGGGCGGGGGAGCTGTGATCTCTGAAGCCTTTCAAGAGGCGGCGCAGTTTGCGGAGCTTTTGGACGCTCCGGTATGCGACACCCTGATGGGAAAGGGAGGCTTTGACGGCAGAAGTCCCCGGTATACGGGAATGATCGGAATGCACGGCACCAAGACCTCCAATCTGGGGGTAAGCCAGTGTGATTTGCTGGTGGCGCTGGGGGCCCGTTTTTCTGACCGCGTGACGGGAAATCCCAAAAAATTTGCAGAAAATGCCAAAATTATTCATATAGATATTGACGAGGCGGAAATCAATAAAAATATTCGTGTGGATGCTTCTCTGGCAGGTGACCTGAAGCAGGCGCTCCGGGATATAAACAATCGACTGGAACAGCAGGAGCACACCGATTGGATGAAGACCATTGCTGACATGAAGGAAAAATATCCTTTGCGGTATGATCCCGATCAGCTGTCCTGCCCCTATGTGATTGAAACCATTGAAAGGGTCACGGAGGGAGAGGCGGTGATTACCACCGATGTGGGACAGCATCAGATGTGGGCGGCGCAGTATTTTCATTATACGCATCCTCGAACCTTCCTGTCCTCAGGGGGATTGGGAACAATGGGCTACGGTCTGGGAGCCTGCATTGGCGCTCAGCTGGGTCAGCCGGATAAAATCTGCATCAACATTGCCGGGGACGGGTGCTTCCGCATGAATATGAACGAGCTTGCCACGGCCAGCAGATACAACATTCCCATTATTCAGGTGGTGATCAATAATCATGTGCTGGGTATGGTGCGTCAGTGGCAGACACTGTTTTACGGGAAGCGCTACTCACAAACCGTGCTGAACGACAAGGTGGATTTCTGTAAAGTGGCTGAGGGACTGGGCTGTGAGGCCATCCGGGTTACTAAAAAGGAAGAGGTTGCACCGGCTCTGGAAAAAGCCATTGCCATGAAGGTGCCGGTTTTGATTGAGTGTGTTATCCCGGAGGATGATAAGGTATTTCCCATGGTTCCCGCAGGGGCGCCCATCGCAGAAGTATTTGACGGAGAGGATCTGGCTGCCAGATAGAAGATACTATGAAGAAAATATTTCGTGCCCTGCTGTTGTTCTTGGGATGCGGGCTTTTCCTGATCCTGGCAGGATTTTTGGCATTGGGCATGTATTATCGCAATAATTTTCCGGTGAACACCTGGATCAATGGAGTATACTGCACCGGAAAGACAGTGGAAGAGGTTAACAGGGAGCTGGCGGCACAGACCCAGCTGCCGGTGCTGACCCTGCAGGAGGCAGACGGCTCCAGCTGGCAGGTGGATTTGCAGGATCTGGATGCTGCTGCGGATTATACAGGACTGCTTCGAGATTACCTGAGGCAGCACGCTTCCTTTTTTTGGCTGGCAAATCTGAACCGGCCTGCCATAGTAGAATTGGAGCCTGCATGTTTTGTCTGGAACGAAGAGAAACTGGAAAGCTGGTTTATGGGCCTTTCCTTTGTACAGGAAGAGAAGAACAGACCCGCAGGGGTGAATGTGAGTTGCGAGGACGGGGAATATTGTCTCTATGACGGGAATACGGACCGGCTGGCGCCGGACAGGGCTTTTTTATACCTGAAAGAATGTCTTTCAAAGGGTCAGACAGCCGTTTCCCTGGAGGAGGGAGGCTGTTACGGGGACCTTGAGGACAGCGCTGCGGACAGATCCCAGCGGGAGCTGTGGAGCCAGGTGGAGGCGTTTCTGGACTGCGGGATCGTCTACGACATGGGCGCGGAGCAGATTGCGCTGACACCTGAGATTACAGGAACGTTTTTGGCGGTGGACGAAGCCGGAAAACTGCAGCTGGATCAGGAAGGGCATATCACTGTCAGTCAGGAAAAGGTGGCAGACTGGGTGGAGAACCTGGCCCTGCAGTATGATACCTGCGGTACCACGAAGGAATTTCAGTCCACCAGGGGAGACCTGGTCAGCGTCAAATATGTTACCTACGGGACTCAGCTGGATCAGGAGGCCGAGACAAATTATCTGATGGAGGCGCTTGCAAAGGAAGGAAAGCGGGACCAGGTTCATGTGCCGGCATATTTACAGCAGGGGTATGTGAGAGGACTGGATGATATCGGCGGCACATACATAGAAGTGGATATGACCGAGCAGCACCTGTATTATTATGTGGACGGTGAATTGCAGCTGGATACGGATATTGTTACCGGAAATCTCAGCACCCGGCACGGAACGCCTCAGGGCATTAATTTCGTGTACAATAAGCAGCGGGACAGGATATTGCGGGGGCCGGATTATGCTTCGCCGGTGAAATACTGGATGCCTGTGAAGGGAAGTATCGGCATTCACGACGCCGATTGGCGGAGCAAGTTTGGCGGTACTATTTATAAAACCAACGGGTCTCACGGCTGTATCAATATTCCGCCCAAGGTGATGCCGGATATTTATGAAATGACGGAAATCGGCACGCCGGTGATTATGTTCTATTAGACGCGCCGTGTTCTAAATCTGTGGGCTCCGGTCTGTATGAAAGCGTCGGCGGACAGTAACAAAAGTAGTGTTTTTTGCATAAATGTGTATAACATCTGAGGAGGAAGATTAAATGTCCAGAGTGTATAATTTTTCTGCAGGTCCGGCTGTTTTGCCGGAGGAGGTGCTGCGGGAGGCCGCGGAAGAAATGCTGGATTACAGAGGAACGGGTATGTCCGTTATGGAGATGAGCCACCGGTCCAAGGCGTACGAGAGCATTATCCAGGGGGCGGAGGCAGATCTGCGGGAGTTGATGGGGATTCCCGAAAATTATAGAGTTTTGTTTTTGCAGGGAGGCGCCAGCCAGCAGTTTGCCATGATTCCCATGAACCTGATGAAAAATCGGGTGGCAGACTATATTGTCACGGGGCAGTGGGCAAAGAAAGCCTGGCAGGAGGCCGGCATCTACGGAAAGGCTAACAAGATCGCTTCCTCGGAGGATGAAAACTTTTCCTATATTCCTGACTGCTCTGATCTGGATGTCAGTCCGGATGCGGATTATGTGTATATTTGCGAGAACAATACCATCTACGGAACAAAATTTAAAACCTTGCCCAATACCAAGGGAAAGCCCTTGGTGGCGGATGTTTCCAGCTGCTTTTTGTCAGAGCCTGTGAATGTGGAGAAATACGGAGTGATCTACGGAGGCGTTCAGAAGAACATCGGTCCTGCGGGTGTGGTCATTGTGATCATTCGGGAGGATTTGATTACAGAGGATGTGCTTCCCGGTACGCCCACTATGCTGCGCTATAAGATTCATGCGGACAATGCATCCCTGTATAACACACCTCCCGCTTACGGGATCTACATCTGCGGAAAGGTGTTTCAGTGGCTGAAACGTCAGGGCGGTCTGGAGGCCATGAAGGAATACAATGAAAGGAAGGCAAAAATTCTCTATGATTTCCTGGATGAAAGCCGTCTGTTTAAGGGAACAGTCAGAAAAGAGGACCGTTCTTTGATGAATGTGCCCTTCGTCACCGGCGACGGGGATCTGGACGTCAGATTTGTGAAAGCGGCCAAAGAAGCGGGCTTTGAGAATCTGAAGGGACACAGAAGCGTGGGCGGCATGCGGGCCAGCATCTATAATGCAATGCCTATAGAGGGTGTGGAAAAGCTGGTGGAGTTTATGAAAAAGTTTGAAAATGAGGAAAAGTGAAATGTATAAGATTAATTGTCTGAATCCCATTGCAGATGTGGGGCTGAAGAATTTCAGCGATAAGTATCAGGTTACAGCCGATGTAAATGAGGCGGAGGGAATATTGGTGAGAAGCGCTTCCATGCATGAGATGGAGATCCCGGATAGCCTTCTGGCGGTGGCCAGGGCCGGAGCCGGCGTCAACAATATTCCTTTGGAAAAGTGTGCGGAAAAGGGTGTGGTGGTGTTTAATACCCCCGGAGCAAACGCCAACGGCGTGAAGGAGCTTGTCATTGCCGGGATGCTTCTGGCGGCCCGGGATGTGATCGGCGGTATCGAGTGGGTGAAGGATTCCAGGGAGAATGCTGACATTGCCAAGGCAGCCGAGAAGGAAAAGAAAAACTTTGCAGGAACCGAGATCATGGGCAAGAAGCTGGGAGTCATCGGACTGGGCGCCATCGGCGTCAAGGTGGCAAACGCCGCCGTGTCCCTTGGCATGGAGGTCTACGGATATGATCCTTACCTGTCCGTCAACGCTGCCTGGAATCTGAGCAGGGCGGTAAAGCATGTGCTGAACGTGGACGATATTTATGCGGACTGTGATTATATCACCATCCATGTGCCGCTGCTGGATTCCACAAAGGGCATGATCAATGCCGTGTCAATCGCCAGGATGAAGGAGGGCGTGGTCATCTTAAACTTTGCCAGGGATCTGCTGGCCAACGAGAAGGATGTGCTGGAGGCGCTTCAGAGCGGAAAGGTAGCGCGTTACGTAACCGATTTCCCCAATCCGGTCACTGCCGGACAGAAGGGCTGTATCGTGATTCCGCATCTGGGCGCCAGTACGGAGGAATCCGAGGACAACTGCGCTGTTATGGCCGTTCAGGAAATCATGGATTATTTGGAGAACGGCAATATCAGAAACAGCGTAAATTACCCCTCCTGCGATATGGGAGTGTGCACCAAGGCAGGACGGGTGGCTATTTTTCATAGAAATACCGCCAACATGATCACGAAGTTTACGGCGGAATTCGGTGAAAAGGGCATTAATATCAGCGATATGACAAACAAATCCCGGGGCGAATATGCCTATACCATGCTGGATGTGGAGGAGGTTCCCACACAGGATATTGTGGAAGCGCTGGAAAAAATCAAAGGAGTGTTCCGGGTGCGTATTATAGTTTGACTTACCGGAACAGCAGAGGGGAGCCGCCGTCAAAGCCGTCATTCAGGTCCTGGAGGCTCTCCTTCAGTTTTTCATTGCTGGCACAGGATGCCTCGCTTTGAAGATCCATATAGAGGATAAATACATCCTCCAGCGTCATTCCTTTTTCTGCCGCAATTTCTTCCATTATGGGCTTGAGCTTGTCCAGCTGTACGGAAACCTGGGTTTTCTGGGGATCGATTTCACCCAGAGTGCTTTCTGCAAAGCTGTTGATGCGCTCCAAAAGCTTTCTGTTTTCTTCAGTCATATGATTCACCTCTTCTTATCTTTTTTTCATGTGTTCCGGGGAAACCTTTTTTGTCCCAGGACACCTTTTTTCATAGTTTATCACCGGAAGCTTGTTCTGTATAGTTTTTTTTGGTACAATAATAAGAAGAATGGCACGCAGGGAGGTAAAGCTATGAATAACAGGTTGTATAAAATGATGAACTGGCCAAAGATCGAGGAGATCATTTATTCGGAATGCGATGATCCTCACACGCTTCTGGGGCCCCACAAAACAGGAAAGCAATACCTGATTCAGGCGTATTTCCCGGGGGCGAAAAAGGCGGAGCTGGTCTTCGAGGGGATGGAGGAGACGATACCTATGGAGCTGGCCGACGAGGACGGCTATTTTGCCGCGCTTGTTCCCGGATCGAATAAGCTGCCGATCTATCATTATATAGTGGAGGACGCAGATGGAAACCGGTATGTGCGCCAGGAGGCATATCGTTTTGAGCCTCAGATCACAAAGCAGGATACGGAGAAATTCAAGAACGGAATTCATTATACCATCTATGAGAAGCTGGGGGCACATCCCTGCGTGATAGATGGAGTAGAGGGTGTTTGCTTTGCCGTATGGGCGCCTGCGGCCATGCGGGTCAGCGTGGCGGGGGATTTCAATGGCTGGGACGGGAGAGTCCATCAGATGAGGCGCCTGTGGGATTCCGGCATTTTTGAGCTTTTTATTCCCGATGCAGCTGTGGGGGATAACTATAAATTTGAATTAAAGCTGAAAGGGGGCATGACCTATCTGAAGGCAGATCCTTACGGAAACGCCGCTCAGCTGCGTCCGGAGACGGCCTCTGTTGTAGCGGATCTGGGGAGCTTTACCTGGGAGGATGACGCATTCATTCAAAAAAGAAAGGAATTCCAGGGCGGGAATGCGCCGGTCAGCGTCTATGAAATGTATCTGGGCTCCTTTGCCGCGCCCGGAGAGGGGGAGGCTTATGCAAACTACCGGGATATTGCGGATAAGCTGATTCCATATGTGAAGGAGATGGGGTATACTCATGTGGAACTGATGCCTGTGATGGAGCATCCCTTTGACGGCTCCTGGGGCTATCAGGTGATCGGATATTATGCGCCCACTGCCCGATACGGTTCTCCCGAGGATTTTATGTATTTTGTGAATGCCCTTCACAAGGCGGGAATCGGCGTGATTCTGGACTGGGTGCCGGCCCATTTCCCCAGAGATACCTACGGTCTATCCAATTTTGACGGAACCTGCCTGTATGAGCATAAGGATCCCAGACAGGGATATCATCCCCACTGGGGAACGCTGATCTACAACTACGGAAGGCCGGAGGTGTCCAACTATCTGATCGCCAACGCGCTGTTCTGGGTGGAAAAATATCATGCGGACGGAATCCGGATGGATGCCGTGGCCAGCATGCTTTATCTGGATTATGGAAAAAATGACGGAGAATGGGTGGCAAATATGTATGGCGGAAAGGAAAATCTGGAGGCCATGGAAATGATAAAGCACCTGAATTCCATTATGAAAAAGCGCAACGCGGGTGTGCTTACCATTGCAGAGGAGAGCACGGCCTTCCCCATGATTACCGGCGGCCTGGATCAGGGCGGCCTGGGCTTTGATCTGAAGTGGAATATGGGCTTTATGAACGATTATCTGCAGTATATCCGCTGTGACCCTTACTTCAGGAGCTATCATCACGGAGAGCTGACCTTCAGCATGATCTATGCCTACAGCGAAAAATTTATTCTGGTGTTTTCCCACGACGAGGTGGTACACGGCAAGGCCACACTGCTGGGGAAGATGCCCGGGGAGCGGGAGCAGAAATTTGCAAATCTGCGGCTGACCTACTCTTATATGATGACCCATCCCGGCAAAAAGCTCCTTTTCATGGGGCAGGATCTCGGGGAGTTTGACGAATGGAACGAGGCCCGGCAGGTGGAATGGGAGCTGGCGGAACAGCCGGAGCACAGAGGGATTGCTTCCCTGGTAAAGGATTTGAACCGCCTTTACCAGGAATGCCCGGAGCTGCATGAGCTGGATGATTCTCCGGAGGGATTTCAGTGGATCAATAATATTTCCGCGGACGACTGCTATCTCACCTATCTGAGAAAAGGGAGAGGGAAGGATGAGATTTTGTTGATAGTGGCCAATTTTTCCGGGGTGGAGAAGGAGATCACCACAGGAGTTCCCATGGCAGGAAAGTATAAGGAGATTTTTAATTCCGACGATGAAAAATACGGTGGAACCGGCGTGGTAAACAGCCGTCTGAAGCGTTCTAAGGAAGTGGAATGGGACGACAGACCGGATTCCGTTACGGTGAAGCTGGCGCCTTTGTCGGCGAGCATTCTGAGATACATTCCTTATACCAGGGAGGAACTGGACCAGATCAGGGAAAAGAAAGCGGCAAAGGACGGGAAAAAGAATCTGGAGAAGGAGCCTGTAAACAGCCGGAAGAAAGAAAAAAGTGCTGAAAGGAAAAGCACTGAAAAGAAAAGTGCTGAAAGGAAAAGCACTGAAGAGAAAATCACTGAAAGGAAAAGTGCTGAAAAGAAAAACGTAGAAAAAGCAGGGACCGGAAATGCTGCAAAAGCCGCAGGAAGAGCCGGGAAGGGAACGGCCCGAAAGGGAAAAACCGCCGGAAAAAGCAGCGGCAGAAGTAAGGAGTGAAGCCGGACGACGCCGGCAGGGAGTAAAGAATAGATGGTAATGACAAATCTGTGGGTTATGGCGGCAGGGTCCGGCGAATCTTTGGAAGAAATGCTGCAGCCTGATGTGATCGGGCAGTTTTTGGCGGAAATTCCGGAAAAGGCCCTGAGGCTGGGAGCAAGGGTGCTGCTGGCGGCATTGTTTTTCCTGGTGGGCAGCCAGTTGATCAAGCTGGTACGTAAGATCATAAAAAAGTCCATGCAGCGGGCCGGGGCGGAGCTGGGGGCCATTCAATTTGTGGATTCCTTTGTGAAGGCCGCGCTCTATGTGCTTCTGTTTTTGATGCTGGCGTCTTCCTTTGGGCTGGATGCCGCCAGTATCGTAGCACTGCTGGGATCTGCGGGTGTGGCCATCGGTCTGGCAGTTCAGGGAAGTCTGTCCAACCTGGCCGGGGGAGTGCTTTTGCTGATTCTGAAGCCCTTTAAGGTGGGGGACTATATTCAGGAGGGCTCTTCTGGAAAGGAGGGGACGGTGGCTGAGATCCAGATTTTTTATACAAAGCTGGTGACGCCGGACAACCGGACCATCGTTCTTCCCAACGGCAGTCTGGCCAACAACAGTCTGATCAACTATACCGCTCAGGATGCCAGAAGGATGGATATTGTGGTGGGAATTTCCTATAAGGCGGATCTGAAAAAAGCCAAGGAGGTTCTGCTTCAGGTGCTGGAGGAGGACGAGGCGGTGATGAAGGACAGGGATCATTTTGTTTTTGTGGACAACCTTGGCAGCTCCAGCGTGGATCTGGGAGTCCGGTGCTGGTTTGCCCAGAGCGATTTCTGGCCGGGAAAGTGGCGGATTACGGAAAACTGTAAGCTGGCTCTGGATCGGGCGGGGATCGAAATTCCTTATAATCAACTGGATGTGCATCTGGACCGAACCCAGGCTGAGTAGCTGTGAAAGGAATTATATTTTGTGACAAATAATTGGATGGGATAGACATGTTTAATTTATAAAAGGCTGTAAACTTTTCTACGATTATTGTGGAAAAGTTTACAGCCTCTGTTTTTTTCAGAATAATTACTAAAAAAGCTATACTTTTTTCAATTTATATGTTATGATTAAATTAAAATAATCAATGAGAAAATATGAGGAACAGGAAGTTGTTTTTGAACTATATAGAAAAGAAAGGGGGAATTGTAAAAAAATTGCAATAGATACTGTTACTTACTGATAGTGCTTAGAATGAGGAGGAAAAAATGAAAAAAGTGTTAAGTATGATGCTTGCTGTTATTATGTTTACAAGTACTTCTTTTTGTTCTATTGCAAACGAATTGGAAGACAAAGGAAATGCAGATGGAATGTTACAATTGGTGAAGGACACGAAATAGTGTATTATGAAGGAATCACGATTGAAGATATTACAACAGAAAGTTATCGGGAAATAATTACTCGTACCACCACGGATGTTTCACAGTATTATGGGACTTTTCTACGGGAAGGGCAACTTTATCTGTAAATGGTGTTGTTGTTGAGACGTATGATATGAACGAACTGAGACAACAGTATACTATGTGGCAAATGCCAGAAGAGGATCTTGAATTAATAGAGAAGTGCTTAGTAGAACAAGCCGATTCGACGAATGTTATGTTACCTCCGGAATTGCAAAGCAAGTATACGGTTGAATATGATCCCGAGGGTACTGTAATAAGGCCAATTTCAAATAATTCTGTTTATGCGGCCAGGGCAGCGGATCAAATTATAAAACCAGCAGGCAATGTTGAGACTACTTATCCGAGGTATACAAATAATCAAGTTAGTAAGCAGTCACGATATTCTTCATCCTGTGGAAGATATTTAGATATGTCAGTAAAAGACAGTATGATTAACTATTCTCAAACGGCAAAAAAGAGTTATTTTTATGCGGCTAATTCTGCTGTTTCTGTAATTGCGGGATCTTTAAAAATAGCATCTGGTACATTGATTAACTCATTAAGAGGGGTGGTACAAGTCGTTTCCGGAGTTTTAAGGCTAAATGCCAGCATTGATTATTATTTCTCTGAATCGTATTCATTTCTTGCATTAAGACGGGCATATATATATGATTACTCATATAATAATCGTGAAGTGAGCGTTTATACAGAATCAGGAAATGGTGAAATTTCGATGACATGGGACTATATAAACAATGAATATACAAATCCTGCATATAAGATTACGGGAATAGCATATCCTCATACAATATCTTATAATACAATGTACGATAAAGCTCAGGAAATCTGGGAGTTTAACATGCAGGAATATGGATGGTGGAAATGGGGGGATGTATAATCAAACTGCCGATTGAATGGAACGATGAGCCGTCTGATAAAAAAAGTCTTTGGGAAGTGCTTCTTGATATAGTGGATATGATTACAGAATTGATTGAATTTTTTTTCTCTCCTTTTTATTAATTTGGCCGGAGTTCAGCCCTCGCATTTAAAAAAGAGGATGCTTCGCATCTGACGCCGTTTATCGAGCTTCCTTATAATCAGCTGGATGTGCATCTGGACCGAACCCAGGCTGAGCAGCTGCGGGATATCTTATAATACAATGTACAATAAAGCTCAGAAAATCTGGGAGTTTAACATGCAGGAATATGGATGGTGGAAATGGGGGGATGTATAATCAAACTGCCGATTGAATGGAACGATGAGCCGTCAGAGAAAAGAAGTTTTTGGGAAGTGCTTATTGATTTATTGATGGCACTTCCTGAGTTGATTGAAATTTTTTTCTCTCATTTTTATTAATTTGGCCGGAAGCATTGAGACATTGCATTTACAGGGACTGATGTGTTAACATTGGTTCCTGTTGTTACATAATTCTTAAGATTTTATGTTGAATTTTGATGGAATAAATGATATATTATCTCTTGTAAAAGGACAAGCCGATGTAGTATGCATCGGTACATACCAATAGGAGGATATATTATGAAAAAAATTTTGGCACTTGTACTTGCTGCCGTCTTTGTGTTTTCGATGACGGCCTGCGGGACAGAACCCGGGAGCGGCAGTAAAGAGGGAGACGGGCTGAAGATCGCCATCGTGTCCAGCCCCTCCGGCGTGGACGACGGTTCCTTTAACCAGGATAATTATAACGGCGTCCTGAAGTTTATTGAGGAAAATGAAGGTGCCACTGTGACTCCCGTCCGGGAGGAGAGCGGTGACAGTGCAGCCGCTGTTCAGGCGGTAGCCGATGTGGTGGCGGATTTTGACGTGATTGTATGCTGCGGTTATCAGTTTGCCGGCATCGGCAATCTGGCTCAGGAAAATCCCGATACCAAGTTTATTCTGATCGATTCCTGGCCCACTGTAGACGGAACCGAGGTTACTGCAGATCAGGTGATTGAAAACGTGTATGCCGCATATTATGCGGAGCAGGAGAGCGGCTTCTATGCAGGTATGGCCGCTGCCCTTTCCACCAAGACCGGCAAGGTGGCCGTGGTAAACGGCATTGCTTATCCCTCCAACGTAAATTACCAGTACGGCTTTGAGTGCGGTGTGCTCTACGCAAATACCACCGAAGGACTGAATGTGGAAGTGATTGAGCTTCCTTCCTATGCGGGTACCGATGTGACGGGCGCTAATGTGGGAGGCAATTATGTGGGCGACTTCTCCGATGAGGCTACCGGCAAGGTGATTGCAAACGCTTTGATTGCGGAGGGTGTTGACATTATCTTTGTGGCGGCCGGCGGCTCCGGAAACGGTGTGTTTACCGCTGCCAAGGAGGCCGAGGGCGTAATGGTGATCGGCTGTGATGTAGACCAGTATGACGACGGTGCAAACGGAGATAATAATGTGGTGCTGACCAGCGGACTGAAGGTTATGCATGACACGGTTTACAATGTACTCAACGAGGTCAAGAACGGCAGCTTCAAGGGTGCCAATGTGACTCTGACGGCTTCCACCGATTCCACCGGGTATGTGAGCGCTGAGGGAAGATGCCAGCTTTCTGCCGACGCTATTTCCAAAATCGATGCGGCACAGGCGGATCTCAAGGCAGGAAAGATCGTTCCTGCTGCCAACTTCAACGGGATCACTCCCGAGACCTTTACCTGGTAGGACTCGGCAAACAGAAAGAGAGATGCTTAGTACGGCATCTCTTTTTCTTAGTTGTGCCGGAGTGAAGAGCCGGGGGGATTTGCATATGAATGATAATAGGTTAGAAGGTTTTGAAAAAGGATTGAGAAAGCTTCAGGATATGATGAGAGTCTGACAAAAGTCTGCGGAAGCGGATGCGAGGGAGGAACATGGCGGATTATATTGTTGAAATGAAACATATCACCAAAAGGTTTCCGGGGATCGTGGCTAATGACGATGTGAACATCCAGGTGAGGAAGGGTGAGATCTTTGCCCTTCTGGGGGAAAACGGCGCGGGAAAATCTACGCTGATGAGTATGCTGTTCGGCATGTATGAGCCTGATGAGGGGGAGATATTCATCAGGGGAGAAAAGGTACGGCTGGAATCCCCCAACCATGCCACAAGGCTGAACATCGGTATGGTGCATCAGCATTTCAAGCTGATCTCAAACTATACTATAGCAGAAAATATTGTTATGGGCATGGAGCCGGTGAAAAAGCTCCTGGGCTGTATTCCTGTGGTGGACAGGAAAAAGGCCAACAGCGATATCGCCGCTCTTTCAGAAAAATATGGGCTTGCAGTCAATCCGGAGGATGTGATCGCAAATGTCAATGTGTCCACTCAGCAGAGAGTGGAGATTTTAAAAATGCTTTACCGGGAGGCGGAAATCCTCATTTTTGATGAGCCTACCGCAGTCCTCACTCCCCAGGAGATTCATTTTCTGCTGGAGATTATAAAGGGGCTTCGGGATAAGGGCAAGACCATTATTTTGATTACCCATAAGCTGGAGGAGATCAAGCAGATCGCTGACCGTTGCGCTATTTTAAACCGGGGCAGGCTGATTGATGTGATGGATGTGGCCTCCACCTCCACCAAAACCATGGCCAATTTGATGGTGGGCCGGGAGGTAAGCTTTGAAACGGACAAAAAGCCGGCAGCTCCCGGGGATGTGGTGCTGGAGGTAAAGAACCTGGATGTATACAATCGGCAGGATTTCCAGGTGGTGAAAAATGTTTCCTTTCAGGTACGTAAAGGAGAGATTCTGGCTATTGCAGGGGTGGCAGGAAACGGCCAGGTGGAGATTGCCGACGCCATAACCGGCCTGATTCCCATTCGGGGCGGCTCCGTTATTTTAAACGGAACGGACATCACCCACATGCCCATCCGCCAGAGGACTCTTCAGGGAATCTCCTATATTCCGGAGGACCGGCATAATTACGGTCTTGTGATGGATTTTACTCTCTCTGAAAATCTGGCGCTGAAGGATTATTTCCGGGAACCCTTCTGCAGAAATGGAGTGCTGGACCATCAGGCTTTTGAGGAAAACAGCAGTCGTCTGATTGAGGAATACGATATCCGCAGCGGTCAGGGGAGTTCTACCGTTGTCCGGTCCATGAGCGGCGGCAATCAGCAGAAGGCGATTATTGCCAGAGAGGTCCAGCTGGATTCCGAGCTGATGATATTTGTCCAGCCTACCCGGGGTCTTGACATCGGAGCCATTGAAAATATCCATAAACAGATGATTGCCCAGAGGGATAAGGGAAAGGCGATCCTGCTGATTTCGCTGGAGCTGGATGAGATCATGAACTGTGCGGATACCATAGGGGTGATCTACAACGGCGAGATCCAGAAGATAGCGGCGGCAGACACTCTGACCACGGAGCAGGTGGGCGAATTTATGATGGGGGTCAGGCATGCCGAAAAGACGGAGCATACATATGTCGGGGAAGGTTTGAATGCAGGCGCGGCAGATAAGGAGGGGAAGAGTCATGAAAAAAGGAAATAAAACCTGGAATGCCATAAAAATTCCTCTTTTTGCGATTTTGTGCAGTCTTGTGGCCGGAGGCGTTATCATTGCCGTTACAGGAAGTAATCCCTTTCGGTCCTATTATGCGCTGTTGCAGGGAAGCGGGCTGGCTCCCAAGGCCTCCTACGCCAATTATAAAAATATGCTGACAGACTTTTTCAGCTATGTAAATTACTTTACTCCCATGATATTTGCCGCGTTGGCCGTGGCCGTGGCTCTTCGGGCGGGACTGTTTAATATCGGCGTCTCCGGGCAGATGCTTGCCGCCGGATTTACCGCAACAGTTCTGGTTGGATACAGCGGTCTGGGAAGCGTTCTGGCCAAGCCGCTGGTGCTTCTGGTGGGGATGTTTGCCGGAGGAGCGGCGGGAGCGCTGATTGGTTTTCTGAAATATAAATTCAACATCAACGAGGTAGTTTCCTCCATTATGCTGAATTATATTTTCCAGTATGTGGTGAGCTTCCTGATCAATACCTTTTATGTGGATCCGGTGTCCAGGCAGTCTGCGGAGGTGTCAGCCGCCAGCCGTCTTACGCTTATGGATACGCCGGTAGGAGGCCTGAAAATGGATATTCCGCTGGGGGTCATATTTGCGGCTCTGGCAGTGGTGCTGGTATGGTTTTTATTTGAAAAGACGAGGCTTGGATATGAATTGAAGGCGGTAGGCTGTTCCAGAAGTGCGGCCCGGTATGCGGGTATTCGGGTGGGAAAGTGTATGGTGCTGTCCATGACCATATCCGGTGTGCTGGCCGGACTGGCTGGAGTGACCTATTATCTGGGCTATGTGGGCTCCATTCAGCCAAGGGTGCTTTTGAGCACGGGATTTGATGCCATAGCGGTTTCGCTGCTGGGCAATAATAATCCCTTCGGCATTATTTTTTCTACGATGCTGATCAGTCTGATCGGCAAGGGAAGCACTTACATGAAATCCACGGCGGGAGTGGACTCGGAGATTGCGTCTGTGATCACGGGAATTATCCTGCTGTTCAGCGCCTGCAATGTATATATGAAGTGGAAGCTGGAGCGGCGCAGACAGGAGAAGCTAAATGCAAAGGATGCCCAAAACGGGCAGGGAGGTGTATAAATGGATATTATCATTATAGACGGATTGTCCTTTGCGCTTCCTTTGTTCATCATGGCCATTGGAGGCATATATTGTGAAAAATCCGGTGTAACCATGCTGGCGGTGGAGGGGCTTCAGGGCTTTGGTGCTTTTGTGGGAGCCTTTGTTGCTGTGGCTGTGTCAGGGGCTTTTTCGGGAAACTCGCCGGTGCCCTTCTATATTGCCATGGTTTTTGCCGTGGCAGGGGGCGCTGTTTTTGCCCTGATCCATGCATTGCTCTGTCTGAGGTTTAAGGCAAATCAGGTGATCAGCGGTGTGGTGGTCAATATTATGGCCATGGCCATGACGGCCTATCTTACCAAGCTTTTGAACAGGGTTATCTTCGGAGCTGCCTCCGACAAATTTGTGCTGACGGTATCCTCTAAAATCACCATACCCGTGATTTCCAGGATCCCTGTACTGGGAGCGGTCTTTACCAATTTATATCCCTTTGAGCTGGTGATTGTGGCAGTGGCCTTTATCGCCTGGTTCATCATGTACCGGACCCGTTTCGGAATGCATCTGCGTGCCTGCGGAGACAATCCGCATGCGGTGGATGCGGCGGGACGGAATGTGAATAAGGTTCGCCTGTCCGCCATTGTGATCTGCGGCGGACTTTCCGGCCTGGGAGGTATCTGCTTTGCCTATTCCATATCGGCCAATTTTTCATCTAGCATTTACGTAGGCTATGGATATCTGGCCATTGCGGCTCTGATCTTCGGAAACTGGCGTATCCTGCCCACTCTTGGAGCCTGCCTTCTTTTCGGATTTGCCCGGTCAGGCGGCTATCGGCTGGTGCAGGTGCTTCAGATGCCCAGCAGCTTCCAGGATCTGGTGATGATTCTGCCCTATGTACTTACGCTTCTGTTGCTGGTATTTTTCTCCCGGCAGAACGGTGCTCCCAGGGCTTTGGGAGAAATATATGACAAGGGAGCCAGGTAAGTTATACAAGTTTGATACAAATTTAGGCCATATTACATTATAGCTTGTGACAAATGAGGGATTGGCCATGTTAAAGATTTTAATTGCGGAGGATGAAGAACCTATCGCGAATCTGATTAAAATGAACCTGCGCAGAGCAGGCTATGAGTGTGTCTGGGCGGCGGATGGTGAAAAGGCTGCAGATCTGATGGGGAGCGGTAAGTATGATCTGCTGCTTTTGGATGTGATGCTGCCTGGAATCAACGGATATGAGTTGATGGAATATGCCAGGACGCTGGAACTGCCGGTGATATTTCTGACGGCGCTGGGAACCACGGAAAACAAGGTAAAGGGCCTGAGAATGGGAGCGGATGACTACCTGACAAAGCCTTTTGAAATCGTAGAACTGCTGGCCAGAGTAGAGGCAGTGCTGCGCAGGTACCACAAAGGGGAAACGGTGCTGGAGGTTTTTGATGTGGTGATCGATACGGCATCCCGGTCCGTTACCCGGGGCGGAGAGCAGATTGCTCTTACCATGAAGGAGTTTGACCTGTTGCTTTTGCTGGCCAGAAACCGGAATATTGCCCTGTATCGTGAGACAATTTACGAAAATGTCTGGGGCGGGGATTATATGGGACAGAGCCGAACGGTGGATCTTCATATCCAGCGTCTTAAGAAAAAGCTGAACTGGGACAACGAGATTTCAGCCGTCTATAAGGTGGGCTATCGTCTGGAAGGCGAGCATTGACCGATGAAATTTGCAGATAAATTATTTTTTTCCACGCTGGTGCTGCTTACCATTATCTTTACAGCCTTTGGTATCTGGCTCCTGTCCTCAAATTTTTCCCGGATTCTGGATCGGGAGATTGAGAGAGGAAATAGTGAGAGCAGGATGTTTCATATTCTTTTCGAGATGGGATGCCAGGCACAGGAGGAATTCGGCGATGACTATGCGGTCAGCAGAACTATTGACAGCATCAGGGACAGTGTGGAAAGAGACGGAAGCCGCTGTTTTATCCTGTGGCAGGACGGAAGTGCCCTGTACGGCATAGACTATGTGGAAGGAATGGGGTTCCGGGAAGCGGTGGATGAGCTGGTGGGAGCTCTGGATGAAAAGAACAGCTACGGATACTGCGTCCGGGAAATAGGCGACGGTTATTACATGTTTACCGCCGCCATTTCCCATGTGACAAGGGTGCCGGTGATCCTGGGAATGTGCAGGGAAATGACCGCCGTCTACCAAGACCGGCAGGATCTGGTAAATCAATACAGAATTTCGCTGATGAGTCTGCTGATGGCGGGAGGCATATGTATATATGTTCTGTCCAGGTATATTACCTGGCCGATCAGCAGCCTGGACCGGCTGGCAGGAAGGATTGCGGAAGGAGAATATGACCTGCGCTCTCACAACAGGGACAGAGATGAAATCGGCCATCTGGCCAGAAATTTTAACCGCATGGCGGACCGGCTGGTAGAACAGATGGAAATGAAGGCGCTGGAGGCAAAGCAAAAGGAAGACTTTACGGCGGCCTTTGCCCATGAGTTGAAAACGCCTCTCACATCCATTATCGGCTATGCGGATATGCTCAATTCCATGAAACTGTCGGAGGAAGAGCGGAGCGACGCGTATTTTTATATTTACAGTCAGGGGAAGCGCCTGGAGAGTCTTTCCCATAAGCTGCTGGAGCTGGTAAGCATGGACAAGGAAACTTGTGCATTGCGTCCCATAGATACTAAAGGCCTGGAGGAAGATATCCGCACTACCATGAGGCCTGTCTGGAGGCAAAAGCACATCCGCGGAAAGGTGTGTATGGAGCAGGGTACTATTTTCGGAGACAGGGAGCTTTTGCTGTCTCTGTTTTACAACCTTCTGGACAACGCAGCTAAGGCACTGGACAAGGAGGAGGGATTTATTCTTTTGAAGGGTTCCTCTTTGGCAGAAGGCTATGAGGTGAAGGTTGTCGATAACGGCAGAGGAATTCCCAAAGAGGAGATCGGACGTATCACGGAAGCCTTTTATATGGTTGATAAATCCCGCTCGCGGAAGGAAGGAGGCGCAGGGATCGGCATGGCGCTCTGCCAGAAAATCGTATCCGCACATGGAGCAGAGCTGAAAATTCACAGCAGGCCGCAGGAGGGAACAGTGATGAAGATAATGTTTCCATCATCACCTCCGGCGAAGGAGACCGGCAGCCTGGGGTGATTTCCCTATGGCTGCATGATCGGTTCCGCAGGACATGCAGCCAGAAACAGCTTCAGCATCTCTTTGGCATATTTTTGATTTCGAACGCTGGAATTGTCCAGCATATTGATAATGGCAGCTACCTCTTCGGTATGCTGCTCTTTTTCATTTTCTGAAAAATTTTTCCCATATATGATATAATCCAGAGACATATTCAGCGAGGAGGAAAGCGCCATCAGGGTTTCTATGGACATACCGCAGCTTCCTCTTTCAATGTCTGCATAATATTTTGGTGCACGATTGATCCTTTCGGCCATTTCATCCTGGGTAAGGCCTAAAAGAGTACGTTTTAAACGTATTCTGTCTCCGGCGGCCAGCCGGTCATAGGTTTCTTTCATGGCGTTCTTTATCCTCCAATTCCGGGAAAAATCTACAATTTACATATGTCTGCAAACGGCGCGCAAAAACATCTCGCGGCCCCTATCTGTGAAAAGTAACCGAATAAATACCTATTTGCTATTATCCAGTCATTAGTATATTGACAAAACGCGTTTTAAACGTATATAATAAATACGTTTAAAACGTAGATCAGACAATCTCCGAGAGAGAGAAATATTCAGGCGGCAGATAAGAATGAAGAAAATACTGATCATTACCACTATTGGCGGTTTCCTGCCGCAGTTTGAAATGAATGACGTAAAGCTTCTGATGGAACAGGGCTATGAAATTCACTATGCCACGAATTTTACAAATCCTGTTTACGAGTTGAACCTGAAGGAGCTGGAGGAGATGGGGATTCGGCTGCACCCTGTGGACATACAGAAATCCCCTTTACATATCAGGCAGAATATCCGGGCCCTGCGGGAGCTTTGCGCCATTATAAAGACGGAGGAAATCCGGGTCCTGCACTGCCATAATCCCATGGGCGGCGTTCTGGGACGATTGGCGGCTATGACGATGCAGGCAGCCGTCAGGCCTTACGTAATCTATACTGCCCATGGATTCCATTTTTATAAAGGGGCCCCTCTTTTGAACTGGCTGTTGTTTTATCCGGCGGAATTTTTCCTGGCCGGATATACGGACTGTATTGTCACCATTAATCGCGAGGATCATGTCAGGGCGCGTTCTTTTCTGCGGCGCAGAAGGATACACCGCTTAAAGAAGGTGTACAGGATTCCTGGGGTAGGAGTCTGTACTTCCAGGTTTGCTCCGGATGAAAAGGTCCGGAGGCAGGTGAGAAAGGAGCTGGAGCTGGGTGAAAATATTTTTTATATCCTTTCCGTGGGAGAACTGAATCATAACAAAAATCACGAGGCGGTCATTCGGGCCCTGGCCAGGCTGAGGGATCCGGATATTTTTTACGGGATATGCGGGAAGGGATACCGCAGGGAATATCTGGAGGGACTGGCCCGGAAGCTGGGGGTGGCCCGTCAGGTGAGATTTTTTGGGTTTCGAAATGATATTCCCAGGATGCTGCAGGGCGCCGATTGTTTTGTATTTCCCTCCAAGAGGGAGGGGCTTGGGATTGCTGCGCTGGAAGCCATGGCGGCAGGGCTTCCCATGATCACATCCGACTGCCGGGGAACCAGAGAATATATGGAGGATGGCATTACAGGCTATGTCTGTCACAGCAACAGTCCCGAAGAATATGGGGAATTGATCCGTCAAATGAAGGAAGAGCCGGACAGGCGCAGGGAAATGTCCATTTTTTGCCGCAGCAGGGCCAGAGAGTTCGATCTGGAACGGACGGACGGAATTATGCGTCAGGTATACGGGGAAATGAAATAACACAGGGGGAAAGCTCATGGATACACAGTTGTCTGTGAGCGTACAGTGGTATGGACCGAGAGACAGCGCCCAAAATCAGCGTGATCATGGGCATCTACAATCAGTGGAACAGGGAGTATCTGGATCAGGCGGTTATGTCGGTGCTTCGTCAGAGCTTCTGGGATTTTGAATTTATTATTTATAATGACGGGTCGGATTCGGAGGTCTGCGGATATCTGGAAAAGTATGTGCAGATGGATGAAAGGGTCGTACTGATCAACTCGCCGGAAAATCATGGATTGGCATATTCTCTCAATACCTGTATTGATCTGGCCAGGGGAAAATACCTTGCCAGAATGGATGACGACGATATCTGTGACAGAGACCGGCTGGCTGTGCAGTATGAATATATGGAAGCGCATCCGGAGATCGCCTATGCAGGGTGCAATGCCAAGCTGATCGATGAAAGGGGAGTCTGGGGGCGCAGGGTCATGCCGGAATTTCCCCTGAAGCAGTCCTTTCTGCGCTTTTCCCCGTTTATTCACCCTACGGTAATGATACGCAGAAGTATTTTCGATACCCAGGAGGCCTATCGTTTTTCCAAGGATACCTGGCGGTGTGAGGATTATGAGCTGTTTATGAGGCTGTTGAAGCTTGGCTACCGGGGAGCCAACATCCAGCAGGAATTGTTTTTTTACAGGGAGAATCCCAATTCCTACCGCAAAAGGAAATTCCGTTACCGCATGGATGAAATGAAGCTGCGATATCGAAATTTCAGCGATCTGGGGCTGCTGTATCCTCTGGGATGGCTTTATGTGATAAGGCCCCTGGCTGCGGCCATTGTGCCCTCGGGATTGATTTACGGGGCAAAAAAGCTTTACCACAGACAGGACCGGCTGGGCCGGGAGGAGAGAGAAGAGACCGTTGGGATTCCCGCGGCTCCGGTGACGGAATATGTACATAGATAGACGCTTGTATAGATCAAGCCAAAGACAGCGTGACTGAAAACAGAAAGGCCGGAGAAAAACTGTTATGAAGAAAAATAGGAAACGGATGCTAATAAAGTGTGTTGTCGGGATAGCCGGGCTGGCCGCCGCATTTATTTTGGGCAGGTGGATCAGCGCAAACTGGTATCAATGGCAGAACAAAAGTCAGGAAAACCAGCAGCCACAGACAGGGGACGATTCATTGCCGCCGCCCCAGGCGGCTCTTACGGAGGAGGAACTGGAGGCGCTATTTCGCTCCGCCAAGGAGCAGGCCATGACCCTGGGCCAGAGCCAGTCCGCCGAAGGGAAGGATTCCGGAGAAGAAAAGGATTTCGGTGAAGGGAAGGATTCCGGTGAAGAGAAGAGTCCTTCCGGCGGGGAGCTGACTTCCCCGGAAGAAGGGGAGGATGAGTCCTCTGAAGATCCGGATGAGACGGATGCCGCTATCGATTTTGAATACCTGAAGACGCTGAACGAGGATATCTATGCCTGGATTACCATACCCGGCACCAACATAGATTATCCCATTCTCCGGCATCCTACGGACAATAGCTTTTATCTGAACCATAACCTGGACGGATCCTACGGATATCCGGGGTGCATTTATACGGAAGACCTGAATTCCAAGGATTTTACGGATCCCAACACCTTGATCTACGGACACAACCTGAAATCAAAGACCATGTTTACCGAGCTGCACAAGTTTGAAAATAAGGATTTCTTCGATTCCAATGATCAGGTGATCATTTATCTGCCCGATAAAACGCTTTATTATAAGATTTTTGCAGTGCATGTGTATGATGACAGACATGTTTTGTACAGCTTTGATTTTACCGATCAGGATATTTATGAAAGCTATCTGCAGTCTATTTATGACATCCGCGATATGAATGCCAATATCAACCGGGATTTTACGGTGACCGGCGAGGATAAGATCATAACCCTGTCCACCTGCATGCCGAATAAATCCGATGCGGATAAAAGGCTTCATGTACACGCCGTTTTGCAGGAGGAATAGGGGGAAGTGAAAACAGGAAAAAAGATATTACTGGTTGTACTGGTATTTCTTCTGGCAGTGCTCTTGGTCCTGTTTGCCTTTGTCTTATACCGCATGAAAGGAAAGGCGAGTCTGGAGGATCATGCGGCGGCGCTGGCGGGAGAACAACAGGCGGATATGGCGGCGCTGATGGCACGGCAGGCCCAGGAGGCAGAGGAAGCAGGTTCTGATGTCGGGAAGATCCCGGAGGAGGGACAGGTTGCTTATCACGGCAATCTTTATGAATACAATGACGATCTGCTTACCTTTCTGTGTCTGGGAGTGGACAGCAGACAGGACATACAGAAGGAAAAGCTTCCCGGAAAGGGCGGGCAGGCCGACACCATCGTGCTGGCAGTCATGGACCAGAAGGCGAAGACCCTGAAAATGATCAACATATCGCGGGATACTATGACAAAGATCAGGCTTTATGATACCAGCGGACTGTTTTTGTATGAAGAAGAGGCCCAGCTGGCCCTGCAGTATGCTTATGGGGACGGAAAGGAGTTCAGCTGCGAGCTGATGGAGCAGGCGGTATCCAACCTGTTTTATGGGATCCCCATACATGGCTACGCAGCCATAGACGTAAAAGCGGTAGCATCCCTGAATGATGCGGTGGGAGGCGTGGAGGTGACGGTCATAGAGGATCTGTCCCGTTTTATGCCGGAGCTGGCGCTGGGGAATACCCTGACGCTGACAGGCAGACAGGCCCTTCACTATGTGCAGGAGCGCCAGGTGGAGACGGAGGAGCTGGGAGCCAACAGCCTGCGTATGGAGAGACAGAAGCAGTACCTTTCTGCATTTATTGCCAAAGTAAAGGAGCAGACCAGGAAGGACATTACCCTTCCGGTGACCCTTTACAGTACGGCTTCCAAGCATATGATAACCAGTATCACGGCGGACCAGGCGGTATATCTGAGTACCATTGCGCTGGAATGTACTTTTTCCATGGAGGATATGGTCTCTGTCCGGGGAATCGTGGAAAAACAGGATGTATATGAAGAATTCCACATTGACGAGCAGGCCCTTTACGATCTGATCATTCAGGTATTTTACCGCCAGGTCGGTTAGAATCTGATGATTTCAGATGTCAGGGGAATTTAGATAAAGGTATTACTACCGGTTTCCGGTATTAATATATAGAAACCAATTCTACAAAAATGAGAGGAGGATAATGTCCAATGAAAAAATTATATGCATTACTCATGGCAGGTGTCATGACCATTGCATTGGCCATGCCCGCGCTGGCAGCGCCCAGCCCGGCAGCCGCTTCCATTGCGTCCGGCTCCACTGTCAAAACTACGGTAAGTAACGTAGGTGTGGCAGCGCCCTCGCAGGAACTGGCTCAGGAGGTGGTAAATGTCACCTCCAACGCTCAGGTTCTGAAGGATCTGAGCGTACCCGCAACCGCACATCTTGCAGCCGTACTGGAAGTCAGCTACAGCGGTGAGATCCCTGCAGGCGGCGTACAGGTGCCTTTTGACGTAAGCGGTTTCGCAAAGAAGGGCGATGTAGTATATGTTCTGCACAGACAGGCTTATGCGCCTTATACCTGGGAAGTAGTAGGCCAGGCGGTGATGGGCGATAACCTGACTGTAACAGGAACCTTTACTTCGTTCTCTCCTGTGGCATTCATGGTGGTAAACGCATCGGAGGTTACGGCAGCCGGCGCGAAAGCTCCCAAGACAGGAGAATGATATCCAGATTTTTGACTTTAATCGATCATGCATGATCTGAAGTGGTAATCCGTAGTTTGGTTTCTATCAGGGAGGGAATGCCATGGCGTTCCCTCCGCAAATTTTGAACAACTAAAAGTATGACACCTGAAATGAAATCGGGAGCAGGGACATAATGGAAAAATACGGCAATGGCCGGAAATTGAAAAATAATACAGCAAAAATTAATACAGTGAAAAAAATTACAGTGGAAATAATGACGGCAGCAGCGGTTGCCTGCTTATTTGCAGGCTGCGGCACCGCTGTGCCGGAATCAGAGGAATATATAGGAGCGGAAAGGCTGAATCAGGCGGCACCCCTCACCGCAGGAACAGAGCCGGATATGGGGGAAAATGAGACGGCATCCGCGCCTCTTACCGCCGAGGTGGACGGCACGGAAGAGGAGGTTGAAGGAACGGTTCTGGAGGACACTGATATTTTCAGCAGACCTTCACAGGAGGCTTCCAGGATCGGACATGTAACACAAGGCGAAAGCATTACCATAATCGGTTCCTGGGAAGAGGAAGGCTGGCGCAGAGTCAGCTATAACGGACGAGTGGCATATGTGAGAACGGAAGCTTTGGAAATTTCTTCTCCGGCAGGAACCACATCTCCTGAAGAAGGCACCGCCTCAACGCCGCCGGCTTCCGTGAAAAGTCCCACACCAACCGGAAATACAAGCTCCGGAGGAAACGCAAGCCCCACGGCCAGTCCGATACCAACAATAGCGCCAACAGTAACGCCGAAACCCACGGCCAGTCCTGTACCAACAATAGCGCCAACAGTGACGCCAAGCCCCACGGCCAGTCCTGTACCAACAATAGCGCCAACAGTGGCACCAAGTCCCACGGCCAGCCCTGTGCCAACAATAGCGCCAACAGTGACACCAAGCCCTACGGCCAGCCCTGTACCAACAATAGCGCCAACAGTGACGCCAAGCCCCACGGCCAGCCCTGTGCCAACAATAGCGCCAACAGTGGCACCAAGTCCCACGGCCAGTCCTGTACCAACAATAGCGCCAACAGTGGCACCAAGTCCCACGGCCAGCCCTGTGCCAACGGCAACGCCGGAGCCCACGGCCAGCCCCACACCAACGGTAACGCCGGAGCCCACGGCCAGCCCCACACCAACGGTAACGCCGGAGCCCACGGCCAGCCCCACACCAACGGTAACGCCGGAGCCTACGGCCAGCCCCGCACCAACAGTAACGCCAGAGCCTACGGAGCCCGGGGAGTCTTCAGCTCCTGCGGAGCCCTCCGAACCATCAGGTGGAGAAGGATCCATGGAACCCTCAAACCCTGCAGAACCAGCAGATCCTGAGGAACCATCAGAACCGTCAGACAGTGGGGAGTCTTCCGGGGACACCTTGGCCGGGGCGGGAAGGACAGGCACTTGAAGGGCGAACACTTGAAGCGCGGAGATTTGAAGGACGGTAGTGCGGATCCGGGGGGATATCGGGAACGATTTGAGACGTATCGGGACATTCTGTCAGAAAGACTCGACTGCAGCAGTGCAATTCGGCGATTGGAGCAGGAAAAAAATCTTCCGGACCCTGCCAGATTATACCTGTATGGGTTTGTGCCGGCAATCCTGGATTTTACGGATTGGACACTGAAGCAGGCCATCCGCACAGGAAAGCAAAGACTTTACTTTCTCAGCAGAGATGGCTGGCAGATGTATCTGACCGCCCTGTATTTGACCAGGAAAAGGAAGCTTCCCATAGAATGCCGTTACCTGCATGTATCCAGATACTGTCTGCGCCTGCCGGAATACCACCTGGATTTCCGGCAGGGAATGGACAAGATGTGTGTGGGCGGCATCGATGTAACTCTTGAGCGGATCCTGAAGCGCGGAGGGCTGACGAAGGAGGAAGCGGAGGAAATCGCCGGGCGTATGGGATGGCAGGACAGATACAGAGAGATTTTGAATTATCGCCAGGTCCTGGAATTAAAGCAGACACTTTTAGGACAGGAAAAACTGCAGGAATATATTAAAAAGCATTCTGAGCATGCATATGAGAGCACAATGGGATATCTGGAGCAGGAAGGCCTGCTTTCGGATATTCCCTATGCCATTGTGGACAGCGGCTGGGTGGGAACGCTTCAGCAATCTCTGCAGACTCTGGTGCACAGCCAGCGGCCTGATATTTCTGTGGAGGGATATTATTTTGGATTATATGAACTTCCCGGCGAGGCAGACCCTGACGCTTACCATGGATTTTATTTTACTCCCTGCACCGGATTAAGAAGGAAAGCGCATTTTTGCAATTCCCTGTTTGAAGCCGTATGCAGTGCGGAAGGAGGCATGACGGTAGGATACATTCGGAAAGAGAACCGATTTGTGCCTGTGTCGGAGCCTTCCGGTAATCCGAACAAAGAACAGCTGCAAAGGAATCAGGAAGCTCTCCGGGAATTTCTTGCCTGCTATGGCGGTGAGAACAGCCAAAATGCGGACCAGCATGGAAGCGCCATATTGGAAAGGCTTTTTGCAAAGCTGATGGCCCGTCCGGCGGAGCTGGAAGTGGAGGCCTTTGGAAATAATCTCTTTTCCGATGATGTCCGGGAGACAAGCCTGAAAAGAGTTGCCGCAAAGCTGACAGAAGAAGAGATTCAAAACCAACGTTTTCTGAACAGGCTTCTGATTATGGCAGGCATAAAAAAAGGAACCATTCATGAAAGCGCCTGGATTGAAGGAAGTATTGTTAAATGCGGAATGCAGGAAGAAGAATCTGAAACTGCTGTAAGGAAAAATCTCCGCCACGCCTGCCTGTACAAATATATTGTATATGGAAGAAAACAGATCAGATCATGGGCAGCAGTCAAGAGGAAGAGGAACAGGAACAAAAGGTATGCTTTTTGCTGGAAAGAAGGACTATAACAAAAAATACTTCAAAAGAGAAGGCCATATCCATAAAGAAATTCTGGGAGCCGTCCTGATGGCATTGCTGTTTGCTCTTCTGGGAAATCCGGTATACGCAGCAGAGGCATCACTGGTGTTTGATCAGGAAGCCTATTTCCTTAAAAAGGAAGAAGACTTTGAAATAAAAATGACTATTCAGGCGGAAGGACAGATCGGAGCTTACAGGATAATGCTTCGTTATGACGCTTCCAGAATGGAATACATTTCGGGAGCGGAGACAGAGGAAGACGGTGTTATCACATTGGAAGGAACCGGATTCGACAGTCAGGTGACCTATGTCCTTGCATTCCATGCCGCAGGAGCCGGTGAAGCCGGTATACAGGTAACGGATGCTGTAATCAGCTCCGCCGGGGAAGATGCCGGCAGCTATACGGTCAGTGCGCTTCCTGCAGCTCCGATTACCATCGAGGGGAACCCGGAAGAGGGAGAAGCGCCCGAAGGTCCTTCCTTTTTTGAACGGCTTCCGGAGGATGTGCAGGATGCGGAAGCCGGCAGCGTTTATGGAATCAGCACCAACATTCCAATAAGCGGAAGCATTAAGGACGGAGACGGAAATATTCTCTATGTGGTAGATCTGGCAGACTATGAGCCGGATATGAGGCTGTGGGATTACAGGCTTGTTACAGATGCCTATATCAATCAAAGTCTTACATATTTTACGGATCATCAAAGAAATGTGAGAGTTGTTCTGGTCATGGACGAAAGAGAAAACTTTTTTCTCTATGCCTTTGAGAAGACTGCTCAGCGTTTTTATGCGGTAAATGAGATATCCTCCGGAGACCTTACCTATTACATTATGTCCCTGAAGGCCTGCCAGACGCTTCCGGAGGGTCTGACGGAGGAAGCGGACAATGGAACAATCTTTTACGGCATCAGCCAAAATGGAGCAGGTGGATACTATCGCTACACAGTAAGCGGTGTATTGGAAGAGTGGACGCCTGAGCCCGGGCCGGATGAGGATGAGACAGGGAAGGGATATGTGGCGGTGGCAGCGGTCATAGGCTTTTTAACAATCCTGCTGGCAATTGTACTGCTGGTAAATTTGTCTTCTCAGGAAAGCATCCGCAGCATAATACGGAAAAGAATAAAAGGGATCTCGTCATATATCGCGGAAAAAAAGCAGTATTTGTTCGTGATCCAGGAGCTGACCTCGAGAGAGGTCAAACGGAAATATGCGCGGAGCCATTTGGGGATTGTATGGAGTGTGCTGAATCCACTGTTGATGATGATTGTTATGTCCATGGTGTTTTCATACATGTTTAAGCGGTCTATTGACAATTTCCCTTTGTATTATTTGACCGGTTCATTATTCTGGGAATTATTCAGCAATGGGACAAACCAGGCAATGTCGGCGCTGGTGGACAACAAATCTCTGCTGCTTAAAGCGAAGCTGCCCAGGCAGACCTTTGTACTGTCAAGAATGTATACGGCATTGGTCAATTTTGGCTTTTCCATCGTTCCTTATGCGCTGATGCTGGTGTTTTTTAAAATCAAGCCCTCCTGGACAATGCTTTTGCTTCCGCTGGATGTAGCGTTAACCTTTGCCTTTGCCATGGGAGTGGGCTATCTGTTGTCTATTTTGTATGTATTTTTTGCAGATATCAGATATTTATATAGTGTTTTCCTGCGTATTCTGCTTTACCTTACGGCTATTTTTTATCCGGTGTCTTCCTTGCCAGAGGCTCTTCAGTCGTTGATTGGGTGGAACCCGGTATATATGTCTATTTACATAGCCAGGGAGTGCATGGTATACGGAAGAGTTCCTTATTATACAGCCTGGGTCAAGCTGGCGTTGGCCGCCTTGATCAGCTGTACCGTTGGCTGGATTGTATTTAAAAAGAATCAAAATCTTGTAATGCAGAAAATATAGAGGGTATGTGCATGGAAATAGACATGAGAATTCTCGCTATTGTGTTATTTGCCGGAATTGTATTTGTGTGCGTCCTGCTGATTCTGCTGATATCCACCGTCCATATATGTGATGTCAGCAGGGGAAAAAAGAGACGCAGAATGCCGGATACAAGAGAAATTGTATTCGATGTGGATGAAGATGAGGCAGAGGATAATGCGGAAGATGATGAGACAGAAAGCATTGAGACAGAAGACGTTGAAGCAGAAGGCATTGAAGTAGAAGAGATTGAAGTAGAAGAGATTGAGGCAGAATATATGGAAGCAGATGACATGGATGCAGAGGATACTGATACAGGGAATGGTGATTTGCTGCTGGAGCCTGAAAGTGAGATAGAACAAAAGGAAGAAGGGGAGCTGCCAGTCATAGAGGTTCGCAATGTGACCATGAAATTTAAGGTTTCCACAAGCAGTACATCGGGCCTGAAGGACTACATGATTCAAAGAATCAAAAAGCAGCTTACGACCCGGGATTTATTGGCTCTGGACAATGTAAGCTTTGAGGTTTACAAAGGAGAGGTGGTCGGAATTATCGGCACAAACGGCTCCGGAAAATCCACGCTGTTAAAGATTGTATCCGGGGCGCTGGAGCCCACCTCCGGTCAGGTAAAGGTAGATAAAAGAAAGATACAGCTTTTGACTCTGGGAGCAGGCTTTGATACAGAGCTTTCAGCAAGGGAAAATGTATATTTAAACGGTGCGATTATTGGATACTCAAGAGAATTTATTGATAAGCATTATTCAGAGATTGTGGATTTCGCCGAACTGGAAGGCTTTATGGATGAAAAAGTAAAAAATTTTTCCAGCGGTATGGTAAGCAGACTGGGATTTTCCATTGCTACCGCCGGAGACGCTGCGGAAATCCTGATTTTAGATGAGGTATTGAGCGTGGGGGACGAATTTTTCCGGAAGAAAAGTCTGGCCAGAATTAAAGAGATGATCCATGGCGGCAGCACTGTATTGATGGTATCACATGGAATGGGAACGATTCTTTCTAACTGCACCAAGGTGGTCTGGATCGAAAAGGGAAGACTGAAGATGGTGGGAGAAGCAAAGGAAGTATGTGGGGCATATCGCAAGCAGTTTGATTGAAGAAAAGTACTGATAAGATGTTATATTAAGGAATTTTTTCAGAAAATTTAGCATAAAGCGCAAGGAGTAGCAGTTATGGAAAATGAAATGGAAAAAGTTTTATTGTGCACTATCAATGATAATGAACATCTGGGGCAGATCCTTTCGACATATGCTCTACATGTGACTTTACAGAATTTAGGATATTGTCCGGTAGTTTTTGATGATCTATGTCGGATGAATACAGTTATTTCAAAGTATATAAAAGAGAGATGCTGTTTGTTTTCAGATATGTGCATACATAATAGCAAGGAGAAGTATCTTGATACCTTTAATTATTTACTTACAGGAGCAGAAAAAAAGTGGAAATATACCGAAAAGGAGTCTACGGATCAGTGTTTTCTGAACTTCGGGAAAGAAGATGCGCGAAAAATTGCTTATGCGCCGAGTTTTGGAAAGAGGTGTGATATTCCATTAGGACCCAAAAACGCGGCGATCTTTGCTTTGAAAAGATTTGACGGAATATCTGTAGAGGATAATAGCACACTACGCATTTTGAATATGGAATTTGGAATTGACGCTGAAAAGGTATGCAGTCCGCTTTTTTTGGTTGAAGACTATCCTCATTTTGACAGGGAGGAAATAGAAGGATTATTTTTATCCGTTTTCTTTGAAGATCGTGACAATCAAAAGCAAAAGGTTGTCGAAATGTCAGAGGAAATTCTCCAATATCGGATAATTGATTTATCTAAAGATATTGAAAATCATTTAGATAGTTCAATTGATGTGTTTTTGAATGCATTAGAAAAAGGAGCATTGATTATTACTGATTCTATAGCGTTTGCTCATATGGCAGTCGTTTATAAAAAACCATTTATTTTGATTACGTCTCGACTGGGAGACGCAGCTGGAACCTTATCTGGTTTGGAAAGTCTTGGATTGATGGAAAGAGTCATTTACACAGAGGATGATGTTTGTGAAAAAAAGTATCTTTGCAGAAAGCCGATTCGGTATGGGTTGGTAGATTATAAACTGATGGAACTACGTTCGAAATCAATTCGATGGTTGGAAGAAAAACTGAAAAAGGAATAAAAGCTTTCAGAATAGAACTGCATTATGGAGGAAAACATGGATAAAGTAGTTAAATTACAAAATTTGCTTTTTCCGAAGTTAGATATGAAACAGCATTTCTGGATGTTTTATAGAGGGGAACAGTTAACTCACAATAAAATAGAGTCGGCTTATTGTCTGGAGGAAGATAAATATACAGAATTTTTTACATATTTTAATGCGTTTTCTCTGGAGAAGTGGAAAAAATATACACAGATTGAGCATGCTCTTTTAAGTTTATCGGTAAAAGGAAAGTTTGGTGTTCAAATGTTTGGACACTATTTGAATGGAAATGATATCGAAAAAGAGATCATTTCAGAAAATTACTTCGAATTAGAAGCGAAAGAGACGATTTTAATACCGATTCCTATGGATTCAAAAAGCCAGGTGGTTTCCTTTCAGATCTTTGCTTATGGTAATTTGTCGATTTATGAAGGAAGCTATGTGGCAGCTATTCAAGCTGAGAATTTGAGGGAAGTTAATTTGTCTTTGGTGACAGTCACTTATAAAAAGGAAAACTTCATTACCAGAAATTTGCAGCTTCTGGAAAATGAAATTATCTATTCAGGTGAGGATGTTGCAGATCATATTTTTGTCAGAGTAATCGATAATGGGCGGACGTTGCAGGCAGACGAGTGGAATAGTGATAGAATTCATATATACCAGAACCCCAATGCCGGAGGGGCCGGAGGGTATTCCAGAGGTATGATGGAGACGCTGGTTGACAATGAATTCTCTACGACACATGCACTTTTGATGGATGATGATGTTAAGATTCTTCCGGAAAGCATTATCAGAACATATAATCTTCTGCGTTGTCTGAAGCCAGAGTATCAAGATCATTTTATCAGTGGGGCAATGCTTTATTATGAGCGGATGCATATTCAGCATGAGGACGTTGGATTTGTCAGCAGTGATGGGACCTATGGGCCCAGAAAGCCTGTTATGGAAATGCACTTGGCGCAGTCTGTTATACGTAATGAGAAAATATATGAAGACATGCCTAATAATTATGCCGGATGGTGGTACTGCTGCATTCCCCGTACTAAGATGGATAAGAACAGGCTGGTGCTTCCTCTATTTATCAGAGGAGATGATGTAGAGTTTTCCATTGCAAACAATGCTAAATTTATTACTATGAATGGTATTTGCATATGGCATATGGGTTTTGCTGCTAAATTTAATATGGCTATGGAGTTTTATCAAGTTCACAGAAATAGTCTGATTATTCAGGCGGTGAGCGGCGTAACTCCTGAGGTTGACTTTAATGATCGAATATCCAGAATTTTTTTTACAGAGCTGAATCGTTTTAATTATATTGGATGCGATCTTTTGCTCGATGCAATAGAAGATTATCTAAAAGGACCAGAATTCATCATAAATTTGTCAGGGGAGGAAATAATTGTAAAACAATCGGCAAGAGCAGAAAAATTGATAGATTTAAATCAGAATTCTGATAAGACACTTTTTATAGCATTTAATAACTGTTATATCTTATCTTCAAAAAGTCCGCAAACCCTTG
>CAJTVB010000015.1:265-96925 GCA_910579755.1 uncultured Acetatifactor sp. | reverse complement strand
TGCATAATCGCAGACTTTTCAGGCATTTAACAAGTTTGAGTTTCACGGATTAAGGAGTAGAGCTAAGAGTTTTAAAGGGAATTTCCCCAATATATTTTTTCATTTCATTAAAGCGGACGACGCCAAATTCCATAAGTGTATAAAGGATCGTCATTTTATATTTTCCATTAATAAGGGACAACGTATAGCTGAAACCAGTTGTTCCCAAACACTCATCTGATATACAGCGTTCACTCATTTTTCACTCTCCTTTAGGTAAGTATATAACCTATATGCAAGTATTGCACCTGAATGTGCGTACTTGCTTTGTGTGTTGCTATTGCTATAATTATAATATCGACAGCAGGGAAAGTCAATCCTGCGGAAAAATGGAGGATATTAATCATGAGCAAGAAAATTGTTGTTATTACTGGAAGTCCGCGCAAAAATGGGAACAGCTTTGCCATGACAGATGCGTTTATCAAAGCAGCCGAAGAGAAGGGGCATACAGTTACACGGTTTGATGCTGCAATGAAAAACGTGGGCGGGTGCCATGCGTGTGAAACTTGCTTTAAGACAGGAAAGGCATGTTCTTTTGATGATGATTTTAATGATGTTGCACCGGCGATAATGGAGGCGGATGCGGTTGTATTCACGATGCCTGTTTACTGGTATTCAATCCCCGCACAGGTGAAAGGAGTAATCGACAAGCTGTTTTCTTTCTGCGTTGCAGGAAAGGATGTGGCAGGGAAAGAGTGTGCTTTGGTTACCTGCTGTGAAGAAGATGATATGTCGGTCATGGATGGCGTCCGTATTCCTATCGAGAGATCGGCTGCACTGCTGAAATGGAAAATGGTGGGTGAGGTACTTGTTCCGGGTGTTCTGAATGCCGGAGATATCGAAAAAACCGATGGATGCAGTCAGGCGGCCGCATTGGCAGAAAAATTTTAAATGGAAATGGAGAAGTAGATATACAGGTAAAAAATGGTAGGGAAGCCAAAGCTCAAAGAAGCCTGCGAGCTGGGGAAAAAGATTCATTAAGAGAAAGCCGTCAAGAGCGCGAAGCACAAAGTTTGACCTTGACGGCTTTCTCTATATTTGTTGCCTGTTAAATACTCCAATCTCTGCTGATCATTTGCAGCTTTACCATATGCGGATAAATTTTGCCTGTGTTCATCAGTTTTTCCGGCTCTATTTTTGATATATCCATACCGCCGACAGTAATTTTTCCTTTGTTTATATTTCAAAACCGCGCGGCAAGGCGTGACACCGCAGCTTTGCCACCGCCGGACGGCCCGACTAAGGCGGTAACTTCTGCCAGAGGGCTGTATCACGGGATTTGTCGGAATCAATGGAGCAGGAAAAACGACAACTCTCCGAAGTATCCTGGGTTTTTGAAAAAAGTGATTCGACATAGGAGTATTTCTGAAAATTCATTAGAGAGGTGTTTATTATGGCAAGATTGCCGATAACCAATATAGAAACTATTTTAATGGCAGCAGGCTTTGTTATAAAGGAATGAGGAGAAAGAATGTATGTCGATTAGTATTACAGATTATTCATTGCATATAAAGAATGGCACTAAAATTGATAGAGAATATTTGAAATCTCGGGAAAGTCATAATGTAGGCACAAAAGTGTTTCAAAGGGATACCTTAGAGGTTTCTCAATTATCACAAAACAGAGAAGCGATTTTGGACAGGATGAGGCATACCATTGCAGATTCGGTTACATCATTCAGCAGCAGAGTGGCTGGAACATTAAAAGATGTCAGAGAAGAAAAAGGGCAGTATGGTTATTCCGATGTTGTGAATGCCTGCGGGCTGAATTATGCAAGGCTTTATTCCGAAATTGAGGAACGCTATGAAAATGGGAATGAGCAATATTATAAGGCAGATGGGACGCCGCTGACAAAGGAAGAGGAAATTGAATGGCTGGATATACAGTTTGAGCAGGAAGCGGCATGGCAGAAATCCTGTGCCAGGATAGCGGCTCAGAGACAGGTTTTTCTGGGGTTAATTCCCGAAATGCCTGCAAAAGAGCTGGAAGAATTGGAAGACGGCTTTTATCAGGCGAAGGACGCGTATATGAAGCTCCACCGGGAAAACAGACAGGTGGAGAGGCCTCTTGTCTTGCAAAATTATATGTTTGGCAATAGCCGGATGTATGAAATGCTTAACCGATTAGGAAATTTACAGGAGAGGGTGGAATAATGCAGGTTAATTCGTCCAACGGTTCATTGCAGAACAGATATTTTTCAGGAACAGGCAGTTTAGGCGGTATCCATCTGTCCGACTTTAATGATAGGTGCATGATCTATAATGAAGCATGAGGAAATGCCAAGAGAGGGATTCCGCAGGCAGGTGAAGATACGGCAAATGCGGAAAATATAGAAAGCAGCTTTGATGCCGGAGCATAACACTGGTCACAAATCCTGATTTATGGAGGAATAAAATATATGTCGTTTCAGATGATACATATGGAAATTGCATATAGACTATTAAAGCGCATCCCACAAATATCAAATACTGAAGAATTTATTCTTGGTTCTGTAGCGCCTGATTCTGTACATATGAATCCAGATTACAATGTTAGCATGAAAATAAAATCGCATATGTTTGAAGGCTGCGGAAAATGGAGCGATACGCAGGATTATCAACTATGGAAAAGAAATATTAGTTCTTTTTGTAAAATTGCTGTCATGAAAGGACATGCCTATAGAGATTTTGGTATTGGAATATGCGTTCATTGCCTGACAGATTATTGGAATGACAAAAAGATTTGGAGAAAACTTCAGGGTGAGAATATTCCGCCAATGAATATTGAAGAGTTTAAAAAGGCATATTATCCGGAGGCTAAAGGTATAGATTTGTGGCTTTATCAAAATAGTAAGAATACAAAATTAATTAGAAGGATGCTTTCAGAAGCTATTGCATTGAATGTAGAAGGAATTTTGAATAAGGAGGATATTGAGCGGCAAAGAAACCACTTGCTAAATACACAATATAATGTTGATAAGGTAGATATATCAACATATCATTACTTATCGGCAAATGATATTTTTGATTTTATAGAATTTACTGTGAATGATATTGCAAAAACAATATTGAGTTGGTTGAGAGAATACGATGCGGAAGGGTTATTGACATGACTCTGCGCCTGCCGCATAAATAGTATTGATGAAGGAAGAAGGAGATAAATGCTGGAGCTATGGACGTGCAGTGCGGCTTTGACGCGGAGGCATGAGAATACATAATCACCAATGATAAATAGATAACAAAGGATGCAGAGCCCCCTATTGACAGCAGGCTGAGGAGTCAGGAAAGGGGCCGAATGCCCGTGTGGGCAGACAGTAGAATGATATGGTGGAAAATATACTGAAAAAATTACAGGACCAGGAAAAATACTAAGAAGTAATGCAAGAAATGATATAAGAAGTGGAAGTAAGAGGCAGGTTGAGAAAATGAACTAAAGTAATGAATTGAGAAACGGAAAGGGAAAATGGAGGGAAAAAATGTTGGAATTCAGGTATGACACACAGCTGCTGATCGAGGGAGAGAATCTTGACGAGGACATAATCAGCGATTATTTCACAGAGCATTTTCAAGGGGACTGTCTGCTGGCGGTGGGAGATGAGGAGCTGATCAAGATCCACTTTCACACAAACGAGCCCTGGAAGGTGCTGGAATACTGTGCTTCACTGGGAGAGATCCATGATATCGTAGTGGAGGATATGGACAGACAGGCCAGAGGCTTAAAGGGATAGAGCAGGATCCCGGCTGTCAACCTTACACAAAGCACCGCTTCGCTAAAAACCGGAGCGGTGTTTTTGCTGTCCTATAATTTGTGATACAGCCTGTGGTGAATCTGGAAAATAATTCAGGTAAGAGAATTCGAGGGTTCGGTGGTTTAATAAGTGAAAAGGCTGAACCTTTTGACAGATCCGGTGGTTTGTACAGGCCGAAACCGGAGAAAGGAGAGAAAATGGATAACGGTGCAAGTAGCTACCGCCGTTTCCTTGACGGTGATGACAGTGGAATTGTTGAGATCATCAGAGACTACAAGGATGGTCTAATTCTCTTCCTGAACAGATATGTCAATAACCTGCACGTTGCGGAAGAGCTGGCAGAGGATACATTTTTCAGAATCGTTACCAGACGACCCGGGTTTGCGGAAGCGTACTCTTTTAAAACCTGGCTCTATACCATAGGAAGGAATCTGGCGGTTAATTATCTGAAACGCGAAAAAAGAAATATGGGTTCTCCCAAGAATATGGAAGAGCTGGCAGGGGAGGAAGAGGCGCTGGAGCTGGCATATCTTCGCCAGGAGCAGAGAATTGTGATACATAGGGCGCTTTCAAGGATCGCCCCTGACTATGGAAAGGTGTTATTTTTGAAGTTTTTTGAGAATTTCAGCAACGAACAGATAGCCAGGGTGATGAAAAAAAGTAAGCGGCAGATTGAAAATCTGATCTATCAGGCCAAGCGGTCATTGAAAGCGGAGCTGGAAAAGGAGGGATTCCTGTATGAAGGATTATAGAGAAATGTCCGAAAGCGTACTGGAGCGCAGAGACAGGTATAGGATTCGGAAGAGAAGGCGGATAAAGGGGATAATGTCCGGTGCGGTCTGTTTTTGTGCGGCAGCTCTGCTGGGAGCAGGCCTATGGGCCCAGGGAGCAGGGGGCAGTGACGGCGGCAGGGGAGAATTGGGCAATGCCCGGGAGGAGCAAAAGGAAAGCCGGCTGGCCACAGTGGAGGATCTGTCAGAGGATACGGAGAAAAGAAACCAGAAGCCGGATGAAGCTGATGCGGAAAGCCGTGAGCCGGGCAGGGACGACGGGGACACCTGGGAAAAGAACGGGAGCACCGGGGAAAAGAGCGAGGCCGGAGACCGGAATTCGTCCGAGCTGAGTCAGGGAACAGTCGTCGACAGGCCCGCGGCGGAAAATCCGGGAAGTACAGGAGCTCTGGAAGCCTATGAGGCGGTCTGGGGCGGCAGCTATACGGATGAAGCGGGCCGGCTGGTCATTTTGCTGACGGAGGATACGGCGGAAAATAGAGAAAAGGTTTTTCAGCTGAACCCTGCTTTGAAGGAGAATAACACTATTTTCAAGTCTGCCGATTATTCCCTTCGTTATCTGACTGACCTGATGGAAAAAATCAGCCAGGCCATGGTCCAAAAGGAATTCCCCAATGTGACCTCCGCAGCGCTGCGGGAGGACAGGAACCGGATCGTGGTAACCATGCTGGGAGAGGATATGGAGAGCGAAGCCAGACTTCTGGCGCTGGATAGCGTGGGGGGCGCCATTGAAATAGATCGCCTGTCCGATGCTCAGGAGAAGATTAGAAATTATGTGGAGGAGCTGTCGTCTGAGCCGTAGACTATAAGACCGCAGATCACAAAAGCAAAAACTACAACAATATAAATATAGGAATACAGGTTATCGGGATAGCAGACCGCAGGAAGGCATGACATAGTGCTTGTCGTCTTACGGTCTGCTTTTAGTGCTGGCCGGTTTTTGCAGGGCATTCGGAGGGTATAAAATTCGTGAAAAAAAGGGAGTGTGGGATTTTGACCTTGAAAAGGGAGTGTCGTTAGGATAACTTGGGAATAACGAATGTGTTTCATTTGTGCAATGGAGACAAAACTGTGGGAAATATATCCGAAATCCCAAGAAAAAGGAACTGGGGAGGCAAGGAGAGGAATGATGGATAATAGTATGAACAGTACGAGCACATTATATGGATATCCCATACCGGAGGGAGTGCCGGTGCTGAAGGATTTCCGGGTAAGGGTCCGCATACCAAATCAGGAGTGGGTGGAATTGGGAACCTACCGGGCGAAGATCGATATGCATGATGTAAGGGAGGCCTCCGTGGCGTATTTTGATTTCTGCGGACAGGTGGAGTGCGAGGTTACGGCGCTGCGGGAGTCTGTCCGCTCCGTGGAGATCCGCCCTCGTTCATCATCGGTGGATTTTACCAGAGAGGGGGATGTGATCCGTTTTTTCCTGGATCGTCCAGCCATGCTTTCCGTTGAGATTAACGGGGACCGGTTCCACAATCTGCATCTGTTTGCGGAAAATCCGCTGAAGGCGGAGAAGGAAGATAAGAATGGTGAGCAAAATGGAGATCAAAATGAGGTCTGCAGCTGCGAGGGGGGCGGGCAGAATTCGGGTATCATTGTGGTTGAACCCGGAGAAAATGAGCTGGATCTGGAAAGTATTCTGGAGAAAGCCGCCCGGACCGGGGGCAGGAGAGTGGTGCGTCTGCAGCCCGGGCTTCATCGGCTGAAGGAAAACCGCTGTTCTCTTCCGTCCGATGCCACGGTGATCATTTGCGGCGGCGCGGTTGTCATGGGAAGCTTTTTGGTCTATAATAAAAATAATATCACTATAACGGGAAGAGGAATGATCTACCTGGGACATGTGAAAAAGGAAACCTATCTGAGAGGTGCGGATATCAGCAGCTCGGAAAACATTGTGCTGGAGGGCGTTACCATCATGAATCCGGCGCATTACAGTGTTCATCTGGGCAATTCCCGGAATGTGCAGATCAGGAATATCAAGGCCTTCAGCTGTGAGGGCTGGTCAGACGGCATCGATATGATGGCCTGCCAGAATATTTTGATCGAAAATGTTTTTCTGCGCAATTCAGATGATTGTATCGCCATATACGGGGGGCGCTTTAAGTACCCGGGAAATACCCGAAATGTGACGGTGCGGGGGGCTGTCCTGTGGGCGGATGTAGCCCATCCTACCATGATCGGAGTTCACGGGGATGCGGACAAGGGCGGCAGCATCATAGAAAATATCAGCTTTGAGGAGATTGATATTCTGGAGCATCATGAGCCCCAGGATGACTATCTGGGCTGTATGACCATCAACGCGGGAGACGATAATACCGTGCGAAACATAAGCTACAGGAATATTCGGGTGGAACAGTTTGAGAGAGGAAAGCTTCTGGATATTCAGGTGAAGTGGAATAAAAAATACAACGATGTGCCGGGGAAGCAGATCGAAAACATAATGTTTGAGAACGTTGATTACAGTGGAAGCGGAGAGCATACCTCCGAGATTCGGGGACTGGATGAAGACAGGAGGGTGAAGGGTGTGCGCATCCGGAATCTGACGGTCCGGGGAGTGCATGTGCAAAAGCCGGAGGACGGGAATCTTCACATAGGAGAATATGCAGATGATATTACATTTGAATAGAGAGGTACAGTGACTTGGACGAGCGGGAAGAAAGGGCCACGGGGTCGAAAATAAAAAGTCTTTTTCGCATGATCCTGGCAATGTGCCTTTTGGGGGATATCATGGTCCTGGGAATATGTCTGGGACTGTATCCCCTGCTGGGAGGATGGGGCAGCTGGATGCTGGGACTTGTGCTGTACGGAGCGCTGGTTCTGGGAATGGCGGCTTTCATGCATCGTTTCATGAATAAAATAAAGGACGTGAGGGTAAGGAAGCAGCCGGAGCAATCAGAGCCTCCAGAGCAGTCCAGACAGCCGGAGAGGCCGGAAGAGGTCAGGGGAAAGCTTCGTGTCATGTCCGTAAACGCTGGGCAGCATATCCTGATGCAGCTTTTGCAGAGGGATATGGCCGCGGGGGAGGAGATGGAACCGCTCCTGAAGCAGTCGGGGATCTGCTTTCCGTATCGCTATTACTGCGTTGCAGTGCTGAAAATCGACGATTACGGTTTGATCAGCGAGGACTATTCTGATCAGGATATCGGACTTTTTAAATTTTCCATGAGAAATATTACGAAAGAGCTGTTGGGGGAGCGCATGAACATGAAGGCCTGCCATACAGGAAATAGTATGGATTATATGACCTTTATTCTGAACCTTGAAAAGCTTCCCTCTCCGGGAGAGCTGGCGGGAATATTCGGTGAAGCGATCCGGCATGAGGCGGATTATTTCGGGATCGGGTTCAGCGCCGGGATCGGTACGGCGGCAGAGGGGCTCTGCTCTGCCAGTGAGAGCTACAACAACGCGCTGGATGCGGTGGAATACAGGCTGTTTTACGGGAAGCAGTCGGTGACGGAGTATGAGAGTATTCGTCAGCAGGAAACGGTGCATATGGACTATCCCTACGATATGGAGCAGGAGATTCTGCGCCAGGCTATTCGGTTTCACAACAGGGTAAAGACCATGGAACGCCTGGATAAGTTTGCAGAGCGGATGAGACATATTTCCGCAGAGGACGCAAACCTTTATATCCATCAGCTGGGTGTGGCGGTGAACCGTGCTCTGCGCCAGACGGAAGGAATCTCGGTGAACCATCTTTACAGTATGCGTGAGTTTTCTCATTTCATGGATGCCCTGACCACCCTTAAAGAGAAACAGCAGCAGATCAGAGCTACGCTGGACGAGCTTTTTCAGATGGCGGCGGAGGGGGCTGACCGCAAGAAGCAGGGAATCGTTCAGAGAGTGGAGGACTATATCATACAGAATTACCAGAATCCGGACATTACGGTGGAGGACATAGCCATGTCGGCGGGACTTTCATCAAATTATCTTCGCCGGATATTTCGAGACCAGTGCGGGTATTCTCCCATGGACTATCTGGTCAATTACCGGATTGAGATGGCGAAGGAGCTGTTCAGGGATACTTCTTATACGGCCAAGGAGGTGGCAGAGAAGGTGGGGTATGCAAATGCCAAGTATTTTTACAGCCTCTTTAAGAAGCAGACCGGGCAGTCCACTTATGAGTATAAGCAATCTTTGGAGCAGGAGAATAAAAACGAAAGCTGAAGTAAGAGAATAAGAACGAAAGCTTGCCAAAAAAGGAGACAGTCTGTAGAAATGCGGACTGTCTCCTTTTTTTGACATCTGTTCTGTGCGGCGGGTCGAAAACTGCTCCCGAATGTCTGCGAAGGGGTATAAAATTCGGAACTAAAAGGTTCAAAATTCGGAACTAAACGCGTAAAACATGCATAAATTGTGGGTTTATCTTCGAAGGTGGAATTTTGGGCTTGTGAGGAAAGGAAAAGACTGACAAAATGAAACAGGAAGAAATAATGAGGATTCCGGGAGAGAAGGGAAAGGTGATCAGGGTGATTAGGATGAAACGAAAGCGATGGAGAACAGCCGCCATGCTTGGTGCGCTGATGCTGATAACGGGGATTGTCCCGCCCAGGCTGGAGGTTTTTGCCGGGGAAAGCCAGGATTCGTCTCAGGAGACGGAGACAGATACCGGCGGCTCATCCCAGGGAGCCAAAACAATCTATTCTTCCTATGATACGGAAGTGGAGGTTTCCCAGGACGGGCTGTATGAGATTACGGTGGAATATATCCAGCCGGAATACAACACCCGGGACTTGATCATCGATGTAGAGATAAACGGCAGTCTGCCCTTTCCGGAGGCGGAGGGGATCACCCTTCCCCGGATCTATCAAAACGACGGGGGAATCCGCAGTGACGCCAATGGCAACGAGATCGCACCCCGGCAGGTGATGGTGCTTGAGCCGGTTACCCATACCTTAATGAATACCTCGGGATTTTATGAGGGCAGCTATCAGTTTCCTTTAAAGAAGGGAAAGAATGACATACATATCGACTGCACCAACACGGACGTGGAAATTCTGGGGGTCAGCGTTTCCCCCTGCACAGAGATTCCTTCCTATGAAGAATATCTGGAGGCGCATCCGGGGGAGGACACCAAAGGCCGTTATATTGTGATCCAGGCGGAGGATGCAGAGGAAAAGACCACCTCCATGCTGTATCCCACCTACGACAGAAAGAGCGCGGCCACCCAGAGTGCGGACGGAAAGCTGAACAGCCCTTCCACCATCCGGATCAATACGGCGGGAGGAGAGATGTGGAAGCAGACCGGCCAGTGGATGAGCTGGGAGGTGGAGGTGGAAGAGAGCGGCTACTATAACATCGGATTCAAATACAGGCAGAGCTACAAGGACGGGCTGTTCACCAGCAGAAAGGTGTACATAGACGGGGAGGTTCCTTTTGAGGCCATGAGCGGCATACGGTTTGTATATGACGCGGAGTGGCAGACCATGACCCTGGCGGATGAGGCGGGGGAGGAATACCGTCTGTGGCTGGAGCAGGGTATCCATACCATAAAAATGGAGGTTACCATGGGAGTCTTTGCGGAGTCCCTGAAGAATATCAACAGCTGCGTGCAGACCCTCAACGACCTGTATCTGCAGATCGTGATGATCACCGGAGCCAAACCGGATAACTACACGGATTACTTTCTGGCGGACCGGGTGGAGAACCTTACGGGGATACTTCAGGAGAGCCGGGAGATTCTGGTGAAGGAGCTTGATTACATTACCTCCATCACGGGAGGAAAGGGCTCGGCCACCTCAGCCATAGACACCATCCAGATCCAGCTGGGAGTATTTTTGAAGGATCCCGAGGAGATCTCCAAAAGGCTGGGAAGCATGAAGAACAATATCAGCGCCTTGGGCACCTGGGTGGTGGATATGCAGGACCAGGCGCTGCAGCTGGATTACATTTATTTGAAGTCCCCGGATGTGGAGACCCCGGAGGCGGATGTGGGATTTTTCCAGGGTCTGGGATATCAGCTTGCCAGATTTTTCACTTCCTTTGCAGATAAAAACCAGCAGGTGGGCGCCTCTGAGGGAGAGAACAGGACCATCACCGTGTGGCTGAATTCCACCATCAACGCCAATGCCAACGGAACCAGCGCCGGGCGTGACCAGGCCCAGGTGCTGAAGGATATGATCGACGAGCTGTTTACCCCGGAGACGGGGATATCCGTGGAGCTGATGCTGGTGCAGGGCTCCCTGATCGAGGCGACGCTTGCGGGAACAGGGCCGGATGTGGCGCTGTTTACGGCGGAGGACCAGCCTGTGAACTTTGCCATCCGGGGAGCGCTCCAGGACCTGTCCGTGTTTGAGGACTGGGAAGAGGTAAAGAGCCGGTTTTACGATTCGGCCATGGCGCCCTTTGAATATGAAGGCGGGTGGTACGCGGTGCCGGAGACGCAGCTGTTCAACATGCTGTTTTACCGGACGGACGTGTTTGCGGAGCTTGGAATCGAACCGCCAAACACCTGGGAGGAATTCTACACCATCCTGCCGGTGATCCAGAGAAACAACCTGCAGGTGACTACCCAGGATCTGTTTGCCACGCTGCTGTTCCAGAACGGAGGAGAGTATTACAACGAGGAGCATACGGCGGCGCTGCTGGATTCTCCGGAGGCGGTGGACGCCATGCAGACCTACACGGATCTGTACACCCAGTATGGGTTTGAGGTTAAGACGGACTTTTACTCCCGTTTCCGTTCGGGAGAGGTGGTCATGTCCATACAGCCCTACAACATGTACAACCAGCTGGTGGCGGCAGCCCCCGAGATCAACGGACGCTGGGACATGGTGCCCATTCCGGGAACGGTGCAGGAGGACGGCCACATTGACCGGTCAGCCAGTTCCACCCTGACTGCCACCATCATGCTTTCCTCTGCAGAGGACAAGGAGGCTGCATGGAGGTTTATCGAGTGGTGGTCCAGGGATGACGTAAAGGCCCGGTACGGCACCCAGATTGAGGCGCTGCTCGGAGGCTCCGCCAGATTTACGCCGGCCAATATCGGGACATTGGAGAGCTTGCCCTGGCCGGAGGCCCAGTATGCCAATCTGCGGGACGCCATGGCGGCCCTGAAGGGAATTCCCCAGATTCCGGGAAGCTATTATACGTCCAGAGCCGTCACCAATGCATTCCGGAGCGTGGTGTATAATGCGGAGCCTGTGAGGCGGGTTCTGATGCTGCAGAATGACATGATCGATTATGAGATCACCCGCAAGAGGGCGGAATTCGGCCTGGACGGAGGGGGAGAGAAAAAATGAGCGAATCGATGAAAAAGAGGCTGGAGTGGGCCTTCAGGGTGTTTTTTCCCAGGCGCGTAAAAAGCGGGCTTTCCCTGTGGCAGAGAATCAAGATGAACAGGATCAGCTATCTGATGATGGCGCCCTATTTTGTCCTGTTCACGATCTTTACCATCATACCGGTGGCGGCATCGCTGGTGCTGGGCTTTACCTATTTTAACATGCTGGAGGCGCCTGTGTTTACCGGGCTGTCCAACTATGTATCCATCTTTTTGAATGACGAGATATTTCAGCTGGCCATTAAGAACACCATTATCTTTGCGCTGCTGACCGGCCCTGTGAGCTATGTGCTCTGCTTTATCCTGGCCTGGTTTATCAATGACCTGCCCAGGCACCTCCGGACCTTTATGACACTGGTTTTCTATGCGCCGTCGCTTTCGGGAAACCTGTATCTGATCTGGCAGTTCATCTTCTCCGACGACCAGTACGGGCTGGTGAACTCCTTCCTGATGACGTTTATGGACCTGGGGATCATCAAGGATCCCATCAAATGGTTTACGGATGAGAAATACATTATGGCGGCGCTGATCGTTGTCCAGCTGTGGCTGAGCCTTGGGGCAGGGTTCCTGGCCCTGGGAGCGGGCTTTAAGACGGCGGATTCCAGCCTTTATGAGGCGGGGGCCATCGACGGGATCAAGAACCGTTTCCAGGAGCTGGTGTACATAACGATCCCTTCCATGAAGCGGCAGATGCTGTTTGCGGCGGTGATGCAGATATCTTCCTCCTTTGCGGTGGGAAATATATCGGTGCAGCTGTGCGGCTTCCCCAGCACCAACTATGCGGGGCATACCATCATGACCCACATCCACGATTACGGAACGGTGCGCTATGACATGGGCTACGCCTGTGCGCTGTCCACGCTGCTTCTGCTGATCATGCTGATCATGAACAAGGTCATTACCACCGTGCTGGTGGAAAAGGATTAGGAGGGCAGGAGATGTCGGTAAAGATGCACAGGATCAAAAAGACAAAAAGAGTGAACCGTTCCACCGGAGGAAATATTCTGGTGTTTATCATGCTGGTGGTGCTGGGAGGCTTTATGCTGCTGCCGGTGCTGTACACGGTGGTGCAGGCCTTTAAGCCTATGGAAGAGCTGTTTATCTTCCCGCCCCGGTTTACGGTGCAGAACCCCACCCTGAAAAATTTCAAGCTCATCGGACAGCTGGTGGATAACCTGTGGGTGCCCTTTTCCAGATATACCTTTAACAGTGTGTTTGTGAGCGCGGCGGGAACGGCAGGCAATGTGGTCATCGCGTCCATGGCGGCGTATCCCCTGGCAAAGAATGATTTTCCGGGAAAAAAGTTTCTGTTTAAGATCGTAACAGTGGCGCTTTTGTTTTCCGGCGGCGTGCTGGGCCTGGCCCAGTACATCATTATGGCGAAGCTTCATATGATCAACACCTACTGGGCGCTGATTCTGCCCTCGGTGGCCACGCCCATGGGGCTGTTTCTGATGAAGCAGTTCATGGAAGGAATCAGCACCTCCCTGCTGGAGGCCGCCCGGATCGACGGCATGAACGAGTTCCAGATCTACTGGAGCATCGTTATGCCGAACGTGAAGCCGGCCTGGCTGACTATGATCATCTTTGCCTTCCAGGGCATGTGGAGCATGACCGGCGGCAACTTTATCTATAAGGAGGAGCTGAAGATGCTTCCCACGGCCCTGGCCCAGATCCAGTCCGGCGGAATCGCCCGGGCGGGAGTGGCAGCGGCGGCAAACCTGTTAATGTTCATTCCTCCTGTGATCATGTTTCTGGTAACCCAGAGCAGCATCATGGAGACAATGGCCCATGCCGGGATCAAGGAGTAAGGGGGATAAACGTGGAACATTTTTCAAAAATATTTTTAAGCAGGAAGAAAGCGAAACGCCTGATCCGCATGACAGCGGCATCCCTGGCGGTGCTGCTGGCGGCGCTGTTTCCATCCGGATCCGGAACGGTCCGGGCGGATTACCGGTATGATTCCTTCGGCAATGCCATTCCTTCCCAGTATTCCTATGTGGCGGAGGCGGATTACAACGGCCTCCAGCTGGGAGTGGGAGCCTTCAATTCACCCACGGACCTGTATGTGAGCAATGATAACCTGATTTATATCGTGGATGCAGGAAATGACAGGATCGTGATTCTGGATGAGGAGTATCAGGTACGGAAGGTGGTCGAAGCGTTTTCCATGGAGGGAGAGGCCGTGAGCATCAAGGGCGTCACAGGGATCTTTGTGCACACGGACGGCCTGCTGTATCTGGCGGACAAGGCGGAAGGAAGGATCCTGGTTTCGGATCAGGACGGAAACATTGTGCGCTGCATCACCAGACCTGATTCTGCGCTGCTGCAGGAGAGCTCCACCACCACCTTTCTTCCCAGAAAGGTTCTGGTGGACAGCCGGGATATCATTTACATGCTGTCGGAGAACTCCACCCAGGGAGCCTATATGATCGACCCCCAGGGAGATTTTCTGGGGTTTTACGGAAGAAATGAGGTGCAGCTGACCTTCCGCAGGCTCTACGAGCTGGCCATGAGGCGGTTTGCCAGCGAGGAACAGCGTTCTAAAATGCAGAATTTCATACCGGTGGAGTTTGCCAACTTTGACATCGACCAGAAGGGCTTCATTTATACGGTGACTGCCTACAGCGAAAGTCCCATGAACGACGAGATGGTTAAAAAGCTGAATCCTCTGGGCAATAACATTTACACAGGGGAATGGCTTACCTGGGGAGATATGCCGGAGATGCTGGGAGAGAAGTATATTTACCATACCGCCTACACGGATATCGCAGTGGATGAGGACGGCTTTGCCTTTGCCCTGGACGCTTACTCAGGCAGGATTTTCTGGTATGACGATGTGGGCTGCCAGCAGGCTGTTTTCGGAGGCAGCGGGGCCTATCTGGGCGCTTTTACCACTCCTGCGGCCATCGATACCCTGAACGGAAATGTGCTGGTGCTGGACAGCGCCAAGAATAATATCACCGTATTTGAACCTACCTATTTCGGAGGACTGGTAAAGGAAGCATTTCTGATGTTTAATAAAGGCTTATATGCAGAGAGCCGGGAGCTGTTTGAAGAGATCGTCAGGATGGATGCCAACTATGACTGGGCCTATGCAGGGCTGGGGAGGGCATACTACGAGGAAGGCCAGTGGGAGAAGGCCAAGGAATGCTTTGAGAGAAGCGGCGTGGCCACGGGATATTACTCGGAGGTGAAGGAGGATCTGCGGAACCGGAGCCTGAAGGAGAATTTTACCGGCATCTTTTTCGGGATTATCATCGGATGCTTTGTTCTGATCATAGCAGGAAAGCTGCTTTCCGCCTGGCTGGCGGAGCGGCGCAGAAGAGTGCAGGTTTGAAGGAAGACAGTTTTCAAATGTTGAACGGCAGGCGTGCCAAAGCACGCGCGGGGGTGTGAGAATATGAGACGGCCGGGTTATTACAGCCTGATGAGTAAATATCTGTATCCTTTTTATATCCTGATCCATCCGGCGGACGGATTCCGGGAAATGAAGGTGAATAACAAATTTTCCATGAGATTTGCCAACGGGGTCCTGGCGCTGTGGGTGCTTCTGGGGATCCTGGACTGGGGCTATGTGGATTTTGACTTCAAGACTACCGCAAGACAGCTGGACGGAAATGTCAATATCTTTCAGGTCCTGCTGACCAGCGTGCTGATCTTTGCCATCAGCGTGGTGTCCAACTGGTGCTTCTGCACGCTGATGGACGGCAAGGGAAGGATGAAGGAGATCTGGGTGGCGGGAGCCTACGCCATGATGCCCTATGTGGCGCTGGGAATCCTGCGGGTGGGGCTGACCCATGTCATGGTATCGGGTGAGGCGGTGTATCTTGCCTATTTAAATGTGATCGGGATACTGTGGAGCGCCCTGCTGGTGTTTATCGGTTTGATGTCCATCCACGATTACAGCGGACCAAAGACGCTGATGTCCATCTTTCTGACGTTATGCGGCGTGCTGATTATAGCGTTTCTGGTGGTGCTGGTGTCAGGGCTGGCCACACAGATCTATTCCTTTTTTGCCACCATTTATTTTGAGTTGAAGCTGCGGTATCTATAGGCGGCCAGGAGGGCATATGAAAAAACTTTTTGTTACAGGACTTTTGACAGCGGGCCTCCTTTTTGCCGGGGGAGCTGTGCTGAGGGCCGGGGCGGAGGAAGCCCGGGGGACGGACGCTGCTCCTGCTTCAGAGGAGCGTCCTCTTCCGGAGCAGCAGATCGGAGACAGCTGGAAAAAGGCTGCCGGAGAGGCGGCGGACAGGGGCTATTCCTGGCTTGCCATGGAAAACGAAAGACTGGCTTTCTATGTCAATGAGGGCGGAAACATCGGAGTCTATGACAAAGCCGGCAGGGTCTGGTTTACCTCCATACCCACCGAGGAGGAAAGGGAGGCCGATGAGACTGCCAAAGCAATAAACAAGGTAAACCTGGGCAGTGATTACCAGCTGGTGTTTGTGGATCAGAACGGAGCCGTGTCCGTGAAAAACACGCTGGCCGGAGCCGTGAACGACGGCAATGTGCGTCTGGTGGACACGGGAGAGGGCATGAAGGTCTGGTATTACATCGAGGATACCGATGTGAGCTTTTCCGTGCTGTATGAGCTCACCGATGACGGATTTACGGTGACGGTTCCCTTCGAGGACTTTAAAGAGCACATCCAGGAGGGAAGAACGGCTGCGGACCGGGGGACGGTATCCTACTGGGGCATCCGGGACATCAGCATTCTGCCATATTTCGGGGCGGCGGGCCCTGAGGATGAGGGCTATATGCTGATACCGGACGGCAGCGGGGCGCTGATCGAATTCAACAACCAGAAATCCTCCTACGGGGCGTACAGCCAGGATGTGTACGGCAGGGATCCGGTGCTGGTGCTGGAAAGAAGCCTGAGGACGGCAAAGAATGTGCTGATGCCGGTGTACGGAGCATCCTTCGGGGACCACGGCTTCCTGGCTGTGGCGGAGAAGGGGGGAGCCAGCGCGTCGGTGAACGCCATGGGCGCCGGAACCCTGACCTCCTACAACAACGTGTACATGACCTTCCGCTACCGCCAGACCATGTCCGCTACTCGTTCCGTGGCCAACAGCTACGGAGGAAACGGCATCTTAGGGAGCACCGTAGTGGTGGATAACGGGTATTCGGGAGAAGCTTACAGCCTCCGGTATTATCTGCTGGAGGAAGATAAGGCGGATTATGTGGGAATGGCGCAAACCTACCGGGAATATCTGATATCCCAGGGGATGGAGAAGAAAGAAGCGGCCTCGGAGGCTTCCCTGTATCTGACCCTGTACGGAGGCATTGAGGATACGGAATATTTCCTGGGAGTGCCCTATAAATCGGTGGAGAAGCTGACCTCCTATGAGGAGACCCGGCAGATTCTGTCAGAATTGAAGGCAGGGGGCGTGGATAAGCTTACGGTACGTTACAGCGGCTGGCAGAAGGACGGTCTGGAGGCTTCCATTCCTACGAAGGTGAGGTTTGAGAAGGTTCTTGGAGGGAAACACGCATATGAGGAGCTGATGGAGTACGCTGCCCGGGAGGGCATCCGGGTATTCCCGGAGGTGGATTTTTTGAACTTCTATGAAAGCGGCGCCTACTCCGTGAACAGTGATGCCATACAGGCGGCAACCCATGATCCGGCCTGGCAGTATACATATGATCTGAATACAGGAAACAAGAATACGGAGAACCGCTGGAGAATGCTGACGCCTAAAAAAAGCAGGGAAGCCTTCACCAGGTTCATGGAGCAGAAAGACAAACTGAACACGGAGAATTTTTGTCTGGGCGCCCTGGGATCCACCCTGTATTCCGACTTTACCGCAAGGAGCAATGCCATTCACAGGGACGATACCCTGGAGCTGTGGTCCGGAATGGTGAAGGAAGCGTCGGAAGCCTTTGAGGGAGTCATGGTGGACACCGGAAATATTTACGCAGCCATGTATGCGGATTATGTGGCAAATGTGACCTCGGATTCCACCGGGTATAACCTGGCGGATGAAACCGTGCCCTTCTGGCAGATCGTGCTTCACGGATATGTATCCTATGGGACGGAACCCATCAACCTGTCCCCGGATCCGGAAAAAGCGCTGTTAAAGGCCCTGGAGACGGGCAGCAATCCCGGCTTTTCCCTGATATACGGGGATGCCATAGAACTGGTGGATACCCGGTATAAATTCCTTTATAATGCAGGCTGGCAGGGATGGAAGGAGAGCATACAGGAGTATTACGGGGAAGTGGAGCCGGTGCTGAATGCAGTGGCAGGATATGAGATCACCGGACATGAAAGGATCGCCGACAATGCCTATCGGACAGATTTTGGAGAGGCCGGCTCGGTGTATGTGAACTATGGAAAGAAGGATGTGGCGGCGGACGGCGTTACCATAGCCGCCGGCGGCTGGGTATATCAGGAAGGGGGAAGATAGGATATGGCAGGCAGACGCAGAAAAAATAAAATGCGGCGCAGAGAGGCCGCCACGGGATATGCGTTTATATCCATCTGGCTGATCGGGCTGATCTTCCTGTTCCTGAGGCCTCTGGGGATGGCGTTCTATTACGCGTTTCAGGAAATGTCCATCACCGCGCAAGGGATGATATATGAATTTACAGGCCTGGAAAATTTTATCTACAAGTTCCGGGATGACATTTACTTTTTTGACAGCACGGTATGGCCTGGGCTGAGCAAGTTTGTGATAGAGGTGCCGATCTGTGTGATCTTCAGCCTGTTTATAGCCATTGTGCTGAACCAGAAGTTTAAGGGAAGGACCTTTGCCAGGGCGCTGTTCTTTCTGCCGGTAATCATCACCTCCGGAATCGCCATCCAGGTGCTTCGCTCCTATGGCCTGGACACCTCCGTGGAGACGGAAAACACCTATTTGTTTTCCAGCAACGGGGTGGCCCAGATCTTAAGCTCGGCAGGACTGCCCTATGTGATTGTAGATATTTTTACCCAGATTTCCAACCGGATCTTTGACATCGTCTGGATGTCGGGAATCCAGATCATCCTGTATCTGTCGGGGCTTCAGGGGATTCCGGCCTCGGAATACGAGGCGGCCCAGATCGAGGGGGCCACGGCCTGGGAGTGCTTCTGGAAAATCACCTGGGTGAGAATATCGCCCATCACCCTGGTGGTAGTGGTGTATTCCCTGATTGATTCCTTTACCAACGTGTCAAACACCATGATCAAGTTTGTCTACGAGGAATATTCCCTCCGGGGGAACCTGGGAGGCAGCTCGGCGTTAGGCCTGTCCTACTGTCTGGCAGCTTTCCTGATCATCCTGGTGATTTATGCCCTTACTTCAAAGCATGTGTTTTATGCCAATGACAATTGAGAAAGGAGCGGCTATGAGTGCAGGCGTATTATTAGAAAAAATACATATCCGAAAGGATCGGACACAGACAGAAGGCGCTGCGAAAAAGAGATTTCGGAAAAAGGACCTCTACGGCGCAACGCGTGTCATCTGGAGCATCTGCCGTTTCCTGTTAATTTTCGGACTGGGATTTGTAATCCTGTATCCGTTGCTGCAGATTTTATCCAAGGTGTTTATGCCTGTGGATCAATATCAGGATCTGAGCGTGATCTGGATTCCCAAGTCTCTGACCATGAGCAATATTCAAAATGCCCTGGTATACACCAAGTTCTGGGAATCTCTGGCCAATACATTGATCCTGTGTCTAAGCTGTGCGGCCATTCAGATCGTGGTCTGTTCCCTGACGGGGTACGGCTTTGCCAGGTTCCGGTTTCCTCTGCGGGAGCCTCTGTTCCTGATGGTGATTTTGACGATTATTATACCGACCCAGGTCATTTTTCTACCCTCCTTTGTGCAGTACCGGTTCTTTGACTTCTTCGGGATCAGCAGACTCCTGGGACTGCTTACAGGAAGGGATTATACGGAATTTACAAGAAGCCTCATCGACACCAGATGGTCCTTCTGGATCCCCTCACTGTTCGGTGTGGGACTGAGGTCGGGTATTTTCATTTATCTGTTCCGCCAGTGCTTCCGCAACATTCCCAAGGAGCTGGAGGAGGCGGCAAAGATAGACGGCTGCGGCAGCATCACCACCTATGTGCGGATTATGCTGCCCAATGCGAAATCCTCTATTTTGACGGTGTTTTTGTTCTCTCTGGTATGGCACTGGAATGAATACACCCTGACCAGAACCTTTTTCCCTCAGAAATTCCAGCCTCTGGCCGTACAGCTGAAGCTGGCTATCGACGGGATGATGAGCGATCTGGCCACAAGGACCAACCTGCCCTTTCAGATGGGCGTTACCTACGCCTCAGTGCTGCTGTTTATTCTGCCGGTGCTGATCATCTATATCTTTACCCAGCGCTGGTTTGTGGAGGGCGTGGAAAGCTCGGGCATCAAGGGATAAAGTGTGATTTTACCGGCGGGTGTCTGCGCCTGCAGGCGCCGGCCTGTAAGATAAATGTTCTAACAATTTAATTATTTAAAGGAGGTTTTACAATGAAAAAGAAAGCTTTACTAAGCACAGTTCTGGTGGCTGCAATGGTTACCGGCATGCTCACCGGCTGCGGTGACACTCCGGCGAACAACGACTCAAGCGTTTCCGATCAGCCCGTATCCAGCCAGCCGTCGGAGCAGCCCTCGGATTCTTCGGAAGAGGGCAGCGAGGTATCAGATGCCGGATCCGGAAATGAGGGCGGAAGCGCCGACTGGACGAGTCTGCTGGAGATTGATACCCTGGAGAACCCTAACGTGGTGCTGGATCACTACTGGAATCCTGACGGAAGAGACAGCTTTGAGATGGCAGCCATTCAGCGCTATGAGGAGAAGTATGGCGCAGGCACCGTTACCGTGAACACCATTGGCTGGAACGGAGGAATTACGGCCCTTCAAAGCGAGCTTGCTTCCAATGAGGTATGCGACCTGATCTTTACGGAAGGAAACGCCTGCTTCCCCAGCTATGCAACAAAGAATTATTTCCAGCCTATCACCCAGTATATCCAGAAGGACCTGGGAAGCGACTTCATGGATCAGGCATCCATGGACAACTTCAAATACTGTGACGAGTATTATGTATTTACCAACAGCGCCAGAACGAAGCCTTACCTGGTAGCCTACTATATCCCCATGTTTAAGGACAATGGCCTGGAGACCCCCGGAGAGCTTTACGCCAAGGGTGAGTGGACCTGGGATAAGTTCATCGAGTATTGTGATCTTCTGACACAGGATACAGACGGCGACGGCAAGATTGACCAGTGGGGACTTGGGCCTCGTTATAAGCTTCAGAACTTTGCCTATGCATCCAATATCATCGGTATCCAGGAAGTGGGCAATGGATTCCTGCAGTCCAACTGGGATGACGAGAACCTGCTGAAGTACTTTGAGTTTGTAACCAACCTGGAGAACATCCAAGCCCGCGCCATCAACGACGAAGGCAATGTCTACAACGACGGCTGGCTGGGTATCGGCGCTATGTACATCGAAGCCATCAATCAGGAGCAGCTGGCGAACAGAGATGCAGAAAACAACAACGCAATTCTGGGCAAAAACGAAGATGTGAGCTTTGTTCCCCTTCCTACGGTTGACGGATCCATGGCTACCACACCTGTATGGGATAACGGCTATGCCATTCCCAACGGTGCAAGAAACCCTCTGGCCGGCGCTGTCCTTGCAGCTATGATTCTGGACGAGTACGCCAAGGGACTGAAGGCGGAGCAGGAGCTGTACATGACCGCAGAAGAGGTTCAGCTGTACTATGACTGCATGTCCAACACCATTCCTCAGAGGAAAAACAACGACCTGTATGAAGGCGTGACTCAGGACTACGGCGAGGCTGAGGCCAAGGAGGGAACTCCTGCAGCTACCATCATTGACACTTACAGAAATGTAGTGAAAAATGAAGTGCAGTCCTACAATGACAAGCTGGTGGAAAAAATGAACAAATAGTGTTACTCTTCACGAGTAAGGGCCGCGAGGTGTTTTTGTGCGCTGTTTGCACAAAAACCCGAGACAGCCCGCGCCAAAATGAGCGCTTTTTGCTCATTTTGTGTGCATCAAGCTGCTTTTAACGGCGAAGCCGTGAAAAGTAACCAAATAGTTTCCGCTTGCAAGATTTACCACTTAGGTTATAATGAAAATAGTAATCAGGGAAAGGGCAGGGCGCAATGGATCGGCTTAAGATTTACGAGGTTCCCCAGGGAGCTGTCAAAAACCGGGACTTCAGGATCCGGCTCCGGACGAGAGGCGGGAGTTGGCAGGAAGCGGAGGCCTATAAGATCAGGATAGAGATGCACCATGTGTCGGAGGCATCTATGGTGTATTTTGACTTTTCGGGCGGTGTGGAATGCGAAATAACCAGTCTTCGGGAGACCGTCCGGTCTGTGGAAATCCGCCCTGCCTCAAAAAGAGTCCGGTTCCGGCAGAAGGGAGATACCATAACCTTCTTTCTGACGGAGCCGGCAAAGCTCTCCGTGGAAATCAACGGGGACCGGTTTCATAATCTGCATCTGATGGCAGGCGAAGCGGAAATGTATTTTAACAGCCTGAAGGAAGATGACAAAAGAATTTTCCTGGAGGGCGGAAAGCTGGTGCATCCGGAAGAGGCCTGGGCTCTTTGGGAGGAAAATGAAGAGCCTCTGGAGGAGGTGATCTCCCTGGAGGGAGTTTCCGTTCATGACCCGGAGGCCCTTCTGGAAAGGCTTAAAAGAGTGGGGCAGGGCGCTGTTCTTCACTTTGGGCCGGGGATGCATTACATCAAGGGCGCCGTTTTTGATGTGCCTTCCCATGTGCAGATACAGATCGACGGAGGAGCCTTTGTGCTGGGATCCTTTCGCATCACCAATGAGCAGTATGTGTCTGTCACGGGACGGGGCATTATCTATCTGGGTTTTTTGAAAAAAGAGACCTATCTGAGGGGAGTGGAAGTAAATAAATCGGCCCATGTGCTGGTCAAGGGGGTCACCATTCTCAGCCCTACCCACAACATCATTCATCTGGGAAGCGTCTATGATATTCTGATCGATGATGTGAGAGGCTTTTCCCATGTGGGCTGGTCGGTGGGGATTAATATGATGGCCTGCGAGAATGTGATGATTAAGGATGTGTTTATCAGAAGCTCCGATGACTGTATCACGGTGTACGGAAGAAGGTACGAATATCTGGGGGATTCCGACAATGTTCAAATAAAAAGCTCCGTACTCTGGGCGGATGTGGCTCATCCCACGAACATCGGGGTTCACGGAGATTCCGGCAACGGCGGGAATGTGATCCAGGATGTGCTTTTTGAGGATATTGATATTCTGGAGCATCACGAGCCCCAGGACGAATATCTGGGATGTCTGTGCATCAATGCGGGGGACGGCAATACGGTTCGGAATGTCACTTATAAGAATATCCGGGTGGAACAGTTTGAGAGAGGAAAGCTTTTGGATATTCAGGTTAAATGGAATAAAAGGTACAATCCCATTCCGGGACAATGGGTGGAGCATGTGGTGCTGGAGAATGTTTCCTACACAGGAAAGGGTGAATTTACTTCGGAGATCTGCGGCTATGATGAGAAGCGCAGAGTGGTGGATGTCCGTTTCCGAAATCTTACCGTGCGGGGACATCACGTTCTGGCGCCTCAGGAGGGGAACATCCATGTGGGAGAGTTTGCGGAAGGGATTATCTTTGAATAGCAGCGGGGCTGCGGCTTGGTGCCGCGGCCCTTTTGCCGATTGTGCCTGGCAGCGGGCGAAAGGACAGGTTATGGAAAAAAGAAACAAACAGATGGACGTGCTGCTGTGTCTGGGAATTATTCTGGTGGTTTTGGGTCATGTGGGGGCAGACAGCTGGAAAACCAAGCTGTTTAACTGGTTTGTCATATATTCCTTTCACATGCCCCTGTTTTTCTTTGTTTCCGGGTATTTTTATAAGCCGGAGAGAGAAAACAGGCTTGGACACAGTATCCTTCGGATGATCAAAAAATTTGTGGTGCCCTATTATATCTGGAACCTGATCTATGGGGCGGTGGTGTTTGCGCTGAAGGATGCGGGACTGGTCCGGTTTAATCTGGACAGGAGTATCAGAAATTTTTTTGTGACTCCATGGACTACGGGAGACCAGTATCAATTAAACAGCCCGGCGTGGTTTTTGCTTACATTGTTTTTGGCGGAAGCCGTCTACCTTTTGTTGAGAAAACTGCTTTCATTCAGGAAGAAGCAAAACGAATATGCTTTGACAGTTCTGTTTCTGGGGATGGGGCTTGCCGGCGGCGGCATGATGGTCTATGGCGCTGCCCGGGACGGAATGCTGGTGCTGGCCAAAATGCTGTATGCCATCGCTTTTTATCATCTGGGGCATCTGTACAAAGTGAAGCTTGAAAAAATAGATCGTCTGGGCAATGGGGCATATTTTGGTATCCTGTTTATTATTCAATATTTTCTGATGGTAAAAACGGATGGTTTTCCTTATATCAGCATGTGGAACGGAAGCATTACTACCATGGGGAAAAATATTGTTCTTCCGATGGCGGTGGCACTGACCGGAATCGCTTTTATGCTGCGCGTATCCAGAATTCTGGCGCCTTCTCTGGGAGACAGCGCAGCTGTGAAGAGGCTGAGCCTGTCCACCAAATCGATTATGCTGCATCACTATGCGGTGATCGTGTTTTTTAATGTGGCTTTATCTTTGATCCATAAAAATATTTTTTCGTTGCCCGGATTTGATGAAAACTGGCTTTCCGTGCTCTATAAATATCCTGGTCCCAATGGGCGTCCGGAGCTGTTTTGCACGGTTTATATTTTGCTTTGCCTGGCAGTTCCTGTGGGAGGCAGTATGCTGTTTCGGAAGCTTTGCAGGCTGGGAGAACCGGTAAAGCTCCAAATTATGAAATCAGCGTCTGCAGTAAGCAGACACAGGGGCGTAAGCTTGAGAGAAGATGCTCCGCAGATGGAAGGAGAGGAAACACATGATATTGAGTCAGACCGGCAGGCGGCTGTCAGCCGGGGAAAATGAATGGAAACAGCGTCTTCCCCAGGTTGAGGACATTTCCTCCCAGCAGGGGATCCGGCTGGAGGTGGAGCTTTTGCAGGAGGGCATTGTATGGCTTCAGGTGGCGCTGATTCCTTTGCGTATTGCCAGGCCGGAGTTTTTTCCGGCGGCTGCCGGAAGCGTGGCTGTGATGGGAAAGGGGCTCCACCGGGTGGAGATTCCTTTGGAGCAATTTGACTTCCGGCAGATGACCAGAGCCTTTTTAAAATATTTGGACGGCTTTTCCGTAAAGCTTTTGTGGGGCGGACCGGTTGTGATAGGAAAGGTGGAGGCGGATATTCTGGGGGATTTCACGGTATCTGCCACCCGGGCTTCCCGGGCAGTGGAGGCCGGAGAGTGGGCGGAATATTCCGTCATGGTTTCCAACCGGTCCGGCCAAAAAAGGATGGTTAATGTCGGACAGAGTTTGTACGGCAAAGAGTGCCTTTCGGCGGATTACGAGCCCTGTATGGTGCTGGATGCCTGGGAGAGCAGGGAATATACCATCAAAATTCTGATGACGGAGGATATTCCGCCCGGGGGACTGGAGCGGAGCAGCTTTCTCTTTGTGCCGGAGGGAGAGGGAGCAAAAGCCGGAAGGATCACCCTGCAGACAGTCAGAAAAAGAAAGCATCCCTATCTGTACATGACCGAAGAGCAGTGGAAAAGAAGGAAGGCGGTACTGACGGGAGCCGCCTGTTCTCCGGAGGAAACCGGAGGACAGCGGGAAGCCGGAGGAGGGCAGAAAGCCGGGGAATTTTCTCCACAGGAACAGCGCAGGGCCTTTTTCCGGAAATATGTGGAGGCGGCAAAGAGCTGGGAGGTTCCGGTAGTGTCGGAGAGGGAGGATTATGTATATCCTGCCTATTCCCAGAATGATCTCTTTCGGACGGCTGCCGCATGGAAGATCACGGGGGCGGAGGCCTTCCGGGAAAAGGCAGTAAGGTATCTTACGGGTCTGCTGGACCGGGACAGAGGCTATCTGGCCGCACGGAAATCCTATTTTTCATTTATTGAGAGCAGGGAGGAATACGCCAGAGGGGACTTTAAGGTGTGCAGCGCCCAGAGCGCAGGCTGGGTTCAGGAGGCGGAATTTTTTATAAAGACAGCGCTTTCGTATGACCTGCTTTACGATTGTTTTTCTCCAAAACAGCATAGCCAGATGGAGGCCTGTCTGAGGAACTATATGGAGTTTGTATCCTGGAGGCTTACCGACGGAGACGGCAACAATTTCCAGGTGGCGGAGTCCGGCGCGGGGCTGCTATGCGCCATGGTTCTGCAGGATCAGGAGATGGTGGACCGATTTATAGACGGACCTAACGGCTTTGAGGATCTGCTGTCGGCAGTTTTTCTGGACGACGGCATGTACTTTGAGGAAGCCTCCGGGTATGTAAGACTTGTGGGAGAGCTGTTTTTTGAGATTGTCAATGCCGCGGAAAATTATGGGATTTCCCTGAAGCACAGGAAGGTTTCGGCATCCTTTGACCGAAATATCCTGCATGCGCCCTGGGCCATGCGAGAGACCTGGGCGGAGGACGGGAAGCCGTTTCTGGGCATGAGCTTCCGGCGGTTTGAGAGTTTTTCCAATCCCACCCGGTGTCTGAAGGATTTCTTTGACTGCACGGCTAAGCTTTTGACAGACCGGGGGATATTGTTTTCCATCAATGACAGCAATGAGCAGGATTTTACCGGCCTGTATCAGAAGGCTTATTACCTGTATGGAGATGTGCGGTACGAGAAGCTGGCCCGGATGTGCCAGGCGCCGGATCCTTTGCTGGTGCGGGAGGAGACGGAAGTCTTGGGGCGGGAGGCAGAGGCGCATTCGCTTCTTTTTCCGGGAGCCGGCTTAGGGGTTCTCCGGGAGGGCTCCTGTCAGGCAGTGTTGAAATTCGGCGGCCACGGAGGGTATCACGGGCATTTCGACAGGCTGAGCCTGGCTTCCTTTCTGCAGGAGGGCCGGACCTTTCACAACAATGAATACGCCTGGTACGGATATGATTCCTTCCTGTTTAAAATGTGGGTTCAGACCTCCATGGCGCACAATATGGTGGTGGTGGACGGGCGGATGCAGAAGCCCTCGCCCTGTGAGTGTGTTTATTTTGCCGCCAATGAAAAGGCGGAGCTGCCGGAGGAAAGCAAGGGCGGCGGCCAGGAATATTTCAGCGCCGTGTGCGCCCAGACCACCACAGTGTGGATGGATCCCCCATATGGGGGACAGACGCCCTATCCTTTTGCCTTCCCGGAGGAAAAGTGTGCCAGGGAGGGGCGCTATATTTTGCCTGCAGGCACGAAAAGGGGGCAGGGAGAGATCGGGGAATATTCCGAACCGGTATTTCAGCGGAGGCTTCTGGTGTTGTTTCATGGATACTGCATTGTATGGGATTATCTGGAGGGGGAGCAGGAGCATGGCTTCGACTGTCTGTATCATCCCATGGGGCGGCTGGATCCGTCTTCCCGGCAGATGTTTTGTGAAAAAGGTTTTGAGGAAAGGAAACGGTTTTCGGAGGATCCCTTTGGAGCCGGGCAGTTCATTCTGAACTGCCGCAGGGTCTGGGTGGAGGGAGCTTCGTGCCTGCGCTTTCGGGATGGGACTTCCAGGGTCAACGGCAATGATATTGTGGACTTTACCCCTGAGTCAGCATTATGGAGGGCCTGGCCCCGGTCCGGCGCCGTGACGGTGGGCAGATATCCTCAAAGGGGTGATACCTTTACGGAGGAAAACAGGAAAGCGGCGGAAGGATACCTGGAGGAGCCCCTGAAAAAGACGGTGAGCTTTTCGGCGGAAGGGAAAAGTGCGGGTTTTCTCACGATTCTGGAGGCAGGAGAGAAAATCGGAAAAATCCGGGACGTAGACTGTGTGGATTTTACTTCTGTCACCGTGACGGAGGATGACGGGGCAGTGTGGGAGATCACCGCCGCAGGTATGGATGATTCCAAGGGCCGGGTGAATGTGAAGGTGCGTAAATGCATGACGGAAGCACGCAGGAGATAACTTTTTCATCATCTTGCCGTGGCTTAAGATATATGATATATAATGCAGAGGTGATTTAGAATGTGATCTGAGGACGGAATGCAGGAACAGGAGGAGACAGTATGATAAAGCGGTATGAAGAGTGGGCGGACACTCTCATTGAAAAAATCCGGGAAAAAATGGCATGGGTCAGCGAAAAGAATAAGGATAAGATTCCTTACCAGACCGATGCGGAGGGCAATTATGATGACCGGTCCAACCCTTCCGTGAACTGGAATCAGGACGATGGGCTGAGCTGGTGGACCAACGGCTTCTGGGGAGGGATCCAGTGGCTTTTGTACCAGGACACGGGAGAGGAACGCTATGCAGAAATCGCCCGTCTGTCTGAGGAAAAGCTGGAGAAATGCTTCCAGAGCTTTTACGGTCTGCACCATGATGTGGGCTTTATGTATATGCCCACAGCCGTGGCAGACTGGCGTCTGACGGGAAGAGCCGATTCCAGAAGGACGGGGCTCCATGCCGCCAATCTGCTGGCAGGAAGATTCAACCCGGCGGGAAGATTTATCCGGGCCTGGAACGATACCTGGGACGACACAAAGGGATGGGCGATTATTGACTGTATGATGAATCTTTCCCTGCTGTACTGGGCCAGCGAAGAGACCGGGGATCCCAGGTTCCGTCAGATTGCCATGCTGCACGCGGATACGGCGCGGGAAAATTTCATCCGTCCCGACGGCTCCGTATGCCATATCGTGGAATTTGACCCGGAGACGGGAAAAATGGTGCGCAGTCTGGGCGGACAGGGATATGGGGAAGGCTCATCCTGGACCAGAGGGCAGGGCTGGGCGGTCTATGGCTTCATGATCAGCTATCTGCACACGAAGGAACAGAAATACCTGGATACCGCAAAAAAGGTTGCGGATTACTGTCTGGAAAACATTCCGGACAGCGGGATCATTCCTGTGGATTTCAGACAGCCTGCCGAGCCTGCCTGGGAGGATTCCTGCGGAGCCTGCGTGATGGCAGGGGGACTTTTGGAGCTGGCAGGATGTCTGCCGGAAGGAGAAAGAGAGCGCTATGAGGATGCGGCGGTGAAAATTCTCCGGGCCATTGGGGAAAGCCGGGCGGATTTCGGCAGAGGATGCGATGCCATTGTTCAGAATTGCAGCTCGGCCTATCACGTGCAGGTGCACCATGAAAATATGAGCTATGCGGATTACTTTTTTATGGAGGCCGTTTACAAGGTGAAGGGCACGGGGCAGTTTATGTGGTAAAAGGAGCTTGCAGATTATGGGAAAAATACACAATCCGATTTTGCGGGGATTCCATCCGGACCCCTCCATCATCCGTGTGGGGGAGGATTACTATATCGCCACATCCACCTTTGAGTGGTGGCCGGGGGTTCGTCTTCATCATTCCAGGGATCTGGTCCACTGGGAGCTGATCGGATATCCCCTGGACAGAGTGTCTCAGCTGGATCTGCGGGGAGTGGGGCCCTCCCAGGGAATCTGGGCGCCCTGTCTCACCTATGATAAGGGAATTTTTTATCTGGTCTATACGGTGGTAAAATCCTTTTACTGCAATATGTACGATACGGAAAATTACCTGGTGACGGCAGAGGATATCCGCGGTCCCTGGTCGGAGCCGGCGCCTTTGAATAATTTCGGCTTTGATCCTTCGTTGTTTCACGACGAGGACGGGCGCAAATACATGGTCAGCATGGTAACGGACCACAGGGTGCCGAAAAAATATGCGGGACGTCTGGTGCTCCAGGAATTTGATCCGGTACAGAGGAAAATGATGGGACCGGTTCGGGATATTTACCGGGCGGAAGGGATTTTTCTGGAAGGCCCTCATATTTTCAGGCGGGAGGGCTGGTATTATCTGTTCAGCGCGGACACGGGAACGGGAGAGGGACATGGACAGACCATCCAGCGTTCCCGGAACGTATGGGGGCCTTATGAGATGTACCGGCCCGTTGACCAGAAGCGGCAGGAGGGAGAGGCTTATTCTATCCTGACCTCCCGTCACCATGAGGACATTGCGCTGCAGAAGGCCGGGCACTGCGACCTGGTGGAGACTCCGGACGGGGAATGGTATGCGGTGCATCTGTGCGGCAGGCCTTCCGAAGACCGAAATCCCGGGGATGCGGAGCGGTTTCCGGGCGCCAGAAGGTATATGCTGGGCCGGGAGACAGCCATCCAGAGAATGCGCTGGACAAAGGAGGGCTGGCTGGAGCTTGCGGAGGGCGGAAATGAGCCAAGAGAATGGGTGGAGCCGCCCAGGTGTGCATGGAGGGATGGAAAAGAGGAAGGTCAGGAAGATTCCAAAAGCGTGGAAGAAGGCTTGCCAAAGGAAGAAGCGTTGATTCGGGATGACTTTGAGGGGAGTTGTCTGCACCTGGAATACCAGTCTCTGCGGATTCCCATGGATGAGCGTTATATTTCCCTGAGTGCACGTCCCGGCTGGCTTCGGATGTATGGGCGGAGCGGCCTTGCCTCCCGTTTTTCTCAGACGCTCATTGCCCGGCGCATGACGGAATATTACATGGATGCGGAGACCTGCGTGGATTTTGAACCGGAGGTTTTTAAGCAGATGGCGGGACTGATTTTAATGTACGATACGGAGAATTACCTGTATCTGCATATTTCCCATGACGAGGATGTGGGAAAATGTATCACTCTGTTAAAGGCGGAAAATAAAAAGTATGAATACCTCATGGATTATACCCCGCTGGAGCCCGGCAGGGACGTGGTTCTTGGCCTGAAGGTAAGGGGAACCCGGGCACAGTTTTATTATGGGTACCGGGATGGCGGCAAGAATGGTAACGAAGGGCGGACAGGGACTGTGCAGGCCGGAAAGGCGCAGGCAGGAAAAGTGCAGGCCGGGCCGGAATTGTGCAAGGCGGGACCGGAGGTCAACGCCGGCTTTCTGTCGGACGAGGCCTGCAGGGAGGGCTGGTTTACCGGAACCATGGCGGGGCTTTGCTGCCAGGATCTGACAGGCTTTGGAAAGCATGCAGATTTTGACTGGTTTGAGGTTCGCGCCAGGGTCTAAGGACATGCGGCATACATCATCCTTCGTGGTCGAACAGGGAAAGCATTGGAATGATATTCATATATCTTCCCTGAATACGGTATTCACCGGGGGCGGAATCGTTTTCTTCGATGAAGACTCCCAGGCCTTCCCTGAGGCTCTGAGTAACTTTTTCCAGGGAGAGACCACACTTTTCGCTGATCTGCCCGGGCGCGGCGAAGGTTTTTTCCGAATGTACTGTCAGCTGATAGAGTGCTGAGGCGGTTTTCAGGTTGTCCGGGCTGAGAAAGGGGCTGAGGATGGACAGCAGCCTGCGGATTTCCGCATTTCTCAGATTAAAAGCCTTATTTTTGAAAAAGAAAATCGCACCGTGGCGCATGGCGGTGACGATTTCCGGATTGCTGAGACAGGAATATCCCCATTCCGCGTTTCCGGCATGCTCGATGACCTCATCGGTATCCCATCCGCGATTTCCGTTGGGGTCTTTCGTCATATCCTTGGACAGGATAATTGTGTGCAGCGCAGCAGCCACACGAAAGGTAAAGTCGAAATCTTCTCCTTCGGGAAGGGAATCGATTTTCCGGCGGAGCGAGAGGATGATGTCTTCGGCGGCAGGCGCGGGTGTGCAGCCCAGAAGCTGGTCCACGGAAATATTGAATTGTCTTGCAATGTCCGGCAGCAGCTGGATGTCCGGGCAGCACTGGGCGGATTCCCACTTGGATACGGCCTGGTTGGTGACTCCCAGAGCGGTTGCCAGCTCTTCCTGGGTCAGTCCCTTCTGTTTTCTTAAAAATGCAATTTGTTCGTTGAGTCGAATCGCAGTCATATGAATACCTCACTTATTTTGTTATTCTTTAAAAAACCAATTCCTTACGGACAGCCGGTCTAAGGATGTCTTGTGCAGCTACAATTCTATTTTATGGACATGACGGCGGAATTACAATAACGGAATGGTTTGAAGGGCTGCATTTTTATCCAACCCCCGGTTGGAAGAGTTGGAACTTCAATCATTATATGGTATACTTGACATGGCAAAAATCTCTTTGCTTCGATAGGCACTAAAGAATATGGGCATAGGATAATATACGGAGAATTAACATGAGCATACGAAGAAAGATTATTGATTATTCCAGAGGAGATAATTTAGGGCATTTCTGGCGGCTGTACCGGCTTCAGAAAAGGTTCGGCAGAGGTTTCCTGCACAATATCCTGACCTTTTTGCTGAGCCGGTGCGCCCACAGGCATGGAGGGTACGTGGGGCCGGATGCTGTGTTCAAGGGGCGTCCGCAGCTGCCTCATGGCCTGCACGGCGTTTTTATTTCCCGGTATGCGCAGATCGGAGAGGGCTGCCGGATTTACCAGAATGTAACCATCGGCGAGGTAAGCGGGAAAGCGCCTGTGATCGGGGACGACTGCCTGATTGGCGCCGGCGCCATACTTTTGGGCGGTATCAGGATCGGTGATCATGCGAAGGTGGGTGCGGGAGCGGTGGTGAACACGGATGTGCCCGAGGGCGGTACGGTGGTGTGTCAGCCGGCGCGGATCCTGGAATAATATCAACTGACCTGCGAACAGGGGTCTTCTCAAAAACGGTCAACGCAATTATAATAGCCTTGTTAACCGATGTGGTCAGCGAGGTGGCTTATGAATAAAAAATTCTATTCCCTGCCGGAGGACCGGCAGCTGAAGATTATAAATGCCGGTTTCAGGGTCTTTTCCCGAAATACTTATAAGAAAAGTCCCATGCAGGAAATCGCCGGTCAGGCAGGGATCAGCAAAGCGCTTCTCTTTCACTATTTCCACAATAAGAAAGAACTATATCTGTTTCTATTGGACCAGGCCTGCAGGATTACCACGCGGTACTTGTCAGAGTATCAATGCTATGAACCCGATGATCTGTTTGAGATGATGGAGCGGGGAATGCGGGCAAAGCTTAGGATGATGCGAAAATATCCGGATATGGCGTCCTTTGCCATAAGAGCCTTTTATGAGGACGATGAACAGATCGCCGCGGCCATACAGGAAAGCTATCGGAAGTATTTTGACATCAAGGCCGCTGATTCCCTGGCAAGGCTGGATCCTGAGCAGTTTATTCCCGGTCTGGATTTAAAGGAGATGTATCATGAAATGTATCTGGCTTCGGAAGGATATCTTTGGGAAGCCCTGCGGCAGGGCGGGAGTCTGGATGTGGAAAAGCTGGAGAAGGATTTTGAGAGAATGCTGGCGTTCTGGAAACATGTATACCTGCGGAAGGAGGAGTGAGAATGAATGCAATCCGGACATGTTCACTGACAAAATATTACGGGAAGGCAAGGGGAATTATTGACATCGATCTTGCGGTGGAGGAGGGGGATTTTTTCGGTTTTATCGGTCCCAACGGAGCCGGGAAAAGCACCACCATCCGCACACTGCTGGGGCTGATCGCGGCCACGGGGGGAAGGGCGGAAATCTTTGGCAGGGATATTAGAAGCCGCAGGGAAGAAATTCTCGCTGATATCGGCTATATGCCCTCGGAGGCATCCTTTTATCACGGCATGAAGGTGGGAGAGGTGATCCGGTACTCGGCAAGGCTCCGGGGCCGGGACTGCAGGGAGGAAGCAGGGCGGCTCTGTGAAAGGCTGGAGCTGGATCAGGAAAAGAAGGTGAACCAGCTTTCCCTGGGAAACCGCAAAAAGGTTTCCATTGTCTGTGCCCTGCAGCATAACCCCAGGCTTTGTATCCTGGACGAGCCTACCAGCGGGCTGGACCCGCTGATGCAGAGAGAGTTTTATGCCATCCTGACAGAGCGCAATGCCAAAGGGAGTACGATATTTCTTTCCTCCCATGTGCTTTCGGAGGTACAGCGTCACTGCAGGAAGGCCGGGGTGATCCGGGGAGGCAGACTTCTGGTGTCAGACACCATAGACCGTCTGGGGCAGACCCATACAAAGCGGGTGACGGTACGGGGAATTTCCCATGCGCCGGCCCTGGATGGCATAAAGGATGTGAAGGCGGCGGGAGATGCGCTGACCTTTTTGTACAGCGGAAGTCCGGATGTACTGTTGAAAGCCCTTGCGGCAGCTCCGCTGACGGATATCAATATTGTGGAACCGGATCTGGAAGAGATCTTTCTGCATTTCTACAGAGAGGAGGACGAAGCCCATGACGATTCTGAAAGCTGAGTTAAGACGGGGCGCAAAGGCGCTGATTTTGTGGACAGTGGTCATCGGATTTTTGCTGGGGATCTGTATTTTGATTTACCCGGAAATGGAAAGTCAGATGAATGAGATCAGCGGGATGTTTTCCGAAATGGGAAGCTTTTCCGCCGCATTTGGAATGGACAGGGTCAATTTCGGTGAATTTATGGGATTTTTCGCCGTGGAATGCGGAAATGTTCTGGGGCTGGGAGGCGCGCTCTTTGGGGCCCTGCTGGGGATCGGTGCTCTGGCCGGCGAGGAAAAGGAAGGCACCGCTGAGTTCCTGCTTACCCATCCTGTGAGCAGAAGAAGTGTTTTGCTGCAGAAGCTTGGCGCTGTGCTCCTGCAGATTTTGATCCTCAACGGTGCGGTGCTGGGCATTTCCCTTGTATCTGCGCTTTTGGTGGGGGAAGCTCCCGAGGGAAAAACCTTTGTGCTTTTGTTTTTGGCTTATCTGATTCTTCAAATGGAAATTGCGTCCATATGCTTCGGCATCTCGGCCTTCCTGAGCAGAGGCGGGCAGGGGTTAGGGCTTGGAATTGCGGCGCTTGCATACTTTTTGAATATCATTGCCAACCTGACCGAGGATGCAGGCTTTTTGAAATATATCACGCCCTTCGGCTATGCAGAGGGAGCGGATATTGTTGCCGAAGGGAGTCTTAACAGCGGATATCTGGCTGCGGGAATTGCGCTGGCCCTGCTGGGGATCGGCGCGGCGTTTGTCTGGTATCAAAGGAAGGATATAGCATAAAAAGCGCCCGCAGGGTTTTGTGCGAGACGTTTTTAAAATTGCAGGTTACAGCAAGGTGCGGGACGGCGGGGCGGGAAGCTTAAGCTCCAGCAGGATCGTCCTGCCATCCTGGATTCTGGCCCGGAGAGTACCCTTGTGGGGCTGCGCCAGGGATTTGGCGATGGACAATCCCAGTCCGCAGCTTCCGTCAGAGGCCCGGGCTTTGTCGGCCCGGTAAAACCGATCAAACATTTGGCTCGGATCACAGGTATCCCCAGGCCGCAGGTCGTTGAGCACCTGCAGACGGATCTGCCTGCGGGCAGAAAGGTTTACGGAGATGGTTCCTTCGTCGGCGCAGTATTTGGCGGCGTTATCCAGGAGGATGGAAACGATTCGGCGGAGGGAGGATTCATCACCGGTACAGACGATGCCTGGGGCAATGTCCAGGGTCAGATGCTTTCCCCGGGAACGGATCAGGCCCTCAAAGGATTTTGCCGTATCGTACACGGCTTCGCTCAGATCGAAGGAGGAAAAGACCGACTTTTGTTCCTCCTCCATTTTGGCCAGAGTGATCAAATCCTGTACCAGGCGGCTCATCCGGGCGGTCTGTTTGTCGATGCCGTCAAACCATTCGCTGTCACCAAAAAGCATTCTGGCCAGTTCATTGTCGGCGGAAATCACGGTGAGGGGTGTCTTCAGCTCATGTCCTGCATCCATGATAAACTGCCTTTGCCGCAGGTAACTTTCCGCCATGGGCTTTACCGCGCGTCCGGAGGCCAGAATAATGATCAGCAGTGCCAGCAGAAAGCTGAGTGCTCCCATGGCAGAGGAGATCAGCAGCATGGCCAGGATGGAGTACAGCTCCGAGGACGCATTGACCAGGGCAATACAAATAGGACCGGTATCTTCGTCGGAGACGATCCGGAACCGGAAATATTGGTGCCAGCCCTGGTCCTTTTTCTTATCAAGAAGAGTGGAGGCGATGTGGGCCAGCTCCGATTGGGAATAGGTTTCCGGGCCTTTCTGCAGGATATCCGTAACGGCTCCCTGAGGGTCCAGACGAATCAGATATCCTTCCGGGCGAAGGCGGAGGTGATCCTCCAGGCGGGGCAGAAGGCGGAACAGACCTTTGCTTTCCGGCGGTTCCTGGACGGGTGCGGCCTGGCCGGGCGGCAGGCTTTCATCGGGCGGCCTTCCGTCAGGTAAATTGGGCGGTGTCTCCTGCTTTGAATCTGCAAGGGTCTGGAAACCGCTGTTTATGATTTGGCTCAGGCGGGAATCCAACAGCCCTCTGGTCTGAAAAAAGAAGACGCAGTTCACGGCGGCCATTATCAGCACAATCACGGCAAACAGTGCGCCGGCGGCTGTGAGAATAAATTTTTTCCGTAGCTTTCGAATCATTTTCCATCCTCATGTCTTTATCCATGTCTCGTCAATGGGTTTTCCAGGCAATATCCTACACCTCTTACGGCCCTGATGCCCACCACGCTTTTCAGTGTCTCAAGTTTTTTGCGCAGGTTGGATATATATACCCATACGATGCTGATCTCCACATTGGAATCCCAGCCCCAGATGCGTTCCATCAGCTGCTGGGTGGACACGATGGAGCCGGGGGAGCGCAGCAGCATACAGAGCATCTGAAATTCCCGGCTGGTAAGCCGGATGTGCCGGGAGCCGCAGCTCAGCTCATAGGTGGAGGAATCCAGGCAGATATCCGCAAACTGAAGCAGATCGGCCTGATAGTTCTCTCTGCGGCGGAGCATTGCCCGGACCCGGGCCAGAAGCTCGCCGGCGGCAAAGGGCTTGGGAAGATAGTCATCCGCTCCGGCATCCAGTCCGCTGATCCGGTCTTCGACCTCTCCTTTGGCCGTCAACAGCAGAACCGGGGTTTTGACTCCCAAGGACCGGAGTCTGCGCAGTACCTCCAGCCCATCCATACCGGGCATCATAATGTCCATTATGATGCCGTCATATTCGCCGCCGCAGGCGTATTCACAGGCATCCAATCCATTGAAAACGGTATCCGTGCTGTAGCTGTGGTGCTCAAAAAGAGCGGTCAGGGCTTTGGCGATATCCGCATCATCCTCCGCGATTAACAGGCGCATGGCCGTCACCTTCTTTCTTAAAATCTATACTGATCATAGCATATAAATTTTCTCTGTAGCACATTTATTTCCAAAAACACAGAATATTCACATTCCATTTAGGCTGGATTTAGGTTTCACTGATAAAATCGATTCAAGCACGAAGGCATAAAAAGGAATGGACAGGAGGCAGAATATGGAAACGCAGTTGGTTTTTAAAAGATATGAGATCAAGTACCTTCTGAGCAGAAGACAGAAGGAAAAGGTGATGGCGGCCATGTCCGGCCATATGGAGCCGGACCGGTATGGCAGAAGCACCATAAGAAATATTTATTACGATACGGATACATACCGCCTGGCCCGCAGATCTTTGGAAAAGCCGGTATATAAGGAGAAGCTGAGGGTCAGAAGCTATGCTTCGGCAGGGCCCGGAGATCCGGTGTATGTGGAGCTGAAGAAGAAATACGAAGAGGTGGTCTACAAGAGAAGGACACAGATGACACAGGAACAGGCGGATCTTTGTCTTACAGGCAGAAGGATTATGCCGGAGAATGGGCAGATCACCGAGGAGATCCGCTATTTTCTGCAGTTCTATGAGTCGCTGGCTCCCCGGGTGTTCCTTTCCTATGAAAGAGAAGCCTGGTACGCCCGGGAATCCGAAGGCTTTCGTGTGACCTTTGATGAAAATATTCTGTGGCGGGATACGGATCTGTCTCTAGGCTGCGGCGTTTACGGCACTGGAATTCTTCCGCCGGGACATGCTTTGATGGAGATTAAGACACCGGGCAGTATTCCACTTTGGATGGTGAAGGCGCTGTCGGAGGAAGCGATTCGGAAGGTCCCCTTTTCCAAATATGGAAGGGCATATCAGGATATGTACAGTCTCTGGCAGCAGGAGGGTAAGAGCGAAGTCGGATTTTAACAAGGTGGCATAAGGCGGATGGTTTTTATGTCTCCGGGAGAGAAATTTATACTTAAAAATGCAGGGAGGAAAATGCAGAATGGATGCAATTTTCAAAGGAATTTTTGACACACAGTTTACAACGGTGATTTCGGTTTCACGATTCCTTTTATGTCTGGGAGTGTCCCTTGTGACGGGGCTTTTGCTGGCGCTGGCCCATGCTTACAAAAGCCGCAGCTCCAAAAGCTTTCTGGCGGCGCTGGCTGTGCTGCCGGCAGTGGTGTGTGTGGTTATCATGATGGTGAACGGTAATATCGGTACGGGAGTGGCCGTGGCGGGCACCTTCAGTTTGGTGCGTTTCCGCTCGGCTCCGGGGACGGCCCGGGAGATCAGCGGGATTTTTCTGGCCATGTGCACCGGTCTGATCGCCGGAATGGGATATCTGGCCTTTGCCGTGCTTTTTGCTCTGATTCTTGGAGGGATCACTTTGCTTTACAGCAGATTTGCCATAAGAATCGGGAAAAGGCAGGACCTGCATCGGATGCTCCATATCACCGTGCCGGAGGATTTGGATTATGCAGGGGTTTTTGATCAGGTGCTGGAACAGTTCGCCGTATCCTGTCAGCTGCTTTCGGTGAAAACCACCAATATGGGAAGCCTGTTCCGGCTGACCTATGAGCTGGAGATCAGGGAGCCGGGGAAGGAAAAAGAGCTGATCGATGAGCTGCGCTGCCGCAACGGTAATCTGGAGGTTGCGCTTTCCCGGGGTGAGACGGGAAGCTGTGAACTGTAGCGGAAGGCAGAAGGAAAGCTGTGAACTGTACAGCGCGGCGGCGGTCAGAGAGCCGTGAGCCGCAGGTCAGGTTCCGGGTGATGGGAATGAAGCTTGGAGGTGTGGCTATGAAGAAGAAAATGGTTTGGAAAAGATATGCGGCATGGATGGCGGCGGGGATTTTGGCAGCATCCCTGGCCGGATGCGGCAATGAATCGGATCCTGTGGGACAGATGGGGACTTCCGGGCAGGATCAGCTGTCGGAGGAGAGCAGGTCGGGTACCGCATCCGGTCAGAGCCAGGCAGCAGGAACAGTGGAAAGCCTGGTGTATGCAGAGGAATTGTTTACGGAAAGAGATCTGAGCGGCAGCTTCGATGAAAAATCGGCAGTGTGGATCAGCCTGGCACAGGATAATATTTTGTGTGATTCGAATCAGGTGGAGATACAGGGCAATAATATCACGATCCGAAAGGAAGGTATCTATATATTGTCCGGTACACTGGAAGACGGAATGATTCTGGTGGAGGCGGCTGACACCGCAAAGGTGCAGCTTGTGCTGGCGGGAGCCGAAATCACAAACAATACCGGAGCAGCGATTTATGTGGTTGAGGCGGATAAGGTATTTCTTACCCTGGCGGACGGCACGGAGAATGCGTTGTCCAACGGGGGGAGCTATGTGCAGAGGGATGAGCATAATGTGGACGGCGCTGTCTATGCCCGAAGCGACCTGACCATAAACGGCACCGGAGGACTGACTGTGACGGCTCAGGCGGGACATGGTCTGGTCACCAAGGATGATCTGAAGGTGACAGGCGGAAATCTTGTAATAAAGGCTGAAAAGCAGGGGCTGTCCGGGAAGGACAGTGTGCGTATCGCAGGGGGCAGCCTGAACATTTCCTCCGGAACAGACGGTATACACGCGGAAAATTCTGAGGATGCGGAAAAGGGATATGTTTATATACAGGAGGGAGAGCTGCAGATAGAGGCCGGCGGCGACGGCATCAGCGCAAGCGCATTTTTACAGATTGACGGCGGAAATTTTGTGATCAGGGCAGGAGGGGGAAGCGAGAGCAGTTTCTCCGCTGCGCAGTCGGATGAGGCGATTGACAGTATGAAAGGGATTAAGGCTTCCGGAGAACTGTTGGTATGCGGAGGGAGCTTTGACATCGATTCTCTGGATGATGCCCTGCATTCTAATTCCGGACTGACCGTCAATGGCGGCGATTTTCTGATTGCCACAGGAGACGACGGCCTGCATTCCGACGGCATAACCTGGGTCGCAGACGGAAAAATAGAGATTTCCACCAGCTATGAAGGAATCGAAGGAAATTCTGTAGTGATATCCGGAGGCAATATCAGGCTCCGGGCCAGCGACGATGGGGTGAATGCAGCAGGAGGCCGGGACGGAAGCGGATTTGGAGGATGGGACGCCTTCAGCGGCAGAGGAAGTTTTGGAGGAGAACCCGGAGGCAGAGAGGGCTTTGGAGGGGAACCCGGAAGCGGAGAGGGCTTTGGAGGCGAGCCTGGAAATGGAGAGGGCTTTGGAGGTGAGCCCGGCGGCAGAGGAGGCCTTGGCGGAGGGAGCTTTGGAAACAGCCCGGAAGGCGGGAATGGCTTATCTGAAAATTCGGATTACTATATCTTGATATCCGGAGGTGTAATTTATATTGATGCGGACGGCGATGGAATAGATTCTAACGGGAATCTGACTATCTCCGGAGGGGAAATCTATATAGCAGGACCTGAAAACGGAGGGAATGGTGCGTTAGACTATGAGTTCGGCGGCCAGATTACAGGAGGAATCCTGGCGGCAGCAGGCAGCTCTCAGATGGCTATGAATTTAGGGGAAGGATCGGAGCAGGGATCTATTCTGATCAAAACCACAGGGAGGCATCCGGCAGGCACAAAGGCAGAACTGAAGGATGCCGATGGACAGGTGTTGATGTCCATAACGGTGGAAAAAGCCTTTGATTCCATTGTTTTTAGCTGTCCACAGCTGGTTTTGGGCGAGAAATATGTGGTAACCGTAGGTGATGAGGAGCATGAGGTCACACTGGATACTTATATCTGCGGGAACGGATTTGGAGGCTTTGGAGGAAGGGTGCGCTAGAGGAAGATCCATGCTATACTGAATGCACCAATGTGCTATGTGGTGCATTCAGTGCGGCGATGGGAAACACTGCCGCTTGTGGAAGGAAAAGGGATGAAGGGATTGCTCATCAGGAAATATGAACCGGCTGACTGTAAATATTTGACAGAATTGTTTTATCAGACTGTTCATTCTGTAAATGCGAAGGATTATACGAAGGAGCAGCTGGATGCATGGGCATCCGGCTGCGTTGATTTGGAGGAATGGAACAGCACATTATCCGAACACTTAGCAGTGGTTGCGGTGGAGGGAGATGTGATAGTTGGCTTTGGCGATATAGATAAAACGGGATATCTGGACAGGCTGTATGTTCACAGAGATTATCAAAATCAGGGAATTGCCACTGCCGTATGCAATGCTCTGGAAAATGCTGTCCAGACAGATAAAATCACGGTACATGCCTCCATCACCGCAAAACCGTTTTTCCTTTCCAGGGGATATGTTGTCAGAAAAGAACAGCAGGTGCTAAGACGGGGAGTTTATTTAAAAAACTATGTCTGTGAAAAATTGCGTGGAATTACAATCCGGTTCGGTGAAATGGAGACGGCAATTTCCATAATGAAGGAGGTTGCCGCCTGGGGCAGGGGGAAGGGATACCGGGTATGGCCCGATGAGTGGCTGACGCCGGAGGAATTGATTACGCCGGATGCCGGGCCGGAGAGTTTCTGTATCGGTTCCATTGACGGCGAGGAGGCCTGCGCATTTATCCTGCAATGGGCGGATTCTGAGTATTGGCCCAATGCACCGGAATATGAAGCAGCATATCTGCATAAATTCTGTGTGTGCCGCTGCTTCGCCGGAATGGGCATGACAAGTCTGGTGGTGGACGCGGTCAGGGCGGAATGCAGGAAACGGGGCGTCCGCCGTATCCGTCTGGATACCGGATTAGATGAAAAGGCGGTCAGAAGGATTTACTTAAATGCCGGTTTTAAAATCGTTGATATCATTGACTATCCCAACGGAGGATCCATGGCATTGTATGAATTAGAGGTGTAGGGAAAAGACTTTTTTGCCATTAAGGCCTTATTATGCTATCCTACACGCTTCCGCTTACTCTATTCTCCCCAGCATAGCTGGGGGATTAGCTTTTTTCTGCTTATAGCCGCAGAGCAAACTCCCCGTTTGACGGGTGGTCATGCTTGGCTAAATATTCAGCAGATTAGCAATCTCGGAGAAGTTTATCAGCAAATCGTCATAGATATTGACCTTGATAATGGAATCAAAAGAATATTGAATGCTTATGATATTGCCCTCAAAGTAATTGACAGTCACAATCTTTCGGCGGGGATCCACGATCCAATACTCACGGACTCCGGCATTTTTGTAGTAGTATGCCTTTCGAATATAATCATCTGACGGACTGCTGGGAGAGACAATCTCGATGATAAAATCAGGCGCACCATTACAGCGTTTCTCGTCCAATTTACTCTTGTCGCATACAATCATAAGATCAGGCTGAACTATAGTAAGGGGATTGTCAACAAGTTTTACATCAAAAGGGGCATGAAACACCTTGCAGGAGCCTTTCTTGTTTTTGACATAGGTGTTGAGAATAGTAGTCAGCTCTGTGGAAACTGTCTGGTGGATTTCTGATGGGCTGGCCATGTAATAAATTTGTCCATCAAAGACTTCTGCCCGAACATCTTCCGGGAGAGCTTCATACTGCTCTAAAGTTGTAATTTGAGGTTGTGGCTGGAATGCTGGCATGGAAAACACTTCCTTTCATGGTCATTGTATGTGGTTCGGTGCTGTCTATTTACCTTCTAATGTTTAGTATACACTAAAAAAAATAAGCGTCAAATGAAAAATATCTAATAAGTTAAAATTATAATTGATATAATTAATATTGATTTTACTTATACCATTGTCCGTGATATAATACACTCAAGAATCCAGTCGCTGCGCGCCTGCCGCGCTGCCGCGCTGAAAGATTCTTTCGTTATCATGGCTTGCACATGATATAAAGATTCAAAAATCCGGCTGTCGGGCAGCAGGGAATGGAGGAAAAATGGTAAAGGCAATTGTGGGCGCCAATTGGGGCGACGAAGGAAAAGGGAAAATCACCGATATGATAGCTCGGGAAGCGGACATTGTAGTGCGTTTTCAGGGGGGTGCCAACGCCGGGCACACTATTGTGAACGGCTATGGCAAGTTTGCGCTGCATACGCTGCCCTCGGGGGTTTTTTACGGCCATATTGATAATGTAATCGGCAACGGGGTGGCGCTGAATATTCCGCTGCTGTTTCAGGAGGTACAATCCATTGTGGAAAGAGGGGTTCCCGCACCCAGGCTGCGGGTGTCTGACAGAGCGCAGATGGTGATGCCCTATCATATTTTGTTTGATCAGTATGAGGAGGAAAGGCTGGGCGGCAAGTCCTTCGGCTCCACCAAGTCGGGAATTGCTCCTTTTTATTCCGATAAATATGCGAAAATCGGCTTCCAGGTCAGCGAGCTGTTTGAGGAAGAGCTTTTGCAGGAGAAGGTGGAACGGGTTTGCGAGATGAAGAATGTGATGCTGGAGCATTTGTATCACAAGCCCTTGATTGATCCCGGGGAGCTGCTGGATACGCTGCACAAATACCGTGAAATGGTTGCTCCCTATGTGTGTGATGTATCCGCGTTTCTGGACAAGGCGCTGAAGGAGGGGAAGACTGTGCTTCTGGAGGGACAGCTGGGAACGCTGAAGGATCCGGATCATGGTATTTACCCTATGGTGACGTCCTCTTCCACACTGGCGGCCTATGGGGCCATCGGCGCAGGGCTGCCGCCTCATGAGATCCGTCAGATTATCACGGTATGCAAAGCCTATTCCTCCGCGGTGGGCGCCGGAGCCTTTGTGTCCGAGCTGTTCGGAGATGAAGCGGAGGAGCTGAGGCGCAGAGGCGGAGACGGAGGAGAGTACGGAGCTACCACGGGACGCCCCCGGCGTGTTGGCTGGTTTGACTGTGTGGCGTCAAAATATGGCTGTCGTCTGCAGGGCACCACGGATGTGGCATTTACCGTCCTGGATGTGCTGGGGTATCTGGATGAGATCCCTGTCTGCGTGGGCTATGAGATCGACGGGCAGGTGACGGAGGAATTTCCCGTGACCGCAAAGCTGGAAAAGGCAAAGCCTGTACTGAAAAGCCTGCCGGGCTGGAAGTGCGATATCCGGGGTATCAGAAAGTATGAGGAGCTTCCTGCCAACTGCAGAGCTTACATTGAGTTTATTGAGAGCCGGATCGGATATCCTATCACCATGGTCAGCAACGGACCCGGCAGAGATGACATTATATACAGAGAGAGCAGTCTTAAAGGCTCCGGAGCCCTTCGATAGGGAAGGAATCCGGGAAGGCCGCTTAGAGTTTTGGCGGGAAGGCGGTTTCCGGCAGGAAACAAGGTATGCCGGGCCGCAGACAGGACAGGGGGATGGGCAGGAATGATTGCCAGCCTGGAATATTTTAAGGCGTTTTACTATACGGCAAGGTACGGAAGCGTCACAGGAGCCGCCGCGGAGCTTTCCCTGTCCCAGCCGGCGGTGAGTCAGTCTATCCGGCAGCTGGAGAGAAGCCTGGGGGTGGAACTGTTTTACAGGGCGGCCCGGGGAGTACAGCTCACGGCGGAGGGACAGGTGCTGTACTCCTATGTGGAAAAAGGATATGAGCAGATAGAACAGGGTGTGGAAAAGGTGAGGCAGATGCAGAACCTGGAGCTTGGGGAGGTGCGGATCGGAGCCAGCGACATGACACTCCAGTTTTATCTGCTTCCTTTTCTTGAAAAATTTCATGAGCAATATCCCCAGATCAAGGTGATGGTCTCCAACGCTCCCACACCCGAGACTCTGGGACTGCTTCGGGAGGGCCGTATCGATTTCGGCGTGGTCAGCACGCCCTTTGACAAACCGGAGGAACTGAATGCGGTTAATGTACGTCGGATCGAGGACGTATTTGTGGCAGGGAGAAAATTTATTTCCTATAAAAACAGGATGCTGGATATCCAGGAATTAGAGAACCTGCCCATGATTTTTCTGGAGAAGAATACCAGCAGCCGAAGATATATGGACGATTTTCTGGCAGGGAACGGAGTGGTATTACAGCCGGAATTCGAGCTGTCCACCAGCGACATGATCGTGCAGTTTTCTCTGAGAAATCTGGGTGTGGGCTGTGTGGTCAGGGACTTTGCCGCGGAATATCTGGAATCGGGAAAACTGTTCGAGCTGCGTTTTAACAAGATTATCCCCAAGAGAAGCTTTTGCGTGGTGAGGAGCGAGAAAATGCCTCTTTCCACGGCGGCGGGAAGACTGCTGGAAATTATGGAAAAGTAAGCGCCTGCCCGGAAAAGATCAGAAAATAAATGTACCGAAAAATTGCATTCCTGCACAGAAGAGAATGAAAAAGGGACTGCCTGCCCTGCAAAGGCGGAAAGGAATTGTGGCATGATAAAAAATATTGTATTTGACATAGGTAATGTGCTGGCGGATTTTTGCTGGAAGGAGTTTCTGGAAAACAAAGGCTTTGACCAGAACATGATTAAACGGATCGCAAAGGCATCCATCTTAAGCCCTTTTTGGCAGGAGTTTGACAGAGGAGAGTGGGACGGCGATAAACTGATGGAAGAGTTTGTGCGGATAGACCCGGAGATTGAGAGGGAGCTGCATACCGCGTATGACAATGTGACAGGAATCGTGGCAAAACTGGATTATGCCATTCCCTGGATTCAGGAGCTGAAGGCCGCAGGCTACAGAGTTTATTATTTATCCAATTTTTCCTACAAGGCCCATATGGATTGCGCGGATGCGCTGGATTTTATCCCCTATACCGATGGAGGAATATTGTCATATCAGGATAAGGTGGTAAAGCCGGATCCCGCCATCTATCAGCTGCTTCTGTCCCGGTACGGGCTTAAGGCACAGGAGTGTGTGTTCTTGGATGATACCCTGGCAAATGTGGAGGCAGCCAGGGCATTGGGCTTTTACGGAATACATTTTACCGCCAGACAGCAGGCCCTGGAGGAGCTGGCGGCGCTGGGAGTGGTGACAAAATAAGATCAGGGAAAAAAGAGAAAAGTATGACAGTCTTTGGGAGGAAGAGAAGCTTGAGTGACAAAATGGAGAGGAAAACAGGAACGACATATGAGAAGAGCGGAGAGAGAGGTTACGCAGCTGGGCCAAATGCTGGAAATCATGGAGCGGTGTGATTGCTGCAGGCTGGGGCTGGGAGATGGAGACAGTGTGTATATTGTTCCGCTGAATTTCGGATGGAAGGAGACGGCGGGAAAGATTACGCTGTTTTTTCATGGGGCTGAAGCCGGAAAAAAGATGGAACGCTTGAACGCATTGCCCCGGGCGGGGTTTGAGATGGACACAGCTCATGAACTGGTGGAGCACACATCGGCCTGCGGATATACCTTCCGATACCAGAGTATCATAGGAAAGGGCAGGGTGACGCTTGTGGAGGATTCTGCCGAAAAGCTTTTGGGGCTGCAGTGCATTCTGACTCATTACGGCGGCGGAGAAAGGCAGGATTTTGCGGAAGAGATGGTAAAGCGCACCGCCGTTATAAAGCTGGAGGTGGAGGAGTGGAGCTGCAAAAGCCATGTCTGAGCTGACGCAAAGGAGGAAGGTCTGCGGCTATGGAATACAAAGAAAGTCAAGAAGGTAAAGGGATCATTTTGCTGAGAAAAGGGCAAAAGGGTATTGTCCACGCTGTGTTCAGCCGATTCGGGCTGGTTCTGCTTTTGCTGGCAGCACAGATTTTTTTCCTGATAGGAATTTTTCAACGGTTTAAGGAGTTTCTGCCTCATATTTTGAGCGTTGTCGTATTGCTTGCCGTGGTGATAGTAGTCTGTATTTTAAACAGTCAAATGGATCCCACGGCGAAGATTACCTGGCTGATCGTGATCATGCTTCTGCCGGTGCTTGGGGTGGTTCTGTTTTTATATACCCGCAGCGACATCGGGCACAGGGTTTTGAAGAAGCGGATCGATCAGATCGTTACAAGCTCCAAGGAGGACATTCCTCAGGAGAAGGGGGTATTGGAGAGGCTTTCGGCAGAAAACGGAGGTGCTGCGGCGCTGTCCCGTTATATGCGCCGCAGCGGCGCTCATCCGGTATATGAAAAAACCTCTGTCACATATTTTCCTCTGGGAGAGGACAAATTCCAGGAGATGCTGAAGCAGCTGGAGGCGGCCAGGCATTTTATTTTTATGGAATATTTTATTGTGAATGAGGGGGCTATGTGGGGCAGGGTTTTGGAGATTTTGGCGAAAAAGGCGGCCCAGGGGGTGGATGTCCGTCTGATGTATGACGGATCCTGTGAATTTGCGCTGCTTCCCAGGGATTATCCCAGACGTCTGAGAAAGCTGGGAATCCGGTGCAAAGTGTTTTCTCCCGTGACGCCCTTTGTTTCCACCCATTATAACTATCGGGATCACAGAAAGATTCTGGTGATCGACGGACACACTGCCTTTAACGGAGGCGTAAACCTTTCGGATGAGTATATTAACCAAAAGTCCAGATTCGGCCACTGGAAGGATACGGCCGTCATGCTGAAGGGCGAAGCGGTGAAAAGCTTTACGCTGATGTTTCTGCAGATGTGGGGCATCGACGAGAGAGAACAGGAGTATGCCCGATTTCTTTCGTTTCCTTCTTTTCCGGCGGAAAACGCAAAGGGCTATGTGATTCCTTACGGCGACTGTCCTCTGGATAATGACAAGGTGGGAGAGAAGGTATACATGGATATCCTGAACCGGTCATTGGAATATGTGCATATTATGACACCCTATCTGATTTTGGACGGAGAGATGGAGACCGCCCTGAAATTCGCGTCGGAGAGGGGCGTGGAGGTTGAACTGATTCTGCCGGGAATTCCGGATAAAAAAATTCCCTATGCGCTGGCCAAGACCCACTATGCGTCTCTTTTGGCATCAGGTATCAAAATATATGAATATACGCCGGGATTTGTCCATGCCAAGGTGTTTGTCAGCGACCACAGAGAGGCAGTGGTGGGAACCATCAATCTGGATTACCGCAGTCTCTACCATCATTTTGAATGTGCCACTTATATGTACGGCACAGATTGTATCCCTGGGATCGAGGCGGATTTTCAGGAAACCAAAGCCAAATGCAGGCAGGTGGACATGGAGACGGTCCGCAGGGAAAAATGGAGTGTAAAGCTTACGGGGCGGCTGATGAAGGTAATCGCTCCGCTATTGTAAATTTTTTCTGAAAATCATGTACAGTTTGGAAGAAAAAGGGTAGAATAGAGGCAGACTGAGCCTGCCGCCCGGTGCAGGCCGAATATAGGAGGACTACATGGGAGTTTTATCAAATTTGGAACCAAGAAGTGTTTTCGGTTATTTTGAAGAGATTACAAGGATTCCCCACGGATCGGGAAACGTAGGGCAGATCAGCGATTACCTGGCAGAATTTGCCCGCAGCAGAGGGCTTTTTTATGTGCAGGATGAAATGAAAAACGTAATTATCGTAAAGGAAGCCACACCGGGCTATGAGAAGGAGCCGGCGGTGATCCTGCAGGGACATATGGACATGGTGGCGGTGAAGAAGCCGGACTGTGACATAGATATGAAGACCGAGGGCCTGAAGGCTGCCGTAAGAGGCGATGAGATTTATGCGGAGGGCACCAGCCTGGGAGGAGACGACGGGATTGCCCTGGCTTATGCGTTGGCGTTGCTGGATTCTTCCACTATCCGCCATCCGAAGCTGGAGGTGGTCATCACTGTAGATGAAGAGGTGGGAATGGACGGGGCCAGAGCCATCGACCTGTCCATGCTTACGGGAAACCGCATGATTAATCTGGATTCCGAGGAGGAAGGAATTTTTCTCACCAGCTGCGCAGGAGGCGCAAGGGTCAAATGTACCCTTCCCTTAGAGAGCGGAAGGAGAAGCGGCACGGCAGTGACGGTGACGGTGGGAGGCCTGCAGGGAGGCCATTCCGGCGGGGAGATCCATAAAGAACGGGGAAATTCCAACGCTATTTTCGGCAGACTTCTGGAGGAATTGACCAGACAGCTTCCCCTGGGGATCTGTGAGGTGTCCGGAGGATTGGCGGACAATGCCATTCCCAGGCAGACCCGGGCGGTGCTGGTGATTGGCGGGGGCCAGGCTTCCGACGGTCCGGAAAAGGGATCCGGAGAGAGCGCCGGCGAGGTATTCAGGGAGACGGTTCGGAAAGTGGAGGCCGCCGTGGCGGCGGAGCTTTCCGTAAAGGATCCCGGCGTCTTTATTCGGGCGGAGGTCTGCGGACAGGGAGAGTATGCCTGCACTTCGTCAGAGAATACCCGGAGGGCAGCGGCATTCCTGTGTGCGCTTCCCGGGGGCGTCCAGGCCATGAGCGCGGATATTCCGGGGCTGGTGGAAACTTCCTTGAATCTGGGGATTCTGGAATATAAAGAGGGAAGTCTTCTGGCGGAATTTTCCGTGCGAAGCAGTATGGAAAGCGCCAAACATGCCCTGATAGGCCGGCTTGGCGCTCTGGCGGAGCTGGCCGGAGGGGAAATTGCGGTTTCCGGAGACTATCCGGGCTGGAAATACCGCAGGAATTCTCCGCTGAGAGACAAAATGGCAGCTGTTTATCGGGAAATGTACGGCAGTGACCCCAGGGTGGAGGCCATTCATGCAGGGCTGGAATGCGGTATTTTGGGAAGCAAGATCCAGGATCTGGACTGTGTGTCCATAGGCCCCCAGATGAATGCGATTCACACCACGGAGGAGACTTTGAGCATTTCCTCCACCCGCAGGGTCTGGGAGTATTTGGTAAAACTTCTGGAGGAAAAGGACGCCGGGTGAGGATGGAGCCGTCCAAAGGGGCGGCCCGGGACGGCAGAGGAGATTTGTTATGGAGTTCAGTAAGGGAAAAATGAAACAGCTTACGAGCCTGCTGCTGCTGGCGGCTCTTTTGGTGCTGGGGCTGATCTACAGCGACAGGGTGTTTTGGGGGATCGGCTTTGTTTTCGGTATTGCGGGCCCCTTCGTCAGCGGCGGAGTGGTGGCTTTCGTGCTGAATCTGCCGCTGAAGCTGTTTGAAGAAAAGCTGTTGAAGAGATGGCGGGGGCGGGCGGCGGCCAAGGTGAAGAGGCCGCTGTGCATCGTTCTGTCTCTGGTATCCGTAGTGCTGGTGATCAGTCTGGTGGTGGGGACGGTGGTGCCCCAGGTGACGGCCACGGCAGGAGAAGTGGGAAAAAAGATTCCCGGATTTTTGGATAAGGTGGTAGCGGAATTGGAGAAGCTGACCCAAAATTATCCTCAGCTGGCAGAAAAGGTGGCGGAGCTGGAAACGCTGGAGATTGACTGGAACATGTTGACGGAGAGTGTGGTGGATTTCCTGAAAAACGGGGCGGGGGATGTGCTGACTTCCACGGTCAGTGTTGCCAGCGGCATTATAGGCGGCATCGTCAACGGGGTTATTGCCTTTACCTTTGCTTTGTATATTCTGGCTCAGAAGGAGAAGCTGGAAGACCAGGGAAGAAGGATCATCCGGGCGTATCTGCCGGAACAGGCAGGCACACGGATTCTGGAGGTCTGCTCCATGCTGTACAAAAATTTCAGCTCCTTTATCACGGGCCAGTGTCTGGAAGCGGTGATTCTGGGATTCATGTTTGTGGTGTCCATGAGCATTTTCCGTATGCCCTATGCGCTGATGATCGGAGTGCTTATCGCCTTTACGGCCCTGATCCCTATTGTGGGCGCTTTTATCGGGTGCTTTGTGGGCGCCTTTATGATATTGATGGATAATCCCGTGCAGGCATTATGGTTTGTGATCCTGTTTTTGATTTTGCAGCAGCTGGAAGGCAATCTGGTTTATCCCAGAGTCATGGGAAATTCCGTGGGCTTGCCGTCCATCTGGGTGCTGATGGCAGTTTCCCTGGGCGGCAGCCTGTTCGGCATAGGGGGAATGCTGTTTTTCATCCCGCTGTTTTCCACCTTCTATGCCCTGTTCCGGGAGAGCGTGAATAAGAGAAACGCCCAAAAGAGTTGCAGGGCGGGATTGTCTTCCGGGGGACAGATCAGCAGAAGCATACAGAACGAGAGCCTGCAAAAGGGAGAAAAGCCGCCGGTTCAGTCCGGGGCACGAAGGCAGGAGACATCCGGGAGAAATCAAAAAAGACGAGAAGGAGAAAAGAAGAAATGAGCGGATTTGATTATAACAAGGTGAAGGATCCGGAGTTTTTCCGGGAAAACCGGCTTAAGGCCCACTCGGATCATGTGTGCTATGCCGGAATGGATGAGGAAAGCCGGGGCTGCACCAGCTTGCGCCACAGCCTGAACGGATTGTGGAAATTTGCTTATGCGCCAAACTATTCCAGCGCCATCGCAGGCTTTGAGGCGGAAGGCTATGACTGCAGGGGCTGGGCGGATATCCGGGTGCCGGCCCATATTCAGATGGAGGGGTATGATGCGCCCCAGTATGCGAATATCGATTATCCCTGGGACGGCAGGGAGGAAATTGCGCCGGGCCGGATTCCGGAGCGGTTCAATCCCACAGCCAGCTATGTGAAGTATTTTAACGTACCTGAAAATATGAAGGGAAGACCGGTGTATATTTCCTTTCAGGGGGCGGAGAGCGCATTGGCGCTGTGGTGTAACGGCCATTATGTGGGATACAGCGAGGACAGCTTTACCCCTGCGGAGTTTGAACTGACTGCCTTTTTAAAGGATGGAGAGAATAAGCTTGCGGTGCAGGTGTTTAAGTGGAGCTCCAGCAGCTGGTGCGAGGATCAGGACTTTTTCCGGTTCTCCGGTATTTACCGGGATGTGTATCTTTATACGGTTCCGGAGGTTCATGTGTGGGATCTGAAGGTTATGACGCTGTTAAACGATACCTTCGATCAGGCGGAGCTGACGGTGGATTTGGAGACCGCCGGAAACGGAAAGATAAGCGCCGATCTGATATGGGAGGATAGAAATTACCGATATGACCAGGCTTTCCGGAGCAATCCCGGACAGATAACGGCCAGCAGGGTGATCGCCCGGAGCGAGGCTGTGACGACGCAGGACGGGGAAAGAGTACATATGGCGTTCACCGTGGAAAATCCTCTTCTTTGGAGTGCGGAAAAGCCGCAGCTGTATAAGCTGCTGATTCAGGTTTGGGATGAACAGGGGAAGCTTTTGGAGGTGATTCCCCAGCAGGTGGGCTTCAGACGGTTTGAGATAGCAGATCACCTGATGAAGCTCAACGGAAAGCGGATCGTGTTCAAGGGAGTCAACAGACATGAATTCAGCTCCCGCACAGGCCGCGTGGTCAGCGAGGCGGAGCTGTGGCAGGATCTGGTGACCATGAAACAGCATAATATCAATGCCATCCGCACCTGCCATTATCCTGACGATTCCAGAATCTATGAGCTCTGCGACAGGCTGGGACTTTACATGATAGACGAGTGTAACCTGGAATCTCACGGCTCCTGGGATCCGGTGGTGTGGGGGAAGGCGGATATAGACAGCGTGGTGCCCGGCAATAAGCCGGAATGGAATGCCATGATGCTGGACCGGGCCGATTCCATGTATCAGCGGGATAAAAATCATCCGGCGGTTCTGATCTGGTCCTGCGGCAACGAGGCCTTCGGAGGAAAAAATATATACGATATGTCCCAGTTTTTCCGAAGCCAGGATCCGGGGCGTGTGGTGCATTACGAGGGCATCTGCAATGATAGGAGGTACCCGGACACCAGCGATATCGAAAGCCGGATGTATACTCCTGTGCCCTATATCGAAGAGTGGCTTCGGGAGCATCCCCAAAAGCCTTATATCTGCTGTGAGTACACCCATGCCATGGGAAACTCCTGCGGAGCCATGCACAAATACACGGATCTGACAGACAGAGAGCCCCTGTACCAGGGAGGCTTCATCTGGGATTATGTGGATCAGTCCATCTATAAAAAGGATCGCTACGGAAGGGAATTCCAGGCCTACGGCGGAGATTTTGATGACAGGCCAAATGACGGCAATTTCAGCGGAAACGGCATCGTTTATGGCGGTGACAGAACGCCTTCGCCCAAGATGCAGGAGGTTCGGTATAATTATCAGAACATTTCTGCGCAGGTGGGAGAAAAAAGTGTACTGATCAAAAATAAGAATTTGTTTGCAGATACCGGAGAGTTTGACTGCTTTGTCCGGCTGGAAAAGGAGGGAAGACTTCTGGAGGAAAGACTGCTTCCCACGGCAGCGGCTCCCGGAGCCGAGGAGGAGTATCCCCTTCCTGTGAGCGTGCCGGGAGAGGCAGGGGAGTATACCGTGACAGCTTCTTTTAGGCTGAAGCAGGATACGGCCTGGGCCGGGGCCGGCCATGAGGTCGCTTTCGGTCAGGGAATCTTTACCAGAACGGACGGGATCATTGCCGACAGACCCCTTGCCCAAAAGGGCCCCCTTCAGGTCATTCGGGGCAGTCAAAATCTGGGAGTACGGGGTGAAGAATTCGAGGCGCTGTTTTCTTATAGGAGCGGTTGTCTGGTGTCCTACCGTTATGGGGGCAGGGAGCTGTTGAAGACCGCTCCCAGACCTAATTTCTGGCGCGCTCCCATAGACAATGACTGCGGCAATCGGATGATGCAGCGCTATGGACAGTGGAAGCTGGCCAGTATGTACGGAGGGATTTTTGACATTGCCAGGGAGGATCTGTCGGTGACGGAGGAGGACGGCTGTGCGGTGATCTGCTTTAAATGGAAGCTGCCCACCACCCCTGCAGCCCACTGTCATATCCGTTACCGTGTTTACGGGGACGGCACCATCGAGACCACCATGACCTATGATTCCGTTGAGGGCCTGGGGGATATGCCTGAGTTCGGCATGCTGTTTAAGCTTGATGCGGATCTGGAAAATGTGGAATGGTACGGCAACGGCCCGGAGGAAACCTATGCCGACAGGCAGCAGGGGGCAAAGCTGGGACTGTATTCTAATAAGGTGGCGGATAATATGGCCCGGTATATGGTACCTCAGGAATGCGGCAACAAGACGCAGGTGCGGTACGCTAAGGTGACAGATAACTGCGGCAGAGGTATGCTGTTTGCCGGAAAGGGAATGAGCTTTTCCGCTCTGCCCTGGACACCTCATGAGATAGAGAATGCGGCTCATGCCTATGAACTGCCCCAGGTGCATTATACTGTGGTGCGGGCGGCTTTGGCGCAGATGGGCGTGGGCGGAGACGACAGCTGGGGGGCCCGGGTTCATGAGGAATACCTGCTTCCGTCAAAGGGAAAGCTGGAGTTTACCTTTCGGTTTAAGGGAATATAAATATCGAAACGTTTTTCAGAAAACAGTTGACATCCTGATGCAATGTGCTTATACTGAAAAATGTCTTTGGTAAAAAACGATAATTAAGGAAAGGAGACAATGAAATGAAAGCCAAGTTGACAAACAGAATTAACCAACTGCAGAAATGGAATTTGTCTCCCGGGGAAATGTAGATTGTGTTCATCTTCGATTTGTGCGCATGCACGGAAACAGGAATGTACAATGGACCATGGCTGCTTTCAGGAGCCATGGTCTTTTTTCGGCTGGTGGAGGTTTTCGGCGGTTTGCCGGGAATGCGTATTTTGCAGGGATTTCCACTGCCTGTGACCCGGGAGTTGGAAATGGAGGGGTGAAATGAATTTACCAAAAAGCTTTGTCAGTATCATCAAAAAGTACGGAATCGGACAGGATGAGATCGTATTTGCCGCCGGGGCCGACTTTGATGCGGAATACCGGTTTGCGGATTCCATTGCAGCGCTGACGAAAGAGAAACTGATTCTGGCCGCGTACCCTTACGTGGAAAAGGCGGAGTACAGCTTTGGCGGCTACGGCGGCTGGCAGGTGATGGAGGAAAAGATCTCCAGAGAAAATGCGGCGCTGACAGATGAGCCTGCTCTGCAGATCTTTGAGCTGAAGGACGTAGAGAAAATGGAAGTGATCCGCCAGGTGGCCACAGGTGTGCTCATGGCGAAGATCGCCGGAGTGGAGCAGAAGCTCTGCCACTTTTCCAACACCAGGATGGAAACCTTTTTAAGGCTCTGCCGCCTTCGGGAGAAGCTGGAAAAGAATGAGGAAATCACGTCAGAAGACCTGGACGTAAAAAAGGGGAAGGAGTGCTGCCCCAAATGCGGCATGATCTATCCGGATCAGGAGAGAAAGATCTGCCCCAAATGTATGGATAAAAAGTCCATTCTTTTGCGGGTGATGTCCTATTTCAAGCCCTACAAAAAATATCTGGCCATAATGATTTTATGCTATTTGGGGACGGCGGCCCTGAATCTGGTATGGCCTTACTTAAGCGGCACCATTCTCTATGACCGGGTACTGGCCCGGGATGAGGGGTTCCTTGCCATGCTGGGACTTCCCCAGGGACGCTTTGCCGCCGCGCTTACGGTGCTGGTGATCTCCATGATCGTCACCAAGGTGGTTATGCAGGGGCTGGGCATTCTGCAGGGTGTGCTGACGGCCAGGATTGCCCCGGAGGTGGTGGCCAGGCTTAAGAGCCAGGTGTTTGCCTCCATGGGCAGGCTCTCCATCAGCTTCTATTCCAGAAGGCAGACAGGTGGCCTGATGACCCGGGTGTCCGACGACGCGGAGGAGATATCAAGCTTCTTTATAGACGGAATCCCTTATTTCTTTATTAATGTGGGGAATATACTGGCCACCAGTGTGATCATGTTCCTGTTAAATCCGCTGCTGGCGCTGGTGTCTGTGATTCTTATGCCTGTGCTGGTGGTCATCAGCTATCGGATGATGCCCCATCTGTGGCATTACTACGGTAAGAGGCACAGAGCCAACCGCCGCATGAAGGGACAGATGAATGAAAACTTTACCGGGGCCAGAGTGGTGAAGGCCTTCGGCCAGCAGGAGCAGGAGATGACCCGGTTTTCCAAGAGCAACGGAAAGGTGAAGACCGCGGAGATGGATCTGGCCCGCTATGACAATAAGTTTTTTGCCCTGTATTGCACGGTGGAGGATACCATCAGCTTTCTGGTCTGGGCCGTGGGCGGCGCCATGATCATCGGCGGCTCCAATATTGAACTGGGTCTGCTTCTTACCTTTTCCGGCTATGTGGGACAGCTGAAGGGGCCTCTGGAATTTATGTCCCGGATTATCCGCTGGTACACCAACTGCATGAACTCGGCCCAGCGTATGTTTGAGATCATCGACGCGGTGCCGGAGGTGAAGGAAGCTCCCCAGCCCATCAGACCGGAAAGACTGCGCGGGGAGATCGAATTGAAGAATGTGACCTTCGGCTATGAGGCAAATAAGCCTATTCTGAAGGATATCAGCTTTCATGTGGAGGCAGGGGAGGTGTTCGGCATCGTGGGACGCTCCGGCGCCGGCAAATCCACCCTGGTCAATCTGATTTCCCGGCTCTACGACACTCAGGAGGGCGAGGTGCTGGTGGACGGCATCAATGTAAAGCAGTACGGCTTCCGGGAGCTTCGAAAGAACGTGGCCATGGTGTCTCAGGAGACCTATATCTTTATGGGAACAGTGGCGGAAAACATTGCTTATGCCCGTCCCGAGGCCAGCAGAGAGGAGATCATCCGGGCGGCTGTTCAGGCCAATGCCCATGACTTTATCTGCAAGATGCCGGAGGGGTATGACACGATCCTTGGCTCCTCCAGCCGCTCTCTTTCGGGAGGGGAGAAGCAGAGGATATCCATCGCCAGAGCCATTCTGGCGGATCCCAAGATTTTGATCCTGGACGAGGCCACCTCCGCGGTGGACACGGAGACGGAGCTTGCCATCCAGAAGTCCCTGGAGCGGTTGGAAAAGGGCAGAACAGTGCTGTCCATTGCCCACAGACTTTCCACCCTGCGCAATGCCACCCACCTGATCGTGCTGGATGACGGCAGGCTTACGGAGTCGGGTACCCACGAGGAGCTGCTGGCGAAAAAGGGCACCTTCTACAAGCTCAGCGAGCTGCAGACCAAGGCCCTGGCCATGCGGGGGATCGAGTAGACGAACCAGAAAACAGAAGGCTTTTAACTTTAAGGAAACGGCCGTGAGAGGCTGGCAGAGAGGAATATATAATGGAAGGACATGAAAATGGCGGGCAGGACCTGCTGGACCTGCAGGAGTTTGACGAGGAAGCGCTGAAAAAGGAATCGGAGGAGCTTCTGGAGATGCGGTTCCTCACCGGGGAAAATGCTCAGTTTGCAAGGACATCCGGAGGATTTGTTTCCCTGAAGACAAAGGACAAGGAATACCCAAGAGTGGGAGTGTATCTGACATTTCCCCTGACGAATCCGGAGGAATTTATATCCATCCGGGAGGCGGATGAAAAAGCGAAGGAGATCGGCATTGTGGAAAAGCTTTCCCAGCTTCCGAAGGATCAGCAGGAGATGCTGCAGGAACAGATCCGTCTGCGTTATTTTATGCCGGTGATCACCAAGGTGCTGGATGTGAAGGACGAGTACGGATATGCTTACTGGAACGTGGTAACCACCTTCGGTGCCTGCCGCTTTACCACTCAGATGAGCGGTGACGCTGTGATTCATCTGAGTGATTCCAGGCTGCTGGTGACGGATATCGACGGAAACCGGTACGAGATTCCGGATTTTTACCAGCTGGGCGTAATGGAACGTAAGAAACTGGATCTGTTTATATAACACGGCAGCTTCAACCGGGTTAAACGGAAGCTGTGGTATTTGAGAAAGGCATGTAAATATTATGAAATTATTATATCATTTGAGCGCTGCCCAGCTGGAGACTCTGGCGCTCCGGGACGGGGAGGAGCTGCGATACTGTGTCCCTGTGGATCTGGAGTTTGACAACAGGGCAAAGCTGGCCAGGGATGCCTACGCAGGGCAGGTCTGGCTGGGGGTGACAGGGGAGCGCTTCCTGGTGCTGGAGGGAGAACAGGTGACAGAATTTCTCCTGAAGGACTGTGAAAGGATTAAGTGCGAGCATCAGGTGAACAGCGGGATCGTTACCGTGACGAAAAAGGATGGACAGATTATCTGTGCGGCGCGGTTTTCCATGCGCCACATTATTCGGGTATCCTATGTGGTCAGAGGAGCCCAGGCTGTGATCACAGCCATGGAGAAGGGCGGAGAGCCGGAAAGAATCGTCAGCCTGGAATATGAGAAATACTGCGAAAAATGCGGGCGGGCCCTGCCGGGCACCAGCAAATGTCCTTACTGTGAGGGAAAGGCGGATCTGCTGAAGAAGTTTATGGCGCTCTGCGGAGGGTATGTGGGGAAGCTTTTGCTGATCTCCCTGATCATGGCCCTGATCGCTGCGGTGAACCTTATATCTCCCATGATACAGAGGCAGTTTATCGACGGCGTGCTGGCCACGGGTGAGGGAGGGTGGTCCGATCTGTGGCTGTTTGTGGGAGTCACCTTTTTCCTTCTGGTGGCCCGGATCCTTTTGGAGGTCTATCGGTACTGGCAGTGCGTATCGCTGGGGACCTCCTTAAGCATGACCCTTCGTCAGAAGCTGTATCAGAAGATCCAGATGCTCTCCCTGTCTTTTATCAACAACAGGAAGCCGGGAGAGCTGATGAACCGTGTGGCCCGGGATACAAACCAGATCCGGGCCTTCATGGAGGAAATATTCGGAGATATGTTTTCCGTATTGCTGACCATGATTGTTTCTCTGGTAATGATGCTTCTGATCAGCTGGAAGATGACCCTTATGACCATGGCCGTTATTGTCTTTGTCTTTGTGATTACCAAAGCATTCTGGCACCATATCCACTGCATTTTTCATAAGCAGTGGCTGAAGGCCGACGATCTGGCCAGCAGTCTGCAGGACATTATCTCCGGTATGCGTGTGGTGAAATCCTTCGGCAAGGAGGAGAGAGAGGCGGGACGTTTCCAGAAGAAGGCGGAGGAGTTTGCCGCCATCAGCAGGAAAAACGAGACCTTCTGGGCCGCTTTCTTTCCTATTCTGACATTTCTGATGGGAGTGGGCACCTATATCGCCGTGTATTTCGGCGGCATGGATGTGCTGGCAGGCAGGATGAGCGTGGGAGAGCTGGTACAGTTTATCACCTATTGCGGTTATTTGTTTGGGCCGTTGGGCTGGATGACTCATCTGCCCCGGGCGGTGATGCAGATGATCACCAGCCTGAATCGGATCTACGACGTGCTGGATGAGCAGCCGTCCATTTCGGACCGGGAGGACAGCAGGGAATTTCCTATTGAGGGTGCGTTTACCTTTGAGGATGTGTCCTTCGGTTATCATACCTACGAGCCGGTGCTGGAGAATATCACCTTCGATGTGAAGCCCGGAGAGATGATCGGGCTGGTGGGAGCCTCCGGCACAGGAAAATCCACTCTGATCAATCTGATCATGCGCCTTTATGACGTGGACCAGGGAACCATCACCATCGACGGGGTGGATATCCGGGACGTGAAGGCAGACAGCCTGCACACCCAGATCGGGGTGGTATTACAGGAGACCTTTTTGTTCTCCGGCAGTATTTTGGCCAATATTCGCTTTGCCAGACAAAACGCTTCTCTGGCCGAGGTGATTCAGGCGGCCAAGGCGGCCAATGCCCATGATTTTATCACCAAGACTCCCGACGGCTACAATACCTATGTGGGAGAGCACGGCTATAATCTTTCGGGAGGAGAGCGGCAGAGGATCGCCATTGCCAGGGCCATCCTGAACAACCCCAGGCTTTTGATTCTGGATGAGGCAACCTCGGCTCTGGATACCGAGAGCGAATTCCTGATCCAGCAGGCGCTGGATCGTCTGGTGAAGGGCAGAACCACCTTTGCCATCGCCCATAGGCTGTCCACCCTGCGCAATGCGGACCGCCTGGTGGTTATCGACAAGCATGGGATCGCCGAGATCGGAACCCATAATGAGCTTCTGGAAAAGAAGGGAATTTACTATGGGCTGGTGACGGCACAGCTGAAGATGGCGGAAGGAAAGTAGGCATGGCTGAAGGGATAGTTACTTTTCATGGGCAGGGGCCGCGAGGTGTTTATATTAACATTTTATGAAATGATTGAAATGCCCATAAATTTATGGTAGAGTAATAAAGACATAAACTATTGGGAATGGGAGCCGGAGCAGAATGGAACAATACAAACAGGAATTTATCGAGTTCATGGTGGACAGTCAGGTGCTGAAGTTTGGCCAGTTTACTCTGAAAAGCGGAAGGAAATCACCGTTTTTTATGAATGCGGGAGCATATGTGACAGGCACCCAGCTGCGAAAGCTGGGAGAGTATTATGCCAGGGCCATCCATGATAATTTCGGGGACGATTTTGACATTCTGTTCGGGCCTGCCTACAAGGGTATTCCCTTAAGTGTGGCCGCGGCCATGGCATACAGCGAGCTTTACGGCAGGGACATCCGCTACTGCTCCAACAGGAAGGAAGTAAAGGACCACGGGGACGTGGGTATTTTGCTGGGAAGCAGCATCAAGGATGGGGACAGGATTGTGATTATTGAAGATGTGACCACCTCCGGCAAATCCATTGAGGAGACCTTCCCTATTATCCAGGCCCAGGGCAATGTGGAGATCAAAGGGCTGATGGTATCGCTGAACCGAATGGAGAAGGGGCTGGGCGGCAGGCTGAGCGCTCTGGATGAAATTCGGGATAAGTATGGTTTTGAAGCCCATTCCATAGTGACTATGCGGGATGTGACGGAATACCTGTATAATAAGCCTTATAAAGGACAGATCTACATCGACGATACCTTGAAGGCGGCTATCGATGAATACTATGCCGTCTACGGCGCGTAGGCGCCATACGGAAACTTGCGGAAAAGACGACAGAAAGCTTCTGATATGCAGTGGGAAGACGGAGACAGAAAGGGGAAGGAAGATGGAGCAGAAACTTTACAAGGTGATGAACGGTGCAGGAGCCGCCAATATCACCATCGGTGTGGTGACTCTGGTAGTAGGGATCGTATCCGGTATTTTGCTGATTGTTGCCGGAGCAAAGCTGATCGCGGGGAAATCCAAGATTTTATTTTAACGGTGAGGAGCTTAGCGGGCATTTCCTGAGGGGAGTGCCCTTTAGAGTTTATATGAAAAAAAGAAAATCCTTTATATTTACCAATAAAAAGCATTCCAACAGGGCGATTATGTCTACCATTCTGGGGATCATCAGTCTGGTGTCTCTGGGGATCGTGGTGGTTTTGTCCGGCAGGAACGGGGGAGATGCGCCGGGAGGCTTCGGCGTTACGGGACTGCTTGCTTCTCTGTATTCGGTGATCGGATTGATTCTGGGGATCGCTACCTGGAGGGAAAAGGATTATTACAGGATCTTTCCGGTGCTGGGAACACTGTTGAATCTGGCGGCGCTGGGAGGAATCAGCTTCATATTATATGCGGGAGTGAATTTGTGATGAGTGATTATATGGAAATGGAAGCGGATATTTTGGAGGAGCGCTATGGACTTGCGCTCCAAAGAATAAAAGAAATTCCCGGAGAGCATTTGGGGCAGGACAGTTTGGAGGACTATTTTTCCTTTTGTGCAGGCTTTGTGCTGATGATCGACGATACAAGGGGATTTCTTGCGGGCGGAGGCCTGGAGAGCGCGCCTCTGGAGGAGCTTGAACGTCGCAATCAGGCTTTATACGGCGATATTCTGCCTTCCCATTATGAAAAAAGCTACGGCAATCCGGCTGTGGCGGTCAAATTGTTGGGAGAGGACTATGGCCGGGAGCTGTGTTTTTTGTATACAAAGCTTCGGGAGATGATCGGCTTTGTCTATGAAGGCAGGCTGGAGGAGCTCGTGATCCGGCTGGAGCTTTTTGCGGAGGTATATGCTGCCTTCCGGTATAAGGAGGCAGAGGAGGGCGGACTGCCCTCAGGGGATGAAATCCGGGGAATCCTGTATTGGTTTGTCAGCGATTATGCCGATATCACAGCAGAGAGGACCGTGAGGGAGCTGGTGTGTCCCGGGGAGAGCATGGCGGTCAGGCTGATACAGGAGAGCGACCTGACGGATGTAAGATTCTTGTATTACTACGGTGAATATGTGGGTAGAAACGAGTTGGAGACCGCGCGGTTTCTGGCCGGACTCCCGGAGGAGACCATAGCCTCCATGGCGGATACTTATACGGAGGGTTACCGCATCGGATTTGAGGTGACGGGAAAGGATCTTTCCAAAAAGCAGACGGTGGGATTGTATTACCGGTTGGGATTTGAGCGTATGATGCGCAGGGCGGTAAACAATTTTGCGGACATGGGACTTCGCCCGGTTACCAGGCGGGGAGCCTTTACCGGCGGTACTCTAAACCGTCAGTACGATTACGACCACAAGGACGACAGGACGCTTTACCTGGACAAAAACTATGTAAATCGTCAACTGGAGGCGACCCGCACAGCCTTTGAAAAGGTAAAGAACGAGGCGGCGGGCTTTGCGGGGCCGGCTGTGGTGGAAACCTTCGGGGAGGCGGATTTTGACCCTGTAATCAAAGAAGAAGCGCTGAAGCTGTCTCCGGAGCAGAACAGACTCTGGGTGGACTATAGGACGCAGGCAGGGCAGCTGCAGAGGGAATATATTATCGAAGAGGAACGCAGCTTTACCATTATCGCTTTTCCCATACCGGAGGTTGGCCCCGTGTTTCAGGAGCTCTTCAGCGAGACTATCCGCATCAATACGCTGGATTATATGCTGTACCGCAGGGTTCAGCAGACACTGATCGATGCACTGGATACGGCGGATTACTGTGAGATCAGGGGAATGGACGGCAACCGGACCGATCTGAGGATCAATTTGTGGAAGCTGAAGGATCCGCAGAAGGAGACGATCTTTGAAAATTGCGTGGCGGATGTGAATATTCCCGTGGGAGAGGTGTTTACCTCTCCTGTGCTGGCGGGGACAAACGGAACGCTCCATGTGACCAGAGTCTTTCTGGGAGGACTGGAGTTTCGGGATCTGTCCATTGTTTTCCGGGACGGCATGATTCGGGAGTATTCCTGCGGAAACTATGAAAACGAAGAGGAAAACCGTAATTTTATCCGGGAAAATATTTTGTTTCGTCATGAGACGCTTCCCCTGGGGGAATTTGCTATCGGCACCAACACCACCGCCTATGTGGCGGCCAAGCGTCTGGGGGTGGAGGGAAAGCTTCCCATTCTGATCGCCGAGAAGATGGGCCCTCATTTTGCGGTGGGGGATACCTGCTATTCTCATACCGAGGATATCAGGGTTTACAATCCCGACGGAAAGGAGATCGTTGCCAGGGAGAATGAGGTGTCGGCGGGCCGGAAGGAAAATCCGTCCCAGGCATATTTTAACTGCCACACGGACATTACCATTCCCTATGACGAGCTGGGAGAGCTGACGGCAGTAAAGAAGGACGGAACAAGGATTCCCGTTATCCGGGACGGCAGATTTGTCCTGCCCGGCTGTGAGGCGCTGAACGAAGCGTTTGAGAGCTGATGACCGGACGGAAATATTTGTGCTTGCATAGGATGGACAATTTTAGTACACTGTGATTATAAAGAGGATGAAAGCAAAAAAGAGCAGGGAGGTACAGAATGGCCAAGGTTGGTATTGTGATGGGCAGCGATTCCGATATGCCGGTAATGGCAAAGGCGGCGGATATCCTGGAAAAGCTGGGAATTTCATATGAAATGTCGATTATCAGCGCTCACAGAGAGCCGGAGGTGTTTTTTGAATATGCCAGGGGAGCGGAGGAAAAGGGATTTCGGGTGATCATTGCGGGAGCGGGAATGGCGGCTCATCTGCCGGGCATGTGTGCGGCGATCTTTCCCATGCCGGTCATCGGCATTCCCATGCACACTACCTCCCTGGGAGGCCGGGACTCCCTGTATTCTATTGTACAGATGCCGGCGGGGATTCCGGTGGCCACGGTGGCCATTAATGGAGGCGCCAACGCAGGACTGCTGGCGGCAAAAATTCTGGCTGTGTCGGACCCGGAGCTTTTGGAAAGACTGAAGGCCTACAGCGCGCAGCTGAAGGAGCAGGTGGAGTCCAAGGATGAAAAGCTTCAGCGAGAAGGATACAAGGCCTATCTGGAGAGTATGAAGAAGTGATGAGAGACTGTTCTGACAGATGACAAAAGCCGAAAACAGAGACATATGGAATAAGCGAAAAACGAAAACATGGCATGGAGGATAAGATGGATTACAGGAAAGCGGGAGTGGATATTGAAGCGGGCTATCGCTCGGTGGAGCTGATGAAGGAGCATGTAAGGAAGACCATGCGTCCGGAGGTGCTTGGGGGGCTAGGCGGTTTTTCCGGAGCCTTTTCCATGGCGGCCTGCAGGAATATGGAAAATCCCGTGCTTTTGTCCGGCACGGACGGCGTAGGGACGAAGATCAAGCTGGCCTTTCTTATGGACCGGCACGACACGGTGGGAATCGACTGTGTGGCCATGTGCGTAAATGACATTGCCTGCGCAGGGGGAGAGCCGTTGTTTTTTCTGGATTATATTGCCTGCGGCAGGAACTATCCCGAAAAAATTGCATCTATTGTAAAAGGCGTTGCGGAGGGCTGCCAACAGGCGGGAGCGGCTCTGATCGGCGGTGAGACTGCCGAGCATCCCGGGCTGATGCCGGAGGAGGAATATGATCTGGCAGGCTTTACCGTAGGGATCGTGGACGAAAAGGATATGATTACCGGAAAAGAAATCCGGGAGGGGGATGTGCTGATCGGCATTGCCTCCTCCGGGGTTCATTCCAACGGTTTTTCTCTGGTGCGGAAGGTGTTTGATATGACAAAGGAGAGCCTGGACACTTACTATGAGGAACTGGGAGCCACCTTGGGAGAGACCCTTCTTACTCCTACCAAAATATATGTGAAGGCCCTGAAGGCAGTCAGAGAGGCAGGCGTGGTCATCAAGGGCTGCAGTCATATTACCGGCGGTGGCTTTTATGAGAACATTCCCCGGATGCTGCCGGAAGGGATCCGGGCTGTGATTGAGAAAAAAAGCTATGAGCTTCCGGCCATTTTCCGTCTGCTTCAGGAAAAGGGCGGCATTGAGGAGCATGTGATGTACAATACCTTTAACTGCGGTTTGGGAATGGTGCTGGCTGTGGATTCCGCCCACGCAGAGAAAACCCTGGAGGCTCTGCGGGCGGCAGGAGAGACCGCATACCTGGCAGGTTGCTGCAGGGCGGGAGAAAGAGGAGTAGACATATGCTGAGGGCAGCGGTGTGCGTGTCCGGAGGCGGCACCAATCTGCAGGCGCTGATAGACGCCATTGAGCAGGGAAATGTCACCAACACGCAGATCGTGGGTGTGCTTAGCAACAATGCCGGTGCCCGGGCGCTGGAACGGGCCAGGGAACACGGTATTCCAAGCGCAGCCGTTTGTCCCCGGGACTATCAAAGCAGAGAGGCTTTTGAGAAGGCAATGCTGGAAAAGCTGTGTCAGATGGCGCCGGATCTGATCGTGCTGGCAGGCTTCCTGGTGAAGATACCAGAGGAGATGGTGTGCCGGTTCCCCAATCGGATCATAAATATTCATCCGTCTCTGATTCCTTCCTTCTGCGGCACCGGGTATTATGGCATAAGGGTACATGAAAAGGTTCTGGAACGGGGCGTTAAGATTACGGGGGCTACGGTTCATTTTGTAAACGAAGGGATGGACGAGGGGCCAATCATTTCTCAGAAGGCTGTGGCGGTGGAGGATGATGACACGCCGGAGACACTGCAGAGGCGGGTGATGGAGCAGGCGGAATGGATCCTGCTTCCCCAGGCGGTGGACGACATTGCAAACGGACGGATCCGGGTAGTGCACGGCAGAGTGTGCCGGGAGAGATCAGGACAAGACATTAAGGAAACTGAAAGGTAAGGTGGAGGCATGAAGGTATTGATCGTAGGAGGCGGCGGAAGGGAGCACGCCATAGCGGTCAGCATGAAGAAGAGCAGCCGGGTGGACCAAATTTATTGTGTGCCCGGCAATGCGGGAATCGCTCAGATTGCAGAGTGCGAGTCTTCCATCGGAGTCATGGAGTTTGACCGGATCGCGGCGTATGCAAAGGAAAAGGCAGTGGATCTGGTATTTGTGGCTCCGGATGATCCGCTGGTAGGTGGATTGACAGATGTACTGAAGGCAGAAGGCCTGCGGGTATTCGGGCCGGATAAAAAGGCGGCCATTTTAGAGGGAAGCAAGGCTTTTTCTAAGGATCTGATGAAAAAGTATCATATTCCCACGGCGGCTTATGAGATCTTTGAGGATCCGGATCAGGCGCTTGCGTATCTGGAGAATGCCAGGATGCCTATCGTACTGAAGGCGGACGGGCTGGCGCTGGGAAAGGGAGTATTGATCTGCAATACGCTGGAGGAAGCCAGGGCCGGTGTCCGGGAGATCATGCTGGATAAGCATTTCGGCAGTGCCGGGAACCGTATGGTCATCGAAGAGTACATGACCGGAAGGGAGGTTTCCGTGCTGGCCTTTGTGGACGGAAAAACCATCCGGCCCATGACTTCCGCTCAGGATCATAAGCGGGCCTGCGACGGGGATCAGGGCTTGAACACCGGCGGTATGGGTACCTTTTCACCCAGTCCGTTCTATACGCCGGAGGTGGATGAATTCTGCAGGAAGCATATTTATCAGGCCACCGTGGATGCCATGGCGGCGGAGGGAAGAGAATTTAAGGGCGTTATATTCTTTGGACTGATGCTGACAGCTCAGGGACCCAGAGTGCTGGAATACAACGCCAGGTTTGGAGATCCTGAGGCCCAGGTGGTTTTATGCAGAATGAAGAATGATATCATGGATGTTCTGGATGCTTGTATAGACGGCAGCCTGGATCAGGTGGAACTGGAATTTGAGGATGATGCGGCAGTCTGTGTGGTGCTGGCCTCCAAAGGATATCCCCTGTCCTATGAGAAGGGCTTTGAAATTACGGGACTGGAAAAATTTGAGGGAAGGGATGACTATTACTGTTTCCATGCGGGAAGCAGATTTGACGGCCAGGGGCGGATCGTCACAAACGGCGGAAGAGTGCTGGGAGTGACGGCCAGAGGCGCCGATCTTAAGGAGGCCAGGGCGAAGGCCTACGAGGCTGCCGGCTGGGTGTCTTTTGCCAATAAATATATGCGCGGCGACATCGGCAGAGCGATCGATGAAGCGCAGAGCATTAAATAAACTATACAAAATAAGGGGTAGGAGGAATAAATATGGAACGTATAGCCAGTCTGATCCAGACAGATTTGTACCATGTCCCCTGTGTCTGTGAGAAGTGCGGGGGTGTGATGATATTTCAGGGAATCGGAGAATATCATTGCGAAGACTGCGGCACGGTGGCGTTTGACGATTATGGAAAGGTCAGGGGATATATTGAAGAGCACAGGGGAGCCAATGCAATGGAGATCGAAAACGCTGTAGGTGTTTCTCAGAGAACGATCCGCCAGCTTCTCAGAGAAGGAAGACTGGAGGTGGCGGAGGGTTCCAGAACATTCCTGCATTGCGAATTGTGCGGTAAGCCTGTTCGCAGCGGAAAATTCTGTCCGGATTGTGAAACCAAGGCCCACCGCAGTCTGGAGGAGAAGCAAAGAGAGATGCTGAACAAGGTCAAGAACATGCAGGGCTTTGGACTGAACGAAACTGGCGACGAGGGTCAGAAACGGTTTGTGCGTGATAACGGATAATCAGGATACTGGAAAGAAAGATGCCTTGAAACAGGCAGAGAGACGTAAATGCCGGCAAAGCGGGCATGGGGGTATGTTTATGAAAAGAACAAAAGAGATTAATACATCAGGGAGATCCATTCATAGAAAATGGATTTTGACGGCGGTCACGTCTTTTGTGCTTGTGCTTTTCCTGGGGCTGTGTACGGACAGCTTTTGTATGGTGAGTCATGCGGAGAGCGAGGCTGTCGTCACGGCGGCAAAGGGGATCAATATCCGTAAGGAGCCCAATTCCTCCAGTGAAGTAATCGGCGGCCAGGAGCCCAATAAAACCATCTCCATTAAGAGCCAGGTACAGGGAGCGGACGGCTATACCTGGTATGAGGTGTATGTGGACTCCTATACCACAGGCTGGGTGCGTTCCGATCTGGTAAGGATTACGGACGGGACTACGCCGCCCACCGGTACGGCAACAACAACACCTAACACCTCTACGCCGCCTCCTGCCACGGATCCGGAGACGCCTGTGGAGGAGCCTCCTGCTCAGGTGACAGTGGTAAATCCCGTAAACGGCGTTGTGACAGGGGGGCCGGTGAATATATACAGCAATGTGTCTGCGGCCAGTCAGCTGATTACCACGGCTGCGGACGGACTGTCAGTGACCATTAACGGCACGGCTTATTCCTCCGACGGCAAGTTTTGGTATCAGGTGAGCTTTATGGATAATGGAGCCGACGTGGTGGGCTTTATGGACTCCGCCTATGTGGTTCCTTCCGGTGAGCTGACGGCTTATACCCCGGAGGCGCCTGTGGACCCGGATCCGCCTGTGGATCCGGCCCCGCCGGAAGAGACCAAGGAGTATGAAACCCTGCTGGAGGGAGAGATCTGGTATCTGGTGGACAACACCGGTGATGTGGCGGAGAAGAATCCCATAGAAAAGCTTCTCAGCATTGCCAAGCAGGGCCAGGACATGATTGATGAGGCCAATAAGAAAGCCAATCGGAACCAGGTGATCGTTATTGTGCTGGTTTTCCTTTTGGTAGGCGCGGCTGTGGTGATCGGATTTTTGGTGTTCAAGATCAAGGATATGATGGACTCTGCCTATTATAAAGAGGTGGAGAGGGATACAATGAAGCGAAGAGAGACCAGTACTGCCCGGGGAAGCGGCCAGCGTGTCATGACCACGGTGGGAGGAGGCTCTTCGGGTCAGCGTCCTGCCGGCGCCTCTCAGGGAGGCCGTCCCGCAGGAACAGCTCAAGGAGCCCGTCCTTCAGGAAGTGCCCAGGGAACCCGCCCGGCGGGAAGCGTTCAGGGAGGCCGTCCCGGGGGGACAACTCAGGGAGCCCGCCCTGCAGGAAGTTCTCAGGGAGGCCGTCCGGTGGGAAGCGCCCAGGGAGCGCCCCAGGGAACCCGTTCTGCAGCAGGCGTCCAGGGAGCCCGTCCGGCGGGAGCGGCTCAGGGAGCCCGCCCCGCAGGGGCAGTCCAGGGAGCACGCCCTGCAGCAGGCGCCCAGGGAGCTCGTTCGGTGGGAAATACCCAGGGAGCGCCCCAGGGAGCCCGTCCGGCAGGAGGCGCTCAGAGCCAGCGTTCCGCAGGCGCTCCTCAGGGACAGAAGCAGACAGGCTCTCAGGGATGGAAATCCAGGAACTTTATGTCTGAGGATGACGATGAATTTGAATTTGAGTTTTTGAACTATGAAGGGGATGAGGAATAATCCTCTTGAAGAAGGAACCGGGCGGATAACCTCTGCCGGTTTCTTCTTTTTATGTTGACACCATCCGCCGGCTGTTATATGATAGATATCACAGTTCCCAACTGAATATATGTGAGGGACTGCGCGGACAGGAACGAATGTCTGCAGTGCAGGCAGAGGAGGTATGGCTATGATCATAGAAATTGATTTCAACAGTGATGAAGCGCTGTATTTGCAGCTTCGGAATCAGATCATAATGGGGATTGCCACCTCACAGTTTCATGAGGGGGATTCACTTCCCAGTGTCCGTCAGATGGCAGATATCATTGGTATCAATATGCACACGGTGAACAAGGCCTATACGGTGCTGCGACAGGAGGGGTATGTGAAGGTGGACCGCCGCAAGGGCGCTGTAATCGCCATAGATGTGGACAGAATCCGCACACTGGAGGAATTGAAGAAGGAGCTTCAGGTCATACTGGCAAAGGGCAGCTGTAAAAATATCACCAAGGATGAGATACATGAGCTGATAGAAGAGATTTATGCGGACTATATGTAAAGGTGCGGTAAAGAAAAGCACAGTGGAAATGAATCTGGAGTAATTGAACTATATGTAAATGGAGGTATTACGTCTATGCAGGGGCAGTTTACGGATAATGCTCAGGAGGCTCTTAAGCTGGCCTCCAGATGCGCAGCCAGCCTGAAACAGGGATATGTGGGAACAGAACACATTCTCATGGGGCTTTTAAAGGAGCCCGCCGGCGTGGCGCACAGGGTTCTGACGGATAATAATGTGGATGCGGATCAGATCCTGGACATGATCAAGGAGCTGATCGCCTTTGAGGGAGGAGTGGGCTTAAAGGAAAGGGAAGGGTATTCCCCAAGGGCGATCAGGATTCTGGACGAGGCTCATCGGCAGGCAGCCAGGTTCGGACAGAGGGAGACAGGAACGGAGCATATTCTTCTGGCTATTATCAAAGAGGGAGAGAATGTGGCGGTGCGTCTGCTGAACACCATAGGGATCAACGTTCAGAAGGTATACGCGGATACGCTGATCGCCATGGGGCAGGACGGCGGTCTGTATAAGGAGGATCTGGCCAGGAAGGGACCGGGAAAAGCCAGGCCCACGGCTTTGAGCCAATACAGCAGAGATCTGACAGCCATGGCCAGAGAGGGAAAGCTGGACCCGGTTATCGGCAGGGAGGATGAAATCCGACGTCTGATCCAGATTCTCAGCCGACGCACAAAAAATAATCCCTGCCTGGTGGGAGAGCCCGGCGTGGGAAAGACTGCCGTGGTGGAAGGGCTTGCCCTGCGCATTGTGGAGGGGAAGGTGCCTCTTACGGTGAAGGATAAGCGTGTGCTGACGCTGGACTTGTCGGGAATGGTGGCCGGGAGCAAATACCGGGGAGAATTTGAAGAGCGCATTAAGCGGGTTATCCGGGAAGTGATTGATGATGGAAATGTGATCCTCTTTTTGGATGAGCTTCATACCATCATCGGCGCAGGGGGTGCGGAGGGTGCCATCGATGCATCCAATATTTTAAAGCCTTCCCTGGCCAGAGGAGAGCTCCAGATGATCGGTGCCACCACCATTGCGGAATACCGCAAATATATTGAAAAGGATGCCGCTCTGGAGCGTCGTTTCCAGCCGGTAACGGTGGAGGAACCCACGGAGGAAGAGGCCATCCGTATTCTGGAGGGAATCCGGGGAAAATATGAGGAGCACCATCAGGTGTCCATCACTGATCAGGCTGTGGAGGCGGCGGTGAGGCTGTCCAGCCGTTATATCAATGACAGAAATCTCCCGGATAAAGCCATCGACCTGATCGATGAGGCGGCAGCCAGCGCCAGGCTGCGCACCATGGATATGCCGGACAAGCAGAAGGAAATTATCGAGCAGATCAAAAAGATGGATCTGCAGATTGAGAGATCCATCCGCATGGAGGCCTTTACCCAGGCTGCGGAGATTAAGAGAAACCAGGATGAGCTTGTTAAAAAATACGAGCGGATGAGGAAACGCCAGGACAGCCGGGAGACGGGAAAAAAATATATGGTAGGCGAGAACGAGATCGCCGAGGTGGTGGCCATGTGGACAAAGATTCCTGTCAAAAAGCTGGCCCAGAAGGAGAGTGAGCGTCTTTTAAAGCTGGAGGGCATCCTGCACCGCCGGGTTATCGGCCAGGAGGAGGCTGTCACGGCGGTGGCCAAGGCCATGCGGCGGGGACGGGTGGGATTAAAGGATCCCAGAAGGCCCATCGGTTCCTTCCTGTTTTTGGGGCCTACCGGCGTGGGAAAGACGGAGCTGTCCAAAGCATTGGCGGAAGCCATGTTCGGATCCGAGGAAGCCATTATCCGGGTGGACATGTCCGAATATATGGAGGGACATTCCGTTTCCAAGATGATCGGCTCCCCGCCGGGATATGTGGGATTTGAGGAGGGAGGCCAGCTCAGCGAAAAGGTGCGCCGCAACCCTTATTCGGTAGTGCTTTTTGACGAGATCGAGAAAGCCCATCCGGATGTGTTCAACGTATTGCTGCAGGTGCTGGATGACGGCCATATCACAGATTCCAAGGGCAGAAAGGTCAGCTTCAAAAATACGATTCTGATCATGACCTCCAACGCAGGTGCAGCAAGGATCGTGGATCCAAAGAACCTGGGCTTTTCCGTGGGAAGCGACGCCAAAAAGGATTATGAGAAAATGAAGTCCGGGGTTATGGAGGAGGTAAAGAGGAGCTTCAAACCGGAGTTTATAAACAGAATAGATGATATAATCGTATTCCACCAACTGGGGAACGATCATATGAAGGCGATTGTCAATCTGCTGGCATCCGATCTTTACGCAAGATGCGAGGCACAGATGGATATCAGGCTGAGCATGACTTCTGCCCTGAAGGAACATTTGGTAGAAAAGTACGCGGATCACAAAATGGGAGCCAGGCCTTTGAAGAGAGCGATCCAGTCAGTGGTGGAGGACGCTCTGGCGGAGGAGATTCTGATGAAGAAAATTCAGCCGGGAGATGTGGTATCTGCAGGCTTTAAAAGCGGCAGGGTTTGCTTTACTGCCAAAAGACAGGAAGAATAAAGGAGTCGGCATGACCTGCAAAAAAAGATAGAAAAAAGAAGGATTTTATATTATACTTTATGTGAAATCCCGGAAGGCTCCGGGTAATTCCGGCCCATAATAATCCGGGCCCACAGTACAAAAACAGGAGGACACACAGATGGCAGTGGTAGAGGAATTGCTGCGAAGCGAAGCAGACGGAAAGGTGAGCTTCGGAAATCACAGGCTGGCTCAAAAGGCGAAGGTGGAGGATTATCCCCATGCAGGCGACCTTCTCAAGGTGAAGACCTGCAGTGCTATTACCAAGCTGGAGAAAAACGGAATGTTTCTTTATGAATCCGTTCCCGGCACCAGTGTTATCGACTTCACGGAGAGAGAAAACGGTGTGGAGTTTATCGTGGAGGGAGACGAAGACGCCCAAATCACTGTCGGTCTCACGGACGAGACGGAATATGAGGTGTTTGTGGACGGAAAGAGTGTGGGGAATATGACCACCGGACTGGGCGGCAAGCTTTCTTTGAGTGTGGAGCTGGAAAACGCCGGAGAGGTGCCGGTGAGGATCGAACGGGTATAGGGGTATCTGTATGGCAAAGGGCAGGGCGGCGACTCATTTTTACTGTCAGAATTGCGGGCATGAGTCTTCCAAATGGATGGGGCAGTGCCCCGGATGCAGGGAATGGAATACATTTGTGGAGGAGACGGTGAGCAATTCTCCCCGGGGAGGCGCCGTATCCTCCCGGACGGCGGGAGGCCGGGGGGCCGTGCCCAGTGTTCTTTCGGATATTTCTATCAGTGAGGAGAACCGGTTCTCCACCGGGATGGGTGAGCTGGACCGGGTTCTGGGAGGCGGAATCGTCCAGGGATCCCTGACGCTGGTAGGCGGGGATCCGGGGATCGGTAAATCCACACTGCTTCTGCAGGTGTGCCGGAACCTTTCGGGCCGGGGACATGGCGTCCTTTACATATCGGGGGAGGAATCCCTGGTTCAGATTAAAATGCGTGCGGACAGGATCGGCAGCTTTTCGGACAAAATGTTTCTGCTCTGTGAAACAAATCTGGATGTAATTTCGGGAATCATACAAGACCGCAGGCCGGAGGTGGTGGTGATCGATTCCATCCAGACCATGTACAACGAAAATGTTTCGGCGGCCCCCGGGAGCGTGTCCCAGGTGAGAGAGTCCACAGGAATCCTGCTGCAGCTGGCAAAGGGACTGGGAGTGTCCGTGCTGATCGTGGGACATGTGACCAAGGAAGGGACGGTGGCCGGTCCCCGGGTTTTGGAGCATATGGTGGACACGGTGCTTTATTTCGAGGGTGACCGGCATGCCTCCTATCGTATATTGAGGGGAGTGAAAAACCGTTTCGGTTCTACCAATGAGATCGGAGTTTTTGAAATGCGGGAGCAGGGGCTGGAAGAGGTTATGAATGCCTCAGAGTATATGCTCAGCGGAAGGCCGGAGAATGCCAGCGGTTCCGTGGTGGCATGTACCATGGAGGGAACCAGGCCGCTTTTGGTGGAAATTCAGGCCCTGATCTGCCACAGCAGCTTTGGAATTCCCCGCAGACAGGCCACGGGGACGGATCTCAATCGGGTAAACCTCTTGATGGCGGTGCTGGAAAAAAGATCCGGAATTCAGATGGCGTCCTGTGACGCCTATGTGAACATTACAGGCGGAATGAAGATTCTCGAGCCGGCCATAGATCTGGGGATCGTTCTGGCGATTCTGTCCAGCTTCCGCAATGCGGCATTGAATCCCCGGCTGATCGCTTTCGGCGAGGTGGGCCTCAGCGGAGAGGTCCGGGCGGTGAGCATGGCCAGACAACGGGTGGCGGAGGCGGAGAAGCTGGGCTTTGAAGTTTGTGTTCTTCCATGGGTGTGCGCACAGGACTGTGGAAAAAACGGTAAAATAAAGCTTCTGGGTGTAAGGACAGTACAGGACGCAATTGACAAATTGTTGTAAAAGCGGAAAAACAGTTTGGCTGAAGGCGCAGCGTGCCCTGCATGATTCAGAAAGAAAAAAATATTCATATAAAAACGTATTTTTTGCTTGCAGGATCCATGGGTGGTGTGGTATAATGATTTTCGCCGGTGAAAAGAATCCATCGGCTGAATAGGGGAATAGTACAATGGTAGTGCGGCGGTCTCCAAAACCGTTGATGGGAGTTCGATCCTCTCTTCCCCTGCTGAAAAGACTCTGAACGGTTGTGATATGCCTCAGAGTCTTTTTTCATGTTGCAGAATGCTTCCCTGCCGAGTCAGGGGAAGAGAAACAGACATTCAGGAAGAAGAGGAACAGTCATTCAGGAGGGAGAGGAACAGATGGAAATGGAAAAGGATCAACGCCTGAAAAAGGCCCTTGACACGTTGGAGGGGTATGTGCTGGAACTGGCCGGAGAGGCGGGAGAAGGCCCCGGATACGGCGAAGCCCTTTGGCAGGAGCTGAAACAATCCCAGGGGCTTTTGCAGGAGCTGGCATATTTTCATGACTATGGAAAATTTCTGGACAAATACCAGGTAGAGGGCTATACGCTTACAGACGTTTTGATATGGCAGGTGGATCATTTTAAGCTGTATATGGACCGGCCTGAAGAGATGAACCGTTACAGACGGCAGAGACTGCTTTTGTCGGCCTTTGAGACCATGCTTGGGATGGAGAAGGATCCGGCGCCTTATATTGAGAAGATCAGAGGGGAAACAGGGCAGGATATTCAGGGAAGGTGATAAAGAACCAGGATTTAACAGGATTTCGGACAAAATAACAAAAGCACTCACTACTTCGACAGGTGAGTGCTTTTGTAACAAAGGGGAATTCATGTATAGTATATAACAAAATATTCCAAATGTCTACACTTTTCTTTCAAAAAATTTTTTTTCTGCAATAATTGTTTCCGGAATGGGAATATTGCTGTTGGAAAGCTTTCGGGTCAGCATATCCAGCCTGTGCAGCTTTTGCCCCGCAAGTATCTTCTGACGGTCCAGCAGCTCGGTGTAGGCCGGGTTTTGAGCAAGCTTATCGCCGGCGGCTGACGAGAAGGGGCAATAGGTAAATAAAATCTTCCGCGCAACCTTGTTCAGCCGGGGGGAACCGTTTCCCTCAAACAGGATCCAGACGATATAATCCCTCACAAACATTTCCCGGAAGCTGTTTTTGGCTCGCTGAAGGCTGGTGCGGAGCTTTTCCTTCGCCTCCCGGCTCAGATCCCGATTTTTCCTGTAAAACTGAATATAGTCCGTATATTCGCTGGTAAGGGAGCGCTCGGACAAATCGTTCCAGCGGCTTCCCTGAATCCGTTTGCACATTTCCCAGCGAAATTCTCCCGTGAGCCGGATCAGTGAAGTGGTGATACCTTCCATGTGAAAAATGGACAGGAACATGCGGGCAGGGCTGTTGCGCCGCTTTCCCTCGATTTCCTGCCACATGGAGCCCCTGATTCCCACATTGGGCATCAGGATCACATCCGGAAGGTATTCCAGGTGAATGAGCTCTTTTCCCATGACATTAATATGGTCATAGTCCATGCTTTCCCGATAAAAGGCGGAGTAATCGATGGACTTAATGGTTTCCAGGGCCTTGCTGATCTGAGTGACCGTCACATAGGCGGAGTCCAGTTCCTTCATGACATTATCTGCCGTAAAAACAGGACAGAAGGTGGTGATGCGCCCGAAGGTGATTTTATTTACCTGGGGAAATACATTCTTCAGTTCGAAATCCACCTTGCCCATGGGATCGGCCTCCAGAGAGGACATCTGGGATGCGGTAATGCGTCCTTTGGATTTTTCTTTATGCAGATAATCCAGGAAATCTTCGTCAAACTCGTTTCTGCCGGGTATTTTTTTGCCGTTATAAATGGCCAGAAGCCAGTGGTAAAAGGTATATACCCGAAAATTACCTGTGTCCCTGATATGACTGGCCAGCTGATAGAGCGTAATGCTGTTTTCGGTGCCTGCCAGCCCTTCGTCCACATATCCGAAATACAGAAACAGCCTTACCGGGGCAGGGAGGGCGGAAGCAGTCAGTGAACGTTTAAAAAGGGCGGAGTAAAGCAGATAAAATTCCTCGGTCAGCTGTCTGCGCAGACGAGCGCAGGGGGCCTCCATGGAATTCCTGTCCTCCAGAGCCTTGTATGCGTCTATGAGATCCCGGAAAAGACTGGCTTTTTCCGGTCCCAGGCCGGAGAATTCCAGAATGGTGTCCAGGCTGCCGGACAGCTCCGCCAGGATAGCGGCATTCATGGCTTCCCTGCGGTCCTCTTCCTTCTGGGTCACCACGGGCCGTGAGGACTGCTGCCGGAAGATATGGATACGTGAGGCGGCCTGCTTATCGTACATGGAGGGAGCCTCTTCATACTGACGGATCATTCTTTCCAGGCCGGCATAGAGAGTGCGTGAGTCCTCCACGCTGGCTCCCAGCTGGGCATACAGGGCGGCGTACAAATCAAAAAGGCCGTTGTTTGTGCTGTTAAAATAATATTGTGCGATCTGGGTGCGGAGATTATAATGCTCCTCCAGAACATTTACTGTTTTGATAAAATCCAGGCTGCCCTTACGGAGCATTCCCATAGATACGCCAGGATCCGTCAAAAGCGCCCGGGCCTCCTGGGAGGCATAAACGTGCTGGAGTCCCTGATAATAGCTGCCCAGCCACAGATCGGCAGTCTCGCCGATCAGGCGTGGATCCGTGGACTCCAGATCTTCAAAGACCTGGGGCTCCATGCGGTATCTGCTGCAGAGAGAGTTATATCTGGTATAGTCCTCCATCATGTTCTGCCGCATTACGGCACAGTTCATTTCTGATATGGAGATCTGCTCCAGCAAAAGAGTGATCTGACGAAAAAGGGACAGCAAAAAAAGCCGGGACACATCAGGGTGCTCCCGGATCAGGGCGCCCAGCATCTCCAGACTGTTCAGAGAATATGTAAAGATTGTGGTATCCTCCGATGCGGTATAACTGAGAATATGAACTTCGGAGCAGATTTCGCTGATCCCGATGACGTCGCCCTTTCCCAGATGGTAGGAACCGCCGGGATATTCCGCCAGAACGCTTCCCTTTGTAATCAGATGGATGGAAGTCAGAGGTTCGCCGACACCGAATATTTGTCTGCCAGTTTCCAGTGTATTTCCTGCCATGTTACCTTCTCATTCTGCTGCCTGAAAAACGGCAGCGGATTATTTTTTTGCGTGTATTTATGGTACGCTCAATTCCCGGGAGCCGGTGAAATGCCCCTGCATAAAGAGCCGTGAATGGAGCGGACAGTATTTATAGTATACACGGAACAGTTCTTTCAGTCAATTTTATGCTGTACATTTTGTAAAAATATGATAAAATAAAAAATACATATGTGTCATTTTTATAGAGAAAGCGAGGGGCGGTTATGGAGCAGAATATGGAAAGACAGCAGCTGGTGCAGGAATACAAACAGGCAGTGGTTCCGCTTCTGCGGTATCTTCCCTGGCTGGAGGCAAACCGTGGAAAGCCGGGTAATACATATTATGAAGGTCCGGAATCCACGGAGCATTCCATGAAATTTCCCGTGTATGATTCCACATTGATCAGCTTTGTAAAGGAAGCTTCCCAGTCTTCTCTTATGGACCGCAATTACAGTTATGTATATACCCGCAACCGCATTAAAACCCATGAGGATGAGAGAAAAATCATCGGGAAAGCGGAGCTGAAGGACTGGGAGCTGCTCAGAGGGATTCTGTCCAAGTATGTGCTGGGCGGTTTTACCAAGGGCATGCTGTGGAGCCAGGGAGTGCAGGAGAATATTTTCTGTATGGTGCTTGGCCGGATGCAGAAGATCATCGAGCATTGGGACAGAACCTTTGACGCGCGATAGAGGGGAAGCGGTATGGGAGAAAAATCGGTACAGAAGAAAAAGCTTATATTGGAGACTGCCCGGAAGGTCTTTATGGAAAAAGGCTTTAAAAAGGTTACCATGAAGGATATCGTGGAGGCCTGCGGTATCAGCCGCGGCGGTCTTTATCTGTATTTTGACAGTACCAGTCAGATCTTTCTGGAGGTGATGAAGCTGGAGAGGGAGGAAGCAGACGACGTATTCTCTCTCAGCATCAAGGAGGATGCCACGGCGGCGGACATATTGCTTTTGTTTTTGATGGAACAGAAAAAGGAGCTGCTGCGAAAAAATAATACCCTTACCCAGGCGGTATATGAGTTTTACTTTGAAAATCAGCCGGCTAAGAAGGACAATATGCTGAAGAAGCAGTTTGACTCGGCTGTAAAGATCATTGAAAGGCTGATTCAGGCAGGAACGGATACGGGAGAATTTATCTGCGACGATTGTAAGGGAACAGCCCGTAACATCATGTTTGTATTGGAGGGATTGAAAATCTCTGCCCAGACTATCGGCATTACCGCCGAGGCGGCAGACAGAGAGATTCTGTTCATTTTAAGGTCTCTGGGGGTGCAGGACGGCGACTTTGAGGAACCGGCATGGGACGGCGGAAGATAAAGACAGAAAGGAAGTAAAACGGAGGTATGGACATGGGAAATGTCAGAAGAATTTATGTGGAAAAGAAGGAACCCTTTGCAGTCAAGGCCAAGGAACTTCATGAGGAACTGAAAAATTATCTTGGGATTCGGGCAGAGGGAGTGCGGGTGCTGATTCGGTATGATGTGGAGAATATCTCGGAGGATGTGTTTGAGACAGCCTGTCGGACCGTATTCTCCGAACCGCCGGTGGATGAGCTGTATCGGGAAGAAATCGAGATTCCGGAGGATGCCAGGCTGTTTTCCGTAGAGTACCTGCCGGGACAGTTTGACCAGAGAGCCGATTCCGCCGTTCAGTGCATCCGCTTTCTGAAGGAGGATGAGGAACCCGTTATCAGGACGGCAGTGACCTATATGATCCTGGGACAGATTTCGGAGGATGAGTTTTCCCGGATCAGGGCTTACTGCATCAATCCTGTGGATTCCAGGGAGACGGATCTGGTGAAGCCTGATACGCTGATTACCCAATTTGATGAGCCGGCGGACGTGGCGGTGCTGGAGGGCTTCTGCAGGATGCCTGAGTCCCAGCTTCGGAAGCTGTACGATTCCCTGGGTCTGGCCATGACCTTTAAGGATTTTCTGCATATCCAGAAATATTTCAGCCAGGATGAGAAGAGAGATCCCTCCATGACGGAGATCCGGGTGCTGGATACCTACTGGTCCGATCACTGCCGTCACACCACCTTTTCCACGGAGCTTACCGAGGTGGTATTTGAGGAGGGCTATTATCGTTCGCCTATAGAGACTACCTACCAAAGCTATCTGGATACCCGGGAGGAAATTTTCCGGGGGAGGAAGGATAAATATGTTTGTCTGATGGATCTGGCATTGATGGCCATGCGGAAGCTGAAAAGAGACGGCAGACTGGAGGATATGGAGGAGTCTGATGAGATCAACGCCTGCTCTGTGGTAGTGCCTGTGGAGATCGACTGCGGTGATCACCGGGAGACAGAGGAGTGGCTGGTGTTTTTCAAAAATGAGACCCATAATCACCCTACGGAGATTGAGCCCTTTGGCGGCGCTGCCACCTGCCTGGGAGGCGCCATCCGGGATCCTCTGTCCGGCAGAGGCTATGTGTATCAGGCCATGCGTGTGACGGGAGCGGCAGATCCTACCGTTCCAGTGGCGGATACCCTGAAGGGAAAGCTGCCTCAGAAGAAGCTGGTAAGAGGAGCGGCAGGGGGCTATTCTTCCTATGGAAACCAGATCGGCCTGGCCACTGGCTTTGTGAAGGAGATATACCACCCGGATTATGTGGCCAAGAGGATGGAGATCGGAGCGGTCATGGGGGCGGCCCCCAGAAAGAATGTGATCCGAGAGACCTCGGATCCCGGGGATGTGATTATTCTGCTGGGAGGACGCACAGGCCGGGACGGCTGCGGGGGCGCTACCGGTTCCTCCAAGGTGCACACAGAGCAGTCCATCGAGACCTGCGGTGCGGAGGTACAGAAGGGAAATGCGCCTACGGAGCGGAAGATTCAGAGACTGTTCCGCCGGGAAGAAGTAAGCCGCATGATCAAAAAGTGCAATGACTTCGGGGCGGGCGGCGTGTCCGTGGCTATCGGCGAGCTTGCGGACGGCTTGACGGTGGATCTGGATAAGGTGCCTAAAAAATATGCCGGTCTGGACGGCACGGAGCTGGCTATCTCCGAATCTCAGGAGCGTATGGCCGTGGTGGTGGATCCGAAGGATGTGGATCAATTTCTGGCCTATGCCGCGCAGGAGAATCTGGAGGCAGTGGCTGTGGCAAGAGTCACAGAGGAGCCCAGGCTGGTGCTGAACTGGAGAGGCAAAAGGATTGTGGATCTGAAACGGGCGTTTCTGGATACCAACGGAGCTCATCAGGAAGCGAAAGTCAGAGTGGAGATTCCCCGAAGAGAGGACAATTACTTTGAAAAGTGGGCGGTTCCGGCGGTGGGAGAGAAGCTGGAGGCAGGCAATGTCAAGGACGCCTGGCTGGCGCTTTTAAATGATCTGAACGTGTGCTCCCAGAAGGGACTGGTGGAGATGTTTGACTCATCCATCGGAGCCGCCAGCGTACTGATGCCCTACGGGGGAAAATATCAGATAACGGAGACTCAGACCATGGTCGCCAAACTGCCTGTGTTAAAGGGAAACACAGATATGGTTACTATGATGAGCTTCGGCTTTGACCCGTACCTGTCCTCCTGGAGTCCATACCATGGGGCCGTGTATGCGGTGGTGGAATCCATGGCGAAGATCGTGGCCTCCGGCGGTGACTTTTCCCGGATCCGCTTTACCTTCCAGGAATATTTCCGCAGGATGAGTGAGGATCCCGGGCGGTGGAGCCAGCCCTTTGCAGCGCTTTTGGGAGCCTACGATGCCCAGATCGGCTTCGGCCTGCCCTCCATCGGAGGAAAGGACAGCATGTCAGGCACCTTCAACGATATTGACGTGCCGCCTACGCTGGTTTCCTTTGCGGTGGATACGGCGGACCAGAAGGAGATTGTGACGCCCGAGCTGAAGCAGGCCGGCAATAAGCTGGTGCGCTTCCGTATTGAGAAGGATGAATTTGACATTCCCGTGTACAAGGATGTGGCGGGGCTGTATGAATATATTTTGAAGCTGATCCGGAAGGGCGGAATCGTTTCCGCCTATGCGCTGGATGCCCGGGGAGCAGCGGCGGCCATTTCCAAGATGGCATTTGGAAACAGGCTGGGTGTGACGGTAGACGATAATGTGACAAAGAACGATCTGTTTGAAAACGCGCTGGGCGATATCCTGGCGGAGATGCCCGGAGAGGCGCTTGAAGGGCTGGAGAATTCCGGTTTTGGCTATAAGGTGATGGGAACCGTCACCCGGGAACCTGTATTTGTCTGGGGAGACGTGGAGATTTCTCTGGAGGAAGCCGTGGAAGCATGGACTTCCCGGCTGGAAAAGGTGTTCCCTGTCAGATCGGGAAAGGATGTCACACCGCTGGAGGATGTGCTTTATCAGGAGAAGAAGGTCTACGTCTGCAAAAACAAGGTGGCCAGGCCCCGGGTGTTCATCCCTGTATTCCCCGGTACCAACTGCGAGTATGACAGTACCAGGGCCTTTGAGAGGGCCGGAGCCCAGGTGGAGACCCGGGTGTTCCGAAATCTGAGCGCAGAGGATATCAGGCAGTCTGTGGACGAGTTTGAGAAAGCCATCAGCCAGGCCCAGATTATCATGTTTCCCGGCGGCTTTTCCGCCGGCGATGAGCCGGACGGAAGTGCAAAATTCTTTGCCACCGCTTTCCGGAACGAAAAGCTGAAGGAGGCAGTCACAAGGCTTCTGCAGGAGAGGGACGGCCTGGCTCTGGGAATCTGCAACGGCTTCCAGGCGCTTATAAAGCTGGGGCTGGTGCCTTGGGGAGAGATCCGGGGACAGCAGGAGGATTCGCCCACCCTGACCTTCAACACCATAAACCGGCATATTTCCAAGATGGTATATACAAAGGTGGTGTCCAATAAATCTCCCTGGCTTCAGGGAGCAGAGCTGGGAGCGGTCTACTGCAATCCTGCATCCCACGGTGAGGGACGCTTCGTAGCGCCCGGGGAGTGGCTGGAGAGGCTGTTTGCAAACGGCCAGGCGGCTACCCGATACTGCGACCAGGACGGAAATATTTCCATGGATGAGGAGTACAATATCAACGGCTCCTACGGTGCCATAGAGGGAATCACTTCCCCGGACGGAAGATGCTTTGGCAAAATGGCTCATTCCGAGCGGCGTGACCGGGCCGTAGCAAAGAATATTTACGGAGAGCAGGATATCAGAATTTTTGAATCCGGTGTGGCTTATTTCCGATAATAATTCAGTAGCAAAAACTGAAAAACCATGGTATAATTAGGATAGAAAGGGCGACAGCAGTTGCTGTTGTGCAGGTAGAAAGTGTTATGTTGATGGCGTTGATACCACTGTTTGATGAGAATATTGCAGTGCAGGCGTATTCTATCTTTTCTCAGAAGGACAATTTTTTCCTGGATCCCATGATGCTGGGAACCCGGCAGAATGACGGAGCCACAAACGTGGAGGGACTGGAACTGATAGAGAGCATGGGCATCGAGACAATTCCCGACGACAAGGAAATTTTCGTGCCGGTGACCAATGTTTCCGTGTTTGCCGACATGGAGGAACAGTGCAGCGCCCCTCATGAGAGGCTGGTTATTCTGGTTGACAATACGGTTTCGCCTACTGATTTATATATCAGGCGTCTGAAGGAATTGAAAGCAAAGGGCTATAAGCTGGCGATCCGGAAGATATCCATTGACGATTTTGCTAAATATAAGGATGTTATCAATCTGATGGATTATGCGTTTCTGAATAATCAGAAGCTTCCCATCGATATGGCAAAGCTCTATTTTAAGAGGATGTATCCTAAGATCAAGGTCTGCGCCGGCAACATTGATACCATGGAAATCTTCGAATCCCTGAAGAAATCAGGCGGCTACCACCTGTTTGAGGGAAGCTTTTACAGAGTGCCTGTGACTAAGGGGGCTCATGAGGTGGCACCCCTGAAGGTGAACTATATAAAGCTCTTGAATGTGGTGAACAACGATGATTTCAAGCTGGCTGAGGCTGCGGACGTTATCGGAAGAGATACTGCTCTTACCATTTCACTGCTGAAAATGGTGAACCGAATGACTGTTAATTCCGGTATCACCACCCTGCGCCATGCGGCGGCCATGCTGGGGCAGAAGGAGCTGAGAAAATGGATCAACACGGCGGTGGTTGATAAGCTCTACGCGGATAAGCCCAATGAGGTTACCAGACTGTCGCTTCTGAGAGCAAAATTTGCCGAGTATCTGGCGCCTCTGTACGGGCTTCGGAATAAGACGGAGGAATTATTCCTTATGGGACTGTTCTCCGTACTGGATGTGATTCTGGAGAAGCCTATGGAGGAGGCGCTGAAGATGGTCATGGTGGCCGGAGAGGTCCGGGAAGCCCTGGTGTCCGGCACGGGAATACTGGCACCGGTGCTGGATATGGTAAGGCAGTATGAGGCGGCTAACTGGCCTGAGGTCTGCAGACAGCTGCTGCTGGCGAAGATGGAGGTTGGTCCGGTCAGCGACGCCTACATGAAATCACTGCTCTGGTATCGGGAGCTTCATCTGATAAGCGAATAGAGGAATACAAGTAAATGTTTTATCAGACGGGCTGCATATTGCCCGTCTGATTCTTTTATGCTATAATGCCTTTGATTCCGGAATAATGGAGGCTTGTAAGGAGAGATTACTTATGAAAGCATATTTGATACTGGAGGACGGCACAGTTTTCGAGGGTACCCACATAGGGGCTGACAGAGAGGTTATTAGCGAGATCGTATTCAATACATCCATGGCGGGATACCTTGAAGTGCTGACGGATCCGTCTTATGCGGGACAGGCAGTATGTATGACCTATCCCCTGATCGGCAATTACGGTATCTGCAGGGACGACTGTGAAGCCTTAAGGCCCTGGCCCGACGGATTTATTGTGAGAGAGCTGTCCCGCACACCCAGCAATTTCCGATGTGACTGTACGATCCAGCAGTATCTGGAGGAAAATAATATTCCGGGCATATCCGGTATCGATACCAGAGCGCTCACCCGGATTCTGCGGGAAAAGGGAACTATGAATGGTATGATCACAGCCGACAAAAACTATGACCTTGAAAAAATTCTTCCTGAAATAAAAAAATATACCACAGGCAAGGTAGTGGAAAAGGTATCCTGCAAAGAGAAATATGTGGTGCCGCCTGTCTTGTCCCCAGCCGAAAACGGTCCCTTATCCGGAGCGGCCAGGTTTGACCGGGAGGCCTGGGAGAAAGGGATCAGAGAGCCGCGGCCTGCGCTGATCCGGGAGCTGAACGGAACAGGCCTCAGGGTGGCGCTCATGGACTTTGGTGCCAAGGCCAATATTGCCCGTTCCCTGGCCGGGCGGGGCTGTGAGGTGACCGTGTATCCCGGGCTGACGCCGGCTGAGGAGATCATAGAAGCCCGGCCTCATGGCATTATGCTCAGCAATGGACCCGGGGATCCAAAGGAGTGCGATTTTATCATAAAACAGATCAGAGAGCTTTATGAGACGGATATCCCCATTTTTGCCATCTGTCTGGGGCATCAGCTCATGGCTCTTGCCACCGGCGCCGATACCTATAAAATGAAGTATGGCCATCGGGGAGGGAACCATCCTGTGAAGGATCTAATGACCGGGAGAGTCTATATCTCATCCCAGAATCACGGATATGTGGTGGATGTGAAAGGACTGGATCCCAAGGTGGCAGTTCCGGCCTTTGTGAATGTAAACGACGGCACCAACGAGGGGCTTTCCTATACCGGAAAGAATATATTCACAGTTCAGTTCCATCCGGAAGCCTGCCCGGGCCCTCAGGACTCCGGGTACCTCTTTGACAGGTTTATCGGGATGATGAAAGGGGAGACGGAGGATTTACGGGAAAAAGGAGGATGCCGCAATGCCTAAAAATCCAAATGTGAAACGTGTTATGGTTATCGGCTCCGGCCCTATTGTGATCGGTCAGGCGGCAGAGTTTGACTATGCGGGAACCCAGGCCTGCCGCTCCCTGAAGGAAGAAGGAGTGGAGGTGGTTCTGGTGAATTCCAACCCTGCCACCATCATGACGGATAAAAATATTGCGGACAAGGTATATATCGAGCCCCTGACCGTAAAGGTGCTGGAGCAGATTATTGAAAAGGAAAAGCCTGACAGTATTCTGCCTACCCTGGGAGGCCAGGCGGGGCTGAACCTGGGGATGGAGTTGGAGGAATCGGGATTTCTGGCCGCTCACGGAGTACGCCTTCTGGGAACCACAGCCGCAACCATCCGCAACGCGGAGGGACGTCAGGAGTTCAAGGATTTGATGGAGCGTATTGGCGAGCCCTGCGCCGCTTCCCTGGTGGTGGAAAATGTACAGGACGGTATCGATTTTACTAATTCCATAGGTTATCCTGTGGTACTGCGTCCCGCATATACATTGGGGGGCTCCGGCGGGGGCATCGCATATAATCAGGCCCAGCTGGAAGAAATTCTGGAGAACGGTCTGCGGCTGTCCCGGGTGGGACAGGTACTGGTAGAGCGCTGTATTGCGGGCTGGAAGGAAATTGAGTACGAGGTCATGCGGGACGGCGCAGGCAACTGCATTACCGTCTGTAATATGGAAAATATTGATCCGGTGGGCGTGCATACGGGGGACAGTATTGTGGTGGCTCCTTCCCAGACCCTGGGCGACAAGGAGTACCAGATGCTTCGCACCTCCGCTTTGAACATTATCAATGAGCTTCAGATTACCGGCGGCTGTAATGTGCAGTTTGCCCTGCATCCCACCAGCTTTGAATATTGTGTGATCGAGGTGAATCCCCGGGTGAGCCGTTCCTCTGCCCTGGCTTCCAAGGCCACCGGATATCCGATCGCCAAGGTGGCGGCCAAGATTGCCCTGGGATATACGCTGGACGAGATTAAAAACGCTATCACCCGGAAGACCTATGCAAGCTTTGAACCCGCGCTGGACTACTGTGTGGTGAAAATCCCGCGTCTGCCCTTTGATAAGTTTCTCACGGCCAAGAGGACGCTGACCACACAGATGAAGGCCACCGGAGAGGTCATGAGCATCTGTAACAATTTTGAGGGAGCGCTGATGAAGGCCATTCGTTCCCTGGAACAGCACGTGGACAGTCTGCGAAGCTATGATTTCAGTGATCTCACCGTGGAGGAGCTGCGAAGCCGCCTGAGGGTGGTGGACGACCAGAGGATCTGGGTTATTGCCGAGGCGCTGCGAAAAGGTCTGAGTCTGGAAGAAATCCATGAGATCACCATGATCGACGTGTGGTTTATCGATAAGCTGGCCATATTGGTGGAAATGGAGCAGGCGCTGGAGAAACAGGAGCTGACGCCCGAACTTTTGCGGGAGGCCAAGCGGCTTGAGTTTCCGGATTCCGTGATCGCAGACCTCACCGGAAAGACAGAGGAAGAGATCCGGAGGCTTCGACAGGATAACGGTATCCGGGCAGCCTATAAGATGGTGGATACCTGTGCCGCCGAATTTGCCGCATCCACCCCCTATTACTATTCTGTGTATGGAGGAGAGTGTGAGGCGGGCGGGAGCACCAAAGCAGAGGCGCTTCCAGACAAAGGAGGCTGTGATGGAGATGCAAAAACCCACGGCAAGGTGCTGGTTCTGGGATCCGGTCCGATCCGGATCGGTCAGGGAATCGAGTTTGACTATTGCTCCGTACATGCCACCTGGGCTTTTTCCAGGGCCGGATACGAGACCATTATCATCAATAATAATCCGGAGACGGTGAGCACGGATTTTGATATTGCCGACAAGCTGTATTTTGAACCGCTGACCCCGGAGGATGTGGAAGCCGTGGTGAGGCTGGAAAAGCCTGACGGGGCGGTGGTGCAGTTTGGCGGACAGACCGCCATCAAGCTTACCGAGAGTCTGATGAAGATGGGGGTTCCTATTCTGGGCACCAAGGCGGAGGATGTGGACGCGGCGGAGGACAGGGAGCTGTTCGACAGGATTCTGGAGGAGACCGGGATTCCCAGAGCCGCCGGCGGAACCGTATATACGGCCCAGGAGGCCAAGGCTGTGGCCAATCGCCTGGGGTATCCCGTTCTGGTGCGCCCTTCCTATGTGCTGGGAGGACAGGGCATGCAGATCGCCATTTCTGATCAGGAGATCGAGGAATTTATGGAGATTATCAACCGGATTGCTCAGGATCATCCGATTTTGGTGGACAAGTATCTTCAGGGTAAGGAGATCGAGGTGGACGCCGTGTGCGACGGCACGGACATTCTGATCCCCGGCATTATGGAGCATATCGAGAGGACAGGGGTTCATTCCGGAGACAGCATATCCGTCTATCCCGCCCATACCATCGGCAGGCTGGTAAAGGAGAAGATCACGGAATACACCAGGCGGCTGGCGAAGGCGCTCCATGTGAAGGGACTGATCAACATTCAGTTTATTGCCATTGGAGAGGATGTATATGTGATCGAGGTGAATCCCCGGTCCTCCCGCACGGTTCCCTATATCAGCAAGGTTACGGGCATTCCCATTGTGGATCTGGCTACGGAGGTGATCCTGGGCAGATCCATCCGGGAGCTGGGCTATCAGCCGGGGCTGCAGCCGGAGGCGGAATATTACGCCATCAAGATGCCGGTGTTCTCCTTTGAAAAGATCCGGGGAGCGGAGATCAGTCTGGGGCCGGAGATGAAATCCACCGGCGAGTGCCTGGGGATCGCAAAGGATTTTACGGAGGCGCTTTACAAGGCCTTCCTGGGAGCGGGAGTGAGCCTGCCCAGGCATAAGCAGATGATCATCACCGTGAAGGATGCGGACAAGGGAGAGGCCATCGAGATAGGCCGGCGCTTTGAAAGGCTGGGGTACACCATCTATGCCACCAGAAGCACTGCCGCCGCTTTAAACGATGCAGGCGTCAAGGCCAGAAGAGTGAATAAGATTTCTCAGGAGTCTCCTACGGTCATGGATCTGATTCTGGGACATAAGATCGATCTGGTGATCGATACGCCCACGCAGGGACGGGACAAGTCCAGGGACGGCTTTTTGATCCGCCGCACGGCCATTGAGACGGGCGTCAACTGCATCACGGCCATGGACACGGCCAGGGCGCTGGTGACCAGCCTGGAAAATGCCAATAAGGAAATGTCCCTGGTGGACATAGCGCAGCTATGAACGTGTCAGTATATCGGCTTGCAGTATGCTGAGAATTGGTATGCCGGGATCCTTCGAGAAGGTGTATAAAATGGGAAATCCTGCATATACTGATCAGGAATATACACAGATAGGAGATATCGCTATGAAAGAAGAAACGTATCCTTTTATTGCCCGGCCTCTTCCCTATGAGTATGATGCCCTGATTCCGGTGCTGGACCAGGAAACGCTGTCGTTCCACCATGATAAGCATTACAAGACCTACGTGGACAACCTGAACAATGCGCTGGCGGACTATCCCGAGCTTCAAGGGATGAGCCTGCGGGAGCTTTTGATCAATATCAACAGCCTTCCTGCCGAAATCCGTACCGCGGTGCGCAACAACGGGGGCGGCGTATACAATCATGAGCTGTATTTTGACTCCATGAAGAGTCCTATGGGCCAGGAGCCGTCGGGGATTCTGGCGGAAGCCATTGACAGAGATTTCGGCTCCTACAAGCAGTGGAAAGAACAGATGAAGCAGGCGGCTGTGGGGAAGTTTGGTTCCGGCTGGGCCTGGCTTGTGACAGACAAAAAGGGCAATTTGTCCATTGTTCAGACTGCCAATCAGGATGTGCCGGATCTGGAGGAGCTGACTCCGTTGCTTTTGGTGGATGTATGGGAACATGCATATTACCTGCAGTATCAAAACAGACGGGCCGATTATGTGGAAGGCTGGTTTGACCTGATCAACTGGCGGAAGGCAGGAAAACGCTACGAGGAGGTCTGTGCGGTCCCTGTGTGAAGCTGCTGAGTTAAGGCGCGGAGGTAAAGAAGCAGGGGTAAAGCCGCGGAAGTGAAGCTGCAGGCTTAAAGCCGCGGAAGCAATAAGAGCGCAGTGTGCTGTGGGCGAGCAACGGAGGATAAAGGCATGAATCGTGAGAACTATCAGAAGGCGTTGGAACGAATCCTGTGTTCTCTTCCGGAGGAGAACAACGGAGACCGGGCCGGGAGCGGTGAAAGCGCTGTTACTGTACCAAGATTGTTTCTCCATAGCTGCTGTGCTCCCTGCAGCAGCTATGTGCTGGAGTACTTGCGTGAATATTTTTCCATAACAGTATTTTATTTTAATCCCAATATTACTGATCGGGAGGAATACGAAAAGCGCAAGGATGAGCAGCTTCGGCTGATTGCCGCTCTGAATGGGGAGGGAACAGCCTATCCCATCCATGTGGCGGAGAGCGGTCACGAGCCGGAGGAGTTTTTTCGGATAGCCAGAGGGCTGGAGGCGTGTCCGGAGGGCGGAGAACGCTGCTTTCGCTGCTTTGAGCTACGGCTGAGAGAGACGGCCCGCCGGGCCGCCGGGCAGGGATTTGACTATTTTACCACCACTCTTACCATAAGCCCGCTGAAGGATGCCGGGAAAATCAATGAGATCGGTCTTGCGTTGGCTCGGGAATACGGTATTGCCTGGCTTCCCTCGGACTTTAAAAAGAGGGACGGCTATAAACGATCTGTGGAATTATCGGCAAAATACGGTCTTTACCGACAGAATTACTGTGGCTGTCCCTATTCTGTCCGAGACAGCAGATGAGTCCAAATGCAGATCCCCTTTACTTACTGACATTATTTTGGCATGGGAAATGAAAAATACATAGTTAGAAAATGTTACCCGAAATATAGTTAATGTTTTTTGAACGGAGAATTCATATGAAAAAAATTTTAGATTTATTGTGGGAAGAAATGGGACAGGCCTTTGAGGCGGCAGGGTATGATCCTGCGCTGGGAAAGGTGACGGTTTCCAACCGTCCGGATCTGTGCGAATATCAGTGCAACGGAGCCATGGCGGGAGCCAAACAGTATCATAAGGCGCCGTTGGTCATTGCCAGGGATGTGGCGGAAAAGCTGGAGGGCAGCCGGATCTTTAAGGAGGTCTGTGCTGTGGCGCCCGGCTTCCTGAACCTGAAGCTGGAGGAGGAGTATCTGCTGGAGGTGGTGGCGACCATGGCTTCAGAACCTAAATTCGGTCTGGAGGCGCAGGAGCATCCCAAAAAGATCATGATCGATTACGGCGGCGCCAATGTGGCAAAACCGCTCCATGTGGGGCATATCCGCTCGGCGGTTATCGGCGAGAGCGTCAAACGGATCTGCCGCTATGCGGGACATGAGGTCATTGGAGATGTGCATCTGGGCGACTGGGGACTTCAGATGGGCCTGGTGATCACGGGACTGCAGGAGAGACAGCCTGAGCTGGTATATTTCGATGAAAATTTTCAGGGCGAATACCCTTCGGAGGCTCCTTTTACCATATCAGAGCTGGAGGAGATCTACCCTGCTTCCAGCGCCAGATCCAAGGAGGATCCGGAATACAAGGCCCGAGCCATGGAGGCGACCTTTAAGCTCCAGAACGGTGTGCGGGGATATCGGGCGCTCTGGGATCACATTATGAGTGTGTCCATTGCAGACCTGAAGAAAAATTACGGAAGCCTGAACGTGGAATTTGATCTGTGGAAGGGAGAGAGCGACGTTCAGAAGCTGATCCCGGAGATGGTTGCATACATGAAAGAGGGAGGCTATGCCTACATCAGCGAAGGCGCTCTGGTGGTGGATGTAAAGGAAGAGACGGATACCAAAGAGATTCCGCCCTGTATGATACTGAAATCGGACGGAGCTTCACTGTACAATACCACAGATCTTGCCACCATCATGGAGCGGATGCGCCTGTATCAGCCGGATGAGATTATTTATGTGGTGGATAAGCGCCAGGAGCTTTATTTTGAACAGGTTTTCCGCTGTGCCCGGAAAACAAAGCTGGTGAAGCCTGAAACTCAGCTGAAATTTTTAGGATTCGGCACTATGAACGGAAATGACGGAAAGCCCTTCAAAACCAGGGATGGCGGGGTCATGCGGCTGGAGAACCTGATCCGGGAGACCCAAGAAGAAATGTACCGGAAAATTCGGGAAGGCAGGGAAATGTCCGAGGAGGAAGCAAGGAACGTGGCGGGACTGGTGGCGGTATCCGCTTTAAAGTACGGCGATTTGTCCAACCAGGCCTCCAAGGATTATATTTTTGATATTGACAGATTTACCTCCTTTGAAGGAGATACTGGTCCCTATATTCTCTATACCATTGTGCGGATCAAGTCAATCCTGACAAAGTACGGTGAACGCCAGAAGGCGGAAAGCGGCTCCGTGGAAGGACTTGCTTTTGCTAAGCCGGAAAATGAAGCCGAAAAGGCACTGATGATGGAACTGATTCAGTTCAATACGGTGATGTGCGCTGCCGCCGAGGAAAAGGCGCCTCACAGGGTATGTGCCTATATTTATGACCTGGCCAACGCCTTTAACCGTTTTTATCATGAGACCAAGATTCTCAAGGAGGAGGATCCAAAAAAGCAGGAGGGTTATATTGCCCTGCTGATACTGGTCCGGGATGTACTGGAGACCTGCATCGATGTGCTGGGCTTTTCCGCGCCGGAAAAGATGTAAGCAGAAGATACAGTCGGGTAAGGAGCCGGAGGAACGGGAAGTACAGAACTGAAAATGCAAATGGAAAAGCCTGCTGTCAGTCGGTGTGATTGACGGCAGGCTTCTTTGTATTGCTGTTGCGAGTGTTGTTCAAGTCGTGTACATATTTTCATAGATATTATGATTTTATGAAAGCATTCTGGTTTCTATGTACCATGTCAATTATATATAAGGTCCGATTTTTTGTCAATGCCTTTTGCCAGCCTGAAAAGCCTCAAAATATTGGCAAAATTATGGATAAAACGTGCTAAAAGGCCAAATAAAGCTACTCAAAGCCTTCGAAAATTCTATTTCATATTCTATTACCGTCAGAGCCCTGTAAAACGATTATGCATGGAAGAGGTGTTTTCTCAATAAAAGATGTTTGCAAATTCTATTTGCCGTCAAAAAAATGGTCATGAAAAAGCGAAATATTAAAGATCAGCGGTATTTTCACATGCTTTCGTAAAATCATAATATCCATGAAAAATGTTTTGAAGAGGTATTCCAAACGCGTTCTTTTTGGCGCGGGAAATATGTGCCGGAATTTTATGAAATGCTATGGGGAGGAGTTTCCGCCGCTTTTCACCTGTGACAATAATAGGGCTCGCTGGGGTGAGCAGTTTGAAGGACTGGAAATAAGGCCGCCGGAAAGCTTAAAGGAGCTTCCTTCGGACTGTGCCATATTCATCTGCAATATTTATTATAAGGAAGTAGAACGGCAATTGCGTGAGATGGGCATTTCCAATCCCATAGAATATTTCAATGATGAATATATGCCTTCCTACTATTTTGACAGGCTGGAGTACTGGGAAGGAGAAACGTGAGCCGAATGTGAATCAAAAGCGTAATCGCTGGCGCTTTCAGGCTGTGAGCGGAAATCGGGAAATTGTGTACAGATCCTGGGAGCAGTATACAGGGAGGTATCAAAACAATGATCGGCATAGGAGTCCAGACTAAGAATATCATAAACGACAATCACCCAGAAGAAGGCTTTGCCATGCTGAAGCGTACAGGTTTTTCCTGCGCGGATTTTAGTTTAAACGACTATCTTTCAAACACTTCCCTCTATCAGTCGGAGTTGAATAGCTTCTTTGATAAGTCGGTTCAGGAGTTGGAGGATTTCTTTACATCCCATAAACAAGGGGCAAAAGCAGCCGGAATCACAATAAACCAGATGCATATGCCGTATCCGATCTATGTACCTGGGGCTGACAGGGAAATAAATGATTACTTATGGAATCAGGTGGCGCCTAAGAGCATGGCTGTATGTGCGTTTTTTGGATGTCCACATATTGTTATTCATGGCTTCAAGCTTGCCCATTTCCTTGGAGCGGAGGAATTGGAATGGCAGGAAACGGAAAAGTTCATAAATTCTATTGCCCCGTTTGCAAAGGAAATGGGTATAACCATATGTATCGAAAACCTTTATGACAGCATAGGCGGGCATCTTGTGGAGGGGCCATGCTGCAACGCGAAAAAGGCGGCAGAGCGCATCGATTCCTTTAATGACAAATATGGAGCAGAGGTTCTGGGGCTCTGCTTTGATACGGGCCATGCAAACATTGTGGGAATAGATTTTGAGAAATTTATCACGACGCTTGGCAGCCGTCTTAAAGTTCTGCATATTCATGATAACGATGGTATTTCCGATCTGCACCAAATCCCCTTCACCTTTACCAGGACGCGGGAAAATCTGTCTTCCACCGACTGGGAAGGGTTTATCAGAGGGCTTAGGAATATCAAATTTGACAAAGTGCTAAGCTTTGAGACAGCCCCCGGGCTGACATCGTTCCCGGGCCCGATGAAGCAGGATGTGCTGGGATTTATTGCCAGGATCGGAAGGTATTTTGGGGAGAGGATACAGCTTTTTGATGTGTGATTGTTTATGCCGGCCCGGCGTAGCGAAGACAGATTCCGGGTGCTTTTGCCTGGCTGCTTGCGGCACGTATTGTTTTATGATACCATAGAAACAGAAGAAGTACCGTAGAAACAGCAGGCAGAAAGAGAGGTTTGCATATGCAATTAAGAAAACGGGAACGGATACGGGATGAAAAAATTAACGGGGAAATATATGACATGTCTCCGGCACCAAGTTATCAGCATAGTGTGGTGACAAATAATATTAATTGTATTATTAAGGCGGGGCTAAAAAACAGTATGTGTCTGGTGTTTATGGAGAATATCGATTATAAGTATTCCAAAGAAAATGATGACTATCTCGAACCGGACATCATTATCTGCTGCGATAGAAATGCGATAAGGGGAAATGCTTACTATGGCACACCGAAATTTGTTGCGGAAACGATAAGCCCATCCACGGTAAAACGTGACAGGGGAATTAAGAAGAACATTTATGAGACAAGCGGAGTGGAGGAATATTGGATTATATCGCCGATAGAGCGGGCTGTGGAAATCTATTACCTCAAGGATGGGAAATATGAGATAGAAGAGTCGTACATATTGGATGATGATGAGGCCAGCGAGCATTATAACTCAAAGCAGGAGATTACGCTTCGAGCCCTCCCGATTACCATGACACTCGAAGATATCTTTGTGATTTAATGGGAATGCTTTGTTCTGGAAACAAACTGTATAGAATAGAGAATAAAGTAAGCGCTTAATATTTCAACGGCGTGACAATACTATTTTTTTCCTCCATAATGAGATACTGACCTGCATCAGCAGGCCGAGGCGTTTTGGAAAGTCTTTTGCGGCAAAGATGCATTGTGCGTATTATGACTGTTCCTGTGATTCGCGGGGGCTTTTTGATGATAAGGAAATTGCGCGGACTGGGGGGTATCTGACCCACTTGAATCAGTATCATGTTATCAGCATAGATGCCGCAGGCTTTGTTCTATGGTGAAAAAGCAGCATAAGGCAGTAGGAGATGTGCCGGAATTGATTGAGAAAAGGATACATGGGGAGTTGGTTTCACTTTATCCGGAGCTTGGGGCGGAAAGTTATCTTGCAGATTGTCTGAGCCGGTGTGTAGAGAAAACCGGCAGGCAGTTTGTTTTTATCATTGACGAGTGGGATGCACCAATCCGTGAGGCAAAGGAAGATACGAATGCGCAAATGGCTTATGTGAATCTGCTGCGGGAATGGTTTAAGAATAACAATTTTCCGGGGAAGAAATTGAGGTTGATACGGAATGTTTTGAGAATGATTTTCAAACTTTTGGGAGCAGGGATGATGTGATGACGCTGCTGATCCATTTGGAGTACCTTACATAGCATAGAGAAGATGGGAGGGCACGTATTCCAAATGAAGAGGTGAGAACCGAGTTTCGGAAAATTTTGGAAGGCAGGACCATAGAGAAAGGGATTGCGGATGTGGTGTACCTGCCGAAACCAAAATCACTGCTCCCGCGCTGGTCGTCGAACTGAAATGGAATAAGTCTTCTGAGGGGGCGAATAATTGCTCGCGGGAAAATATGATAGAAGCGGCATATATGACCGGCATCCTTCCCATTAAGAAATACGAAACTCAGTCGGCAATGACAGACTTCAGGGAATATACCATACTTGCCCCAAGGCAGCTTGCGGCTTATACCCGCAGAACAAACCACCTGATTGACAGGTGGTTATGATTTGTCGCCAATATCAGAAGGTACTTTGAGAAGAGGGTATAGCTGCAAGCCTCACCACACATTCCACATGCTCTGTAAAGGGAAACATATCAACCGCAACGCCTTTTTGCACCTGATAACCGCGCTTTGTCAGGTATTTCAGATCTCTGGCCAGAGTTTCCGGATTGCAGGAAATGTAGACGATTCGTTGCGGCTTGATTTGTATAGCAGCGTTTAGGAAATTTTCGTCGCTTCCGCTGCGGGGAGGATCCATCAGAAGCACGTCCACATGGGCCTTTTGTTCGGCCATTTCCAGCAATAATCGTCCGGCATCGTTTTGGTAAAACTGGATGTTGGAAATACTATTTCTTCTGGCATTTGCCAGAGCGTCCCGAACTGCGTCAGCGTTCATCTCCACACCAATCACGTGCCCGGCTTTTTCGCTGGCGATCATGCCGATAGTTCCTGTGCCGCAGTAGGCATCCACCACCGTTTCTCTGCCAGTAAGTCCGGCATATTCCATGGCTTTTCCATACAGCTTTTCGGTTTGAACCGGATTAACCTGATAAAAGGATTTGGGTGATATACGAAAGGTCTTGCCGCACAGTTCATCTTCAATATACCCCTTCCCGTAGATTATCTGCGCCCTGTCTCCCAGTACCATACTGGTACTGCGGTCATTGATGTTGAGTACAATAGTGGTGATCTCAGGATGAAGCTTCAGCAACGCCTTTACAAAGTTGTTTTTGGAGGGAAGGATCGGGGAGCTTAAGACCAATACCACCATGATCTGGCCTGTGGTACGGCCTGTGCGGATCAGCACATGGCGAAGCAGCCCATATCCGGTGTCTTCGTTATACGGGCGGATCTTAAAGGACTTCAGCAATCCGCGGATGGACACGATAATTTCATCTGCCTTCTGATCTTCAATAAGGCAGCTGTCTGTGGGAACAATCCGGTGGCTGTTTTCTTCGTATATGCCGGAGACGATATTGTGCTTTTTGTCTTCTCCAAACACCGCATGCACCTTGTTGCGGTAATGGAAGGGCTGCTCCATGCCTATAATGGGCTCTGGCCGGCAGAAGGGTTCCAAAAGCTTTCGTACTCTGACAGCTTTTGTCTGCAGCTGTTCCGTGTATTCTCTGTGGATCCACTGACAACCGCCGCATTTTTTTGCAATAGGGCACAGGCGGGGCCGGGATGGCTGCAGAGATTTTTTTCGGCATGCATCCTGATGTATTTCCTGTTTCTGATGAGTATTCCGGGAGGCGTTATGAGATATTTCCTGAGGAGCCTTCCAGGAGGCATTGTGAGATATTTCCTGAGGAGCCTTCCGAGAGATATTATGTGGCATTTCCTGAGGAGCCTTCCGGGAGGCATTGTGTGATATTTTCTGGGATGGTTCTTTAGATGTTTTCCGGGGCATATCTGTGTCCTTTCATTTGTGTTAAGCAGACTGGGCGTTTGGGGCAGATACATACGACAGGTTCTACAAGGTTTAAAGCAATTTATAGTTATATACAAAACAAAAGCACCGAAATACTCGGTGCTTTTGTGTATCGGAGTGGCGGG
>CAJTVB010000015.1:0-223 GCA_910579755.1 uncultured Acetatifactor sp. | reverse complement strand
ACCAAGCTGAGCCACACCCCGTGACACAATTAGTATTATAATGGGTTTCAGAGAAAAATGCAAGAGTTTTTTAAAAAAATTTGCAAATTAAAAATTGCAGTCCGTTTGAGACATCAACCATCTCCATAACATGCAGGGAAACGCCAGGATGGTTTTCGGCATAAAAAGCTTCCAGATAGTCATAGCTTATATTTTCAATGTTCATAAATACAACAAATACACT
>CAJTVB010000014.1 GCA_910579755.1 uncultured Acetatifactor sp. | reverse complement strand
GCGGAGCAATTGATTTTTATAATTCTTTAGCATATATCAGTATGCGAAGTATGAGGATTTTATACACCTGGTCAAACTCATATAAAAGTCCGTTGCTCTGATTCAGCGGCGAACCTACAGGATTGTAACCGCCGTCGTCCCAGCTGCTCTTGAGGTAATAGGAGGATGCATCATGATCCACGGTTCCCCAGGCCGTTCCCGCCTCCGTATCCAGCGGGCTGTCCTGCATGCTTCCCCACATCTGCGCGCTGATAATGTGAGCGCTCTTTTCGCCCTTCTCCCCTACATTAATCAGGTTATATTTGGGCATCACCGCCGGATCGGTATCCGTGGTTTTTGCGGCGGCAGACAGGGATGGCGCACTCTCCCCAAACTCGTTGACAGCCGTCACGTAAACCGTATATTCCGTCAGATCCTTCAAGCCCTCTATAACATAGCTGTTCTCTTTAATTTCTCCAATCTTTTGATACTCACCCGCACTGCTTTCCTTATAATAAAGATTATAGGTCAGAGTATCCTTCATGGCCTTCCAGGATACAGCAACACTCCGGTACCTGCCCGCAGCCGATACGCCGTCCGGTTTATCCGGCTTACCTGTAGGTGTGGGCGTGGCCGACACCGCAGAACAATATCCGCTGCGCCAGGTGCCATTGACAGACTGCACCTGTATCTGATATTCCGTATAATTGGCCAGCTCCCTTCCCTGGAAAGAACTCACGTCAAAGGCATTGCCGTTTACCAGCACCGTCTCCTGCCGGTCTCCCTGCCGGATCAAAACCTCATAACCCGTAATATTATTGCAGGGATCCCAGGACAGACTGATCCTCTTGCTGCCGGCCACAGGCTTCAGATTCTCGGGAATGTCCATTTCCGGCTCGGGAATCCGCTCCTCCATGCCATTGACAAACTCTACCTTGGAGATCTCCGCCAGATTATTGTTGTTGGTCATCCCCAGAATCGTAAAGGTCACCTTTTTCACCGCCACCTGTGCTCCCAGGTAAAGCCGTATATTCCCGTTCCTGTCAGTCTCAGCCCGGGCACTGTTTTCAAGCAGAGGATAAACCCCTTCCCGAACCGGGATCGTATCCGTCTGCTCAACCCCGTTTGCGTCTGTGTATGTAACGGTAATGACGGAATCACTTACCGGATTTTCCCTGGAGGTGCCGATCAGAATCCCGTCGGTCACCACGGCGCCGTCTGCCGCCGCGAAGTCAAACGCAAGAGAAACCGGACTGTTGCTGGAAATAGCCCCTCCGCCTTCCGGTGTCAGCGTAACGCTGCCCGTGCCCTTCAAAAGCTCCTTCAGATTTCCTTCCGCCTGGGTGCCGCTGCCGGCCGACGGCTCGATCAGGGTCACAGGCACGAACCTGTCCACAACCGCCTGAGTATCGGCTCCCGCCGGCACCTCATAGCCTCTGGTAAAATATTCCAGGTCAGCCAGGTCAACCACACCGTCACCGTTCAGATCCCCTGCATCCACGGCAGGCCCTCCTGCAATGGCATCCACCAGAGCGGCCCGGTCCGCCGCATCTAACTTGCCATCGCCGTTTACATCACCCATCAGCAGCACTCCCGGGTGATATTCTCCCGCCGCATAGCTAAACCCGCTCACAAACCCTGTCAGCAGCCGGATTCCGCAGGCTCTTCCATCCACGGATATGGTCTGTGTATACGCGGCAAAGCCCTTTGCGGACACAGTCACCGTATACTGTCCCGCTGAAAGCCCTTCAAAGCTCACCCTGGTCTCCCGGTCACTGTTTGCTTCCAGAACCGCCGTGCGCGTCTGACTTTCATTCCGGGAATCCGTCAGCTTTACGGTAAACTCCACCGGGCTGTTCAGTATCACCGCCGCTCCGATAGACACATCCACCTGTCCGATCTGACCTGCTGCAACCCGCTGCTGCAGAGTGCTGTCAGACGCCGCATCGTCCCCGGACACGGTACCTGTCACGTCTGTTCCGGATATGGTGCCCATGACTCCCGCTCCTACTCCGCTGCCCGGAGCCGCTCCGCCAACCTGCCCGGCATAGGCCGTCGCCCCTTCGCTCAGCATCAAAGCCGCCGCCAGTAAAAAAACCAGCATCCTTTTCATTTCTCTTATCCTCCTGTAACCCCGCTGTATTTATCCTGCAAAAGCGCTCATTCCGTTATAGTTGAAAATTTGACTCCATGATCCCTGTGATAATCCGGCGGGCTCTGTCCGCCTCCTTAGGCGAAACCCCTATGACAAACCGGTCCTGACAGCGGAAATAGCGCTGCATGGTGATTTCGATCCCCTGCAGAACCAGGCTGCTGTCAACGATGCCGATCCCCCGGGACGTGATCTGACTGCCTTCTATGTACAAAATCGCGACCTCTCCATCTATGGAAATATCGATCCGGCTCAGCCGCTGACCCAATACCAGCATAAACCTGCTCAGCTTCCCCTTCTCCGACTCCCTGACCACAATGGAAAGCCAGTCCAGATTCAGGGCCATACACTCACAGGAAAGCCCGCACTCCTCCAGCGTTTCAAAAACCTTCCGCATACTGTCCGGATCTCTCGCCAGCTTTTCTCTCTCAATTGTTATCCGAAACCCCGAAATCTCCTGAATCTCCTGCACCATCCGCTAAACTCCAAGCCTCCCCAGTCAATAGAAACCTCTGTCATTATTCCAGCATCATTTTAATAATCTCTTTATCGGTCTGATGCATTCCCACTTTTCCAATATATCCGATACAGCTGATGGTCTCTCCGGCATCTTCCTTTAAAATACCGGTGAAGGCCTCATATTCCTTATCCCGCATGGCCAGATAGTGAGCCATCATGGCTGCGTCCAGGCTGGAAGCAATCTTGGCGGCACAGGATATCTTTGCGCCGTCGCAGATAATCCCCGGGATGTTGGCCAGGGTATTATCGATGGTAGCCTTGATCTGGGAAACCGTGCCCCCTGCCATATAGGTGATGGCCGCCGCCGAGGCACAGGAGGCTGACACTGCCCCGCAGAAAGCCGAAAGCTTCCCGATAAACTCCTTCTGGTAAATAGTGAGAAGGCTGGAAAAGGCCAGCGAGCGATACAGCTTTTCCGTGGGAATATTTTTCTCCCGGGCATAAACCACCACCGGAACCGACGACGCGATCCCCTGGTTTCCGCTGCCGGAATTGATAATTACCGGCATATCGCAGCCGCCCATCCGGGCTTCAGACGCAGCCGCCGCATAGGCCTTCATCCGGGTGACCACTCCGTCCGCATAAGCCTCCCGGATCACCCGTCCGATCCCCAGACCATAGTCACCGGAGATACCCTCATATGCGATGTCCATATTAAAGCGGATCTGACGCTCAAAAATGTCCCGAATCCGCGTAAGCTCCACTTCATCTGCAAAAGCCTTTATATTCTCCAGAGAAAGTCCGGATCGGTCTGTGGAATACCCCTTATCCGCCAGCTCTCTGGCCTTTTCAAAAACCAGCCTGCCGTCTTTTTTGATGGAGACGATGTTGGTGTGCGTATGCCGCACCTCCACTTCCACAGTCACGCCCCGGGCAAAAAGCCGAATCACAAAGTGAAGCGGTATCTCCGAATCCAGAAACTCCACGGTACAGCAGCCTGCTCTCAAAAGCTCCACGGCCCGGTTCCGCCCCGCCTCATCCACCTTCTCCAGCACCTCCATGCCTGCGGAAGCATCCCCTGCCGCAGCACCCAGGACACAGGCTGCCTCTATTCCAGTGAGCCCTCCGGAATTGGGTATGGTGACGCAGCGCACGTTCTTAATCATATTGCCGGAGCATCTGGCCGTGATCCCCTCCGGCTCACAGCCCAAAACCTCTCTTCCCCGGGCGGCGGCATAAGCCAGGGCAATAGGCTCCGTGCACCCCATGGCCGGAACCAGTTCCTCTCTGATAATGTTGATAAAGCCTTCCAACTGTTCTTTTTCTAGCATGTTCCTTTTCAAATTTCACCTTTGCGTATGATTATGACATTCTTTTTTATCGTAGCACATTTTTCGAGATACCGCAAGAATTTTGTCAGAAGACTTTAATGTAATTCATCCATAACCCATTGCTGCTTTTCACAGAGAAGCACCGCGGCGGGGACAGGATAGTCCACACCCTCCAGAAACAGCCCCTTTTCTTTTGCCTTAAGAATCACCGCCATGGGAGCACTGTCACCGCAAAGCATATATTGCTGCCATTTGGGAACCGTCTTCAGATGAGGAAAAGGGTTTCTGAACGATACCCTCCGCAATGTAAGTATCCCGTGTCTTTTTAATAGCCGCCCACGCTTATCGGGGGTGGCTCAATAACTTAGTTCGGAAAAATCCCGGACAGGTTCATGAATTTTGAAAGTTAATTATTTAACACCGGCATCTCTATAGATACTTATCCGCCTGCAAATGAAATAAGTGCGCATACATGCCATTCTGCTTCAGCAATGTATCATGAGATCCTTCTTCCACAATATGCCCGTCTCCGATAACAAGGATTCTGTCCGCAAGCGTGGTATTCGAGAGCCGATGCGATATGGTAATCAGGCTCCTGCCTTCGCTTAAATGATACATCTGATTAAATATCCTGTCTTCTGAAATGGGATCCAAGGCGGCAGACGGCTCATCCAGAACCATATATTCGCTATCCTTAAAATATGCTCTCGCCAGACCGAGAAGCTGCCATTGTCCGCCTGACAAATCCTTCCCGTTGTCAGCGTAATATCTTCCCAGAATGCTGTCAAAGCCCTGCTCCCAGCCTTGTATTATATCGGAAGCCCCGCTGATATCACAAGCCCTTTTCAGCTTTTTGTCATCAAAACGGCTTCCAAAATCCGACAGCGCAATAATCTCACGAAGCGGCAGGCAATACGTCACATAATCCTGAAAAAGCACAGAAAATGTCCTGCGTACAGCATATATGTCATACTCCCTTAAATCAACTCCATCCAGTCTGATACATCCTTCCTCTACATCATAAAATCGGAATATCAATTTGATAATCGTTGATTTACCCGCACCATTCAGACCAATCAGTCCCACCTTCTCGTGAGGCTTAATGCAAAATGAACAATTCTTCAGCACATACTGCTCCGTATTCGGATATCGGAAGGAAACATTGGAAAACTCAATTTCAGGACATGCTGACGGAATGCAGTTCCCGCTTTTCTCAGTCTCCGGGACAATATCCAGAAACTCCTGCAGCTCAATCAACCGCGTATTATTATTTAAAAAGTTGTTTACATTCTTAATGAGCTCCTGAGACTGAGAGCGAAGCCTTGACACCATACTGAGGTTATACTGCAAATCACCTATCCCGATTTTTTGATTGATTACATGAAATATCGACACAACAAGCACCAGCAGTTCTCCTGTGACATTCATAATCATAACCAGAGAATTTATAAGATGATACCTGATATCCTCTCTTCGATTTACATCAAAAAGCTTTTTCCAGACCGCCTGATACTTACTTTTGAAATAGGAACTGATATCATTCAGCTTCATCTCAAACTGAACGTCATTATTGAAAAAAACGTCGCAAAAATAGTCTATTTTTCGTTTATCTCTAAGCTGCTCCTTCTCCATTTTCAGCTTAATTTCACTGCGCTTTTTATTATATAGTATGTATGGAATCAATAATACAAAAGTGACAAGGCCAATCCACCATTCATATGCGCATACAATCACTAAAGTTAAAATCACATTGATCAGTGAAGACAAAATTTCAAACACAGTCCACGTTGTCTCGGTCAAAATCCCAAAATTACTTCTTGCATGCCGTACCTTATCTCCCATTTTGGCAGAGTCAAAAAAGGACAAATCCATACGGGAGGTTTTCTCCATCATTACCGTTTCAATATAAAAAACCACTTCATCACTATACCGCTCATTGACATAATCGCCAAACTGGCTCAGAAGATAAACTGACATCTGCAATATAAGATATATTCCAAGATATAAAGGCAGTCTTTGACCATTTGCACGATAACTGGCTATTCCATTGAGCACTTCTTTCCATAACCATATATTAACGAGGGGAACCACCGTAGTGGAAATCAATATAATCATTTTCATGGAAAAATAAAATTTTGATGCCAAAAAGCTGGTATGAATACCAAACCATACATTTTTGATCAATCCCTGAAAAAATGTTTTTATTCTATTCACACTACCTCTTCCTTTACTATATATTTTTCATGCTGAAGATGATACATTTTCGCATACAAGCCGTCTGTCTTAATCAGCTGGTCGTGAGTTCCTTCCTCAATAATGCTGCCATTATCCAACACAATAATTTTGTCAGACATGCGCGCACTGGAGATCCTGTGAGAAATCATAATTGCCGTTTTGCTATCTGACAGCGACTGGAAATCTTTAAAAATCCGATCTTCCGCTTCCGCATCCAATGCTGCTGACGGCTCATCGAAAATAACAATCGGCGCATTTTTAAAATACGCCCGTGCCAAAGCAATCTTCTGCCATTGCCCCCTGGACAGCTCAATTCCCTTATCATCAAATTGTCTTGTCATATTGGATTCCAGCCCATCCTCAAACAGAAGCTTATTGTTCTCAAATATACCGCTTTTCGCCAGAGCTCTCTCAATTTCCGCATCATTTTCTATATTCTCAAGGGAGGACATTGCAACATTTTCCCGCAGTGTCAGATGATACTGCGCGAAGCTTTGAAAAAGAACTGAAAACAAACCTCTGACCTGCCGTATATCGTAATCCGACATAGGATATCCATTGATCAGTATCTGCCCTGAATCAATCTGATAAAGACCCAGCATCAATTTAATAATTGTAGATTTTCCGGCGCCGTTGATGCCTATTATAGACATCTTTTCGCCTTTATTCATGGTAAAGGAAACACCTGACAAAACATAATTTTCAGTATAAGGATATTTAAAATACACATTTTCAAAGGTTATTGATTCAAATCCATGCAGCGGTCTGCAATTCTCTTTTTCACCATCCGTTTTTATATTCAGAAACTCAAATAGACGTCCCATGCTGTTGGCCGCCCTCTCACAGCCCATTGTCAAAACAAACAGCATATGTGCAAAAGAGTCGCTTATTGTCAACGCCAGGCTTATATAAAGAGCAACATCTCCGATACTGATTTTCCCGGCAATTGCAGTATACACCACAAAAACAGTAAAGATAATTTCACCGCTCCTTTGAACTGCCTCAGCCAATATCAGCAGCGCTGCTTTCCGTTTATCGAGTGCCTTATTTGCCGCAACATATTTATCTTTTTCTTCTTTGTACCGTGCCTTAACGGATTCTGTCAGATCATACATTCGCACATCTTTTGCCGGCCACGCATCGGTAAGCATCCAACGGTAATAGCTGAACCTGCGGACATCGGGAGCCTTGCTTCTTCTCAGTTCCTCAGACATTATATCGAACAAAAGATTTAATATGATTCCCGGAATTGTCAACACCAGAAAAATAAGCGAAAACCAAATATGAAACCTGGCAATCACTATATAGGCAACAATAAACGTGTAAAACAAAGATATAGCTTCTGCGGCCCGATATGCGGTATAAACAGCTGTATTTTTTGTATACCGCACATCCTCTATCATATCCCTTCCCTTGGATGAATCGATCACAGATAAAGACAGGCCGGCAAGCTTATCCAATAAATTACAGTCATATAAATGCTCTGCCTTTTGAAAAATACTGTCATATAAAATACTTTTCACCGAAATATTAACCTGCCGCAGCACCAGGGACACCACATATAACACAATCCAAAGCAAAAGAACGTTGATCCGAATGGCGCCTCCCACCAGGTTGTCCAAAATGTACTTTATAGCAAATGCACTGAATAATGTAATCGTAGCTTCTGACAAATTCAGCAATAAATATACCAGCATCAGCATTCCGCTTGAATGATAAATCAGCTTTACTGAATAACCGATTGATTTCAAAAACAGCTTCAATTTAGTCATTGGTTTCCCGCATCCTCCTTATAGCAGCATAAATGTCCATTTTCCTTGGAAGTGCAGCAAACCTTCCTACCCCATCATATCTGCTTGAGTACACACAATCCAATCCATCCCGACTTACTTCCCTGTATAATTCATCTATCTGCTGTAATAGATCCTTTTCTTTTGTGGAAGACAGTTTTTTTAGAATCATACCCATTCCAATCAGCTGATCATACGAGCAAATGCTATGAACACATCGAAGGTCGATCTGCATATCTCCAATAAGTATATATCCCATCTTAGAAATTACTAATTTTTCATTTCTGTCAGCATGGCCGGAATCTACGGAGTTAAAAAAAGATAAGCTTTTCTTCTGTTCACATTGAAGTGCATCGTCATTACAAGCTCCACATTGAAACCTTTCATCTTTTAGCACCTGCATGGTAATATTGATTAATGTATAATCTTTCATAATATACACATAGTCAGCTACCTTAAGAAAATCGCTGCAGCCTCCAATTACCAGAATAGACGAAACTCCCTTTTCCGTATATAGCCGGTGGACACGATCAACAAACGGGACTATTGGGTCATCACTTACCAATTCCCTCATCAGCTCATCACGAATCATAAAATTGGTTGCACTGCGGTCCTCATCAATAAGCAGTAGTCTTGCCCCTCCATCAATTGCTTCTATTATATTTGCTGCCTGTGATGTTGAGCCTGATGCTCTTTCCGCACTGAATCGTTCCGGTTCTCCGTCCGAAACCCAGCGGAAAAAAGTGGAAATGTTACATTCATAGATGGGGCGTCCGTCTTCAGCAACTATTTCAACTGCCGATTCATCTGTAATGCACAGCTCGCGGCCATCACCAAGAACATGATTATAAATGCCGCTCTGTAAAGCATTCAAAATAGTCGTCTTTCCGGAATAGCCTCCCCCGGTAATAACACTAACCCCCTTCCTTATCCCCATTCCTTTGACACCGCATATTTCTATCTCATCTTCCTTCGGTGATACGAATAATGCTGCATCCAGCTTTGGCTGATCCCCTCGTTTAGTACGCGGAAGTATGCTTCCGTTTGCTATAAATGCACAATATTCACTATCTGACAACCAATTTCTGATTGCATTCTGCTTATTTTCCAGCTCCAATGCTTTTGTCAACTTTTCCTGATTGAAATTGGCTATAAATAAATTTACAGCATACGGCAGATCCTCGCACAGCATTCGAATTGCCTTTTTCATCTTCTTATAAGGCAGCTGTACCTGAAGCCGAAAGCATATACACTGAATAAAAGCTGTGTCTCTCTCATTACTGTTTATGCGGACCGCAACACCTCCTATGTGTTCATAATCACATTCTCTGCAGTATGCGGCATACACCCCATTATTCGCCACTATCTCGCTCCCGGGCTTATAGCAATAATATCTTCCATTTTCCCTGTCCAAATGCTTTCCGTTTTCTAATTCAGCATTCATCTCATCAATATAGACTGTAAATTCCCTCAGACAAAAATCCAAAACCGCCGTACTTATCCTATTGAGCTTCAAAAGAGAGCACGGAATTTGTATTACTACGGTGGGCTTATCCAGCTCCTTGCGATTTGTTACCGAAAATGCAAACCCAACCGAACCATGATAAAATACATTATCATCGCCTTCTTCGCTAACCCGGTCTGGGAAAGTAAAAACAATCGGGCCCTCGTACATATCTCTGTAAGTTGAGGTCGTTTGATCCATATGCAGTAATATATATTTCAGTCTTTTCACAAGTCAAGGTCTCCTATTTTCTCAATATATCTATAAGTCATGTATTCACGAATAAGATATTCTGTTTACAAGTTGTATCCACCAATCCACTTTCAAACTATTATTATCTATGATTATATGCGAAGAATTAGTAATGGCATAGTAGGAGTTATATTATGATAATCCAAAAGCATTCTATCTACTTAGGTGTTCCTGTACTGGTTGCTGCACCCCCAGAAGTTCCCCATTTGCTACATCCAGAGCAAGTATGACAAGTACAAGAAAACGCAATAACTGTATTCTTCTTCGGCTTCTTTACAAGTTTCTTCATTTTTTCATTCTCACCTCCTTCCCACCAAACTCCAACTATACCATTACTAATTTTACGCATAATGTATTTGAATTGTTGTCTCCTATCTACGTCTATGATTAACTGAAAACTCATTAAGTTTATCCATTATTGTTTTAAATGCTCTATCCTGATTGGCTGAAATAAGATTTGCCACTTGAGAAGTAACATACGGTGTAGCGTAACTATTGCATGCATATGTTGTATACAATTCTGCCGTTGCTAATTCAATCGTCTGTATACCATTTGCTGAAACTGTATTGTTATCTACCCAATATATTCCTTTGTATGCTTTCATAGAATGTTTCACACCTATAACATTATCAAAACATGCTGGAAATGCCCTTTCCATTGGATTATTGTCCATTGCTGAAACCACTATTATATTTTTCTTTTCCATTTTTAAAACAATATTGTATAAAATTTTAGCATCATCAGTATTACGTGTTCCCAATGAAATATTAACTACATCAATATTATTTTTTAGACAAAATTTTAGCGCTGCACATAGCTTTTCTATATTTCCATTTTGATCAGTTCGCTTTACCTTTATAGAAATAATCTCATGCTCAACACAAGTATTTGAAATAATAACCCCTCCACATATAGTTCCATGCGACAATGAATGCAAATTGCTTCTAGTTTGCAAAATCTGATAATCTTTTGATACATAATAGTGGTGTATTTTGCATTTGGGCAATAATATTTTACTATTTATGCCATCGTCAATAATTGCTATTCTAACCATTGTTGTCGCAATTTAACTCCTTCATTCTTTCCAGATAATCTGCCAATGTTTTAACACTAGTAGTATCCGCATTCCAATATGGGATACATGAAACAGCTATATTCAAGCTTAATATCATTTTGTACAATATGTGTAAAGCATCCCGAGGATGTATACCATATGACTTAAATAATGATTCATTTACATCTACTATTTCTATATGCAACTCCCTTTGAAAACAATCACTTATTTCCTGCTCCATTTTATTCATATTCGTATCCTCAAATTTTGTCATTTATGTATTAATAAATCTCGTTTTATCCTCCACATTACAGTGTTAGATTCAGCAACTTAATGCCTGACCACCATGAACATATCAGCGTTTTTGTATTATGTCAGTCTCTCTTCTATGTCATCGACAATATTCATAGAATAATTATCTTGAAGAATATCCTCTACTCCTTCTAATTCGCTCAAATAATCATTCAAATGTTCCGTATGAAGGATTCTATAAGGATTAACTATTTCATATTTCACTATATCCACTATTCCGGATGTCAATACTAACATGTCAGCTTTCTTTCCCAAAAATGGCTCAGTGTAACTTACCAAGCTCTCTATCGTATTATTTTCCAATGAATTATGATAAATACCCAAGGTAATATAATCGGGAGAAAAATAGTATGATAATAGCCTTGCCTTAAGGGTATATGTATCTCTCGTACACCAACTCGCAGGAACCCCCAATACTACAACATCAAAATGGCCTGCTTCAATCGAATCCATCATTTTATACATTTCATTTCGAAACAAATCCAAACTATCACATAGATAAGCACATTCGGAATATGTATTCGCTCCAAATATTTCTCCACAATTGCAAGAGCTATACCATTGAACTTCATATCCTCGCGATAATAATTCGAATACTATCCCCATTTCTAATTTGAGATTATCTATATCATCTTCAATTCCTGTAACATATACGACTGGAACAGTACTGCACCTTTCAAGATTGTCCTTGTCTAAAAAAACCTTATTAATAAACCCGTGCTTTACATTTTTTTCCAGTTGAGACAGCATGTCCATATATTTTGTTGAAAAACAATGTTGATTTATAACTGTCATATTTGCATCAAGTAATTCAACAATACATTTGTATAAATATAAATCTGAACATTGATTTGCGGGAAATATGATCACCTCATCACAGTTCTTCGTGATCCAACTCAAATCAACATTGTCAAAACTATAGTAACAGCAATTACAAAACTTTGTATATATGTTCTCATTAGAAACGATTGCCTTAACATAATATGTATCACTACATATATAATCTTTTATAAATGCTTCGTTTGAAGTCAAGCCAAATAGGCATAATTTCTTCATTTTTCAATGAGCTCCTTTATTCTTTTAATTACAACATGATTTTTCATTATAGACTCAATTCGACGTTTAGTTATTTCACACTCTTGTAATTTAATATTTTTTGAGAGACTATCAAAATTATCAATATTAATAGCACATACTGAGCAAAATCTAATAGCCCAACAATTTTTACATTCTTCTTCTGTAATTTTACCTATATTAAGCAATGCATCTATGTTATTCCAATCATAACCCTTGTATATATCACCAATACACATAGTTGTGGATTTTCCACTCGCTTTTTCACATGTAAATATTTTACCATCGGTAGAAACTAACATCTTTGCCTGTCCAGGAATGCAAGGCCCAGAATGATGGTATTTTATTATTGATGTTTTTCTTGACAAACTATCTAAAAATTCGTCATAATCAGAACTATTTGAGAATAGAACTTTTTTAGTCTTTGGAATTTCCAATACTAACTCATTTTGTAAATAATTATTTATCAATGCCGCAAAAACATTCTCATTATAGCTATTAAAAAAATCTTCTGTCGGGTTTCGTTTGTAGTTATTTTTTGAACTATCCAATGTCGAAAATTGTACTAATGTATCTTCAAAAAAATCACTATTAAAAAATTTCTGTATTTCACCGATATCATCATCTCCATCAACAACACATGACAACGAAACATGCTTTTTAAAATACTCTGCATCCATACTATATATTTTTTTGAGAGATGACATAACACTTGAATATGTTCCCGTACCATCAGCTGTGAATCGCCTGTATCTATCATGATAATTCTGCGGTCCATCTAAGCTGATAGTTAAATCAAATTTATGCTCTGCAAAAAAGTCAATCATTTCCTCCGTAATAAGGGAAGCATTTGTAGTCATTGAGTAACATATTGTTTTCTCAGGCATAATCATAACTGCATATTTTACCACCTCACGAATCAAAGGAAAATTAAGCAGTGGCTCTCCTCCATAAAAAACAACTCTAATCCACGCCATATCAATGCTATTCTTTTTCAAAAAATTGATTGCGGATTTTGCCACATCAATACTCATCATTGCTCCATTGTGTGTTCTATCAAAATATCCATCTCCTGAAAAACTACAATATCTACATCTAAAATTGCAGTTCTGAGTAACCTGCAAAGTAATACCCTGTACTCGTTTTGTTAAATAATCCTTCATATACGGCGTTAATGGATGCTCTATCTTTTGTGGATACTGAGCACTGAAATACCCTTTAGAAATCCACGCCTTCAACTTCTCATCTATAGAAGAAATATTATCACCATTCTCCTTTTTATTTATAACTCTACGGATCAACAGATACTCATCATGACTTAATTCAATTATCTCATTTTTATTCACATCATAACAATACTTATTACCATAACTTGTAAATAGCTTTACATGGGGTCTTTTCATTGTTCGCTCCGATCTACCATTTTCTTTTTTCCACTATTTGAAATCATAATATCTGTTAAAGGCTTAATAGATATATTAATTTCTCCAGCTCCAGGTATCATCTCAAAGATTTTAATTTCTAACTCTTTTTTAATACTATCCGCCCACCTTGAAAAATTATTGCTAATATAGACGACTAAAGTAATCTTGTCTTTTTGTGTTTTAACCTTATATTGCCAAATTGGGTTTCCCATAGCACTATTCAAGTATTCAATACAATAAGAAAATAAAAATGGACTTATTTTTTTCCCATTTGGTAAAATGATATCATCACTTTTTCTTCCCCATATACTATCTATTATTGGTGAATTGCATCCACAAGGGCATCTATTTGACTTTCGAATAGTTATTCTATCTCCCAGATCATAAGCAATAATTGGAAACACTCTATTGTGAAGATTTGACACCAGAATACTTCCACTTATGCTATTTTCTGTTTCAGCAACATCATACATCTGTACGTATACATTATCCGAAACAATATGCATATTACCATGAGAACATTCATATCCAATAGCATTCACTTCCTGGCTTCCATAAAGGTTAGCAACATTAACCTTCAATTTATTTCGAAGACACATTTCTTGTTCATAGCTAACTTGTTCACCGTTTAATTCAATATATAATAATGAATTTGGTAATTTTCTGTCATAACGCTCCAAGAAATCTAAAATTTTAAAAATGACACTCGGCTGAGTTAACATCCATTTTGGTTCATATTTACAAATTTCTTTTAAGTAATAATCCATATCCTGATCCGACAAATTAAATTTACTAAATGATAATATTTTTCCGTAATTCAGCTTAATTATTTTTTTATGCAACATCGGTTTTGATTTGTTATATAATATGGAATGAAACGAAACACACTTATCCGAAGGCATTATATCATAGTATTTCTTTCTCAATCGCCACAAATCCATATTCGATCTAAAGTACTCATCTTGCGACCAAAAAACTTCTACCGGTTCTCCTGAAGAACCCGAAGTTCGAGAAACTTGAAATAAGTTAAAATCAAGATGCTTATACGAATCATTCAATATAAGAGTTGTTTGGGTTTGCAAATCATGTTTTTTGATGCAGGGGCCATTAGCTATCATACTTCTAAAGCAGTCTCTGCTTACACCTGCAGTACGATAAAAGGGTGATGACGCTGCATAGGCGGCTAATACATCACAAACATTTTTTTTCATCTTGCTTAGCCTCCATTTTTTCAACAATCTCATTTAATCGTCCAAAGTATCTAATAGCCTCAAATGACAAATACTCATCCTCGATCTCAATATCATATGCTTCTTCAATTTCCACAATTAATGCCATTATTCTCATTGAGTCTAATCCCAAATCTTCTATAAGATCAATTTCCGAATGATCCTCCTCACATAAAACAAAATCATCTACTTCCATTTCCGCATATCTTAAAACTATTGCCCATAAGCTTAGTTTTTGCTCCATATATTTATCCCCTTTCCATCACTATGCACTTTTTTGCCGTTAAAGCCTTGTGGTATTTTATCTACTCTACAAAATTTTCTTGGAATTTCATAAACTGCCAAACGCTTTCTCAATTTTTTAATTTCAGAATTTGACAAGATATGATCAGCCTGATAATAACAAACTAGCGAAGCTTCCCCGTCTACATTCTCACCTACAACAATACAATCATCTACGTTAACTTCATTCAAAATGCACCTTTCTACATCCTCAGGGAATATCTTATGTGCATCAATATTAATCACATCATCAATTCGTCCAACAATATATAATTCGCCATGATCTATATACCCGATATCTCCAGTATTGATTTCTTCAAATATATCTATTTCCCTTTTCCTTATTCCTTTTACATATCCACTATACAAACATGGCGAGCTAACACAAATTACTCCTTTTTCACCTTCTGATAACTTCCTTCCATTCTCATCACGAATACATATCTTCACATTACTAATTGGTTTACCAACAGACACGCCGCTATTACAATCGTATCTTTGAGCAGAAACCCTTGGACCTGCTTCTGTAAGACCATATACGTTATATATGTCCACACCATTAAAAGCATTTTTTGCCATTTCCAAATGTTTATTGTATAAAATGGCACCACTCACATAAATGCACCGTAAAGATGGAATTGTATATTTCCGTCTCTTATACTCTTCTGCATACATGAGAAGTAATGAAGGATTCAGACAAATAATCGATACATCAAACTTTATTAAATTATTCAAAACAAATCTCGGCGGAACAATAGTTGGCGCAACAATGACCTTTTTCCCTGTTTTTAATGCAACCAACAGTTCGCCTACTAGCGTTGACGAATGAGCCAGTGTTTTTGCAATATAAAAACAATCTTTATCTGATAACTTCATATACTCAATAATCGAGTCTGCATTATTACTGATTGCCTTATGCGACAAAATAATCCCCTTCGACTTACCCGTAGTGCCTGAGCTAAACAAAATAAGTGCTTCTGTAGATAAATAATTGGCATGATACTTACTCCGTATGCCAACTGGTAATTCTTCTGCAACATTCTTTTTTCTTGAATATTTGAAAAATTTAACTTCGGGGTAATCATCCAATTTGATTTCTTTAACATAACTATCTTCTACAACACACATATATGCTTCAGAATCTCTTATCATATCATATGCTGCCAAAAAAGGAATTCGCCAATCAATCAGAACAGCACAATCTCCTTGTCCCCAAATTGTCAGTAAAATTTCTATATATTCTATTGAATTTTCTCCTATTAATGCTACTCTTCCCATAACTTCTCCTTAAATTGGCTCTATATCTATCATTATATCCTGCACCTGGTCACCAACTCCCCAGCTCACTCACCAGCCTTGACAAAACACTCATTTCCTTCTCCTGAACCATTCGAAAATACCCTTCTATTCTGTCAAGCAGCTCTTCCTTTTTCGTAATATCATATTTTAACTTCAAACACATGGCGGATCCGCATATTTCGCACAGCCTATGATATTCCGAAATTATGTCTTCCGAAATTGGATACCTTTCCCTGATAAACTGCAGGCGCAATTCCATGATCTTCTTGTGCTCCTGCTCTAAAAACAATGCCCTGTGGTCGCTTTCCGCAAAGCTTTTTTCCTCTCTGGCAATCTGAATATTGTGATATATTCCTTCATAACACTGCATTCCAAAGCATCTGTTCTCATTTTCATAGGTGTCCCACATCATATCCCAATTGACATTCCATCGGCTTGTGGCACGGGACTCCAGATAATCTTTGAGAGATTCTATTACACGATACAGCTCAAATTCTGCCCGCTCCTCCTCCCTGTACGATAAAAGCTCCAGCGTACCCTCAAAGCCTCTCCTCCATGTTTGAGGCTCCTTGATCCGATTTGTTGCTCGTGTCAGCTCTTCAACACTACAGACACTCCTGCTGTATTTTCCCTGTGAAAAATTGTCTGCAATATAAAACAATCTCTCATCTTCATGCCCATATATCATCATGTCATGAAAAAAATTAAAATCATACCGGCTTATATATTTTGTTTCCACCGACAAAATAACATAATAGCCCTTTTCCAAAGCCGCTGAAATAAATCCGATCAGCCCTCCCTCTGCCTGCTCTGCCAGTTCTGCTTTAATACGCTGGAAAGAAAGCAGGGGACAATTTCTATAATAAAAGTCGTAATAATCCAGGAACTGATTTTCCCGGCAGGTCAGCTGAATAAAACAATTCATCAGCCAGGAATATGTTTTCGGCTCATTCAGTAATATAGACACCGCATTTGCATCCTTTGGAAAGGTAACGGAAAAAGGTTCCTGCAACGGTAATTTTACATTCCTGCCCATATATCAACACCCTCCTGGCAAACAGCCCGCTCAGATAAAACGTTTCTGTTGTCTTCGTTTTTTATTATCCCAAATTCTTCCATATCAGTACAACCCCAAATTTCAGCACTTAAAGATATGCCCGTAATTTATACCCTCTTTTATCTTTAGTACCGATTTTTATACCTTTTTGTTCCGAATTTTATACCTTTTTTAACAGCTCTGCAGGTTATTTTTCACGGCTTCGTTGTTCAAAGCAACATGATGCACACAAAATGAGCCAAATTCGCTCATTTTGGCGCAGGCAGTCTCGCACTTTTGTGCAAACAACACACGAAAACACCTTGCGGCCCCTACCCGTGAAAAGTAACAAAACATTACTTTAAACATTTCCCCATAAAATTCTTCTGTTGCGAAATCAGAAAAATTTCTCTATAATTTAATTACAGTTAAAGAAAGGACACATAAAGCCATGAAAATATTGAAATATCAGAAACGCCTCCTTCAGAAACATTATCATTTTTCCATTGCCATCTGCATTGTCTGCCTGCTGGCACTGCTTTCCGGCTGCGGCGGGCCGGCGAACCCGGCAGATGATATGCAAACCGGCGGAACACAGAAAAACACCTATCTCACCTCCGAAGACGTAAAATCCATAGCGCTGGAAAACGCAGGACTTTCCGAGGATGAGATCCGGCTCACACGGCTGCATCTGGATTCCTCGGACACCGCCCAGTATGAAATCGAATTTATCAGCTCCTCCATGGAGTATGACTATGTGATAGACGCGGTAACCGGAGAAATTCTTTCCATGATCTGTGAAGCAGGCAGCTATGACCTGAGTCAGGTGCCTGAAGGCCTGGCCTCCCAGGCAGGCTCTTCTCAAAACGGCTCTTCCCAGGAAGAATCCTCCCAGGACAGTCCTTCCCAGGACAGTCCCTCTCAAAACAATCCATCCCAGGACAGCTCCTCCCAAGGCAGTCCCTCCCAGAACAGCTCCTCCCAGGGCCAGAATTCTCCCGCTTCTCAGGACTCCGGGCAGTATATCGGCACTGAGGCAGCCCAACAGGCCGCCCTCTCCCATGCGAATCTGAAGGCAGAGGATGTGTATTTTACCCACACTCATCTGGAATTCGACGACGGCCGATGGCAGTATGATGTGGAATTTCACAAAGGAAACGAGGAATATGATTACGACATCGATGCACTGACCGGAGAGATCCTGGCCTTCGACCATGACGCGGAATACAAGGGTTCCTCACCCTCCGGCACACAGAGCGGGGAACAGCTCACCCAGGAGGAAGCAAAGCAGCTGGCCCTGGCCCATGCAGGCATCTCCGAAAGCGATGTGCAGCACCTGAAAATTGATTTCGATTATGATGACGGACGCGCAGAATATGAAGTGGAATGGCATGTGGGAAGAACGGAATACTCCTGCGATGTAGACGCCTATACCGGTGAAATCCTCAGCTTTAAAAAGGAGCTGGATTAAAACAGAAAGAGGTATTATATGAATTCTTATAACGCAGACAAGAAAAAAGCGGTGGTTTCCCTGGGACATGATGCCCTGGGATATACTACCGAAGCACAGCATGACGCCGTGCGTGTGACGGCAAAAGCGCTGGCAGACCTGATCGAGGAAAATTACCAGCTGACCATCACCCACAGCAACGGCCCTCAGATCAGCATGATCCATAAAGCCATGACCGAGCTTCGCCGGGTCCACCCGGATTATACGCCTGTCCCCATGTGCGTCTGCTCCGCCATGAGCCAGGGGTATGTGGGCTATGACATCCAAAATGCCCTGCGAAGCGAGCTTCTGGCCCGTGGAATCTCAAACCCGGTGAGCACCATCCTGACCCAGGTCACGGTGGACCCTTACGATGATGCGTTTTATGAGCCCGACAAGGTCATCGGAAGATACATGACCGGTGAAGAAGCCGATGTGGAAATTAAAAAAGGAAATTATGTGAAGGAATACCCCGGAAAAGGCTTCCGCCGGGTGGTGGCAGCTCCCAGACCCATCGATATTGTGGAGATCGAGGCCATCCGTACTCTCACAGAAGCCGGCCAGACGGTGATCGCCTGCGGCGGCGGCGGTATCCCTGTGATCGAGCAGCAGCACGTCCTGAAGGGAGCCTCCGCGGTAATCGAAAAAGATGCCATCGCCGCAAAGCTGGCTTCCGACCTGGACTGTCAGGAGCTGATTCTGCTTACCGGCGTAGATCAGGTATACAAAAATTTCGGAAAGGAAAATCAGACTCCTGTTTCCGCCATGTCCGCGGCGGAGGCAAGAATCATGATTGCAGAGGGACAATTTGAAGCGGGCACCATGCTTCCCAAAATAGAAGCCGCCGTCAGCTATCTGGAAAAAGCCCCCGGCGGCAGAGTATTAATCACTTCCATGCGGAAGGTAAAGGATGCGGTAAAGGGCAAAGCAGGAACTGTAATCACTGCAGACGGGCAGTAACCCAAAACCGAAGCCCTTTTTGCGTCAGTCTGCTCCCAGAGCCGACAGCATGGCTCCGATCAGAATGCAGAAATCCGAAACATTGAACACGATCCGCCTAAGCCCCTTCCAGCGGACCCCAAAGCTCAGATAATCCACCACATACTTTCGTTTCAGCCGGTCATAGGTATTGCTGAAGGCTCCGCCCAAAAGCAGAGCCAGCCCCACCCGCAGCAGACGATTTCCCCGATGGCCGAGGCTTACCACAAACAGCACAGCTATCAAAACCGTCAGCGTCAGGGACAGCGCCGCCACAAAGGAGCGCCGTCCCTGCCCCAGGTTCAGCATGGCGCCCCGATTGTGATGCCTGCGAAGCAGAAGTCTTCCTCCAAGCAATTCCTTCTCCTGCCCCATCGGCATCTCTCTTTCCACCCGCTCCTTGATCCACAGATCGCCGAAAAAAATAAGGAAAATCAATAAAATACATCCTGCTGTCATATCCGCTCCCATCTGCGCCGCCGAAACGCTCTTAACTTCTGTTTTATCTACTTCCGGCCTCCTGCGGCCACAGCCCTCACAATACTGTTCAGCGCCACAAAAATCAACGCCGCCACCGGCCAGATCAGTGCCGCCATCCCCCAACCCATATTTCTCTGCTCTCTTACATATAAACCAATTCCCAGAAATATGGCTGTCACCACACACCAGTATGCCACCGGGAAAAATCCTGTCTTTTTATTCAGGGCCTTTTTCTCCGGAGTATAATCCCCTTCCTGCAGAAGCTTCTCAAAGCTTCCCTGAATGCAGCCTGCCCATACCAAAATGGCCACAGCTACAGACAGGATCATCAACAGAAGTCCCATGCAGCACGTAGTCAGCCATAATTCGTCCACCTGAAACGCCGCTCCCAGCATCAAGGGCACCACGCTCAAAATGCACAATATCACTCCTGCAACCATACAGATCCGGTACCTTCCGGCAAATTCCTCACGCCGTTTTCCTACAATCCCCGCCACGCCGTACTGCAGACAGATTTCTTCCTTCTCCAGGAATTCGTACCGCCCCATAGGCAGACTGTTGCGCATCACCAGCGCCACCCCTGCCGCCGCCAGAATCAGCAGAATCACTACCCCCAGACCTCCTGCCATATCCTCGCTGATAGACAAATTTCCATATTCAGCCAGACCTCCCAACACCAAAAGAGGCACCGGACACAGGAGAAAAAGCGCACATCCCGCCGCCATAAAGCCTGAAAGCTTCCGCGCCAGATCCATGTAAATATTTGCTTCCTCCACAGATATACTGCGCGCTTCCGGGGGCTGATATTCCTCTTCTGCTTTGGGAATTTTTTCGTTCTCTTCCACTATTTCATCCTTCAGCAGGTAATCCGTGCTGACCTCAAACAGTCTGCTCAGCTTCAATATTTTATCCATGTCCGGGATGGACGCTCCGCTCTCCCATTTAGATACGGACTGCCTGGATATATCCAGCTTTTCCGCCAGCTGCTCCTGAGACCATTCGTTCCTTTTCCTCAATAATGCTATTTTTTCCGCCAAAATCATTTTTTAATACCTCTTCCTTTCTGATTATCCATAGCAGTCCGGACCACTGCGCCCATACTGTTATGATTTCCATGAGTCAGAGAGATCATATCAAAACCGGTGGTTGACAACCACCAAGTGCGCTTGGAAATCTGTCAACCAGCGGTTGCATTTGTCAAAATCGGCATGATCAAAGCAATTTTGCACCTCTGATCCTGGCAGACCCATATATTGTCCCAGCAGGGATAAATCTACCTTAACACAAATGCAATTTACACACAAGCGCCTTCTCCCTTGAAAGCACCCCGATTTTATGATACCATAAGCAAGCCATGGATTACGGTATCATGCGCTGCTCCATCAACATTTTTTAGGGGGTAAGCAAAATAGTGTTAATAGATGAAAAAAACTGTGCCGGGGGAGGAATTCCCCGGCTGGCCATGATAAACGATATGGCGGGCTTCGGGCGATGCTCCACGGCTGTATCCCTGCCCGTAATCAGTGTTATGGGCGTACAGGTCTGCCCTGTTCCCACCTCCATTCTGTCCAATCATCTGGGCTTTCCCAGGTGCTGTGCCGTGGACTTTACGCCCCGCATGAGAGACTATATTGGGACCTGGAAGAAGCTGGCGCTGTCCTTTGACGGCCTGTACTGCGGCTTTCTGGGGGAACCAAAGCAGGCGGCCATTGTAGAGGAATTTCTGGATATGTTCCGGCCACCCATATTTTTGCTTGATCCTGTGATGGCAGACCATGGCCGGCTTTATTCCTCCGTCACTGAGGAGCACTGTCAGCGCCTGAAAAAACTGGCGGCCCGTGCCCACATATTGACTCCCAATCTCACGGAGGCCTGCCTTCTCACGGATACTCCGTATCGGGAAGAGGGCTGGGAGGAAGATGAGCTTGACCTGCTCTGCCGGAAGCTCTCCTCTCTCTGCCCCGGCGCCATTGTAATCACAGGACTTCAGGAAAACGGACAATTTCGGAATATCATCTGGGAAAAGGGCAAAAAAGAAGCCTGCTCTGCTCCGAGAGCAGGCGCTTCCCGTCCGGGGACGGGGGATCTGTTCGCTTCAATTCTGGCCGCGGATGCCCTGCTGGGAAGGAATCTGCGTTCTTCCGTGCAAAAGGCCTCCGATTTTATTGCCCTCTGTGTCAGAAACAGCGAGCAGGCCGGAATTCCCATCCGGGAGGGTGTGGGCTTTGAGCCTCTGCTGGGATGGCTCTGCGCCAACCACTCCGTGAACAACAACAGCCCCTCTTCCCCCAAATGATTGTGAAAATCATATATACGATTAAATATTTTTCTGTTATAATAAACGGGTGCGTGGAAAATTCGCACAATTCATTATGACAGGAGGAAAAAACATGCTGGAAGATCATATCTCAAGCAAAAAATCTCTCTTCTCCACTGGTGTTCACACGGAGCTGAGAGAACAGAACAGCCGCAGCAGGCGCGTTTCCCTGATCCAGGGCAATCCCACCGGCAATATGAGAACGGAGCAGTCCGGCATCTGCGCCCGGGTTTATCAAAATGGTGTCTACGGATTTTCATCCATAGCAGAATGCTCCGGCCAGGCGGCGGAAACAGTGCTGAAGGCAGCCACAGAAAACGCTCTGTTCATGGATCGTCATGTGGGCAGAGGAAAGGGACCGCTGCCTGTAATCTCCGGTGGCGCCCTTCCTGCAGGCAGTGAAATTGCGGATGCGGACCAGAAACGATACATAGATTTTGCCAGGGAGCTGGATGCCTATATTGTGGAAAAATACCCTGGCCTGTCCAGCCGTTCCGTGATCGCCATGGAAGATTCCATGGAAAAGATCATCTGCACCTCTGACGGCTATGACGGACATATCTGCGCCCCCAGAAGCTACATCTATGTATTCTTAAACACGGAAACCACCTCCGGCACCCCCATCGAGCTTTTTCATCCCATGGGAGGCTTTGGCGTCTTCGGCGATAACTTTACCGATCCCGCCCTGCTATACCCCGAGATCGACGCCCTGTACGAACGATTGATGCAGAAGCGGGAAGGGGTCTATGCAGAGGCAGGCTATAAAACCGTGGTGCTGGGCGGGATGATGTCCGGCATGCTGGCCCATGAGGCCGTAGGCCATACCGTGGAGGCGGATCTGGTGCTGGGCGGTTCCGTGGCAGGGCCTGCTCTGAACAAGCAGGTGGGCTCCCAGCTGGTAAATCTGGTGGATTTCGCTCACACGGCCTTCGGAAAGCCCGCTCCTCTTCCCGTCTACCTGGACGACGAGGGAACACCGGCAGAGGATGCGGTTCTGATCAAGGACGGTATTCTTACCGGCTATATGAACAACAGAGAAAGTGCCCAGCACTTCGGCATGAAGCCCCAGGGCAACGCCCGTGCCTGGAGCTTTTCCGATGAACCGCTGATCCGCATGCGCAACACCGCCGTTCTGCCAGGAAAGGATAAGCTGGAGGACATGATCGCCTCCGTGGACGACGGGTATTACCTGGTCACCAGCAACAACGGTCAGGCCGACACCACCGGAGAATTCATGTTCGGTGTATGTACAGGCTATGAGATCAAAAAGGGAAAGCTGGGCCGGGCGCTGCTGGATACCACTATCTCCGGCGTGGCATTCAATATGCTGAAAACCGTGGATATGGTTTCGGACACCCTGGAATGGACCAGTTCCGGATTCTGTGGGAAAAAACAGCCCATGCCTGTGGGAATGGGCGGACCTGCCCTTCGCTGTAAGGTTATGATAGGAGGCCGCTGATATGGAAGATATAAGATTGATTGCAGAAAAGACGAAAAAAGCGCTTCTGGATGCCGGCGCACAAAAAGCACAGCTGACGGTATCGGAGACAGAGACCCACGAATTCAATGTGGACGGCGGAGAATTTTCCCTGTTCCGCACTCTGTTTGACCGCGGCCTGGCCATCACAGCATACAAGGATAACAAAAAAGGCTCTATCGCCGTCAACCGGCTTGACGATGACTCCATCAGGAATGCCGCCAGAGACTGCATTATGTCCGCAGAATCCAGCATTGCCGACGAGGCCTTTGATATCGCCCCCAAACAGGAAAACCAGGTTTTCCGCACCGGCGCCTACGAGCCGGATATCGATCTGTTCTTTGAGCGCACCCGGGAGCTGATGCGCCAGATCAAGGAGCGCCATCCCAAAATCCTTATGGAGCAGATGATCGTGAACCACAAAAAAATCCATACGGTATATCAGAATACCAATGGCACGGAATTTGAAACCTTCAAGGGCGCCTACTCCGTCTCTCTGATGTATTCCGGCCACGAGGGAGACCATACCACCTCCTTCTTCTCCAGCGACATCTACACGGACCGGCTGGATAAGCCCTTCATCGAGCTGGGATCCGTGGAAAAGGATCTGGCCGACACAGAGGCTCAGCTTCACGTCACCGAGCTGAGCGGCAAATTTGAGGGCTCCATCATCCTCACTCCGTCCAGCCTGGGTTCCTTCCTGGGAAGCATTATCTCCAACTTTGCCGCCGACGGCGTTATCCTGGAAAAGACCAGCATCTGGCTGGAAAAGCTGGGACAGCAGGTAGCGGACAGCCGCATCAGTATATCCATCTGTCCGGAGGATTCCCGGATCGTGGGCGGCGAGCACTATACTGCCGACGGCTTCCGGTCCGAGAGCTTTGATTTGATTCGAAACGGAGTACTGGAGTCCTTCTTCCTCTCTCTGTATGTGTCAAACAAGTCCGGCTTCCCCCGGGCCAAAAGCACTTCCTTCTCCGTAGTTATCGAGGGCGGCGACACATCCTACGAGGACATTATCAAAAACACTAAAAAGGGACTCATCGTAGGACGGTTCTCCGGCGGACAGCCCGGCACCAACGGAGATTTCTCCGGCGTGGCGAAAAACAGCTTTCTGGTGGAGGACGGCCAGATCAAGGGCGCTGTCAGCGAAACCATGATCAACGGCAACCTGGCCGAGCTTTTAAACAATCTGATTTCCATTTCCCGGGAAACCGTGGAGGACGGCTATTCGGTTCTGCCCTATATGGCCTTTGACAAAGTGGTTATTTCCGGCAAATAGGCCTTTACTGCGTCTGTATTTATCGCCGGCAAATGGATGAATCTTCAGAGGGCTGTGCATTTATTGCCGGCCCTCTGCCACTCTGAACAGGGAAATCATTACAGCGCCTTCTTTTTCCATCTGCCAACCCTGTAAAGGATAAAGGTAGCCACCGCCCCCAGCACCCAGGAGCTAAGCAGAGAAATCCAAAGACTTTCATAACGCCCCTGGGGCAGCTCCGGCGTTCTGGTCAGCCAGACCAGTCCGTAGGCCAGAGGAACCCTCACCGCCACCGTGGTCAGTAAAGAGATCCACATAGGCGTCACGGTATCTCCGGCCCCCCGCATGACCCCTGACAGGCTCTGGGTCACAGCCATGGCAATATAGCCCACCGCCAGGATTTTCATCATATCGGCGCTGAGCTGCGCCAATTCCTCCGTATTGGTAAAAACCCCCATGAGATGGGGACCAAACAGCAGGATCAGACCGGTAATGACTGCGGAGGTGCACACAGCGATCAGCGTGCCCTGCCTGGCCCCCTGCTTCACCCGGTCATACTGTCTGGCGCCCACATTCTGTCCCGCGTATGTAGTCATGGCCGTTCCGAAGGAAAAGTTGGGCATCATGGCAAAGCCGTCCACCCTCATTATAATCACATTGGCCGCAATGATCATTTCTCCGAAGCTGTTGGTAAGAGACTGAACCACTACCATGGCCAGGGAAAAGATGGCCTGGGTAAGCCCGGAGGGCAGGCCCAGACGGATCACAGTCCCTAAATTCCTGCCGTCCGGCTTCAGATATTCGGCCTTCATATCGAAAAATTCCGTCATCCTCCGAAGCTTCAATATGCACAAAACGGCTGAGATCAGCTGGGCGATCACCGTGGCCAGAGCCACTCCCGCCACCTCCATATGAAATCCCGCCACAAATACCACATCCAGCACAATATTGATCACCGTGGCGATCAGCAGATATATCAGAGCTGAAAGAGAGTCCCCAAGTCCCCTGAGAATTCCGCACAGGATATTATAATATGCCAGCCCGGCAATTCCCCACAGAAGGATCATCAGATAAGAGGTGCACCAATCCAGTATGCTCTCCGGCGTATCCAGCAGCACCAGCAGCGGACGGATCGCCAGAGAGCCTGCGATCATCAGCAGAAGAGACGCGGCGGCCGTCAACGTCACAGTGCTGCCAATGGTGCGGGACAGGTTCTCTCTGTCATGGGAGCCATAATACTGGGATACCATAATGCCAGCCCCCATGGATATACCCACAAACAATACCAGCAAAAGATTGAATATGGGACTGGCGCTGCCCACTGCCGCCAGCGCATTGTCCCCCACATATTTTCCCACCACAATGCTGTCCACTGTATTGTACAGCTGCTGTGCAATATTTCCCAACAGCATGGGAACAGTAAAAATCGCAATTTTCTCCCAGGGCTTTCCCTCTGTCATATCCACCTGGCCGAACAGGCGGGTCACTTTTTCCAGCATATATCTCACCTTTTTCTCTTAATATAGATCTTTATTCTCCGATCAGTACTCTGGAACTTCCATATTCCTCCGGAGCAGCGCATACCTCCGCCTCCTTGAATCCAACGCTGGAGGCGTTCTTCATAAAGCTTCTGTAAGGCATCCCAGGCAGTATCCTCTTTGCTTACGCCGCAGCCTGCACAGGCGCGATCAAACCCTCTACGCTTCCGTCCTCATTACGCGCAATATACTGGGCAGCGAATCTTCCATACATCATCATAGCAGGAACGCTGGAAAATTTCAATCCTTCTGCGTATGAAGGAATATCTCCAGCGGCCTCACATTTCCCTCTGTTCCGGCTTCAAAGATGTTGTCGGTCTTCCATAGCCGGGGCCCCTGGGGCACGATCCCGTAGGCAGACATGGCAAAAGGGATTTCCGGATCCGGCTTCCCGCCGTTATAATACAGGCCGCTGTATACCATGCCGGATCCATCATAAACCGCCAGCAGTACATTCATTTCAAACCAATCCTCGAAGGCCGCCAGAACCAGCCTTTCCCCGTCAAATAAGCATACATTCTCCCTGGGAAAGGGGTTTCCCCCAATTCTGGTTTTCTCCGGATCCTGCGGGAATTCCCCGCTGCACCACAGACGAAATCCCTCCTCCTCCCGAATCGCAAAGGAAAATTCATTGTTGTCCCAGGTAAACAGGATTCCTTCCTCCCCGAGCAGCATCCGGCAAAGGTCAAAGCTGGACTTCCCTACAGAAAGCTTCTGCACCGGAACCAACCCGTCCTCTTCTATTTCATAAACCCACAGCCAATATTCCTCCTGTTCCCGAACCGTCAGGTATATCCTGCCCTCTTCCTCCTCAAGCAGCATCTGCAGGGGTACTCCCTCTCCGGGATACTCGCATGCCTTTCTGACCTGCGTCAGATCCAGATGAAAGAGATCCTGCTTCTCCTGTTCCCAGGGAAAAAAGAAAATCCCCTTGTTCTGCCCCCTGTCCACACCTGCGCCGGTATCCATATCCTCCAGGCAGAATATGCAGTAAAACCCATCCTCCCCAAAAGCGGACGCGCCGGTAATATCCGTCTGCTGCTCTCCCTGGTCCACCCCGGCAGACACAGACACCAGCTGGCCCCCGAAGTCTTTTCCCACGGTTACATCAAACCGATCCTCCGCTGTGGATATGTGAAAAAAGTCAGAAAGCCAGCCGCAGACCTTCTGATAGTCCCCCTCATATATCACGGAAACCCCTTCCAGATCCAGCACCAGGGGATAATACTCATAATAATCCCCGATCCTCATCTGGCAGCTGTATGTTTCCCCTGCAGCGGCTTTCTCTGCCACAGCCTTGATAATTTCGGAAAACGGAAGGTTATCCGGGTTTACCACAGCCGCCACATCTGTGAAAGCCGACCCAAAGCCCGCTCCCCCTTCCGGACGAAGCTGCGCACTTTTAATCGGCACCAGATCCCAGGATACATGCCGGGAAGCAAAAGTAAAGCTGCTCTCTGCTTCTTTCCCGCTATCCGCCGCATACACCGTATTCCAAAACAGATGCCCGTCCCAGCAGGCTGCAGTCTGCAGAATAATGCCCTCCGCCGCAGCCAAATCCCCGGAAAGGACCTCCCGGGCAATAATGATCTCTTCCTTTCCGCCGTCCACCCTCCTGATTGCAAAAGGAAGGGAAATCAACGCCAGCACCATAAATACAGCCGCAAACCAAAAGCTTTTTTTCATACCGCTCCTCATCGTGCACAATAATATGCGCCAACATCGAATCTACCTCTGCGTCAATTCCTCCAGAGCCCGGTTGACTCTGTCGGGACGATACCCGCAGACCTCCTTCACATAGTCTGTCAAGGTCCTTCCCTGCTCCTCCAGCTCCAACGTGGTAATGTCTCCCGCTATCCTGCCTTTTTGAAGCAGAATTCCGCGCCCCACAAACCTCTCCACCTCCCCGATCAGATGGGTGGACAAGAATACCGTCTCCTCCGGCTCCAGAATCCCCAGCAGCACCTTATAGAAATCCTCCCGGTTGAACAGATCATTGCTCACAAAGGGTTCATCCATCAAAATGTAATCCGCCCCCTGGCACAAAGCCATTATCACCTCAAACTGATTCTGCTGACCGACAGAAAAGTTTTTTACCGCGGTTTTCATGGAAAGCTCAAAAAAATCCATTAACGCTTTAAATCGTTTATCCCGAAAGCACCCGAAATGCATCTGGTAAAAATCCCTGTGAGATATAGGAGTCAAATTGGGAAAGAATGAGTGTTCACAGGTGGCAAAGGACAGCCGGCCAATATTACCCCTGTGAATTTTCTCTCCGTCCAGGAGAATCTCTCCCTCATAGGATAAAAGCCCCAAAATACATTTTAGCAAAGTAGTTTTGCCGGCTCCGTTTTCCCCAAACAGTCCCACGATCTCCCCCTGACCGACCCGAAACTCCACTCCCCGGAGCGCTTCTATTCCTCCCATCCTGCCATGATATACCTTCTTCAAAGACCTTACTTCCAGCATAGCTCATCTTCCCTCCTCCATTGTTGTCTCTTCCGGATCCAACACCGGCTCACAGCTTATGCATTTTGCGGACCCGCCCCTTTACGGCAGGCATTCCCGGGGTATGACCAGCAGATAGCTTCCATAGTATAACAGATTCAGCAGTCCTGCCAGCGCCGCCGCGGCCAGAAGCCCCAGAAGCGGCCCCTGCACACAGCTTTTGAGCAGTACCCACCGTCCGGGCAGACGCTTCATCAGATAAATGCTTTTTGTACTCTGCCGGTAATAAATATAATGAAAGATTACCGTAGCCGCCAAAAACAGAAAAAGCGGCAGATAAAAGCTCCATTGCTCTGCCACAAGCCGCCCAAAAGGCGCCGCCAGGACTCCCTCCCTCAGTACTCGGCTTCTGTTTCTGTATTCATACAGATTATCCACGGCGGAATGCAGCCTGCCGAAAAAAGAAAGACTTAAAACAGCGCCCAGCCCCAGCAGAAGCCCGGCTCCGTTTCGTTCCATCTCATATGCATAGCCCGGCGGAAAATATTTTTCCCAATTCATCTCCATACCTCCTGCCCGCTCATTGTCGGCGATATTCTGCCCCTCACTGCTCCCGGGAATAAAAATTACGCCACAGGTTCACGGCAATAACCGCACCATATACCAGCATACATACCACATCTAAAAAATTAATCCCTATGGGACTCACAAACCACACTGCCGTGACCACAAACAAAAGATTCAAAACTGCGTAGTTCCTCTTTCCTGCTCCCCTGCCTGCCTCCAGAGAAAAAGCTGCCAGAAGAAACAGATTGCGCATCCACTTTCCCGCCTCCGCCATAGGCAGCAGACAATGCAGGAAATCGGACTGATAAAATGTCAGAAATAAGCCAAAGGAAGCCGGAACGCTTCCGCCGATCCGCTCTCCGCACAGCCTGACCAGGCCTATGGCGGCCCAGATCTGCACCATAAAAAGCATCCACAGGCAAAGCAGATTGTAAACCGCCTGCAGACAGAAAATCCTCCTGTCCGAAACCCCCAGACGCCCCATGACGTTTCCGCTCTTTTCCCTGAGCATGCCCTGGGATCTGGCCAGAATAAAGAGTACCAGCCCCAACGCTCCAAAAAACACCAGGGAAATATGGCTGCCGCTTATGACCTCTGCCGGAGTCCGCCCCTGCCCGTTTTCCAGATACCCGTATACACAGGCTCCTTCTGCCAGCACCATGACAATGAAAACCGCAAATATTTTGTAAATGCTGCACCGGGCCAGCAGGGTCCAAAGCGATAGTACCCGATAGGTTCTGATTTTCCCTCTACCCTCTGTCATTTCCACTCTCCTCTGCCAATTCTGTTGTCCCTCGTCAATTCTGCTCCCCGTCAATTCTGCTCTCCCCGTCAATTGTCGCTCCCCCGTCAGTTCTGCTCCCCTTCTCCAATTCTGCCGCCTCAAAGCCCCCTATACGCTTTCTCACACTTCCCAGAGCTTCTCAGCCAGGGCAAATGCCTCCTTGGCAGACACCCCCAGTCCTTTCATGGCCTTGACCCACATCTGCGTGTCTTTGGCAAGAAGCTCCCTTCGGATGCGTTCCACCGTCTCCGCATTCACATTGGTATAGCTTTTGGTGCCGGAACGGGAAACGATAATGCCCTCCTCCTCCAGCATATGGTATGCCTTTTGAATTGTATTGGGATTGACCCCCAGCAACGCGGATAAGGCCCTTCTGGAGGGTACCTCCTCCTGTCCTCTGATAGTGCCTGCTGCAATGCCCTGCTTGATATGGCGTATGATCTGCATATAAATAGGGTACCCGTCGCTCAGTAAAAAATCATTAAAGGATATCATTTTTCACGCTCCAACCGTATCAATTGTATAATACAGTTCTTTGACCGTATTATACAGCTAATACGGTTTGCTGTCAATCCCGGTATGCTTTCAATCCAGCAAAAAGTTCTTAAAGCATGATTTTGCGAATGGTACAATATAAACATTCATAAAGCAGCTGCTTCGCATCTGACGCCGTTTACACGACTCAAAAAAGGCGGAAACTTTCGTCTCCGCCTTAGGGTTCATTCTTGCAAATAGATATCTCAGTTGTTTTCCAGGAAGGTCTTGGCCTGCTCCTGCAGAGCGGCATATACCTTCTCCGCCCCGGCAGCTTCCATCTTGCTGCGCATCTTGGCGATATCTCCCTCCGGGTCGTCGGTAAAGCCCAGACCCAGAAGCTTATAATCCGTATTGAAAATTTCTCCCATGGCTGCAATCTCATTCTTCACTGCCGCATCGTCAAACACAAAGGTCTGATACCGGCTGCTTCTGGCAGTTTCCTGCCACCTGGCGGTCAGCTCCGGCAGATTGGGGATGCCTCCTTCGATAACTCTCCAGTTGGCATCATTGCGCACACCCCAGTTACAGTTGCCGTCATAGGCATAGTTTGTGCTGTCAGGCAGAGAAACCAGCGCATTGTCTCCTGCGGCTTCCCAGTGCTTTCCTTCAATGCCATAGCAGAACAGGCTGTTGACCTCTTCATCGTTGCGCAGGTAATCAAGTGCCATCAGAGCCCGCTGGGGATGCTTGGATTTGGAGAAAATGCTCATACCGTTGGCCAGATAGGAATTCAGGACAGGAGGCGCATCCTCCTGAGCATCAAATACCCTGACATCCCACTCCGGATGCTCGGCAGTAACGGCGGCGTAAACACTCTTGGCGGTGTTTGCATTCATCAGAGCCAGCGCGGAACGGCCTGCCTGAAAGCTCTCTGTGTTATTCTGTGTGTTTACCACAGCGTTCTTGCTCCAAAAGCCCCGGTCCTTCCAATCCTTCAGACGGGTGATCACATCCAGGAAGGGATCCTGATCATAATTACCCTTTACAGCAGCTGTGTCATCCAATGAGCTGACGCTGGCCATAACCTGCCAGGGACCGATCCCGGTAAGCTTTTCACTGCTCTGCTCGCAGGCCTGCGCCCACATACGGTCATAGACAAACAGCTTATCGTAATCAGATCCCACGTCCAGGGGAATCATGCCCGCCTCGTTCTGGGCAATGGCATCCATGTAAGCTTCGGCCTCATCCAGGGATGAAACAGAACTGATGTTATACTTATCCATCAGATCTCCCCGAACCATGTATACATACGCGGTGATCTCCTTATAGTTCATAGGCAGCATGTAAACCTTGTCACCCACCTTGGCCTGCTCCCAGGCTTCGGGATACATGGTCTGGGCAGTCATGGGCGCGTAGGTTTCCAGATCCTCCCGGGTGATCTCCCAAAAGCCCTGCTTGGTAGCCTGGGCATTGTAGAAGCACCAGTCGGCGGTGTAAATAATATCCCAGTCCTCGCCGGAGGCAAAGATCAGGGGATACTTGCTCTCATATTCGCCCCAGCTCATGAATTTCACTTCAATAGTGGCATTGATTTCCGCCTTCAGGCGCTCGTTGATTTTGGCAAATACCTCGTCATTATCCACAGGGCGGTCTCCAATGAGATACATGGTCAGGGTAACTTCCTCGGAGATGTCAGGCCCGGCAGGCTCCTCCGGCTGGGAAGGCTCTGCAGACTGCTGCGTGTCGGAAGGCTGATCCTGATCGGCAGTATCGGATTTGGCGGGGACAGTAGAATCATTTCCCGCAGGACTGCTGCCGCAGGCGGACAAAACTCCCATACACAGGATTGCTGCCAACAACAGTGACAAAATGCGTTTCTTCTTTCTGTTCATAGTTTTCCTCCTTTTTCAGAACACAATATACTTAAAATTCTTTCGAATTTTCAGCCGAAACAGCCGGACAAAGCATCAGCCCTTTACAGCGCCGATGGTGACGCCCTTTACAAAATATTTTTGCAGGAACGGATACAGCAGGACAATAGGGCCTGTGGCCACCACTGTCATGGCCAGCTTCATGGGCTCGCTGGGCACATCGCTGGCGGGAATACCGCTGCGGGCCGCGGCGGCGTTGAGGGCCTGGGCCTTAGTCAGAATATTGTTCAAAAAATACTGCAGCGGATAAAGCTCCTTCCGGCCTTCATCCAGGAACAGCATGGCGTTGTACCAGTCGTTCCAATAGTTCAGAGCGATGAACAGGCCCACTGTGGCCAGCCCCGCCTTGCACAGGGGCATGGCGATCCGGCAATAGATAATCCAGTCTCCCGCACCGTCCAGGCGGGCAGACTCATACAGCCCCTGAGGAATATTCATCATATAACTCTTTAAAATAAGCAGATATGTTACATTGATCAGTATTGGGACAATCAATGAAATAATATTATTGTGAAAATGCAGGTACTTGGTATTAAAAATATACCAGGGTACCAGGCCGCCGCCAAAAATGGAAGTGAAGTAAAAGAAAAACGACACCTGATAACGGTAGCGGAAATCCCTGCACGCCAGCACATAGGCGGCCATACTGGTAAAAAGCAGCCCCAGCAGTGTACCTGCCCCGGTCACAAAAATCGTGACGCCGTAAGCCCGCAGCAGCTCCCCGGGAATCCGGAACAGCATTTTATATGCATCCAGAGAAAAGTTCTGGGGAATCAGCTGGTAGCCGCCAAGCTGAATGGAACGCTGGTCGGAAAAGGAACCGCTGACCACCAGCCAAAAAGGCAGCAGACAGATCAGAGAAAGCAAAGCAAGCACCACATAAGCAATCACATTAAACACGATTCTGTCCCGTCCCATGGTCCTGCCGTTGGCATCCTTCAGTTTGCGCATAGTGTCATCCTCCTTTACGTCACACCCCTGTCAGAATAAAGCGTAATCCGGTTCGGCCTTTTTCACCAGAAAGTTTGCTATCAGAACCAGGATAAAGGAAATCCCCGACTGATACAGTCCGGCGGCGCTGGTCATACCGAACTCCTGAAGGGTCAGCAGCGAACGGGTAACATAAGTATCGATTACATCCGTGGTCTCCAGCACCATGGGATTATTGCCCGTCACCTGCCAGAACATTTGGAAATCACCCTTCATAATCGTACCGATGGCCAGCAGAAACAGGATGACAATGGTGGGACGGATGCAGGGGAGAGTAATGTGGCGGATCTTCTGCCACATGCTGGCGCCGTCCGCCTCTGCCGCCTCAAACAGGTGGGTGTCTATATTGACGATGCTGGCCAGGTACATCACCGTGCCATAGCCCACATTTTTAAAAGCACTGAAGGCCACCAGAATAAAGGGCCATGCCGCCTTGTTGGAATAAATATCCACAGGATCCAGGCCTGCATTTTTCAGAAAGGAATTAACCGCGCCGAATTCATAGTTGAACAGATTGTAGACAAAAGCCCCTACCACCACCCAGGAGATAAAGTAGGGCAAAAACATGACGGACTGGGTAACTCTTTTAAATTTCTTTCCCACCACCTCGCTGAGCATAATGGCGCAGGTAATCTGCAGCACAGTGTTCACGCACAGAAAAGCCATGTTATAGAGAATGGTGTTGCGGGTAGTAGTCCAGGCCTTTCCAGACTGAAAGAAATACTGAAAATTTTTCAATCCTACCCAGGGACTGCCGAAAATGCCGTCGTGGTAATTATACTCTTTGAATGCCAGCACAATGCCGGTCATGGGGATATAGCACATCAGGATGACGGTTACCGCGGCAGGCGCCAGCATAAGCCATTTCACCCAGTTCCGTTTCAGATCCTCCAAAAACAGATGATTTTTTTTCTTCACAAGCATCCCCCTCTCTGATCGGCCCCGGGCCGACACGGTGTGTTTGTATAATTTACATTAACAGGGATGCCCTTCGGAAACAACGGTTCAAAATATTGAAAGGAGGGTTCTTTTGCGACATTTCCCATTTTGTCGTTAAATTGCCGAAACTCATTGATTTTTTTCGTCTTCTTTTGTATTATTATTACAAACAGATCACTGCACTATAGGAGGAAACGCGGCATGGGATTGACAGTTTTGATAGCGGACGACGAAACGATGCCCCGGACGGTATTGAGAAACCATCTGCCCTGGGAACAGCTGGGCGTAACCAATATTGTAGAAGCATCCGACGGAGACGAGGCGGTGGAGCAGGCCAGGATCTGCCATCCGGATATTCTGATCAGCGACGTGAAAATGCCCCGTAAAACCGGACTGGAGGCGGCGGAGGCCGTCCGCTCCTTCTGCCCCGGCTGTCAGTTCGTTTTCCTGAGCGGGTATTCGGACAAGGACTATTTAAAGGGAGCCATCCGGCTGAAGGCCGCCAGCTATGTGGAAAAGCCCATCGATCTGGAGGAACTCACTCAGGTTTTAATGGAAATTGTCCGGGAAAAACAGCTGCTGGAAAGCTTCACCCCCCGTTCCCTGCTGGCCCAGCCCTCCGAAGAGAACAACTGCCCGACGGAGGGAAAAGCTAAGGCCGACCAGCAGCTGTCCGCCCTGGACAGCCTGATCCGCCACAGAGAAAAGGAAAAAACAGAAGCTGCTCTCGGCAGGCTCTACCGGGAGCTTGCCCGGTGTGCGGATTCAAACCCGGAATATCTGCGGCAGATGTACTGTCAGATCCTGTTCCTGTTCCTGAATGCGGCCCAAACCTATAATGTGGCTGCTATTACCCGGCGGGCGGATTATCTGCTGTATCTGGCCATACAGCAGGAAACTCCGGAGCAGCTCTGGGGCGTCCTGCTCCAGACAGCCCGGGATTATTTTGCCGCGGCCAGCCCCGGAGAAGCGGATATTGTCTCCCGGGTAGAACAAGTTCTGAGACAAAAATATTCCGACTGCGGACTGGCTGTCCAGGACGTGGCCTCCAGCCTGGGCTATACCAACGCCTATCTGTGCGCCCTGTATAAAAAAAGCTGCGGAAAAACCATCAACCAGCGTTTGACACAGCTGCGGCTGGAGCAGGCCAAAAAACTGCTGGCAGGATCCGAGCAAAAGCTTTATGAGATCGCCCGGGCCGTAGGCTATTCGGACGGTAAATATTTTGCAAAGCTTTTTACCCGGGAAACGGGCCTTACGCCCAGGGAATACCGGGAAAAGCATCGCGGAAATTGAGGAAATATGAAAAAAATCCGGTTACATTGGTTCGCCCCGGAGCACGGCAAGTTGAAAACCAAGCTGCTGTGGGTCTTTTTTCTTCTGGTGGTGCTGCCGTTGGGGCTGTTTACGCTGTACGCCTATTTCCGCATCCGCAGCGTAGCCCGGGAGCAGACTTTTTCCGCCGCCCAAAATGCCTTCGACAGCTCCGCGGCCTCGGTACAGCAGGCCCTGGACAAGCTGGATGAAGTGCTGGACATACTTTCCGCCGACCCTCTGGTATACGCCATGGCCTCCAACGATCCCAAGGACATTACGTATATTAAGCGCCTTGAGGATACCGACAAGCTTGCCCTGACCTTTCAGCATCTGCGCAAGCTGTCCGGCGTAGCCCGGATCCGTCTGTATGCGGACAATGAATATCTGTACGCTTCCGGACAGAATAACATTCTGCAGGCCAGTGAGGTCTCGGAAACCGACTGGTACCAGACCGCCTGCCGGGACAGCCGGCGAAGCTGGTTTTCTCCGGCCGACTTTGCCGGTCAGCCGGAAGAAGAACAGCACCTGTTCTCCGCCATGCAGGTAATTTATAATCCCCGGGCGGTCATGGAGCCGCTAGCCGTCCTGCGGGCGGATGCGGATGCGGCATACATCCTTCAATATCTTAACGCGCCTCCCGTGGTGGAAAACGGCACGCTGCTGCTTCTGCGGGGGACACAGGTTCTGTGCGCCTCGGACACCGGTATTACGCAACAGGAACAACTGGGACTTGCACGAAGCCTGCCGGCATCCGGCGGCGGCTGGAAGCCTGTGGAGTGGGAAGGACGGCGATATTACGCCCAATGGCGGGAGCTGGAGGGCACAGACTGGCGCATGGCGGTCATTCTGCCCGCCGCCGGTGTGTTCCGGCTTAGCCGGGAGCTGCGGCTGGAAATGCTGGCGGTGGTAGTGCTGCTTGGAATTGCGGCATACCTGCTGGCCTACGTCATCAGTCAATCCACCCTGAACAGAATTTCCCTTTTCGCCAAAACCATGGAATCCGTGGAGCAGGGAAATGTACGCACCCGGCTGATGCCGGAGGGCGACGACGAAATTGCACAGCTGATGGGCGGCTTTGACCGAATGATGGACCGCATAGACAGTCTTATGGAAGAGCGGGTGGAATATGCCCGGCAGATCAAGCACCTTGAGCTGAAGGCCCTGCAGGCCCAGATCAATCCTCATTTCCTGTACAATTCCCTGGATCTGATCAACTGCACCGCCATCTCCCGGAACGTGCCGGAGATCAGCCGCATGGTACGCTCTCTCGGACAGTTCTACCGGGCCTCCCTCAGCCACGGGAAAGAGGTGATCCCGCTGGCGGACGAAATCCGGCACGCCCGGCTGTATATGGAAATTCAGAATATGCGCTTTGACAACCGGCTGCAGACGGAATGGCAGCTGGACGAAAGCGCCGGCCTGTGCCAGGTAATCAAGATCATCCTGCAGCCCCTGATCGAAAACGCAATGATTCACGGAATTTTTGAAAAGCCCTCGAAAACCGGCACCATCCGCGTGTGCACCCGGCGGGAAGGCGGACTGCTCCGGATTACCGTCGAGGATGACGGCGTGGGAATGAACGAGGCTGCCCGGCTGGCAAATTTTTCACCCTCTTCTCCCGGCAGCACCGAAACGGAGGGCGGTTACGGCGTGCGCAATATCTGTGATCGACTGCACATTGTGTACGGCGATCCCTACGGTCTGTTCTGTGAAAGCGTTCCGGGCCGGGGAACAAAGGTAACGATTCTGTTGCCGGCTGTGGAACCAAAGCCCGCGGAATCTCAAGATGAATAAAAAAGAAATATCGGAACCAACTACAAAAAATCCAGAAAACAGAGAAAGGATTCCTATGATGTATCATTCCATGCAGTATTCCGTTTTTACCGACACCGACTGGCTCTTCCCCGACTCCTCCCACAGCAGCACATCCTCTGTGGAGCTGGCTGCGCCCCGGGGCGGGCATGGTGCCGCCCAGATTTTATGCGACCTTCCGGAGGAAACCACTCCCCTCTTCAGCTGGGAGAACGGCGAAGGCCCCGAAGTCCTGCTGTACCAGCTCCTGCTGGCAGGAGTCAATGAAAACACCTCCGCCGACCTGATGACCACCACAGATTATGAAACCTGCCGGGAATTCGTGACGAAAAAAGCGCCTTTTGACGTTTACGACGTCCTGCGGCCCATAGACGAACCACTGCCCAGGGGCCGCAGTGCTTTGTATCTGTGCGCGGAGGCCTCCCCACAGACGCGTCCGGGCACATATACGGGAGCCCTGCGCCTCAACGAAAAAGAAGTTATTCCTGTACGGTGCCGGGTAAGCGCCGCCCAGGTTCCCCCTCTCGGAGAGGGTGCCGTGGGAATGCTGAACTTTTTTGATTATGACAATCTTGCGGTTCAGCATGCCGTGGAAAAAGGCAGTGACGCCTATTGGGAGCTTTTCAGACAGTATGTCCGGGCACAGCTTCAAATGCGCTGTACCCACATTCTCCTGCCGGCCGGGGAGGCTGTATGGGATGAAGGAGTGCTGACCGGCTTTGACTTTACTCTGGCCCGGAGAGCCGGACAGATCTCCCTGGAGGAAGGCGCGCCCTGGCTGTGCGGAGGGCATATCGCTCACTGGCACGCCTGGAACACCAGCGAATATTACCCCTCCTGGGATCAAAAAACCGGCATCACCACACCGGAAGGATATTTGCAGATACAAAAATATTTCAAGCAGTGGCAGGGTATCATCCGGGAAAACCATTGGCAGGGCCGCATGGCCCAGGCCCTTGCGGACGAGCCCCAGACCTATAACGACATTACCTACCGCGTCCTGGCCTCTATGTGCCGGAAATTCCTGCCCGGCGTTCCCATTATCGATGCGGTGGAAACCACTAATCTGGGAGGCGGCATCGATATCTGGGTTCCCAAACAGGACACCTATGAAAAATGGCAGGAGACTTATGAAACCCTGAAGGAAGCCGGAGAGGAAATGTGGTTTTATACCTGCGCCTTCCCCGCCGGCCCCATTATGAACCGCAGTATGGATCTGCCCCTCACCGCCAGCAGGGCAGTCATGTGGATGGGGGCATTGTACCGGTTGTCCGGATTCCTTCATTGGGGCTTCAACTATTATATCGGGGACGACATCTGGCACAGCGCCTGCTGTCCCCACAAAGGCGCGCTGCTGCCCGCCGGAGATGCCCACATAGTTTATCCCGGCCCTCAGGGTCCATATAAAAGCATGCGTTTTGAGGCCCAGCGGGCCGGCGCAGAAGACTGGGAGCTGCTGGAGCAGGCCTTCCAAAGGGCTCCTGAGGAAACAGAAAATCTGATCCGCAGCGTGTGTACCAGCTTCCGGGATTATACCCGTCAGGGCTCTGTTCTGCTGGAAGCCCGGGAACGGCTGATCCGCCTTTTAGAGATGTGACTTTGATTCCTTGACAGACAAAGACAGCCCCCGGTGTCTCCGGGGGCTGACGCGATTACAATGTAACACCCTGCTTAAAGATTGCCATATCATGAAATCCGGCCTCCTCGCTGCAGACCTTTTTCCCGGAAGCCACCTCCAGCACATAGTCAAACAGAGCCTTCGATTGCTCCTCCATCCCACGCCCCTCCGCCAGCACACCGGCATTGAAATCAATCCAGTTCGCCTTTTTCCCGGCCAATGCAGAATTGGTGGATATTTTCACCGTAGGCACCGGAGAGGCAAAGGGGGTGCCTCGCCCTGTGGTAAACAAAACGATCTGGGCTCCTGCCGCCGCCAGGGCCGTGGCCGCTACCAGGTCATTTCCCGGAGCGGAAAGCAGGTTCAGCCCCGGCACACTCACCCTGTCCCCATACTGCAGAACTCCCTTTACAGGGGCGCTTCCCGATTTCTGGGTACAGCCCAGAGATTTATCCTCCAGAGTGGAAATACCGCCCTCCTTATTTCCCGGAGAAGGATTTTCATATATGGTCTGTCCATGGCGCTTATAATAATTCTTAAAATCATTAATCATGTCCACGGTCTGCCCGAACAGCTCCCGGTCCGCACAGCGGTTCATCAGAATGGTCTCCGCCCCGAACATTTCCGGCACCTCCGTGAGAATGGTAGTTCCTCCCTCCAGAATCAGCCTGTCGGAAAACCTGCCTACCAGCGGATTGGCCGTAATGCCCGAAAGACCGTCGCTACCGCCGCATTTCAGCCCCACCACCAGCTTATCCACGCTTACGGGTTCTCTTCGAAGACGGGATGCCTGCTCTATAAGCTCTTTTATCAGCTCCACGCCCTCGGCAATCTCATTTTCACAATCCTGAGCCTGTAGGAATCTGACCCGGCTCTCATCGTATTGGCCCAGATAAGGTTTCAGCACCTGAATATTGCTGTTTTCACATCCCAGGCCCAGCACCAGTACTCCGCCTGCATTGGGATGACGAATCAGATCCGCCAGTATCCTTCTGGTATATTCCTGATCCTCCCCCATCTGGGAGCAGCCGTAGGGGTGGGAAAAAGCAATGACCTCCTCCACGCTGCCCTTCACATATACATTGGCCTTCCCGGCAATGGCCTGCGCCACACTGTTTACACAGCCCACGGTGGGAATCACCCAGATTTCGTTCCTGACTCCCGCCCTGTTGTCCGGGCGCGGAAAGCCCCAGAACGTATTTTTCTCCCGGGCGGATGCACTCTCTGCCTGAGATACTCCCTCCACTCGGGGCACACTCTCTGCCAAGGATCCTTTCTCCTCAGATCCGCTCTCTGCCTGGGATCCTTTCTCCTCAGATCCGCTGCTTCTCCGGGAAATATTCCCTGTGACCGACACCTCCGGCACAGGCTCATAGGTATATTCCAGCAAGTCTCCAAGACCGGTCTTCAAATTATGGGTGTGGATCCACTCTCCCGCCCTCACGGACCTTATGACGCTGCCGATTGCATAGCCGTACTTGATCACCCCGCCGCCCTCCGGGATATCCTGAATCGCCATCTTATGCCCCTGGGGAATCTCCTCCAGCGCAACAACCTCCCGGACGACTCCCTGAACCTCTGTGGAAATACACTCTCCCGCCGAAATGGCCCTCAGCGCCACCACAACATTATCGTTTTCGTTTATCTTCAGGAAATTCTGCATAACGCTGCCCTCATGCCCCTCTCTCTGATATCACTCAGATATCCTGCCACGGCTTCTGTAAGCTCTTTCACACTGTTTAGATCCCGGCCCCAGAAATCTGTTCTTCCCAGGAAAGCCGAAGCAAACGTCCGGGCATCCTCCTGACAATGGGTACGGAAAAACTCCAATACATTTCCATCATCCAGGATACTGTATTCCTGCCCCTCCCGATGACCTATCAGAGCCTTGTCCCGAAGCTCCCGGCCCTGGTAAAATGCCATCAACGCCGCCAGAGAAAACGTCAGCCTGGGCGGAAGACTTGCCCTTTGTTCCACATAGCCCAAAAGACTGGGCAGGCATCTGGCCCTCCATTTAGACACGGAATTCAGAGAAATCGACAACAGTGCGTGCTTTACATAAGGGTTATTAAACCGGGTAATTACCGCCTCCGCAAATTCCTCCAGCTCCTGCCTGGGAAGGGTCAAGGTGGGAATCACCTCCTCATAGATGATCTTTTCCATAAAATTCCTGATATCCGAATCATCCATGGACTCCTTCACCGTGTCATTTCCGCAAAGATAGGAAACCGGCACAAAAGAGGTATGGGCTCCGTTGAGGATCCGCACCTTACGCTGTTTATAGGGCTTTTGATCCTTGGTAAAGATCACGGGAAGCCCTGCCTCAGGAAGAGGAAATTCCCTGCTGATATCCCGGGTGCTTTCGATAACCCACAGGGCAAAGGGCTCACCGGTCACCATAAGCCGGTCCTCATAGCCCAGCTTTTCCCACTCCTCCTCAATAGTGTCACGGGGGTAGCCGGTAACGATCCGATCCACCAGAGTGGAGGTAAATACGCAGGCCTGCTCCACCCACTCCCGAAAATCCTCCCCAAGCTTCCACAGCCCGATCAGCTGCAGCACACACTTTTTCAGCATAATCCCATTATCGTCGATGAGCTCCACGGGCAACATCACAAGCCCTTTTTCCGGATCTCCATGAAAAAATTCATAACGATGATGCAAAAACTTGGTAAGTTTTCCGGGAAAGCTTGCCGGCGGCTCCAGTTCAAACCGGTCCCTGTCATCAAACACAATTCCTGCCTCCGTTGTATTGGACACCACAAACCGCAGGGTGTCAAGCTCCGCCAGCGCCATATACTTTTCGTACTCCCCATAGGCATCCACAGCATCTGCCACGCTGGTCACCTGCCGGTCAAGCACTCTTGCCTGACCTCCCACCATGCCCCGCAAAGATACCGTATACTGGCAGTCCTGTCTGTGAAAGGGCTCAAGGCTCCCGAAATCAATGGGCTTGATCAGCACAATATCGCCGTCAAACCTTCCCTCTTCATTGGCAATGTCGATCATGTAATCCACAAACGCCCGGAGGAAATTCCCCTCCCCGAACTGCACTACACGTACAGGCCGTTCCTTCTTCCCTGTGATCTCTTTGTTTAAAACCTGCATATTCACCCTCCATGCATTCCGCCCGAAAAATGTAAGCACTTACATTTTTCATTTTACGTCCCTTCCCCCTTTCTGTCAAGCCCCCAAAATCCTATCCGTCCAATTCCCTAAATCCGTTAATTACTTTTCATGGCTTCGCCGTTCAAGCAACATGATGCCCGGCGCAGGCAGTATCGGGTTATGCGATTTCTTTACGAATACATAATTTTTTCGTCAGAAAGCATATTTGCAAGAATGTACCCAAATAATGCTGTATAAAATAAATTAATGCAAATCATAACAATGTAATCACGCCCTGAAAAATCAAAAATAAGGATTCCATACAAGGCCTGTACATTGTTATATATCGGGACCAGATAACATAATATGCTTTGGGCAGGTTCTGATTGCATAATACTTGTCATCCCAATCAACATTGCCACGCCGCCAAACGGTGACAGAGTTGTCGTTGCCTCTTTTACCGTATTGGACCTCGCCGAAATCAGAGACATAATAGTTACCAAAAGAATAGCTAACGAGAATATATCCAAAATAATTAATGCCACATGCCCGCCTTGATATATCTCCAAAATATTTTTCCCTTTAAATGCATATAATTTAGGCAATGAAAAAATTGCCCCGATAAAACTTGACAAACCACTAACCAGTGCTAAAATACCAAGTGATAATGACTTGCCTAAAACAATTGACTTTCTATCTATCGGTGTCGCTAATAATTTGACCAAAGTTTTCCTCTCTTTTTCACCTGCATAAGATTCTGCTGACACAGCCATACATGCAGAAAAAACCAAGGTTACAATCAGCATTGGCAGCATTGATGAAATATTTTTTCCCATACGATCTTCATTTTTTACAATATCATGAATATTACTATCCTGATTAATCGTAAAACTTCTGCAATATTCGTCTTTATAATCTGATAATAATTGTATGACTTGGTTATAAGACAAAACCGACGAAGAAACCACGGAGTTGTAATACACCTCCACGTTAGGTTCATCCCCCATCAAAACCTGTTCTGTAAACATTTCGTCAAAAATAACCAGTATGCTCTTATCTTGATCTATTATTCTCTGTTTTATATCAGAACTTTCTTCTCTGGCTGCTTTTTGGATAGATATCGGTGTCTGCATTACCTTCTCTTCAAAGGAATCCGGCACATCGACCAGATAAACAGTGCTAAATTCCGCATTATTCGCTTGTTTTTCAGAAATTATGCCAAGAATTGAGTAAACCATAAAAATAACCAATCCAGGTAATAATAATGTAGAAAATATTATCTTTTTATTTCCCCAATATTTTTTTAATTCCTTGAGCGCAATTTTTATCGCCATGCTTATCATATATTACATTCTCCCCTTATCATACCGGTCAAAAAATTTCTTTTCAATTCCTCCATCTTTTTGGGCATCAGCATATGTACCTTCATAAATTATTCTTCCATTATCAATCATGATAACCCTGTCGGCAATTTTATCTACTAACTCAAAAATATGAGTAGATACAATTAATGTTTTGCCCCGTTCTTTCTCTTTTAAAAGGAAATCAATGATATCCCTCGTAGCCAGGATATCCAACCCATTGGTTGGCTCGTCAAAAATCAGGATATCAGGATTATGTACAAGCGATATGGCAATAGAGACTTTTTGTTTCATCCCTGTTGACAAATTCCCAACTTTAATTTCTGAAAACAAGTCTATACCAAGCATTTTAAATACTTTCTTCTTCCGCTCCACTGCAATATCTTTGGGAACTTCATAAAGAGACGAAAAAAAATCATAAAGATAATTTGCCGAGAAAGCATCATCTAACCGTAATTCTGTTGTCAAAAAGGCAATTCTTTTTCTTATTTCCACAATATTAACAGATAAATTCTTGTCTCCATAATATATTTCTCCCGAATTGGGTTTCAATAATGTAGCCAACATTTGAAGTGTTGTTGTTTTTCCTGCCCCGTTTGTGCCCAAAATACATAAAATCTCCCCTTTATATATATCAAAAGAGATATTATCCACTGCTATAACTTTATCATTATCAAGGCCCATTTTCTTTTTTTGCTGACGTGTCAGCTTAAATTCTTTGTGTATATTTCTTACACTAATTACTTTATCATTCATTCGCCTTTTCCCCTAAGCATACCATATTATATTAATTTGAACATCAAAACCAGAAAGCATTTGTAAAATAATATTCGTAAAGCCCATCAATCCTATCACAGACAAATAAGCAAGATACCCCAAGCTGGCAGTGTTGACCTTTTTCTTTTTCAGCAGTCCATACACCAGACGGTTCAACCCATACCAGATGGGTGCACCTATGCACAGATAAATAACCCGAATCCATCCCGTCTCAGCCGTAGTCTGCCGAATCAGCACATCCCCCCCAGCACGCCTGTGATGGATGCTTCCCCTTAATCTCTGTCATCTTCTCTCTGCCGAAATTCTTTTTCTCGCCGTTTCTCAGAAAGATTTCCTCATTTGTAATCCTTTCTATCTGCGCCAGAGCCATGATGCATCCCCTGTCAGCCCATACAAAATCTCCCTCCGGCAATTCCCCATATACCTGGCGCAGCGTCTTTCGAACCTTTGTCTGTGTCCCGTCAAGCTTTTCAATGTATGCGTATTTGTCTTTGTGCCATATGTATACGATATTCCGTATATAAATCTTTTCCAATGTCCACTGGTTCTCAGCGATATAGAATTTCCCCTCTTCGTCCAGAATCTTCCTTACTGCATCCCCCACAGCCTCTGGCAGCATCTCCTGAATCTGTCCCTTTATCACGTAACGATAGGGCTGCACCTTAAAGGCTTCATACACATATTTCCCATAAGATGTCACAAAGATGACAGTTACCTCCGGGAGGAATCGGCGGATTGCGGTGGCCAGCGACATGCCGTCCAGCTCCGGCATCTCGATATCCAGCAGCAGAAGGTCGAAGTGCGCTCCGTCCTCTGCCTCATACAGAAGCGCATTTCCGTCAGTGAACAGCCTGCTTTTGCAGATTTGTCCCAGATTCCGGCAGCAATCCTCCGCCAAGTTCCCCATACATTTTCCCATTTCCTTATCGTCATCACAGACGGCGATATGAATCATCTTTTGTCACCTCAAATCTGCGCTCATATTCACCAGTTCCAAACATATTGAGCAATATTGGCTGCTACGCTGAATATTATTGTCTGGTAATATAGTGACACAGCAGAGAACAGATGTCAACTATACATTCGCACTGTTGTTAACAACTTGATGCCCAACGCGTGCTGTCTCAGGTTTTTGTGCAAACAGCGCACAAAAACACCTCCGGCCGTGAGCGAAACCTAAATCCTGTACTGTAAAAAATATCTTGCAAAAGGAATCCCGGTTGGATATAATTTTTTTGTAGTTTAATTCCCTGAAAACCGGGAATTGTAAGGATTGTACAGAGAGGCAGACGGTCTATGACCATATACGACATTTCCGAAAAGGCCGGCGTATCCATCGCCACCGTCTCGCGGGTGCTGAACGGAAGCAGCCTCGTGAGCGAGAAGACCAGACGCAAGGTGATGGATGCCATGGAAAAATATGGCTATACCCCCAATGCCTTTGCCAGAGGGCTGGGGCTCAACACTATGAAAACCATCGGCATTTTATGCGCGGACAGCTCCGACCTGTACCTGGCCAAGGCTGTATACTATATCGAACAGAAGCTGCGTGCCAACGGCTATGACAGTATTCTCTGCTGTACCGGCTATGAGCTGGAGGCCAAGGCAGCTTCCATGAACCTGCTGATCGGCAAAAAGGTTGATGCGGTCATACTTACGGGCTCCAATTTCGTTCATGACCGGGACGAGGATAACCGCTACATTGCCGATGCCGCCCTTCGGCTTCCCGTAATGCTTTTAAACGCTGTCCTGGACCGTCCCAACGTATACAGCATTGTTTCGGACGATTTTTCATCCATGTATGAGGCCGCCAGTCACATGCTTCGCACAGGGATAAGGGATATTTTGTATTTTTATAACTCCGGCTCCTACAGCGGACAAAAAAAACTGGCGGGATTTCGAGCCGCCATGGAAGAGGCAGGATTTCTGAATGAAGACCTGATCTGCCGTTACAGCGGTCCCCGGGAAGACATCCTGTCTATGACGGAGCACCTGAAGGATCTGCAGGAGAGGGGCCTTTGCTTTCACGGTGTGATTGCCTCCGACGATTCTCTGGCTCTGGCCTCCGTAAAATATGCCAAGCAGGCAGGGCTGAGAATTCCCGAGGATTTTTCCGTGACAGGCTGCAACAATTCCATGCTCTCCTGCTGCAGCGACCCGGAACTGACCAGCATCGATACAAAGCTGGAAGCCCTCTGCCATCATCTGGTCACCACTCTCATGGGCGTCCTGGCCGGAAACGAAATGCCGAAAAGAACGGTTTTTTCCGGCGAGCTCATTCACCGAGGCACCACGCGTTGAGGGCATACCGCCTTAATTCGGTATGATTCCCCACAGGTTATCTTATATAGCAACCATGAAAACGAAGTTTATTCTGAATGGAGGAAAAACATGAAGGCATTTTTAGACAAAGACTTTCTTCTGGAAACGGAAACAGCCGCCAGACTGTTTCATGATTACGCGGAGACTACTCCCATACTGGATTACCACTGCCACATTAATCCCAGGGAGATCGCCGAAGACCGTCAGTTTGAAAACATTACCCAGGTCTGGCTGGGGGGCGATCATTACAAGTGGCGCTATATGCGTTCCTGCGGCATAGAAGAAAAGTATATCACCGGAGACGCCTCGGACTATGACAAGTTTTGCACATGGGCCCGCTGCCTCGAAAGCGCCATTGGCAATCCCCTCTTTCACTGGAGTCATCTGGAGCTTCAGCGCTACTTCGGATATAACGGCGTGCTGAACCGGAAGACGGCGGACCAGGTGTGGAAGCTTTGCAACGAAAAGCTGGCTCAGCCCTCTATGAGCGTGCGCAATCTCATCCGGCAAAGCAACGTAACTCTGATCTGTACCACCGATGATCCCATTGATTCTCTGGAATGGCACAAAAAGCTGGCGGAGGATCCCGGCTTTGACGTCAAGGTACTCCCCGCCTGGAGGCCTGACCGGGCAATGAACATCGAAAAGCCCGATTATCTGGATTATCTGGATCAGCTGGCCTCCCTCACCGGCCTGCCCGAAGTCTCTTCCTTCCGGGCTCTGCGTGAAGCGCTGAAGCGGCGCATGGAATTCTTTGCCTCCATGGGATGCCGTCTGTCCGACCATGGACTGGAATACGTCATGTACTGCCCGGCCTCCGAGGACGAGGTGGAAGCCATCTTCCTGAAGCGCCTGAACCGAATGATCCTATCCCATGAGGAAGAAATGAAGTTCAAGACTGCCTTCATGCTCTTTGCAGGCAGAGAATACCACAGGCTGGACTGGGCCATGCAGCTCCATTACGGCTGCAAACGGGACAACAATACGCTGGCCTACGAAAAGCTGGGTCCCGACACTGGCTTTGACTGTATCAACAACTATGCTCCCTCCAATCAGACGGCAGACTTCCTCAACGCGCTGTGCCTGACCCAGGAGCTGCCCAGAACCATTCTGTACAGCTTAAATCCCAACGATAACCAGTCCATCAGCACGGTCCTGGGCTGTTTCCAAGACTCCACCGCCGTGGCCAAGATCCAGCAGGGAAGCGCCTGGTGGTTCAACGATCACAAGGCTGGCATTCAAGAGCAAATGACATCCCTGGCCAATATGGGCAACCTGTCCGGCTTCATCGGCATGCTGACAGACTCCCGAAGCTTCCTGTCCTATACCAGGCATGAATATTTTCGGCGTATCCTCTGCAATCTGATCGGCGGCTGGGTGGAGAACGGAGAATTTCCGGCAGACATGGAAATCCTGTCCGAAATTGTTAAAAACATTTCCTATTACAACGCAAAGAATTATTTTAAATTTGATATTTGACCTCACCGGATCAAAATGCAGGGGCGGTATCCTTCCTTAAGGGAAAGATACCGCCTTATTTTTCTGAAAACCGAACTTTCAGATTTCGTAACTATTCACGTAATCGCCTCAATGTCTCTGGCCGTTCCCATAACCATAATACTTTCCTCTTCCGCGAACACATGACTTGGGTGAGGCAGAGGGTAGATCTGGTTCTGCCGCTTGGTGGCCAGGACGCTCACATGATATTTGGTGCGGATAGACAGCTCCACCATGCTTTTTCCCAGCCAGGCCCTGGGCGCCGCGATTTCATAGATCCCGATCTCCGGAGTCAGCTCCACATAATCGAATATATTATCCGCTCCGAATTTGATGGCCAGACGCTCGGCCACCTCCCGCTCCGCATAGGACACGTAGTCCGCCCCGTTCCGCAAAAGCAACTTCTTATGAACATCCCGGGTAGCCCGGGCCACAATGTATTTACAGCCCAAATCCTTGAGCAGCACCGTGATTTCCAGCACCGTCTGGAAATTCTCACCGATGGCAATGACCGCCAGATCAAAATTGCTGATCCCCAGTGATTCCATAAACCTCTCGTCGGTGGCATCCCCGATAAGGATCTGATGAATGCTGCCTACGGCGGCATCCGCCCTGTCCTCACTGTGATCCACCGCCAGCACTTCATGACCCTTGTCCAAAAAGGTCTGTGCCATATGACGCCCGAACCGTCCCAGTCCGATAATCAAAATAGACTTCATACTATACCCCCTGTGCCGCTTCGGCACACCTATCGCTCAAAGCTCCCGCCTCATTATCCCACCTGTACCTTTTCCAAAGGCAGTCTGGAATTTGTCACCCTCTTCTCCGAGGAAAATGCCAGCAGCATGGTGATGGAACCCACCCGCCCGCACAGCATCAAAAAGGCCAGCAACAGCTTGGATACCATTCCCACTCCGGGCGTAATCCCCAGAGTCAATCCCACTGTAGCCACCGCGGAGACAGATTCAAACAGCGCCGTCAGCAGAGGAATATTTTCCACGGCGGAAATCACCACGGAAACAGTGACAGACAACAGCAGATAGGTCATAAAGACACAGGAAGCAGTCCTGGTAATTCCCTCTTCCATCCTGCGCCCGAACACCTCGATATTCTTTTTTCTTCGGAAGGTGGCAAAAATACTGATACACAGAATCCAGAAGGTAGTGGTCTTGATGCCTCCCGCCGTGGATCCGGTGGAGCCTCCGATCATCATCAGGCAAATCATTACAAACAAAGCACCTTCGGTCATCCCCGCCAGATCCACCGTATTAAATCCGGCCGTTCTCACCGATACGGACTGGAACAGGCTGGCCAGAACCCGCTGACCGCCGGACAATTCCGCATACAGCGGCCCACCCCATTCCAGAAACAGAATGGCCAGGGTTCCTGCAATCACCAGCCCTGCACTTACAGCCAGCACCATTTTGCTCTGAAGGTTCAGGTAGCGGAAGCGAAACCTTCTTGCGCCCAGATCATGCCACACAAAAAAGCCCAGTCCTCCGATGAAAATCAGCAGCATAATCACCATGCACACATACCAGTTTCCCGTCATTCCCACCAGAGAAGAGCATTCTCCTGTGACCCCTCCCATCAGGTCAAAGCCTGCATTGCAAAAAGCTGAAATCGCATGGAAAACGGAAAAATAGATTCCCTTTGCCCACCCAAATCTGGGGATGAAGGAAAAGCTGAGAAGCACCGCTCCTGTCAGCTCAATCAGCGCCGTTCCCAGCGCAATAAACTTGGCCATCTTCACTATGCCTCCGATCTGGGGCGCGGAGATGGAATTCTGCATCAGAGACCGCTGACTCAGTCCGATTTTTCTTCTGGTGAACACCATCACCAGAATAGCCACCGTCATAAAGCCGATGCCCCCGATCTGAATCAGTCCAAGAATCACCAGCTGGCCCAACAGTGTCCAGTGGGTATAGGTGTCAAAGCGGATCAGCCCCGTGACACAGGTGGCGGACGTAGCCGTAAAAAAGCAGTCGGAAAGCGGCGTGCCCCCCGGTCCCTTCGTGGCCGCCGGCAGCGCCAGCAGTAATGTTCCGGTCAGTATAATAAGGAGATAACCCCCCAGAATCAGCTTCATGGGGGAAATATTTTGCCAAATATTAAATTTTCGCTTCACGATTTTTTCTCATTCAAAAACCCTGACGCCGCAGACGGCTCCGCCCCGGGTGTCTGTACGAAAACAACTCCGTCCGGCCCCCGGCTGCACAGCTTCAGGGTCAGTTTTCAGGTAATATAAATTGGTCAAAAAGCCTTAATACTCCATAGCCTTCTCTTCACCCTTAAGCACCCGCAAAGCGCCCTGGGCCAGAGCCAGAAGCTCATCCTCGCCGGGATACACGGTAAAGGGCGCAATCCACTCTGCCCTCTCCTTCAGAGCGGCCACTACATCCGCACCATATGCAATACCGCCGGTAACGATGATCTGGTCTACCTTCCCGTTCAGCACGCAGGCCATGGAGCCGATATCCTTGGATACCTGAAGCAGAAACGCCTGCTTGGCCTCCGCCGCTTTCTCGTCTCCCTCGTTAGCCCGTTTGGTCACCTCCCGCATATCGTTGGTACCCAGATATGCGTTGAAGCCGCCCTTGCCTACCACTTTACCATAGACTTCCTTCTCGGTATATTTCCCGGAAAAACACATTCTGATCAGCGCTCCGCTGGGCACCGCCCCGGCCCGCTCCGGTGAAAATGCGCCGTCCCCGTCCAGAGCGTTGAACACATCCACCACTTTTCCATATTCATGAGCGCCCACAGACACGCCGCCTCCCATATGCACCACGATCAGACGCAGGGACTCATAGGGCTTTCCGGCCTCTCTGGCATATCTCTTGGCTACCGCCTTCTGATTCAGTGCATGGAATACACTGGTTCTGGGAAGCTCCGGCACACCCGAATACCTGGCAATGGGCATCAGCTCATCCACCACCACCGGATCCACAATAAAGGAGGGCGCTCCTATGGAATCTCCGATCTCTCTGGCCAGAATACCGCCCAGATTGGATGCGTGCTGGCCCTGCACGCCCTTTTTCAGATCCTCAAGCAAAGCATCTGTCACCGCATAGGTGCCTCCGGGGATGGGCTTGAGCATGCCGCCCCGTCCCACTACCACGTTCAGGCTCTTTATGTCAAACTGCTTTGACTCCAGCAGATCCGTAATGATCTTTTTGCGGAAATCCTTCTGATCCACAATACTGGCATATCTGCCGATCTCCTCTGTGGAATGTCTCAGCGTCTCTTCAAACAGCAGGTTCTCATCCTCAAACACACCTATTTTAGTGGAGGTGGAACCGGGATTGATGATCAAACTTTTTATGGACATTACCTGTATCCTCCTGATTCTTTCTATTAGCTTTTCCAATTTGTTATTCCATGTCTCATCCTATTTTGGAAGCTGCATCCATGGCCAGATCCGCAGCCAAATCCAGAACTTCATTCAGCATGACCGGCCTGCCTCTTCATCTCCTCAGCCACTACCGCCGCCAGGGCAATGGAATTCACCTTGGTCTCAAAGGTATCGGAACGGCTGGTCAGAATCACAGGCACCTTGGTACCAGTGAGGATGCATCCGTTTTTCACCTTTACCATATGTACGATAGCCTTATACACCAGATTGCCCGCATGGATATCCGGGAACAGAAGCATATCCGCATCTCCCTGGATTTTCCTGTCCGTAGCACCCTTATGCTTTGCCGCCTCCGCATCGATGGCCAGGTCCAGGGAAAGAGGACCATCAATAATACAGCCGGTAATCTGCCCTTCCTCGCACATTTTTGTCAGCTCCGCCGCCTCCACCGTGGCAGGCATCTTGGGATTCACCACCTCCACTGCCGCCAGAGGAGCCACCTTGGGCGTCTCAATTCCGCAGGCTTTGCACACAGGCAGGGTATTCTCTATAATATGTACCTTATCCTCCAGAGTAGGATAGGTCATAAAAGCCACATCCGTCAAAAACAAAAGTCTGTCGATACCGGGGATCTCAAACACGCACACATGGGAAAGCGGTTTGCCTGTACGCAGACCCACTTCCTTGTCCAGTACGCTCTTCAGGAAATTCTTTGTATCAATCAGACCCTTCATATACATGTCAGCTTTCCCCTCATGGGCAAGCTTCACGGCCTTCAGGGAAGCCTGAATCACATCCGGTTCATCAATGATTTCAAAGCCCTCCAGGTCCATTCCGACGGAAGCCGCAATCTCTCTGATTTTTGCCTCGTCGCCTACCAGAATGGCATCCGCAATGCCTCTTTCTTTTGCCGCCTTCACCGCCTCCAGCACTGCGGAATCCTGGGCCACGGACACCGCCACTGTCTTTTTGCCGCACTCCTTGACCGCTTCTACAATATGGTCAAAACTCTGTTTCATTTCCTATCTTCCTTTCTGCCCCTGCCGGGATTTCTTATCGTTAAAATAATATCACGCAAAAGCACAAAATGCAATAGGTTTCCCGGGTTGAGAAGACTTCCTGTTCCGGCTTATCGGCCTTTCTGCTCCCTGTCCTGTTTTGACTGTTGATCCAGAATCCGCGCCGCCTCCCGGAACCTTTCCCCGTCGGCACGCCACAGCTCATATTCTCCGAAGCCCTCCGCGCCCATGTGGACATCACCCTTGCGGTAAGTCATGGGGCTTTGGCAGATCATCTTTCCCGACATGTGAAAATCCCGGATGCCCGCTTCCCAGAACAGCCTTGGGATCACGGAGGCATCCACGCCGCCTCCCGCCATGATCCTGATCTGCCCGTCGGCCTGCGACATAAGCTTTCCCAGACACTGAATTCCCTCTATACAATTTGCCCGGCCCCCGGAGGTGAGAATGGTGTGAATCCCCAGCGCCGCCGCCTGCTCCAGAGCCTCATAAGGATCCGCGCATACATCGAAGGCCCTGTGCAGAGTCACGGACATGCCCTGGGCATCCTCCATCAATAACTTCATCCGCTCCAGATCCAGCCTGCCGTCCGGCTTCAGGATACCGATAACAATCCCGTCCGCCCCTTCTTTCCGAAAAATGCTTATCTCCTCCCGAATCAGGGCAAATTCCTGCTTCGTATAACAGAAATCTCCAGGCCTGGGGCGAATCAGCACATGCACCGGTACACGACACAATCGCTTTACCTGACGAAAGGCCGCAAGAGAAGGGGTCGTTCCTCCGATCATGAGATTTGCGCACAGCTCCAGCCTGCCTGCTCCTGCCTCCCAGGCGGTGACGGCAGATTCCACACTGTCCACACATCCCTCCAGAATCCAGGCACCGGGCTTTCCTTCCAGCCTGGTGCCTTCCGCCGGGGGATTCATCTTCAGAACGGTGCCTTCCGCCGGGGGATCCATCTTCAGGCTGGCATCTTCCGCCGGGGGATCCATCTTCAGAACGGTGCCTTCCGCCGGGGGATTCATCTTCAGGCCGGCATCTTCCGCCGGGGGATCCATCTTCAGGCTGGCATCTTCCGCCGGGGGATCCATCTTCAGAACGGTGCCTTCCGCCGGGGGATCCATCTTCAGAACGATGCCTTCCGCCGCAGGGTTCCCCTTCAACATGGAAATCACATACTCCAGCTGGCAGTCATAGGGCTCCTGCGCCACGTGGGCTTCACAGCGCCACAGAGCATCCACGCACCCAAGGGACCGATAAAAGGCCTGGCTCTCCACAGCAGAATGGGCGGAAATATAAAGCTTTTCCGCCCCATTTTTCCTGGCCCACTGCACCGCCCCAAGAAACAGCCGTTTTCCGATTCCCATCCGTCGGGCATCCGAGGACACATGGATACTGGAAAGATCCAAATACCTGCGCTCCTCATCCAAAAATTCAGCCTCCACCGACGCAAAGCCCTTTAAAACGCCATCACGGAAAGCGCCCTGCACAAAGCCTCCTGTAGACGCCGTATTTTTCAGGCATCGGATCAATACCTGATAGTCATCCTCCGACCAGTCGTCAATAAAGGGATCCTCACGAATTTCCCAGTGATCCTTCTCCCATCGATAACAATTTCCCACCACCTGGCGCCGGATAAACTGCCGGAACATATCCCTGTTAATCTCCCGATCTAACAAATTTCTGTATTGAACCATCACGGCCTCTCCTTTTCCCTCTGCGCCGGCCCGGCTTCCTGGGATTTCTTTTTGCTGTGCTTCCGGCACAGCTTTATTGCAATCAGCACTATAATTATAGCTGCTCCCGCTCCGCCGATTATCATAAACACTTCCAGTTTACTGTCATCCGAAACTGCCGTCAACCGGAAAATTCCGTTCCCCTCCATAGAAAACTCCAGGTAGCTTCCTATAACAGAGGTTTCTGCCGATTTGTATATGCCATCCTCAAAGATTTCCACCAGTGTATTTTCCGGGTCCTGGCTGAAAACTCTTACCGTCAGTAAACCGTTATATTCTCCTGCCTGCCCATTCGATTGGTTATCTGCAGTTTGGTTTTCTGTGGAATTGCTTTCCGCCGTTTCATAAACCACCGCTATCCCGGTGCCCTCCTGCCGGTCTGTCAAAACAAGACGCGCCCCCGGCAGGAACTGTCCCTGTACCAGAACACAGGGTCTGCCCTCCGCATTTTTCTCCTGGCTGTCCAGAGAGGATATCCATGGCTCATATTGAGCCTCCAGCACACGGCTCCCCGTGATAAATCCATAATCAAATTCCGGCCATACCCCATAAAAACCTTCCTTCTCCGGGATCCTGGGGATCAAAGACTCATCCAGCGAGTCCCCATAACCACAGGTAAACGATGCCAGCTCCTGGCCTTCCACCGAAAAGACCACCTGAAACTCCCGGAAGGCTGCGGGAACACCTTCTCTGCTGCAGAATTCTTCATAGGAAAGAGGCTGCGCCCCGCCTGCATAGCCGATGAAATCCACACCGGGAAGACTTCCTTCCACATAATAATTTCCATACAGAAACCCTTCTTCCTCCAGCATTCCCGCCACGGCTCCCGCACACTCTCCTGTCAGCTCTATGGAAGGATTCGAATAGCTGTAAAGAATATCGCTTCCTCTTCCAACGATTCCGCCCACATAATTTTCCCCGGACAAGCTTCCCAGAAAATAACAGCTTCTGACACAATAACGGGAGGAACCGGCGATGCCACCCACATAGCTTCCGTCAGTGCTGGCTACATTTCCATAGGACTCGCAGGAAATTATCGCTCCATAATCCGCCTTTCCAACAATGCCTCCCGCATGGTCCTTTTTCCCTGTTACATTTCCCAGATTGCGGCTTTCCCGAACCACCGCCTTAACAGTCTGCTCAATATTAAAGCTTCTTTCCCCCGTAATATCCACATCATCCTCGGGATCAAAATCCAGCTCTGTGGAAATCTGCCCTACGATTCCTCCCACATTGGTATCCGCCTCCACTCTTCCCTGGTTGATGCACAGCGTCACCTTTCCCTGCTGGAAAGATGAGGTATCGTAATAGACCTCCTGCTCCGCCCCCAGATGATCCATGTCGCCGCCGGCGGCCTCGTCGGAGGTATCCTCTATGGAAATTCCTTCATACCGGAATAAATCGTCCCTCAATTCGTTCATGGATTTTCGAAGCACCTTGATCTGTGCGATCACCGCATCCGTGTCCTCGCCCACCTGACCGGTTCCCTTCTCCAGCACCTCCGCCAGCTGGTCCATATCCCTGCAGGCAGACTGTAATCCCTCATCTAAAACGTTCAGATTATTGGTGATCGTGTCATTCCTGTCCCGGAAAGCATTCGTCGTATTGGTAAGATGAGTGCCTGCGCTGTCCCCGAATCTGCGCAAAGCCGCCAGATAGCCTTCCAGATTGTCAGGAGCCTTGATCGTAATATCTCCCGGATCCAAGCCGCCGAGCACATCCCCTCCGCTTACGGTAAGATCTTTCAAAGGCAAATCCCCTTCTTCTATATCTAACGGATCCGCCTGCCCCTGATTCCCCGAATTTTGGTCTGCCTTACTCTGCTCCTCCAGCTCAGTATTCAGCCGCCTCAAATCATTCGTTACACCTGTCAGCTCCTGATTATAGATATACCACAGCTCATGTACCGTAGATATAAGACTGCCTGAGGCCTGGGATACTCTGTTCAGGCTGGCTGTCACAGCCTTGGAGAAGGAAGCTGCCTGACTTCCATAATGGTTCAGATCACTGTGGGTCTCCTCCAGCAATCCGATCAGCTTCTCCGATTCCCGGTCAATCTCGTCCAGCTTATCATTCAGATACTCAATCTCCAAAAACGGTTCCATCTGGCCGGCGATCCCGCCTACATCCTTTCGTCCCAGCACATGGCCTGAATTGGTGCAGCTTTGCACATAGCCCTGGTGAAGCCTGCCTGCGATGCCTCCTACATTATAACCCACATGCTGATAGCCCACTGTTCCAGAATTGGAACAATAATAAATCTTTCCCTCAGAGTAGCCCGCAATGCCGCCGGTATCAGTATGTACTGCCACATTGGAGACACTGTTCAGATCCTCCAGCCTCTCCATGGTCAGATCCTCCAGATCATAAAGTACCTCCTCACTGTTGGTGTTCACCGCTCCCCCATTGCTGCAATTGTTTATAATTCCCCGATTTACGCCGCAGATTCCTCCCGTATAATGGACTCCTGTCACCAGAGCATTGGATTTGCACTGCCGGATCTCTCCTGTCTCCTGATTGATGCCGGCCAAACCTCCGATTTCGTCCTTCCCGGATATGCTTCCGGAAACCTCGCAGTTCCATATCCGTCCATAATTAACTCCTGCCAGAATACCTGCCTGGCTGCCGCTTCCCTCCGAGCTCACTCTGCCTTCCACCTGCAGATTTTTGACTGTGCCGCTTTCCTGAATATACCGAAAAAGTCCTGTCCGGGATCCTGGTGCCGTCAGCTCCAGGCCCTGAATCCGATGCCCTCCTCCGTCAAAAATGCCGCCAAAGCTGGGAATGGAAATACTCCTATATTCCTGCAGAATAATATCCGCCTCCAGTTTAACATATTTATCCCGGGACCAGCTGTCCAGTTTGCAGTTTTCCGCCAGCTGTGCCAGCTCCTGCTCCGTGGAAATGCAGATCAGCGTATACCCGCTCTCCTCCTGGGGAATTCCCTCTGCCTCCGACCCGGCAATATATTGACCATAGGTCTGCCCCTCCGCCGCCTGAACGGGAATGGGCCGGGAAAGCAGGCCTGCCGCACACAGGAAGATAAGAACCGAATATAATTTTTTTACGCTCTTTGCCGCTTCTTCATGAGTCTTCTCTGCTTCTGTGATATCTTCTGATGTTTCCTGAGTCTCTTCCTTGTCCTTCAAACCGCCTTCCTCCATCTTCGTTTCCAAAACAGGAACCGCTGTTTCCTCCTGACGGAACTGATCCAGAGATTCCACCGTATCTCTGGCCCGTACCACCGCACCCATCTCGCCGTCGATGACTCCGGTAAACTCGCCCTCGATCACCCCGTTCACAAAGCCCTTGATATGGCCTGACATGCGGATCCGCCCTCCTGTGGGCAGCGGCTTCGTCATATCCCGCTTCAGCGTGAAGGCTGTTTTTTCTATAATGATGTCCCCGATCAGCAGCGTCTGAGGCAATACCAGCAAAACCAGAGCTATGGAAGTCAGCGTCCCCCTTCCCAGCGCCAGCCCTATGGCCGCCACCACTGCATTAGAAGAAACATTGCTGATGATGAAGCCCGCGGCCACCAGCATGGAGCCACTGGTTACAATGGTGGGAAACGCCTGATTCAAGGTCTCCACAATGGCCTCCTTAATAGACATGTAAACCTTCAGCTCCATATAACGGCTTGTAATTACAATCGCATAGTCTATTGTGGCTCCCATCTGAATAGCAGATACCACAAGATATCCCAGGAAAAACACCGGCTCATTCAGCAGATAAGGCAGGGAGAAATTCATCCAGATGCTTCCCTGAATCGTCAGCACCAGAAGGACGGGCAGTCCCGCTGACTGGAAGGTAAACAGCAATATAATCATTACAAAAAGAGCTGTTAAAACCGTGATTATGGTATTATCCATTCCGAAGGAATCACTTAAGTCCTTGTTGCTGGTGGAATTTCCCGCCAGTAAAATCTGTTCCCTGTCATAAAATCTGGCTACCTGATCCCTGACCCGCTCCAACGCATCATAGGTTTCCTGCCCTTCCGCCGGAACGGAAAGCTCCAGCACAAAACGGCTGTAATCCTCACCCTGCAATTGATCCCTGGCAATGCTGATCTGAGAATAAGCGTCCGACAAGGTCTCCTCCAGCTCATCCTCCAGGGTGATATTTCCTTTTTCCTTTTGATCATAAATAAACAAAAACATATCAATCAAAGGAACCTTGTACTGACTGACGCCGCTGACCAGCGCTCCATAATTACTGTCTCCTACCGCATAAGCCGTGTAGAGCAGATCAGCCACCTCAACGTCCAGATCCACCAGCTCCGAAAACTCCCGGGGCGTGAGCTGCTGGGTGAGAATATACCCGTCCATGGCCTCAATGTTGGCCAAGCCCATCACGGAGTCCACTTCTTCCATGGCCTCCAGCGCTCTAAGCGCCTGCCCCTCCTTTTCGTAGTCCCCCCTGGGCACCATAACCGCCAGCTGATTGATCTTGCCAAATTCCCGATTGACCATGCTCACCGAAAAACGATTTGCGCTCATGGACTTGGATTCCAATGTATTCATATCGTACACATAATTCGTCCTCCCGGACAATACCGCTGCCGCGATCACTACCAGAATAAACAGAGGCGGTATAATGAACCTGGTATGTACACAGAATTTACCCACCGCCGTAATCTTGGGCACAAAGCTTTTATGATGAGAATGATCTATGGCCCTGGCAAAGGTCAGGAGCAGTCCCGGCATCAGGAAAAACACGGAAACCAGACTCATGACAATTGCCTTTGCCAGCACAATTCCCATGTCATAGCCGATCCGAAACTGCATAAACATCAGCGCCACCATACCGGAAACAGTGGTCAGAGAGCTGGATGATATCTCGGGAATGGCCTTGCTCAGCGCCACGATGACAGCCTCTCTGGCATCCTTGTCCTCATGCTCTTCCATGAAACGATGACATAGAATAATAGCATAGTCCACCGCCAGCGCCAGCTGCAGCACCACTGCGATGGAATCCGTCACAAAGCTGATGGTTCCGAACCAGTAATTTGTACCCTTGTTCAAAATGGCCGCCACGATAAAAGTCATCAAAAATACAGGGATCTCCGCATAGGTGGTGGAAGTAAACAGCAGCACACTGACAATCACCACTCCCGCCAGCAGCAAAATAATGATCATATCATTGTCCAGATCCGAAGCATCCCTCTCCTCCTGTCCGATATCAGAGGTGTAATATACATCATAGTCGGAAAGGAACTCCAGCATCCCGTTCAGATGCTCCAGTGACGCCTCGTCATCCGCCTCTCCATCAAAGGTCACGGAAAAAAGCGCTTCCATATCATGATAATGCTCCAGGGAATCATCAAAATCCAACATACTGACGCCGTCCATAGCCTCCAGACGCTCTGCCAGCTGCCGGGCTTCCTCCAGAGTCACATTACATACCATGATTCTGGCCGTCCCATAAGTAACAAATTGCTTTTCCATCAGATCCAGCCCCTGTCTGGTCTCCGTAGTATCCGGCAGATACGAGGTCAGATCATTATTCACCTGCACCCTGTTCATGGAAAAAACACTGAACAAAATCAGCATAATAAATACCAAATAAAACCCTTTTCGTTTATCCACGATCAACGTTGACAGCCTGATCATAAAGGAATTCTCTTTTTTACCGTTCTCCTTTTCCATTTTCCCTCAAACCTCACTTTCTGTGCGCTCTATCTCCCCAGATTATCCCGTTTACCCTGTTCATACCCGCGAGTGTCACAAGTCGCAGCTTATGTACACGATAGTATTTTATTGGACATTCTGTTGATTTTCTTTTCAAAAGATATTATAATGAAGGCACCACAAAAAGCAATATACAATCTTTATATTGATGTCTATTTATGAACACTTTGCTATCGTTATGTCTATTATTTAGAAATTGTTTAGAAAGTTCACTGAAAAGATGCATGACACCAAAACAGGGAGGCAAAACATGGAAAAAACGGACCGCCGCGTGCGCAGAACCAGAACGCTTCTGACCCGGGGACTCATACAGCTGATGAAAGAAAAAGATATAAAAGAAATTTCCGTAAAAGAACTGTCTGACCTGGCGGATATTAACAGAGGAACCTTCTACCTCCATTATACGGACATTTATGATCTGCTGAAAAATATAGAAGACGAACTGTTCCAGGAATTTAACGCAATCCTGGACCGTACCCTTACCGGCGCTCCGGATAAGCATGATCCCGAAGCCACCCTGCGGGAAATTTTTCTGCTGCTTCACCGCAACCAGGACACCGCAAGGGTCATGATGAGCCCCCATGGCGACCTGGCTTTTGTCAACCGACTAAAACATCTAGTTCAGGAACGAATCTGCCAATTTCTGATGCACACACACAGTACCAACCATCATACCTACAGGGAAGCCTTTGCCATCTCCGGCTGCATAGGGGTGATTGAGACATGGCTGAACCAGCCTGCCCCCCAGACACCTGAAGAAATGGCAAAACTGTGCAGCCACATGCTGTTAAAGGGCCTGGATCTGAAGTAAGAACCGGCAATAACATGCAAAAGAAAGCTCCTTCCCTCCTAGTACATCTCTAAAATTTCTCCCGCATCTGCAAATATTGATGCACAAGAAGATTGAATGCTCTGCTGCGCCGCCACTATAACTTCACAGAATTTAAAGAGCTTGCATCAACTGTTCCAAAAGCGCCTCGCATCCCTCCAGCACGTCCCGATATGTTGTTGCAAAATCTCCGGTATACCAGGGATCGGAAATATCTCTCTCAGATCCCGCAAATGAAAGCAGCTTGCAAACCTTTCTCTCCGGATCCCCTCCCAATATCCGCAACATATTGCGGATATTGGCACTGTCCATTCCGATCAGATAATCATATTGGCCGTAATCTGCCCGAGTCAGCTGTACCGCCCGTTTACCCTTACAGCCGATCCCGTGGCGGGCAAGCTCCTCCCTGGCCGGAGGATATACCGGATTGCCGACACCATTCCAGATCTCTTCGGTGCTGGTAGCCGCAGAAGAGATGAAAAAGCTCTCCGACAGCCTCGCCTTTTCTGTCAGATCCTTCATTACAAACTCGGCCATTGGACTGCGACAGATGTTGCCGTGGCAGACGAATAGTATTTTAATCATCTATTTTTAACTCCTTGCATAAGTTGGATTATCGTGGTTTTTCTTGATTTTTTGGCGTTTCCAGGCTTTCAGGATTTTTTCAGGCTCATTCGGTTTTTCGGCATATCCTGGCTTATCCCGGCATATCTTGGCCCTGAAAAGTAGTAAAAAAAGTAGTAAATTGAAAATTTGTACTACTCGGCTTTTTCAGGCATTGCTCACCTTTTTCATTTCCCTGCTCGCGTCCTCGTAGCCGATGTGCGTGTAGGTGTTCAGCGTGACACCGATGTCCGAATGGCCCATGATGTATTGCAGGGTCTTGGGATTCATGCCGCTGTTTGCCATGTTGGAGCAAAAAGTATGCCTGCACACATGGGGCGTCACATCCGGCATCTGTACTTTGTAGATCTTGTTGTACTTCTCCCTGATATGCTGCATATACTTTTCCCAATGCAAGGCAACCATCGGCCTTCCATTCTTGTCCAGGAACAGGAAGCCATGGTACAGCCGCCCCTTCGCATCACTGACAACCGGCTCCGCTTTCGGCTTTTCACGGGTTTCAAGGATATGCCTGAAACAATCCATGACTTCCTGCGTATCAGATCATCGTCCACCGCCATCTGGAAAGCCGGTCTGACCACACCCCTGATCGTCTGGATGGAGCTGTAGCCTTTCCCATTCTCCTGAAGCCGGATCAGCCACTCTTTCGCATCAGATAAACGCACATCCCTGATCTGCCTCCTGCCAAAATCATCTTTGGCAAGGACATTAAGGACTGTTTTGTATCCTGCCTTTGTAGAATGGCGCATGCCTTTTCTCTGCGAGGTGTATTTTTCAACCAGCGCCAAGACTGTAATATCGCCGCCTGAGGTGGATATCATGTCTTCCAGATCCTTTTGGATCTGCTTTTCCTTTTCCCTTAAGGAAAGGTCATCACGCTTGCCTTTCGGCAGTCTGTCGGTCTTTTCCAGTTTCCAGCTGTAAACAAATTGCTGTTTTCCATCGGTATCTATGTACTTATACGCATATCTTCCATCTGATCGCTGGCTCTCTCCATTGCGTAATACACGGTTTTTATTATCCCGTCTTTTTTCGCTCATGATTTTTCTGCTCCTTTCTAATGAAAAAGAGCCCCGATACGATATGTATATCATACCATGTCCGGGGCCCAAATTCCATTGATTTTTTCGTGGTTTGATATAGTCGGCATCAATGTATTGTTTTCAAGATAAAATTTATACCGAGGCCGATTCATCTAAGTATTTCTCAAATAGCTTTCTCTTTATCATGACACGGTTGCCATTCATAATAAGATAGTCTGCATCTGTCCTTCCTTCTACAAGTTTTCGCAGTTTCTTCTCTCCAATATGAAAATACTCCGCTGCCTCTTGTATTGTCAGTATATACTTTTCCCAAAGAGGGACCTTGCTTTCCGAATTGCCCACGTTGAAAACACCCCCTTCCTGCTATAACCATGAGGACGGGGACGTCTGTGTCACAGAGGACACGGCGGAGGTTGCCAAAGAGCACCTTGCCAACTTTCCGGAAAAGGTCTACTGGGACCGGCTGGTACAGGTCTTTGAGCGGAACGGCCTGGCGGCGGAGGTCACGCCCGCAGGCATCCAGGTCTCGTGGTAAACGCACAGAAAAAGAAAGGAGCGAACGCGAATGAAAGAAGGTCTTTCCCTGCAGGAAATGGCCGCTGAGATTATGCGGCAGAGTGAGCTGAAGGCAGATTATCTGGTGGACAACAGAAACCTGAGAATGGAAACCTGCGGCGGCCAGGTCTATCTCCATATGTATGACAACGGCACGGAGCCCGTGGAGCCGCTGGAGATCGGTGCCATCGCCCACCGCCAGCTTGGCCTGCACCTGAACATCCCGGCATCCTACTATGACAGGATGCTCACGGAACACCCTGACCTGCTGACACAGAATGTCAACGCCTGGCTGGACCGCACACCGTCCAAACGGATGCTGCGCACCATGGGCGGCACGGCCCGGGCTTTTCTTAGCAGCCGCTATAAACGTATCGACAACATGGAGGTGGCAACGACTGTCCTCCCGATCCTGTCGGGGATAAAGGGCGCCCGTTTTGAGAGCTGCCAGATCACGGAGAGCCGGATGTACATGAAAGTCGTCAACGAGCGCCTGACCGCCGAAGTCTCCCCCGGAGACATCGTGCAGTCGGGGATCATCATTTCCAACAGCGAGACCGGCATGGGCGCCGTCAATGTCCAGCCCCTGGTTTACCGTCTTGTCTGCAAAAACGGCATGATTGTCAATGATGCACAGACCAGGCGCAACCATGTGGGACGTGTCAACGAGGCCGACGAAAATTTCCTGCTCTATTCTGAGCAGACGCTGGCCGCCGACGATAAAGCCTTTATGATGAAGATTCAGGACACCGTGAAAGCCGTTGTGGATGAAACACGCTTTTCACAGGTAGTCGGGCTGATGCAGCAGGCAAAAGGTGCCGCCATGGATACCCATGACATTCCCGGCATCGTCCGCCTGGCAAGCAGGGATTTCAAGATCACAGAAAGCGAAAGCACCGGCGTCCTCCAGCATCTGATCGAGGGGAAGGACCTGACGCTGTACGGGCTTTCCAATGCGATCACACGCTACAGCCAGGATGTGGAGAGCTACGACCGGGCCACCGAGCTGGAGGGCATCGGCTACAATGTCCTCTCCATGCCTGCGTCACAATGGAAACGGATCAACCAGGCGGCTGCCTAAACAGCCGCACCACAGAAACGGAGGAAAAATAATATGACAACCCAGAACACCAGCACCACAATGGAACCCGTAAACTTCCAGCTGCCCGCAGTGATGGACAGCAGTTTCACATCGGAGGATCTGGCTGACGATATGGAAATCCTGCAGATGAGTTTCCAGCGGATCAAGATTCCTGCCGGCGGCAACCTTGTGTTTGAGATCCCCACGGATGACCCGGACAACCCCAACTACGAAAAGACCATAGATGGCGTCCTGATCTTCCACCACGACGCCAACGCCTACTGGCCCGAGGGCAGCGAGTATGACGAGAACACCGCTCCCCTGTGCTCATCCGTAAACGGCAAACAGGGCATCGGGGAACCCGGCGGCTCCTGCATGATGTGCGCCATGAACCAGTACGGGACATCTGCTGAAGGACGGGGCAAGGCGTGCAAGAACATGCGTATGCTCTACCTGCTCCAGAGCGGCGAGTGCGTACTCATCCAGATCTCCCTTCCGCCCACCAGTTTGAAGCCCTTCAAGAACTTTGTCAACCAGGCTTTCCTGCTGCGCCGCCGCCCTTCCTATGGCAGCGTGATACAGATCGGGCTGAGAAAGGAAAACAACGGCGGCAACGATTACAGCGTGGCTACCTTCCGTCTTCTGGAGAACTTTGAGGGGGAAGACCTTGCACAGATCCGTTCTTATGCCGAAGGCTTCCGGGAGCAGATCAAGCTGACCCTGAAACAGCGTGCGGAAATGGCAAAGGAACAGCTTGACGACGGCTGCGATTACATCAATGCAGAGCCCCAGACCGCCAGCACCACAGGCCCGGTCTACATGACCCCCGCCATCGACGGCGACAGGAAGGCCCTGCCCGCATAAACGCATAAAAAAGAAACCATTATGGCAGATGCCATGAACCAAACAGACAAGGGATATTCCGGTTACTCCGGGGTATCCCTTCTTTCATCTACAAGGAGGATTTTATAATGAGTGATATACCTTTGACACCTGAACAGAGATTATTTGCTACTGAACATCATGATCTGGTCTATGCATTCCTTAACAGCAAACATTTATCGGAAACCGAATTTTACGACGTGATCATTTTCGGTTACTTAGATGCTGTCTGTGATTTCCTCGCAAGAAAGGATTTACAGAGATATTCGTTTTCTACCATTGCATGGCGTGATATGTCCCGCTGCCTGTCAAACTATTATAGAGATCAGCATCGCCAGAAACGCACCGCAACCGTTATCAGCATCCATGTTCCCAGGTATGATGATGGTCTTCCCCTGGAGGAAACCATCGAATCTCCGGATGAACTGATGCGGCAGCTGGAAACCAGGCTTCTCCTGCACGACCTGGCGGGCCACGTGTCCAGACAGCAGATGGATATGGTCCGCTTACGGGGCAGCGGTTACAGCGACCGGGATATTGCCAGAAAGCACAATGTTTCCATGGATCAGGTCAGGAAACTTCTGAATGAAGTCCGCCTGACGCTGAAAGCGCTTTGCTACGAATGATCCTTTTCACACAGCACACTCTCTTTACAAAGATTGGAGGCCAGGCGAATGAATGAGAAAAAGAAAGAAGTAACGCTGTGCGGCTGCCCTATCCGCCCTATCACAGTGGGCAAGGCAGCCATTTATGCCGCCGGAGGGCATATCCACCGCACCTCCCGTGTGGTGGCAGTCCATGAACAGACAGAGGATATGGTACATTTCGAGACAAGTGCAGCCCATTACCATCTGTCCATGACTCCCTCCCCGCTGGCTGCGGCAAGCCCGGTTCCGGTAACACTGGCTGCCTGCGCATAAAAGCGAACTTGTTCGCTTTAACCACAACAAATTTTTACATAATGACAAATCCATCCTGGGCAGACACGGTCTGCCCAGGCATTTTCAGGAGGAACACATATGATGAACATTCAGGAATTTACACAGGAAGCCTGCACAGAGATTGCAAAGATCCTGGGCCGCGAGGTGCAGTACAAAGAAGTGGAAAAGCTCAACGGGGCCAAACATTACGGACTCATAATCCTTGAGCCCGGCTGCAATGTAGCGCCTACTTTGTATCTGGAGCCATTTTTTGACATGTACCTGTATACAAAAAACTGGACGGACACCGTAGGCCGTATCATTAGAGCCTATCAGGCCGACAGCTTTCCCAAGCGCCTTGATATGGGATGGTTCAAAGATTTTGAAAAAGTCCGGGAGCTGGTCTGCCATAAGCTGGTCAACTTTAAGGCAAACAAGGCACTGCTGGAAGATATTCCTTATATCAGATATCTTGATTTTGCCATTATTTACTGCATCTATTATAAAGATGATGAAATCGGTAGCGGCAGCATCCTGATCCATAACAGCCACCTTGAAGCGTGGGGCTGCACCACACAGGATCTTGCCCGGCTTGCCGAAGAAAACACCCCCCGGCTTTACCCCCTTGCAGTTTCCACCATGGAGAACGTCCTCCAGGAATGTATGGCCGATACGGAGGAACTCCCTCCCATCGGGGAAATTCCTATCCCCATGCATATCATGACGAATACGGAAAAGGCAAACGGCGCAATCACCATCCTTTATCAGAATGCCTTAAAAAATTTTGCAGAACGCATCCATTCCGACGTGGTGATCCTGCCCAGCTCTGTGCATGAAGTCATCTTACTGCCCCTGCGGGAAGACGATGATTTTAGGGAATTCCGGAACATGGTCTGTGAGGTAAACCGCAGCGGGCTTGCCAGGGAAGATTTTCTCTCCGACAATGTCTACCTGTACCGAAGAGATACCTGCAGCATTGAGATTGTCTGATTTACTGATGGCAGTTCACCTGGCTGCAAAGAATCAACCATACTGGCGGAGGGCTGCTGCAGTCCCTCCGCCAATACTATTTATCACAACAGAAAGGACAGACTTATGAACCTATTACAAAAATTTGAGGGCGTCACGGTAACAGCCGATGCCCGTATCACCGAGACTGACAGACACTTCTGCCTGGCACACCAGGCTGCCTACGACAATGCCAAAGACTCACTGCAGGAGCTGCTCTGCTTCTGGGAGGATGCGCAGAACCAGCAGGCGGAACTTCTCGCCGGCACAGACACCCCTCCCAGCTTTTACATAGGATCCCGGGGAAATATCAGCCTGTCAAAAGAGGACATACTGAACCAGATTTCTTCCCGGCATTCCCTGTTTATCGGGCAGCTGGTATCCTTCTTTAACAAGACCTACCATCTTTCCCTTTCCATAGCGGAAATAGAACACAGCCTTATCCCCGATAAACCTGATGACAGATGGACTGATGACTACGAAGACAGGGTAAAGGCATACACCGAGGCCATGCAGACCCTCTCTGTACGCTACACAGATGTTTTAGACCAGATATTCCTTTACACGGACGGGCGGGAGCTGTCGGATCAGGCCCTTCATGAGCTGAAAGAAAAATGCCACAGGGCTGCATGGAACGCATCCAACGGGCAGGCAAAATTCACACAGAAAAAGTGTACCCTGCTGCTTACCGGGTATGCCTGCCATTACCAGGATATGTACGGCGGCGGCCGTTGGGAGCTTGTCCTGTCAACCAGCGACATTTTAAGGGGAATCGCCCATTTTGAAACGGGAGACTGTTCAAACATCCCCCTCAGCATAGGCAATATTATCGGATCATACAATCTCTCTCACAATGTTTACGAGTTCTACGACTGCCAAAAGGCCCTGTCCCTGAAACTGTACAAAAACAACCGTGTGGACATCAAATTTTCCACAGAAGAATACGCCTGGCAGTTCGTCAGCGAATACCTGGGCGACATCTGTTAAGGAGGTGAACGGGATTGAAGTATTCCTATTATGGGGAAACGATTCCCCATGACCAGAGAAAAGCACTGAATGAAAAAGTCCTCTGCCTGATCGCAGACGGCAGGCCGGAAGAACACGGCATCACTCCTGAGGACATCTACAACGCCTATACGGGGGACGGCGGCCTCCATGGGCTGGAACGGGGAGATTATGAAAACTACCATCAGTTCAGCGAGGCAAAAAAGGAAGTCGAAAACGGCCAGTTTTTCACGCCGCCCCGGCTGTGCGAGTTTGTCGCCGCCTGCCTGAAGCTGTCCTGCCATGACCTGGTGGCGGATCTGACCTGCGGCAAGGGAGATTTTTTCAACTTCATGCACCATGATTATGTGGAAAAACTGCTTTCCGACTTGGGCTCCAGTTTTTCCCAAAACCGTGACAGCTACATCATGGAATCTGACGGTCCGCCGGTCCCCTTTGACCGCTTCATCCGGACTGCGGTGCCCGGTGTGCCTTATTATATCGGCGCTGTCATGGAATACCACTGCTAAGGAGGTGCTTTTTATGGAAACAGACATTTTACGCAATACCCTTATGACCCATCTGGACACACTCCGCCGCAATCTGGCGGTGGTTTCCAGGGAGGAATTAAGGACCCACTACCGCAAGCCCTATTATGCCCTGGTGAGGGATATTTCCACTTCTGCCTCTGCCTATGTAAAACAGACCGCACTTGCCGGCCTGCGCATCCGCCAGGAATACCTGCCGGAGATCGTGCCTGCCATAAACAATGCGGTACAGGCATCCGGCCTGTTAAAACAGGTCTCAGCTGCAGCTTACAGACGGCAGGACATCCAGGAGATCGAGCAGCTTGCGCTGGCTTTAAGAAAGCTGGTTGAAGATACCTTGGCGCCTTTTTATGAAAGGCATATGGGACTTTATCTGTCAAATGAATGCTTTGACGCCTCTCCGCAGGCACCGCAGCTTTATAACCACGTCAACGGCTGTATCCTGCAGGATGGAAAATGGATCCCTTTGGAGGCAGGCAGACAATATACCTTTCTGGCCATGCATATCCGGGAACGCAGCCAGACAGTAGCATAATTTTAGGAGGACACCCACATGAAGATATTTGATTTTGAGAAAGACGGCACCGCATACAGGATGAAGCTGGACATCAGGACTTACTCCAACGGAAACCTTGCCCTTGCCATGCACATCCATACGGATGACGGCTGGGAACCCTGGAACATCCTCACCGTGAATCTTGGATTTCTCCTGGAAAAGGATACCGCCTACATTGACACCAACAACAATGGCGAATCGGTCCTTGCCTGGATCATCCGCAACAAACTGGCTGTACCCACGGGAAAAACCGCCAGGAGCGGCTACTGTACCTATCCGCAGTACAGGTTCCGTGAATCTGCCCTCCGGGAGATCGACCCGGACGGCTATGAAAAACATCTGGCAGATCATGCCGCCTAAAAGGAGGAATACTATGAATATCAGCTTTTCAAACACCTGCCCTTTCCCGGAAGTGTTCCGGGAAACAAAAAATGTAGATTTCAGCGCCGCAGCCCATCCGGTCAGCGAAACAGCCTATTCCCGGTCTGATTACCATGGCGGCCACTGGTGGACAACGTGGTTCGACTGCACAAAAACACCCTTATCAAGAGAACTGGCATCAGAAATTGATCTTTTCCAGAATATGCTGCTTGAACTGGATGCTTTCAAAAACCTCTCCGCCATGAGGGATATTTGCAGAACCGCTGAATCCACTCAGGATCCTACCGAATATAACCTCTACTCTGGAACAGAACATTTCCACATCCGGCTCAGGCTCATTACCAGAACGAACGACTACAATTTATATGTTCACTATTACCTGAAATCCTTTCAGTAAAAGCATGTTTTAAGGAAAAAGAAAAGCGCTGAGAAATGACCTCAGCGCTTTTCTGCTTTCCTAAAAACGGAATAATTTGATGCATCTGATCAACGTGATGCAGAGCTCCTGGTACAGGTCTTCGTCAAACCTGCCGCCGATGATCGCCCCTTTTACCAGCAAGGGCTTGTACATCTCCAGAAGGGCAATGACAGCCGGTTCCTCCCCGGCCTTCGCCCGTAACAGTATTTCCTTAAAATTCACTTTCTCAACTCCTTCATCTTCTTTTTGATCTTACTGAGAGCACGGTAATAGATCGTTGCCACGCCTTTATACCCCAGACCCATTTCTTCCGCAAGCGACTCAAAGCCTCTTTCATCCAGTACCCTTGCAAAGAATACATATCGCTCCCGTTCGCTGATTCCTTTCAATACATGAAGGAGCGCACTGTCCTCCATCTGCATGGGTAAGGGCAGCCCACGGAACATATCCTCTTCCGCCCCCTGCTCCGGAATATATTGAATGTCATCCTCCACACTTTCCATCTGCTGAATCCTGACCGTCTGCTGTATGTAATCGTTCCTGCGGCGTCTGACTGCCGTTGTCAGATATGCAGTAAACAGATTCTGTAACATTTCCGTTTCACTTTTTCCATTGTTTTTCTGCCACATGGATTTTCCTCCTGAAATTCAGATTTTTGCTGCAGCATCTGAATCAGGAGGTGAACGGCAATGAGCAAAACCGCAAAAATGAAAAGGACGGTTACCCGACTTAACGCCCGGATAACTGCCCTTTCTCCATAGTTTCATATTTTCCGCCAAAAAGTAGGGTGTCACGCTACCATTGCGGGCCTGTTTTACCAACGGAAGACCTGTAATTTTTTTAATGAACTTTCCCTGCCGCTGCCTGGCTTATGGTAATTTCCCAATGACCATGTACCTTTCCCATGGTCGCAAAAAGCACTCAAATAACGTCCTGATGAACCACGTTTTTTTCTTCATCAGAACCCAGAGTGCTTATAGTAGTTTTGTAACATATGTTTTGGGCATGGTAGTGCCATTTTTACATTTGAAAAGTGTGGCAATACACTACTGTTAGGAGGTGATCACGATGTCCCTGTCAATCAAAGATGCCCGAATTTTCAGCAATGCCTTAAAAAAGGCCAGAAAGAAACTGCATCTGACACAGGCAGCCTGTGCGGAGCTTTTGGATCTCTCCGTATCCTTTGAAAAGGATCTGGAACGCTGCCGATGCTCCCCAAGCATCGAGACTTTTTATCATATCTGCCGGACGCTGAGTATTTCCGCAGATGACTGCATTTTTCCAGAAACGGAGCGGAAAACTGATTCTACATACCATGAATTACTCAGGCTGCTTTCCCTGTGTGATGAAAGCAGCCTGAAAGTTCTTACCGCTACGGCGGCAGCACTCGTCAGCGAAAGGAAAAGCACATCCACCTGATCCGCCTGCAAATGTGCGCCGCCAGGCGCACGACAAAAATATAACCCAACTCTTTCTTCAGTTGGGTTATATTGTATACCTCAAATATCTGTATAATATATGTGAAAAATAGATAGATTGTCGTTTTCATCGACAAATTACGACATTGCATTATTCTTTTCATGATCAATACAAAATTTATATCCGTATCCATGCAGTGTGCGTATATTGGTGATCTTCAGCTTCGCCCTGAGACGGTATATAATATCCCTTATGATATAGGCTCCTCCAGAATAGTCGTCCTTGCTCACCGCATCATAAATCTGTTCCCTCGTAAATGCAATATCGGAATTTGATGCCAAGAAGTAAAGTACATCAAACTCCATCCGTGTAATGACCACTTCCTGTTCATCAGCATAAACCGTCCTGCTCTCAGGGGAAATTTGCAGTTTCCCATAGACTACGCTTTTATCTGTCTCAATCACTATTATCACCTCTATTCGGCAAATTTTTTCTCATCCATAATGTGCAAAATAGGGCATCCCATATATATCAAATCAACCCATCCCAGCAGATACAAACCTATGACCTTTTCCCAAATCACCAAACGCCACTTTAAGTAATGCTTTGCCCCGTCCCCCAAGGGGCCTTTGATGCTTGCTCGCCTCAAAGGCGGGTAGTGCAATCTCTGTTACTAGTGCCGCTAGAAAGCGGCTCCTTCACTATCTTCTTTTCATTCATTTATTGTTTCAATCAGTGTCGAAGGAAACATGACAGAGACAGTGGTGCCGCCGCCAACAACACTCTGCAGCTCTATCTCAGCCTGATGATATTGTACAATATGCTTTACAATCGAAAGCCCCAGCCCTGTTCCCCCGGATGCCTTTGACCTACTTTTATCGACCCGGAAAAACCGTTCAAATATTCTGGACTGATATTCAACAGGAATCCCAATTCCTGTATCCCTGACAGTGATATTTGCCCCCTGTCCTTCACTGGAAACAACAACTTCCACCTTCCCCGCCGGCACATTGTATTTAATGGCATTATCGCAGAGGTTATAAACCATTTCATACAAATAATTACGCACACCGTTTATTTTGGCATGTTTACCTGTGGCCAGAATGGAAACCTGCTTCTGGACTGCTGCGGCCTGCAGATCGTTCGCTGCATCCTCCGCTATTTCGAGAAGATCAACACTCTCCATGACCGGCGCAGTCCCCTCGTCAAGCTGGCTTAAATGAATAATGTCATCCACCAATGTGACCAGCCGGGATACCTCTGTATGAATCAGTCCTGCAAAATGTGGTATATCTTCCTGCCCCACAAGTCCGTTTTTCAACAGTTCCGCGCTGCCTAAAATCGACTGCAAAGGCGTTTTTAATTCATGGGATACATTTGCGGTAAACTCCCTGCGATTGCGCTCGGCAAATGCCGTTTCCGTCACATCAAAGGCCAGCAGCACTGTTCCCTCTATCATATCCCCCGATTCAATCCTGCTGATGTCAAACTGGAATTCCCGTCCATTTCTCTCACTCCGAAGTTCACTATGCCCGTCTTTCAGCGCCTCCTTTATGGCGGCATTCAAATCATGGTTTCTGTCTATGGTCAGAAAATCCTGATCATTGCAGGAGCAATGTGCATGAAAGATTTTCTGTGCCGCAGGATTGATGCTCAAAATCTTCCCGTTCCTGTCCAGAAGGACAAGCCCCTCTTTCATATGACCTGTAACCTGCGTAAACTCGTCTGTTTTCTTCTGCAGGCTCTGGATCTGAGTGGAAATCTGCTGCCGCTGCGTATGAATACGCCTCAAAAGCGGAGCCAATTCCTCGTAGCAGTCATTTTCCAGCGGACGGTTCAGATCAATGGAATTCAGCGGGCGGACAATCCTTTTTGCCATCCTGTTTGCCAGAACTGCGGAAATGATAACGGCAAAAACCCCTACTACCATGATCGGCTGGAACATCATCAACACCAGCGCGGCCACCGTTATCTGGCTGACCGAAATCCGAAGCACTGTTCCATCATTCAGTGCCCTTGCATAATACAGCGTCCGTTCCATCAACGTAGACGAATAACGGATACTGCTGCTTTCGCCTTTTGCAAATGCTTCCCGCACTTCCATACGATCCCCATGGTTTTCCATATTCTCCGCAGAATCAACCGTATCAAAAAGCACCGTCCCATCCGATGCGATCCAGGTCAGCCGGTAATCCGGCCGCCATGTATAACGATAATCACGGGCGGTTAATTTTTCAAGATAGGATTCCCCTCTCTCCTCCACTCCGTAAGCGGCAAGCCGCAGTTCATCCTTCAACTGCTGCTCCTGTGCGGATTGAAAATAATCATACAGACATCCCATCACAATGACCATATCTGCCAGTAGCACAGCCACCGCCACCAGCAGTATGGAATGAAAAATTTTCTTTGACATTAATTTACCTCCAGCCGATAGCCCACATTGCGGACTGTCTCAATCATCTCCCCATAACTGCCCAGCTTTTGCCGCAAAGTCCGGATGTGTATATCCACTGTCCGGGTTTCGCCAAGGTATTCTGCATCCCAGATAGCATCAAGAAGCTTTTCCCTGGTGAATGCGACACCAGGAGCGGAAAGGAACATGCGCAGCAGTTCAAATTCCTTGAAAGTAAGTGCAATCCGTTTTCCTCCCGCCGTAACATTATGTTCCGCAACATTGAGAACCAGATCATTTGCCGCCAGAACCTCCCTGTCCTGTTTAGGGGCGCTGCGCCGCAGCACTGCCTTGACTCTGGATACCATCTCCATCATGCCAAAAGGCTTGACCAGATAATCATCTGCGCCCAAATCCAGGCTTTGTATTTTATCATACTCCGATCCCTTGGCCGTAGCCATGATGACAGGAATATCGCGGATATCATTGGATGCTTTCATTTGTTTCAGCAACTCAACTCCGCTGATTCCCGGCAGCATCACATCAAGTATCACCAGTTCCGGCTTTTCTGTATGCAACGCTTCTAAAAAAGAATCGCCATCCATAAATCCACGCACCTCAAAACCGGCACCGCGCAACGTATAAAGTTCAAGACTCTGAATGCTCTCATCATCTTCCACACAAAAAATCATACCATACCTCCATGCGCCTGCTTAACGGCATTACGCCCTCGGCATTTTCACCATATGACAATCCAGAACTTACCGCATATATTGCACCATGATTACAGGTCAATCATGGTACTCATGGCCATCCGGCCGCTTCATGCCCTGAATAAGGTTATTTTACCATATGGGACAACTGCTATCAACGCTATCCATTCTAAGGAACCTAAGGTTCCTTTTTACCCGTCACGGAAAAGAGCACCCACTCCGCAATGTTCGTAGCATGGTCGCCAATACGCTCCAAATACTTGTCGATCATCAGCAGATCAAGGGCACATTCTCCATCGGCTGGATTTACCGTTATCTTCTGAATCAGCACCGTCCGCACCCGAATAAAATATGCATCAACAATATCGTCATGTTCAATGACCTCCCTGGCCTGGTCCATATCCTGCCGGACATAGGAGTCCACGCTCTCCGTAACCATCTTTATCGCTTCAGCCGCCATTTCCCAGATGTTTCCCACATCCTCCGGAACATACCCCTCAGTCAGCATCGCCAGAACGATCTCCGCTATGTCTGCCGCTTGGTCGCCAATCCGTTCCATATCGGTAATGATCTTCAGCGCTGCGGATATCTGGCGCAGATCCCTCGCTACCGGCTGCTGCTGCAGCAACAATTTCAGGCACAGAGTTTCAATGTCCCGCTCCATCTGGTCAATCTCCGTATCCAGCGCCATCGCTTTCTCCGCAAGGGCCTTATTCCCCTCATTCAGGGATTTTGCGGCAAGCGATATGGCTTCCTCGCACAAAGCTCCCATCTGGATCAGCTCGTTTTTCATAAGAGCAAGCTGCTCATCAAACTTAGAACGCATTTAACCAAACCTCCCTGTAATATAATCTTCCGTTTTCCGGCACGCCGGCTGAGAGAACATCTTTTCCGTCCCGCCGAACTCTATCAGTTCTCCCAGCAGAAAGAATGCCGTATCGTCTGAAATACGGACTGCCTGCTGCATATTGTGGGTCACGATAATGATCGTATATTTATCTTTCAATTCCATAGCCAGTTCCTCAATTTTGGAAGTGGATATGGGATCCAGGGCGCTGGTCGGCTCGTCCATCAGCAGAACCTTTGGTTCCACCGCCAGGGCGCGGGCAATGCACAGCCGCTGCTGCTGCCCTCCGGACAGCCCCAGCGCGTTCTTTTTCAGCCGATCCTTCACCTCGTCCCATATGGCCGCGCTCTTAAGGGATCTCTCCACGATATCGTCCAGTCTGGCTTTGCCTTTGATCCCATGAGTTCTGGGTCCATAGGCAATATTGTCGTAAATACTCATGGGAAAAGGGTTCGGTTTCTGGAATACCATGCCGATTTCCCGGCGAAGCACATTTACATCCCTGCCTGGAGCATAGATATCCGCATTCTCATAACGCACCTCGCCGGTGATCTTCACCCCGGCAACCAGATCATTCATCCGGTTCAATGTCTTTAAGAAAGTGGATTTTCCGCAGCCGGAGGGACCAATGAAAGCAGTGATGTTCTTTTCCCGGATCTCCATATTGATATTTTTCAATGCCTGCACAGCGCCATACCACAGGCACAAATTTTTTGCAGTGATTATGTTGCTCATAAAGATCTCCTTTTCTTGAAGTATCTTCCCACCAGCACGGCGGCAAGGTTGACCGCCAGTGTCAGCATCATCAAAATAGCTGCGATTGCAAAGGCGATTTCAAATTCGCCGCGGTCTTTTGCATAGACATACATGGCCACGGTGAGCGATGCCCCGGAACTGCGGATTCCTGCAAAAAAACCGTTCAGCACATGGGCAAATCCCGCCGTATACAGCAGAGCCGCTGACTCTCCTAAAATCCTGCCAATCGACAGGATACAGCCGGTGACCACCCCATCGATGCATCCCGGAAGTACCACGGTGCGTACCACCCGCCATTTTCCGGCTCCCAGGCCGAAAGCGCCTTCACGGTAACTCTGTGGCACAGTCTTTAAACTTTCCTGGGCTGTCCGCATGATCGTTGGCAGATTCATGATCACCAGTGTCAATGCACCAGCCAGCAGGGATGTTCCCAGAGTCCCTGCAAATACCATCATACCTACGAAACCATAGATAATAGACGGAATGCCTGAAAGGGTTTCCGCCGCATATTCAATACCCGCCACCAGTCTGGGGTTTGCTGCATATTCCGTCAGATAAATGGCCGCGCCTACCCCCAGAGGCAAAACGACCAACAATGTTGCCATGATAATATAAATCGTATTCAGGATATCCGGCAGTATCCCAATCCTGTCGGCCAGCACACTTGGCTTTGTGGACAGCAGCTCCCATGTAATATTGGGAAGCCCCTTATACAGTACATAGAGGATAAGAAATAACGCCAGACCGCAGGTAACCGCCACCGAAAGCGCCATCATCCCTTTCATGGCGCCTATGTATGCCTTTCTGCTGTTTGAAACAGACTTATCTTTTTGCATATGAACCTCCAAACATCGATGGACTCATTTCCTTCACGTTTTACTGCGCTTCAGGAAAAAATTCAGAGCCGCGTTGATCATCAAGATAAACAGGTAAAGCACCAGTGCGATGGAGAACAATGCCTGCCTTTGCAGGCTGCCGGCACTGGAGTAAGACATCTCGCTGGCTACCGCAGTGGTAAGGAACCGGACGCTCTGGAACAGCCCCGGCATATTGGGCACATTCCCCGAAACCATCATTACCGCCATGGCTTCCCCAATGGCACGTCCCACGCCCAGAACCACCGCCGCCGCAATCCCGCTCTTTGCCGCCGGGGCGGATACCCGGAAATAAGTCTCTATCGGCGTGGCTCCTAGGGCCAGAGAAGCATCTTCATACTCCTGCGGCACAGCCTCCAGGGCAGTAACGGATACCTTGATAATAGAGGGCAGGATCATGACAGCCAGCACAATGATTGCCGCCAGCAGGCTTGCCCCGTCCGGCACAGAAAAAAGTTTCCGGATACCCGGTACAAGGATCAGCATACCCACCAGGCCATAAACAACTGACGGGATACCTGCCAGCAGGCTGACTACGGATTCCACTATGGCTTTTATCTTCGGCGGTGCCAGCTTTGCCAGATATACTGCCGTCAGAAAGCCGATGGGGACGCCGAACAGAATTGCTCCGGCGGTACCGTAAATGCTGGTAAGGATAAAGGGCAGGATCCCAAAGACTGGTTCCTTTGCCGTAGACTCCCATGTGCTTCTGAACAGGAACGAAAACACCCCGATCCGCCGGATACCGGGGATGCCCGACAGAACCAGATATACGGTGATCAGCAGGACACATCCCACCGTGACCAGACCCAGAAGAAGAAATACCCCATGAATGAAGTTCTCCATAAACTTTTGCTGTTTTCGCATACTATGTACCTCTTATTCCACAATACAAATTGCTCTACAGTCAGACGGAATAACGATTCCTGACGAATATGCGCCCGACATAATTGCAAGGTTGCCATAAACAGTAATTTCCCGCCTGTGGCAACCCTGCCGTTTCTCTGCATCCCTGCTTATGCGCAAGGCTGTCGTATTTTACTTATCTGTCCGCAGCGGGCATATATGGCTGGCGGTCTTTTTGCTGCAGGCCGCTGCAAATTTCCATGACATACAGCTCAATTTGCCGCCACGGCGCCGGCATTGGCGATCAGTTCCGCCGCATCGGGGGATGTTGCAAACTCAAAGAACGCCTGCGCCGCATCTGAAAGTGCCGTATCTTTCCTTGTGACAAGGACAAAGGGCCTCTGTATCACATAACTGCCATCCTTCACTGTGTCCTCAGTAGGTGCCACTCCGCCCACTGTGACAGCCTTTACGGAGTCTTTGAGGGAAGCCAGAGACGCATAGCCAATGGCATCCGGATTCTGGGCAACTGCCGTGATCACGTCTCCGGTGGAGGTCAGTTCCTGACGGTACTGGCATTGCTCCTTGGTGTCTGTGATGGATTCAAACCCGTCCCTGGTACCACTGCCCGCTTCCCGGCCGATAAGCACTACGGGCGCATCGTTGCCGCCCACATCCTTCCAGTTGGTAATCTCGCCGGTGTAGAGTTTTGCAATTGTTTCCACATCCAGATCCACAACAGGATTCTCAGGGCTGACAATCACCGCAATGCCGTCATAAGCCAAAATTGTAGCTTCCAACCCACCAGCTGCTTCCTCTTCCTTCAGGTTACGGCTGCTCAGACCGATATCACAGCGCCCCTCCTGCACCGCCTGGATACCGGAACCGGACCCGGTGGGGTTGTATGTAAATGTCACACCGTCATTATGGTTCTCAAACGCCTCGCCCAGCGCCCCGATGACCTTCTCCATGGAAGTGGAGCCGTCCGTGGCTACGGTTCCGGTAAGTTTTGCTGATTCTGAATTGTTTCCGGCGCCAGAGTTGCCAGCCGGGGTCTGACCACAGCCGGCCAGAGTCAGGCAAAAGATTGCAGCGGTCATTACAAGACCAATTCGTTTTTGATTTTTTTTCATAACACATCACTCCTCTTCTTTTCCACAGTATTTTGCAGTATATTGCAGACCGTTTGAATTCATTTTCTTTGTTTCATGTCCTGCCTGCAATTATAAGGATACATCCTGAATGTAAAATCCAAAAGTAACCTTTTGTAAAATCTTTGTATAATGGACTCTTTCCGCAAAAGTCAGGCAAGATCATTCGCTTTCCTGCTTTTTATTCCACAAACCATGGCGGCTGGTCAGAAACACTCCGGCACAGAGCGCCGTAAACGGCGCCACCGTTACCAATCCAAAAGATCCTGCCACCGTGTGGAGAAGTTCCGCGGCAACATACCTGTAGTTAAGAATATTGGAAAGCGGCGTCCCCTGAGCCATAAATACCATCAGCAGCGCCACATATCCGCCGGAATAGGCAAACAGTAATGTGGTAGTCATCGTCCCCATTGCAGCCCTCCCTACATTCATGCCTGATCGGACTGCTTCCCGCCAGCCCAGGCCGGGTTTCTTTTCCACCACTTCACAGACGGCTGAGGTAATGTCCACGGACAAGTCCATAATGGCGCCTGAAGCCCCAATGAAAATAGACGCCATGAAGATCCTCGTCAGATTCAAATGCTGGTATCCGGCGTACAACAGACTTTCCGAATAAGACATGACAGCCCCATGGATCTCAAAAAAGCCCGTGAACATGCTCCCCATTACACAGGCAACAAGAATACCCATAAAAGACCCGGACACGGCGGCAATACAGCGGCGGTCAAACCCATATACCAGGGCAATGATAAGTACTGTCAATGTCAAAGTCACCGCCAGTCCCACCCAAACAGGATCCCAGCCCTTCAGATACAACGGAACAAGCACTTTCCAAATCATAAGGACCGTCAGGAAAAAGGACAGCACCGCACGCAATCCTGTCCTTCCGGCAAAAAGGATCAGCAGCAGGATAAACATTGCCGCCAGCAGCAGTTCCCATGGAGCACGGTAGTGATCGATCATGGAGACACTCAATATTTCCCCATTCTGATAGTTGATTCGGACCAATGCCTTGTCGCCTGCGGAAAAAAGCTTATCCTGCTCCAGGGAGCCATTTAGCAGGTTTCTCCCTTCCACAATCCGCCCCCGAAACGCCCCGCCCAGGATCTCCAGCTGGCAGCGCTGTTCCCCGGAGCGTACCAGACCGGTATCTATCACCATAGATTCATCAGAGGAAAGAACCCGGGCCGCCCTTATATCCGATTCCTGAAAAACAAGATTCCCTTCAAATCCCGTGGGAACCGCCAGCAGCATCAGTATAATAGCCAGACATGCAAAAACCGGGGCATTATAGCGAAGATGCCATTTATTTGATATCATAATTCATTTCCTTTCTAAAAAAATGGGGGGGCGTTTTCGTCTGCAGACACAAAACGCCCCCTGTATAAGGAACTGCGCATAAGTCTGCACACAGTTCCTGCAAATTACTTACTTCACACCCAGCATATCCGCCAGCTTTACATAAATATCTGTGTTGTCATAATATCCGTCAAACTGCTCCGCATTCATCCCATCCGCAAACATTGCCACAGGAAGTCCCGTATGGCTGTAGGAAGTGAAGGAAACGCCGGACTTATTGTTGAGGATATGCGTGATCGTCACTGTCAACGGCTCGTAAGTGCCATAGGCCACATATTCCGCCTGCTCAGCCATACCGGTATCCTTTTCGTTCACGCTTTTCTCATAAGCAGTCTCCAGAAGGCCCAGTTCATAGTCTGTCAGCGCCAGTTTATCATCTGCATCTCCATCGGCGCGCAACCCGAACAGTTCTTCAATGTCAGCCAAGACTGTCTCAAAAGGAGTCTTGTTCTCCTTATATGCAGAGACATAATCGCTGTCAAATCTTGCGAAAGAAATCTTCTGGCTATCAAGCAGGGAAAGATAGGTGTCATAATCCGTACCGGCAAAACCGATGGTCAGTCCGCCCGTCTCATGGTCTCCCGTGACCAGGATCAGAGTTTCCCCCGGATGCTCTTTTGCGAAGTCAATTGCCACCTGCACGGCATCAGCCATGGCCAAAGTGTCATGGATCGTTGATGCGGCATCATTGGCATGGCAGGCCCAGTCGATCTTGCCGCCCTCGCACATAAGGAAGAAACCCTGATCATTATCCAGGACGTCGATTCCCTTTTCCACATAGTCAGCCAATGACCACATTCCATCCGTCCGGTCCAGTTCATAGGCCATAGCGGAAGAATCCGCCAGATGCTCGTCGATCAGTATAACCGGACCGGAAGTAACCTTCTCCGCTTCAGCCTGTGTCTTAACCACCGTGTAGCCCGCATTTTCCGCCAGCACATACAGATCCTCTTTATCCTTGTCCGCCCCGGTCGGTTTCAGCAGGCCACCGCCGGCAAAATACTCAAAACCGGAATCGATCAACTCCAGACCGATTTCGTAATAGCTGGACCGGCTGGCCTGATGCGCATAAAAAGCGGCGGGAGTTGCATGATTCAGATTTACCGAAGAAATGACGCCAACCCGCATCCCCAGCTGATCATGTACCTTTTCCGTGATCGTTTCATAGGAGACCGTGGCGGTTTCATCCACATTGATAGATCCGGAATAGGTTTTATGCCCTGTGGCAATGGATGTAGCGGTGGAGGCTGAATCAGGGGCAAAGCTGTTGGAATCGTATGTCACAACGGAACCCACCGTTTCAAATCCCATGAAGTTCAGCGCTACCGGACCATCCAGCACCGCCCCCTGATTATCCTCCAGACTCGGCACTGCTTTCATATAATCGCTGTCGTCCATCGCCCCCAGATAGTCTGCGGCGGACTGGAACTGCGGGAAGCTCATGCCGTCACCGATAAACAGGAATACATACTTTGGATGCCGGGACTGTTCTTCTTCAGGCTTCGCAGCCACATCCTCCCCGTTCCCATTGGCAGGGACAGAGCTCGGCGTGGAAGTTGGAGCAGAAGCAGGAGCACCCCCGTTCACGGTTCCGGACACCGCGCCGTTCGGAGCTGCGGCACAGCCGGAAAGCAGAGCCATCGTCGAAACCAACATCAAAACTTTAGATACAAATTTTTTTCTCATTTTTTCCTCCTCATCAGATATGATTGTATTTGAAACAAATATATCATAACCCTCTGATTGTAATATCTGCTATCATGGTTTTGAAAAATTTATGTAAAACAGCGGTTGCCATTCACTCTGCTGTTCAACACATATTCAAAATTGACGCCATAAATACAGGAACTGTCCGTTGCGTTGATGCCTGCCGCAACAAAATCGCCCGCAGACGCACATGCCTTTTCCAGGCCGCTGCCTTGCAGATATAGCGCGGCAAAAGCGGCGGCAAACAAATCACCTGTACCATGAAAACGCCGCGGCAATTTTTCCGCCCACACTTCCGAAAATACCCCGCCTGAATATATCAGTTCACCAATCTCTCCGGCACGTTCCATACCAGTCAGTACGATTGCCGCAGGAGTGTACTCCGCAAGCCGCTTTACTATCTCTTTTGCAGATTCAGGCGATGTGTCTGACCGATACTCGATTCCAGCCAAAAAGCATGCTTCCGTGAGATTGGGAAGAATTATGTCCGCTGATTTTATCAGATCCGCCATCGCTGTCACATATTCGCCATCGTAGGCCGGGTAGAGCCTGCCATTATCTCCAAATGCGGGATCTATAATAATCTCTGCACTTTCATTTGAAAAATCACTAAAACAGGTTTTTACAACATCTACAACGCCTGCCGATCCGAGATAGCCTGTCAGAAAAGCGTCAAACAGAAAACCGTTTTCCTGCCATGCCGCCAGAATATTCTTCATTTCATATGTCAAATCAAGACAACTCCATTTATCAAAAGCCGTATGGTTTGAAAGAACCGCTGTGGGCAGCACACAGGTTTCCATGCCGTATGCGGAAAGCACAGGAAGCGCCACAGTCAGCGAACACCGGCCTACGCAGGATAAATCCTGTATTGTGAGTATTCTTTTGGACAGCATAAACACTCCTCCCTCGCTTATAATGAAATTATTGCATCGCTATATTAACTGCTGTTCGTTAATCATCAATTTGAACTTTAATCCAAGCTTTTCTGCGGCTTTGCGGCATAACCTCATACGCTCCATGAAGATTTCAAAACAATCCATAACGGAACTAAAGTGCGTGTCAACAGACAGCTTTAGCTTAATAAGCGTATGTGCCTCATTAATCTTCAACTCTGATTTTACAACAGAATAATTTACCCTGTCATGAATATCAAAATTGCGGACATCCTGATTTCGCACACGTGAACGGCGCACATCTGATTTGTCCGCTAAAATGAGCGCTGCTGCTACAGCATTCACAGGCACACCCGTTCCTTCGTCATGGTTTCCTATTGCTGTGGTAATGACGGCAATCTCCCTGGGAGTGAAGTGCAATTTATCAAGCAGTCTGAACGCCATAACAGCTCCGCTCTGGCTGTGGTCTATACGATTGACCAAATTACCGATATCATGCAAATAACCCGCAATTTTCGCAAGTTCAATTTCCTGTTCCGGATACCCTAATGTTTCCAGTATATATCCGGCGGTTTCCGCCACATGAGTAACATGGGCAAAACTATGTTCCGTAAACCCAAGTGCTGCCAGCGATGCATCCGCTTCTGCATTAAAGTTCTTATGTCTTCGTTTTTCCTGATTTCCTCATAATTTATCATATAAGTATTCTTTCCATTTCTCTAAACCTTTATGTTTTTCCTTTTTGATTGTGGTCTGATTGTACCATCTAAATATTGAAATCTCTATCTCAGAAATGTAAAATCGATGTAAAGTTACGTGATCTGCTATTTACTTTTCCTTAATATCCAAAACCAAAACATCCAGATTCCCTGTCCAATGTTCCGTTATCGTCCGTTATGTCAAGACAAAAAATATGAATTGATTTTCCTATTCTGTGTTATCATATAAACGTGTTTTGGAGCTTTTTCACATGCAAAGACTATTTGTATATAGGCGGTGTCCCTACTGTCATCAACAGAAGTTCTGCAAATGTTTTTGAGCTTTTTATTGCAGTTTCATCTTCTCCACCCACTTCAGCCCCTCGTTCTCTTTCAGAAGCCCCATACGATACAGTGCCTGTACGCAATCTGCATACCCCTGCATATATGCCCGTAATTCCTGTGCAGAGGCAAAATCCTCCTGACATTCTTTTATTTCTTCCAGTTTCTCTCTCTGCCCTGCAGAAAGCGTTTCCAGGAAATCCTCCCACTCCTGTTCTTTTTCTTTCCATGCTTCCAGTGCTTTCTCATATTCCGGGGTCCGCACATAGCTTTCCCTGCTGACGCTCTCTCCGTTTAACCTGCCCAGAAATTCAGCCATTTTTAACCATACATCATTTAACATCTCTTTCTCTCCTTTTCCCGATTTATTTTCTGCATTTCCTTATATTTTTTCCCTTACAGCCCATTATACATATCATGGCAGAGCTTTATCAGCCATAATCGCTTAACTATTTATATCATAGCAGATAAAATTAGTCCATGACAGGAGGCGGGAGAAATGGATGACTTATTACAACAGATCGGCAGCCGCATATTGAGCCGCAGGAAACAGCTCCGCATGACCCAAGAGGAACTTGCTGAAAAAGCGGGCATCACCCCGCAGACCGTTTCCTCTGCGGAACTCGGAAAAAAAGCTCTGCGCCCGGAAAACATCATCCGGATCTGTTCTGCACTTGACATCAGCACCGATTATCTGCTGCTTGGCAATGTGAACGCCGCCGACCATTCCCTCCTGCTCTCTAAGCTTGCAGCCCTTCCTCCCATACAATACCGCCATCTGGAGGATATAATCAACAGTTTTATCCTGGCGCTAGAACATGGGGCACAGGGCGGAAAATAATTCCTCCTGTGCTTTTAACTGCCCCGAAACGCCGACATGGTATCGGCGATCAGGGACAATGTCACCTGATCCACTTCATCCTGCGGCTGTTCTCTGTCCCTTTTTCGTTCCGATTCCACAGTTCCCCGCTCCACCGTGCGGTTTTCCTTTATGCCCTCTTTGTCCCCGATCCCTTTCATCGGCCCTGTCCGCCCCAGAATCTCCGCAACTATCTGTTCTACGACCGCCCTGTCCACAGTCCGGGAGACAGCGGCATCCGGCGTCTCCGGACAGTTGATATAGTGCAGGACTGCATTGACAATAAACTGCGCCTTGCTGTGGGGACCCTGTTTCTCCAGCATGCGGATGACCGCATCATGGGCAGGGTCATTTTCATTGAATTTGATGCTGAACCGCTCCCGGTCTTTCTTCTCCTTCATAGGCTCATCTGCCTGCCGTTTCCATCCGGTAAAGGAACTCATACCCTTTTGCGTTGGCGCTCACATCCTCCACAAACAAAGCGTTCCTTACCTTCCCGGAGTTCTCGATCTGCCTGCGCAGCAGCGTTGCTCCGCCGCCCACAAATACCACTCTGCCGGAGGACAGGTCCAGCATCCGCTCCCTCAGCCCGTTCGTCAGGTCATTGACAAAGCCCTGCGCCATCCGTTCCACCAGGGCAGACACCTCAGGGGCATAGATACCGGCCTTTCCTCCCAGGATACCGTCAATGTCCGTTTCGTCAAGCAGGATGTCAAACTCCGAGTTTGCCTTTGTGCGGATCTGGTTATAGAGCACGATCACCCCGTTTTCCAAAGAATCGCACACAGCCAGATCCGCGCGCCCGGAACGCATCATCAGATAGTCCGCCGTAAAGCCGCCAATATCCACGATCAACACCTTAGGGCTCTCCACCAGCCTGTCCATCATGGTGACTGCCGCCGCATAAGCCTGGGGATAACAGCGCACATCTTCAATATAAACCGCATGGTTCTTTCCCCGATAGTTGAATTTTACCACACCCCGGTCAGAAAAATACCGGATGAATGCCTGGTGCTGTGCCCCGTAATGTGCAGGCGGCAGCCCCACCGCAAGCCGGATGCGCTGCGGCATCTCCCCATATATGCCCTTGGCCTGGAGCTCCTGGGCAATCCCAAACAGGGTGAGGATAAAGAAACGGTCGTCCTCGGTCTTGTCCCTTTTGTACGGGATACGCTGGTTTGACAGCGTATAGTATCTGTCCCGGTACATCAGGATATAGCTGCCAAAGGGCTTCGTGCTGCTCTCCGCCAGCCCGGATACGAAGGGCGGGCAGTTGACGGTCTTCATCTGTTTGTTTCCATGGTCGATTGCGATCAACATAATTTTTGCCTCCTTTTTGCGTTTTATATATACCTTTTACGCATGGATTGCGCATTTTTCAACACAGTGGAAGAAAAAAGTCAAAAAAACAGCAGACCACATTTCATGATCTGCTGCTTTCTGGTTTAACTGTTAGGCACTGAAAGCTATGCCAGAGCCGGCTCCCGCTTTTTTATGATAGCCTTTATTTCCTCTGCGGTTTTTTCTACGGCTATCTCTATCTGCTCGATGGTAAAGCCGTTCCTGTACATGTTCATAATGATTTCTGCCTGTGCCTCCGCTGTTGCATCTTCTCTAATACCCTGACTCAGGTTGCACATTGCTTTCCTCCTTTTGCAGCTCCCTGCCAGATTACATTGTCATGTGGGATTATGTCAGAATCGGCTCTCGCTCCAGCTTTCTGCTTTAATATCTTTCTCTGTTCAATTTCTTTTTCTGCTTCTTTGCCGCAATTATTGTAATACGCGACTTTTTCCGCTACGGTCATATCTTTTGTCCGTTCATAATTCTGTTCCCTGATTCTATGAATATCCTCAACCGTAAAATCAGGATTGATAACCGATGTTTCCATAATCATGTCCACTTTCCAAATAATCTTTGGTGCAAGCTCTACAATCTCCGCATTGATTTCCAATTTTATCTACTCAATGTCACTCAAATAATCATACAGCTTTCCCTTTTTCTCTCAGGACATTTCTCTATACTAACACCAATCTCATCCAATGTTATCTTAGAAAGATATATGTCATAAGGTGGGATCATGCCAAGACCAATTTTCTCTTTTCGATGATAGACTTTATATCTTCAATACCTTTTTCCATCACATCGGCAATCTGCTCCAATGTATAACCCTTTTTATACATACTCATAATGACTTCTGCCTGCGCATCTTCTCTAATACCCTGACTCAGGTTGCACATACTCGCCACTTCCTTTCTTATGCCGGTCTCCGCCGGAATGTTATACTCCTTCTCAATGATTGCCAGTTTTTCATCTACGGAAAGCTGCTTTGACAGCAGCGCCCCTAACAGGCGGTGGAGCTCATACCTTTCATCACGCTCCGGCAGCTCGTTTGACAGGCCGATCAGCACGATGTTCAGCAGGTCCAGCCTTCCCCTGCACTGGTAATCCCCTATGAGCTTATCATATGCAAGATGCACATAACCCATACTGTTTTCATCCAGATTCATACAGATCCAGATACTGAACACACGGCGGATGTCATTATAGTTGGTATGGACAAAGTCCCTTTCCTTCTGCGAGGAAATCAGGCGGCTCACATAAAAGACGGCCCTATCCAGGACATCGTACCCTGACGGTTCATCCTTCTGGCTCTCCACATTGACAATTATTTGTGATAAGCCGTCCCTCATGCGCACATAAAAAATAATGTCAAACCTTACCAATCCTTCGTTGATTTCCGCATTTTCGGAATTCAGGCCGATGATTCTCTGGCCTTTTGCCTCGGAATCATCTTTCTGAACATTTGTCAGCCCTGGCTCTACCGGCACCACACCGATGAACGGCTCTCCTTCAATATACTGGACAGCCTCTTTGGGCGCCATCCCCTTAAATTCATCCACCGTGTTCACAAGTATGTAAGCCAGAATGTACTTGTGCCCCAGCAGGCGCTTTGCCTTTTCGTCGTACTGGGCATCCTTGTTTGACGCCCGTACCATGTTCTTCATCTCTGTATCCATGGATGTCTTATCCATCGGTCATTCCTCCTTTTGTCCCTCTGTGTGAGAATCGTACAGCCGATTGCAGAAGGCATATGACCTCACACTCATTATACCCCAGCCCTGCCGGGTAATCAATTAAATTTTTCAGGTGTGCATCCCATAGCTGGCTTTCTTCAGGTCATCCTGCCCGTGCAGGATGATTCCGCCGCAGATGCCATTCCCGTTTAAGCGTTCCTCCCGGAAGAAAAAGCTGTAGGGGACAAAATCGTCATATACTACGATCCGCCTGCTGCCTTTCCAGGAAAAATGATTATTGAGGAATCTCCCCAGCTTTTTCCGCAGCACTTTCCTTTCCGCAACTTCCCGCAGGTTCTTCCTGCTCTGGAACTCAATTCTGGGCGTTCCCTTCTCATTCACGGACAGCATCCCTACGCCTGTGCCGCCAAGTTTCCTGCTCTCTTCCAGTTTCTCCTGAAACTGCCTGTACGGAAGGTGTATGGTCTCCTCCCTCCCGGCAACCCTCCTGAATCCGCTGTCACTGAGCCATGTAAAATCAACCGTCAGCATATCCCCATTCCCTTCTTTTACAGACCTGCCAAGCCGCAGCTCCGCAAAGGAATGGATGTCTGAAACAATCATATGCCGTTCCATTTCCAACGCCTGCAGTTCCCTGACGGATATGCCGAACCTGTGGGGGGAACGGAATCCCCTTGATACCGTCCACAGAAAAACACAGTCCTCCGATGCCGATAGTTTAACCATTGTCCTCTGTTCCATGATACTCCTCCTGTTCAAAAGCCGGGCATCCATTGCGGACGCCCGGCAGCTGCTTTATGCGGCCTGCTGCATGGCAGGCGCCGCAAGAACCCTTTTCTTCCACTGTTCCATAAACTTCTTTACTTTCGGGGTAGGGGGATCATTTTTCATGCCCCGCACCTGGACGACTTCCCGTTCCCTCACTTCGATAGTGTAAAAGGATTTTGATTCATCCGCACACTGCCGCAGGAACAGGATAACGCACTCCTTTCTTGCGACACGGTCCACATAGCCCCCGACACAGTGGTGCAGCGTATTGCCTTCTGAAATGATTTCATCCGGCGTGGCAGGGTACAGGATCTTCATCCCATCCATCTCAAAGTCCATCCGCTGCATGATGCTGTTATAAGCCGCCTTAAAATCCCGGCGCATCTTGGCATCCGCTTTCATCTTGATCCGGCGGGCAACCTTGTCATGGGATTTCTGCAGGTCCTTTGGGTAAAGCACAAAGCTGTTGCGCATATCGTACTTCTGCTTTACACACATATCCAGGTAGTCCCTGTATTCGCTGACAAGCGCCTGCATGGAAGAATACCTCGCCGTGCCGTACTTTGTCTGCCGCAGGGACAGGAAAGAATACTGGCTGTCCATGTAACGCATCAGCCTGTGGGGCGTGATGTGTGCCAGTATCTTCAGGACATCCCTTTCCACCTTGTTACCCATCTGCCAGAGCAGCAGTTTCTGCCGGTCCTTCAGATTCAGACGGCAGTATTCCCTGAAGGTGCCCAGAACAGCAAAATCAGGATCCAGATGCCTTAAAAACGGGACATCCTCTGCCATCACCCCCAGCAGCCTGTGGGTCCTGTCCTGTGTTTCATCCAGCTCACAGCTCTGGTATCGGCTGTAAACCAGGCCCATTGCCAGGTTGAAGAAACCCGTTTTTATCAGGTGTTCAAACTTCGGGTGTACAAGATAGGCCGACAGGAATGACTCCATTTCCATCTCCTCCAGATAATGCCCATAGTATGCCTTGACAGGGCAGTACTGCCAGGGCGTGCCCTCCAGCTCTCCCGGAAGATTGCCGCAATAGACATGCCCGCACCGATCTGCCTCAAAATTATTCTGCCAATAATAGAAGACCAGCCGGACTCCATGCCTCCAGCTGGTCAGCAAGCCGCCATAAGATTTATAATATGTTTCACACCGGATGCCTCCCGCATCCTGTTTCTTAACAAACAGACGGGCATTTTCACAGATCATTTTTTTAGGGATGTCATCCGTTTTATAGGTGTAATAGCACTTCACGATCCGTATGGCCAACTCATCCGGCCCTGTCTTCTGGAGCACCTGGCAGGTTTTACGGTCATGCAGGCATCCCCTGCGCCCCCGTGCCTTCATTGTCACCTCCCGGCCGCAGCCAGGGCAGGCTGCCTGCCTGTTATGCCTTGCCCCGGCGATCTCCACCTCCTTCCCGCAGGAAGAACACGTTCCGCTTACCATTTGCCTGCCTTTCTTATAGTCATAGAAAAAATATGCAGGCATGACATTGTAATGCAGCCACTCCCCTATGTCCTGCGGGAGCGGCGGCAGCGCCTCCATGCGGTCAAGTATCTCCTGCTCCTTCCGGCGCTGCCTTTCCATCCTTCTCTGCTGCTGTATCCCGGACTGTACCCGTGCCAGGAGATACAGTCCCTTTTTCTCTTTTTCCCTGAAGAACTCCTGGATGCGTTCCTCATCCTTGGGGCTGAAAAAGGCGCATTCCCTCCTGAACGGCCAGCTTTCGCCCAGATCGTCAAACGCCGATACCCTCCAGGCAGCCGTGCCGTCCTCTTTCCTGGCAAGCGTCACGAAATCGTCCCTTCCCTGAAAGACGGTAAACTTCGAGCGGAAATCCCCCTCCATAACATCTTCCTGCGGATAAACATACAGGATAAGGACCCTATGGTGGTCTATGACCCTGACTGCCGTGCGGATAATGTATCCAATCTGTTCCGCATAAAGGAGCCCGTTGCTTTTCGGGATTTTCAGCTCCCGGTCTGCATATTTCCGGCATTTTCTTCTGTCCAGTTTCATCCACCTCCGGCGCCATAAGGTCATTGAGCGACATCTGCCCGGGAAAGGACATCTGGCCGTCAGCCTCCTGCCCTGGTTTTTCCGCTTTTTTATCCGCCGGCTTTGTGGCCGTGGACTTTTTTGCCGCAGGCTTTTTCTCAGCAGTCTTTTTGGCCTTTGCCTTGGAACCGCTCTTTCCCGCATAAGGCCTGGGCTCAAAATTTTCTTCTTTTTCCTGGTCCTCCTCCGCATCCGGATCACGGAAATATTCCTCCGCCCACTGGTAGCACAGATCGTCCGGCACATCGCTTCCATATACCCCGTTCTCCGGCTTGATGTCATTATCCTCCATCTCCTGCTGTATAAATTCTTTCGCCTTGCGGTTGATGTAATGGAAACAGTGGACCATGTTCTTGCGGGGATGCATCACCATGCGGGCAAACCCGGGATCCTCCAGGCACAGGGTCTGGATGTACTCTGCCACGCAGTCCTTCATGTTCCTGCGGGTCAGTTTTTCCGTTTCCGTACCTACCTGTTTCATGGCCGCCGACACAGCGGCATCATCACTCATATTGGCAAGCCGGTCCAGATTCTCCTGTTCCGCCGCCCTTTTGGCCTGCTGCTTTTCTTCCCAGCCTTCCGCTCCGCCTCTGCCGTCTCATGCCTGATGCGCCTGGTTTCCTCGTCGTCCTCCTTGTCAGCATCCGGCGCCGCCTCTGCTGCCTGCGGCTCTGTCCCAGCCGTTTCCGCCGTTTCCATTTCATCGGCTCCCACGTCTGCCAATATTCAGTTTGTCATAATAAACATCACGGGCCGTCCGAAAAGGGGATATGCCCATGATGCCCGCCACGTCGCTGCCGCCGATTCCCTGGCGGCGGCAGGCAAGCCATTCTTCCCGGGACAGGTTCCCTGTCTCCACCAGCACTAAGGGAACATGCCTTGTCCTCTGTCCTACGTTTTCCGGCACCTGTCATGCCCCCCTTCTCGCCCTGCGCGGAAGATTTGCTGTCCTGCAGATGACCCGGGGACTGCGGTACTGCCCACTTATCTCCCTGTTGTACATCTTGTAATCCGGGTGTTTGGGATGCCGGTTCATCCGGCTCCCCATGTTTCTCTCCTGTCTCATTCTCTCTGCTCTCCTTTCCTGAAAATGTTTTATCCTCAAAGCCGTACCCGGCGTTTGGGCAGGTTTGCTGCACGCAAAAAAAGCGGGAATGACCTTAAAACCATTACCTGGCGTCCATAACTGCTTATGAACCAAAGTCATTCCCGCTATTTTGGATGGCGTGTGTAAAATAACAGAATCTACACTCTGCAATGATTCTGCTATCACGAATAAAAAAGCCAGCAGACCACCGCCCAAAAGGGCATAATGATACTACTGGTACAAATACAATCTTTACAACGTGTGCAATGCGGCATTTGCTTCTGCTTACAGCCAAAAGGCTGTATCTCCCAAAAGGGATACGCACAAAAATCAATCACAAGATAAGATTAACGCAACATATGGGGTTTGTCAAGATGTTTGCACAAGATATAGTAGTTATGTGGGGTACATATAGCCTTATGCCGAATAACTTACCCTCATAACTCTCTGCCTAAGCGGGAAGTAAAATGGATTTACTCACAATTACATTTTTGGAGCAGACTTGAGTAATCTACAGGCGGCCTCATCTTGATTTCATCATAAAAACTTATGTATCTTTTCATACTTGAACTTATGGCATTCCAGTTAACATACCCCATATAATGTTCAACTCTGTCAAGCATCAGCATATTTATATATTCCGCATCAGTTGCGCTCACTTGTTGTACAGTATATGTAAACTCGTCATCATCCCTGTATAGTGGCTTCCCTAATATAACCGTAAGTTTAGGAGCAATATTCTTTTCGAACAAACGGCGGTTTTGAATGACAGTAGGCCACTCAGACGGTTTTGCCAGTTTGGTTTTATTATCATACAAACTGAAGAACGGATTTACGGTAACAATCATACGGCCCTTGGAAAGTGGAAACATATAAAAATTCTCATGAAACAACGATTGCGCATACAACATATTTGGGTACGCTGCTTTCTTTTGTATGTTCATTTCTCTTTCGCTCAGACGGAAAAGTTCATCCTTTTTAGTATGTTCAATTCCATCTTTCAGTTTGGCCGGTTCAACTTCTGATGTCATTCCGGCATCCGATATGATAAAATCAACGCCGGAATCAGAGCAATCCCAAAAAGCAAAATATCCTGACTTGAAGATATGTGCCCATTTCAGTATTTCATAGGTACACAAGGGATGTTTATCTACAGTGTCCAGACTTTCGGATTCAATGATTACCTGAATGTTTCTGTGCCATCTATCGGTTGGAGTTTCGCTGGAAATTTTCCTTTCCCTAAAACCGGGAAAGAATGAGGCATACAATGATGAAATGTTTTGTTCAAATCCAAAGGTTCTTTTCATTGACAAAACACGGATCGTTTCAAGCACATAGAATCTTTTCATCAGTTGTAATTCTTTTCTTGTAAGAGTTATCTTTGCGCCTGGACCGCCACTTGTCAATTTATCGTGGAATAGCTTTGCAAATGGAGACTCCAATTTGTTACCGATTTCCCGTTCAAGATCAGAAGGATATATTTTTCTTTCTGAAAAAATTTGATATGTCTGCTGATTTTTCTTTAGCATTCCTTCCTGGGTGTTATAGACATTGATTGTATCGCCGAATTGCCGCAGGATAAATTGCGGAATATAGTGATTGTTTTCGTATGCCACAGCAGCTCTCCTTTCAAGGGATCATGTAAACATTATAGCGTGTTTTACCTGTCTGCTCAATAGGTAACAATAGAATTGTATATCTGAAACACATCCCCGTACTTAAAAAAGAGGTATATCAAACAGGGCAAAATATCAGCGACAGTTGAGCTGCAGAGATTATTCAATTCTTTTCAGCAGGCGCACAATTCAGCAGGAAAGCAAATTTCCAATGTACTTTTCATGTGAAATCGGATATAATAAAGGTAAGCAAGAGTGGCAGAATAGCCGTAATTCGTTTTGAATAACACAATTTACATTCTGTTCCATAATCTAAAGGAAGGGAGCGCATTCTATGGAAAGAGCTGAACGCAAGCTTACAGTAAACGACCTGTACATCGGCATGGAGATCAAGGACAAGAACCAGCTCAGCAACATATATGACATATGGATCCTGCTTGTAAAAAACAGGGATTCCGATGGGTATACGGTACAGTTCATCGGCCAGGAGACAAATGCTGAATCCGATAAATTATATGCCCAGGGGAATATCGTGTGTCCCGTGTATAACGACAGCCTCGAACTGGAGGGGGATATGTACTATGAAGAATAAATTCATCCTGCTTGAGCTGAACCAGCGCAACGAGATACGGGCTGACGTAAACCTGACGATCAAAAGCCTTGGAATCACAGAAATTGAAAATATAAATGTGAAGATAGATACCGGGTGCCCCTACACATCCATACCTGTTAGGAAACTCGGTATTTCAAATGAAAAGGCCCAGCAGATGAAACAGGCGGACAGTGCCGACCCTGCCATCAAAAAAGAAATCTCTTTCGGCGTCAATGACTCAAAGGAAAAACGGGAATCGGACAAGGAGAAATTCAGAACCGGGAAATACATGGAGCTCCAGTCTGTGACCTTCCAGCATGACTCCCTGGAAATCGACTTTGGAGGAATCTGCCTCAAAAAGGACTCTGTGAAGGTCAGTTACGACAGGACCGGCAACATCCTTGTCGGCATGGATCTTCTGTCCCAGATGGATATACATATCGGGCAGAGCAGGATTCTCGGGAAAACCGTCTTTCTCGCCTGTCCCTATGACAGGATGGATTCTGATTACCTGGAAATGCTGGATGAACATTTTGGCCTCCAAAAAGTGCCTCCCCTTGGAGTGTAATCACAAAATACGGCTTACAGGATACTGCGTATGACAGCAGCCCCGCAAGCCGTATATCTTTTACTGCTCTGCTTTTTCAGACAGCTCTTTCTTTTTGACAGATTGCTTTTAATAAATTTACAGATTCTGCCGTATGATCCGGGTAATAATCATACAAAGTTCCGCCGCCGGAAAGTAGCGCAGGAACACGGACATGTCACACCCCAGCGCACCCAGAACCGAGGTTGATACCAGATCCAGGCCGTGCATCACCTGCTCTGCAATCCACTCCACAATGCCGTCTAAAATACCCACACAATCACCCCTTTCCCAGCCTTAAGGCGTAGGCGTCCATTTTCCGCCGGTAAAGAACGGAGTGACATAAGCCATGATGAATCCCAGGCCGTTCAGCACCACCCAGGTGACGCAGATCCTCTTTAACCACGCCCGGCTCTCATCCACCGTGCGCCCTGAACGGGAAAAATTCATCAGCAGCAACGCCACGGACGCCGTCACAATGGCCGCCACCGTGGAAATGAGGACGATCTGGTTATACACGTCCTGCATGATTTCGCTCGCCTTGGTCCATACATCCGTGGCGGCATATACCGACTGTGTAAAGGCCAGGAAACCCATACCCGCAAGGAACCCACAATAGGTTACATGCGCTATAGGAAGCCTGCGGTGCCTCCTCCTGTCTGTTTCTTTCTGGAACTTGTCTGCTTTTTTCTTCAATTTACCAACCTCCTTATGATTTTTGGGCAATCGAGCAGGGAAGACTCTTTCTTCCTTACTCGCGCACCGGGCCCCCGTCAGCTTCAGCTGACATTCTTCCTTGGGGTGCCCGTGTGCATAAAGAAAGGCCATGCCCTTTTTATGTGACATGACCTTTCCCCGGCAGAAAAACAGCACCCTGTAAAGGATGCCGGATTCTGCCCTGATTTGTTCTGGGTACAATTTTCAACATACACAGTTTAACACACCCTTATTTGCGGTAAAAGAGCAAACCTGTGCCAATTTCATGCCTTTCTGTGCCATTTATGTGCCAGATCCCGTTTCCGGCACAAATTTCTCCAGAATCTCCATGCTCTCCTTGGAGGTATACCCCCACAGAATGGAACTCAGCGCCTCTATCGCCTCCTGCCTCCTGCGGTAATAGGTGCGGAAGCTGATGTCCCGGATATGGGGGCGCAGCTGCTCCACGATCTCTTCCACGTTCTTCATCTGCTGCGGGGAAAGGAATGTGTAGTACAGGAGCCAGTAATAGATTTCCCCGTTCTTGTGCTTGTTCCTGAGCAGCTCCACGGAGCTGTCCAGCAGTTTGATCATCCTGTGGCTGCGCTCTATACACTTGGCATGGTGTTCAATGTCTCCACCAGCAATGTCCGCCCCCGCCAGGTACACCGATTCCAGAAAGTCCTCGATGGAACTGCCATACTCGATCTCAAACCTGTTCCTCACCTGCTGCACCGACAACTCCAGGCTCCAGACCACATCCCGGTACTTCTTCAGCAGCTTCCATGTGTCGTGATACAGCGGATTCTCCGCAATGTCCATCTCCCTCTGTTTCTTCGTCATTCCTCATCCCTCCATTTCCTTCCCGCCGGCAGGCGAGAGCATCAGCTCAAATGTATAAACCTGTCCGCCATTTCCGCAGCAGACCTCCATCCCAATGCGCCTGCCCGATACCCCGTGTGGGCGGCATAAATACTTTCCCTCCCAGTCGTCTGATAAAGGATATAACTTGTACTTAACTTTGGGGCATCGGAAACAGGAAACCCCTTGTGAATCAAGGATTTCCGCCACCTTCCTCACCAGGGCCTCCATGTGTGATTTTGATACGCTGGACAGTCCTTCTGAAACGCACACCTCTGGCTCCGGGGTGCCATCCTCTTCCACGGCATTGTCACTGTCCTTGTCCGGCAGACTGATCTTGATATTCAAACTCATTGCAACCTCCTCCTTGTCGATCAGGACATCAGAAATCTGGAACATGGTGGACAGGTAATTCTGCAGGTAAATGACACTGCCCTTTGTGCCGAGAAATGCCATCAGAGATATATGACCCAGCCTCTCAAATTTTTTCAGCACCCTGCCCACAGTAGTCCTTGAGATCCCCCAGCGCCCGGCCAGCTCTCCGTAGTTTACCAGCGGGCTGCCAGTGCCGTTGCGCAGGTAGACTACCGGGCCTGCCTCCGATCCCTGCACCTGCCCATCGTTATAGACGGTTGACATCCACAGGTCCAGCAGGATGTCCATCTCAGAGCACCGCCCGGCGCCCACCATCTCCGTTGCCACCGTGAACGGCATAAAGAAAAAGCCCGTGTCCTTCTGGCATGGACAGTTGTAATCCAGTACCGTGTTATGCTTTTTCCAGTCCCGGATCTTATACTTGACCACCTTTCCCCGCCCCAGTGGCAAGTACGAGATCAGGTTCCTTTTCTGCAGCCCGTCCAATATGTCAAGCGCCTGGTGCTGGAAGTGTGTGCGGAACCATCCAGCCAATTCCTTAACAGTGCATATCCACTCACCGGGATAGACCGTGTAGCTGATCCCGTCTATGCGGCGGTAGGATGTACGGAAATTCGCATAACTGCAAAGCACCGTAAAATAAAAAAGACCGGAGCCCCCGCCTGTGCGAATGCCCTGGTCCGTGATCAGTGACTGGACGAACTGCCTGTAAATACGGCAGCGTGGATAGTCCACCACCTGTTTGATTTGTAATTGATATTCTGACATTTCATGCCTCCTTTTTTGTTTTATAGTTTTCCTGAAGGCATAATATATCTTCTTTATATCTTTATGTATTGCAATTTTTGTGGTATCATAACACATTTAGTTAAACCATTTATTTAAGCTTATAGATATGTATATGAAATTCCATTTGCATCACAGAAAATTTCCAATTCCTTAACCGTATCATAACAGCATTTATTGCCAATAATGATTTTGGATACACTTAATTTAAAATCCGTATACGGTTTTGCTATCCCTCTATAATGCAACCTTTCTTTAATATTCATTTCAACTCGTCCACTGTTAAGTTCTGCTAAGTCATATGGACAATAAAGCATTCTGACTTCTTTTTCTTTTGTTGAATCCATGTTAGCTGTAATATTAACCGGATTCTTAATTACCTAAGGAATTATTGCAAGAGCAAGATTTTTACCGGTAATTGCCGAAATTATCATTTGTTCAAAATCTATGTCTGTTTTTTCTAAATACTCCACAGGATATAAATAATCATAGTCCCCTACATTATATTCTATACAAATGCCATTCCCACCTGCAGCATAATCTTGCCACATACTTTTTTGATACTCATAGGTTAATGAATATACATCATACATCTCCGTGAGATAATTTACCAATAAATGTACATTATTTATGCTACGTCCTGTAATTTGAGAGATATTCTTTGCGTTATAGTTCATATAAAATTCTGTTTCATCATTTAGTGTTTTGTAAAATGAAAACCATATTTTCCCTTGTTTCAAAGTTTCAATTTTTGTCCTAACCAAAGACGCATCCCCCTCAAAAGAGATAAATTTATATACTTTATCATTTTTAATTATCTTTTTTAAGTAATTGATTTTATATGGCGTTGCTCTATCAGGTTCTATCAAATTACCCATTAACTTTACATAATTCTCATAAAATCCACTCATACCCTTGTCCTCATATACCATAGATATTCCAAAAAGTTCAGACACTGTCTGAACTTTTTAATCACCACTGCCTTTGTCAGACTCCGCACCATCCATAAGCCTCCGAAATTCTGCCTCTAGCTGCTCCCTTTCTGGAAGATATAGCTGGTATCTGCTTACAAATACCTGATTTGTGATATTCTGTAATGCGTACTGCATGACCACTTTGTCCTGATAGGCTCCCAGCACGATCCCGATAGGTTCCGTATCTCCTTCGGTATTCATCTCTTCACGATAATAATTCAGGTAAAAATTCATCTGCCCAATATCCTCATGCTGAACCTCGCCTCGTTTTAAATCCACAAGCACAAAACATTTCAAAATCCTATGATAAAACACAAGATCAACCTTATATGTCCTACCAGCAATAACAAGCTTCTGTTGTCTGCCCACATAAGTAAAACCTTTTCCCAGTTCAAGGAAAAACTGACTGAGGTTACTGACTAAAGCCTCCTCCAAATCATCTTCACCATATACAGGTAACTGCGGCAATCCTGTAAACTCAAATACATATGGCTCCCTCAGGATATCCTCCGGCTTTTCAATAACTTGTCCTTCTCTTGCAAGACGCATCACTTCATTTTTATCAGAGCTCAAGGCTATCCTATGAAAAAGCATACTTTTCATTTGACGCTTTAATTCTCTCACGCCCCAATGTTCGGACTCGCATTCTTTCTCGTAGAACGAACGCTCCAATTCATCATCCAATTTAAGGAGCTCAATATAATGACTCCAGCTCAAAATACTGGAGCGTTGCTGCAGTTGCGGATAAATCGAATATATTTTACGCATATAAAACACATTGCTGCGGCTAAATCCTTTACCGAACCGATCCGTCATATCTCTTGATAGCCTATTAAGGACATCAGAGCCATATTCTGCTTTAGCATGGCCTTTCTGTTCATATTCCACAATATACTGCCCTATCTCCCAGTACGACTGTACTATTGCGTTATTAACAGCGGTGGCAATGGAATTCCTGCCTTTTTGTATCACATCGCCAACTCTTCTTAATAGTTCATCATAATCCGAATCGCCAACGACTATTTGAACATCATTTTTTGACATTTTTAAACCTCTTTCTTTGCGCTCAAAAATTCAGACAGTGTCTGAACTAATCTTATCACAATTACACTATTTGCCAAAACTTATATACTCAAACTTCCCACATAAAAAATGGGTTTTGCACCTTGATAAATCAATACTTTAAGTCATAAAATAACATTTAGGCAGCCGCTGAACCGTACTCCAATGCTTTTTGCATGTACTTTGGCAGTCTCTGAACAAAGCTGGTAGTGAAATCCTCCAGCTGTTGTTCCGTGATGTGGAAATGTTCCATTACGGTATCCATTAGTGCATCTATGATAATCCTCATAGATTGACTAAAAGTGATATCATCCAGTTCATCCATGAGACGGTAAAACAATTCACAAACCGTTTTGTCATCGGTATTACACCGCTGCGTAACTGCAAGCATCATATATCGTACAAAAACAACAGACACATGCG
>CAJTVB010000013.1 GCA_910579755.1 uncultured Acetatifactor sp. | reverse complement strand
GGAAGTGTGAATTTGCCATGACGGTATTTGTAGTCGGAACGAAAGTGCGCCCGCATATTTTGCAGAGAAACCGCTGTTTTTGACAAGCGTGCCCATAACGGATCACTTTGCCGCAGCCACAATATGGACAGGGAGGCTTTTCAGCCGGTTCTTTCGTTTCCAGCATAAGGGAGGCGGCCTCCAGCAGAGAAGATATTTCATCTTCTGTAAGTTTATTGATGTAACTAATAAGCATTTCCTGATTGGTCATGGGATTATCCTCCTGAATATGAGAGAATTATACCATTTCAGATGCCCCATAAAACGGACTCAAACAGATTACCAACACATTTACGGACTAACACCTATTTTTATAATGCATAGAAGGGGTGCGGCCAAAGAGGACAAATGGCAAAAAAAATATTTTCGGAGCTGAAACAGCTTATTTCTCTGCGCAGCCTCAGGGCGCGTATCTGTATTATCATATTGGTGGCAGGCGTTTTCTCCAGCGTGTTTATGCGTTACGGGATATTGGATAACTACGAAGAACTGGCTGTGGAAAACCGTATCGCCACTGTTTCAAATCAGCTGATGATCGTGGGAAACCATCTGCTCAGCAATAGTTATTTTACCATAAAGACGGATGAAAGAAATTACAGCTCTTCCAGAGCCGTGATCAATGCAGAGCTGGAAACCATATCCAACCTGTATGAGGGCCGTGTCATGATTATCAATGCGGCTCTGAAGGTGGTCAAGGATACCTATGGTATCAGCGAGGGTAAGACCATTATTTCCGAGGAAGTGATTCGGTGCTTCCAGGGTGAAACCATGTCACATTATGATAAGGAGCACGGGTACATAGAGATGACCACTCCCATCATTGACACGGTTTCCGGAACAGTGGTGGGTGTGATGCTCACCAGCATTTCCAACGATGCCATAATGGCTACCATGGAGGAGCTGAACCGGAAGGCGGTGATCCTGGGCAATCTGATGCTGGTGGGGATCGTGGCCTTTTCCGTGTTGCTTTCCTCCATGCTGGCTCGTCCCTTTGACAAGGTGGCGGATGCCATAAACGAAGTAAAGGCCGGTTACAGCGACGAGACGATTTCCGTGCCCAATTACGTGGAGACAGAGTACATTGTGGATGCTTTCAACCAGCTGCTGAAGCGCATGAAGGCTTTGGACGATTCCAGGCAGGATTTTGTAGCAAATGTGTCCCATGAGTTAAAAACGCCCATGACATCAATAAAGGTGCTGGCAGATTCACTGCTGGTTCAGGAGAATGCGCCGGCGGAGCTTTATCGGGAATTTATGGAGGACATTGTGTCGGAGATTGACCGGGAGAACCAGATCATCACCGACCTGCTTGCTCTGGTAAAGATGGACAAGAAGGCACAGGAGCTGAATATCGCTTCGGTGAATATCAATGATTTGACGGAGCTGATTTTGAGGAGGCTGCGGCCTATTGCCAGGAAGAAGGACGTGGAGCTGGTCTTTGAAAGCATGAGGACAGTGGTGGCCGAGGTGGACGAGGTGAAGCTGACGCTGGCCATGACCAACCTGGTGGAGAACGCCATCAAGTACAATAAGGAGCATGGCTGGGTACGGGTAAAGCTGGATGCAGATCATCAGTCTTTTTCCGTGGCAGTCAGCGATTCTGGTCTGGGGATACCGGAGGATTCCCTGGCGCATATTTACGAGAGATTTTACCGGGTGGACAAATCCCACTCCAGGGAGATCGGGGGCACGGGCCTTGGTCTGGCCATCACCAAAAGCGCTGTTTTGATGCACAGAGGCTCCATCACGGTTACCAGCGAGGAGGGGAAGGGATCACGGTTTGTGGTAAAGATTCCCCTGACCTATATTGCAGGGGGCGGAGGTCAGACCGCCTGAGGAGAGGAGAGAGAATAGTGAAAAAAAGCGGAAGGAGCAGATGGGGGGATATTCTGCTGGCAGTATTCTGCGTACTGGCGTTTGCCGCCTGCGGAAAAGAGGAAACAGGTGGGGAGAACAGTATACAGGTATATTATATCAACAATGCGGGAACCAAGGTGGAAATGCATCCCCATGAGATGACTTCCCAGACCGGAGAGGAGCAGCTGGAGGAGCTGCTGGAGTGTCTTTCTGCAAATCCGGATAAGCTGGAATACAGGGCCCCTCTGTCCCTGGGCTTTCAAATTCTGGGGAAAAACCTGGAGAATGAGAGAATCCAGATCGATGTGGATAAGGCCTACAAGGAGCTGCCGGCCATTACGGAGGTGCTGGTGCGGGCGGCCATTACCAGGACGCTTACACAGCTTCCGGATATCAGCTATGTAAGTATTACGGTAGAAGGAGAGCAGCTTTTTGACAGTATGGATAATCAGGTGGGATGGATGAGCGCCGACCAGTTTATCGACAATGACGGAAATGAGATCAATACCTATGAATTGGCTAAAATCAAGCTGTATTTTGCCGATGAAAGCGGGACCAGCCTAATTGCCGCCAACCGGGAAAAGCACTATTCCACCAATACGCCCATGGAGCGGTTTGTGGTGGAGGAACTGATTGCGGGTCCCACCGGACAGGTGGAAGGCCTTTATCCTTCCATAAATCCCTCTACCAAGATCGTAAATGTTATGACAAAGGACGGGATCTGCTATGTCAATCTGGATGAGAGCTTTCTGACTGTGGTGAACAATGTATCCACGGATCTGTCGATCTATGCCATTGTCAATTCGCTGGTGGAGCTGAGCAACATCAACAGGGTTCAGATATTGATCAATGGCGAGGTACCCGCTTCCTTTTCCGCCGCCTCTTACGAGAGGAATCTGGATATTGTAACGGTGCTGGAGCGGTAGTCCCCTTGGATACAGGTGAGATCAGGATCAGCGGAAGGTGCGGCTGGGCAGATAGACGGGAGAAATCAAATGAAGGTGCTTTTTGTGGAGGATGAGCCTACAATCCGAGAGGTGCTTACCGAGTATATGCAGCTGTCGGGATATGAGGTCACGGGAGTGGGGAGAGGAGATATTGCCCTAAAGCTCCTGGAGGATCAGTCCTTTGATCTGGCGGTTTTGGATATTTGTGTTCCGGGGGCTGATGGTTTTGAAATACTGCAGTATATCCGGGAAACCGGCAAAGGAACAGGGGTTATTATGCTGACTGCCCTGGAGGACGAACAGACGCAGCTGAAGGCCTTTAACTTATATGCTGATGATTACGTGATCAAGCCGGTTTCTCCCATTATTCTTCTTAAAAGAATGGAGACGATTCTTCGGCGCACGGCGGGAAACGGCGGGGAGGAGAGCAGAGAGGGACTGGTGCTTAAGCAGGAGGCGTACTGTGCCTTTTATCAGGGGAAAAAGCTGCCTCTTACCCTCAGCGAGTATCTTTTGCTGCAGACGCTGTACAGCGAGCCGGGCAGGGTCTTTACCAGAGAACAGCTGATCTTAAGCATTTTTAACGAAGACTATATCGGCAATGACAGGATTATAGACGCTCATGTGAAAAATCTGCGGAAAAAGCTTCCCATATCCTGCATCAGGACGGTTATCGGAGTGGGATATCAGTTTGACCAGGAAGCAGGCCGCATATGAAGCTGGGGCGGAAAAATCTGATTTACAGTCTGGCGCTGGCCGGAATTATGCTGGCGCTTCTGGCCGGATATTTTTGCTGGATGCTGCCTTCCCTTTATGTGGACCACGTGATGGAACAGAATCTGGAATCCATTAGAGAGCAGCACAGGGCTTATGTGGAAACCGGAAGCTATCAAGGGGTGCGGGTGAAAAACGTTACAGCCTGCTTTTCCATGGAGATACCGGATGAGGGAAATTTGATCAGGGTCACGGGAAAGACTTTTTCGGCAGAGATTCTTCTTCGGGAGAGGCGGCTGCAGGAAATCCTGCAGCGCTGCAGAGATATCCTGAACGATTCTCTGGCAGGGGTGGGCTGGAAGGACTCTGACAGACAGGAACTGGAACGGGAGGTGGAGGAGCTTTGGGAGGTTCTGGAAAGCCTTCTGCAGGAGACGCAGCTGCCGGTGGAGATCCGGCTGTTGTACACACAGGAGCTGGAGCAGGAATATAAGAATGAGACTGCAAAGCTTCATATTTATACGGACAGCATGCTGATTCTGGAAGCGGGGATTGAGGATTCGGAGAATCACTATGTAAACTATATGGCGATGGAGAAGACATCGGACAGTCTGGTGATTTCTCTGCTGCCGGTGGTGACTCCGGAGATTCAGGAGATCCGGCCGGTGGTGTTGATGAGTCTGCCCATGCTGGGGGCGGTGATATTCCTTCTGGTGCTGCTGTTTTCCCGGATCTATTCCCGGGGAATCGTGTCGCCCATTGTGGAGCTGGTACGGCATACGGAGCAGATGAAATATTCCCAGGATTTTTCCGTGAAAAGGATGTGGGAAGGGCAGGAACATCGGCGGGACGAAGTGGGGGAATTGGCGGATACTTTGGACGACCTGTACGGGAGAATCCGGGAAAGCTACAGTCAGCTGGAAGTAAAAAACGCTCAGCTGGCAGAGGAGAATCAGCGGCAGGAGGTTTTTTTGAGGGCTTCCTCCCACCAATTGAAGACGCCTATAGCGGCGGCTCTTTTGCTGGTGGACGGTATGATCCATCAGATAGGGCGGTATAAGGATACCCAGGCAAATCTGCCAAGGGTCAAGGAACAGCTTCTTTCCATGAAAAAAATGGTGGAGGATATTTTGTTTTTGGGCCATTGCACAGAACATATGCATCTGCAGGTCATAGACGTAGGGACATTGGTAAAGAACAGGCTGGAGACCCTTGCGGCTCTGGCGGCAGACAGGAAGCTTCGGATAGAATTAGAGGGAGAGGAAGGTCTGGAGATCTGTACCGATGAGGCCCTTTTTACCCAAATTCTGGACAACCTGCTTTCCAATGCCGTGAAATACACGCCAAGGGAGGGCAGAATAGCAGTATGCCTGATACAGGACGGGCAGAGGGCAGGAGTTCGGATCACCAATTTCGGTGTCTGGATTTCTCAGGAGCTGCTTCCTCATATTTTCGAGCCTTTTGTGAGCGGGAATGCAGGGGCCGGCAGTTCTTTCGGGTTTTGCGGCCCGGAGGCTGACAGGCCTGGCAGCGATAAGGAGAGCAGTGGTTTTGGCGGCGGCTCACAGTCCGGCAGCCTGGGAGTGGGAAGCCACGGACTGGGGCTGTATATTGCAGACTATTATGCAAAAAAACTTCATGCGGATCTTTCGGTGCGCAATGTGGAGGAGGGAGTAGAGACGGAAATCCTGCAGACAATTTTCACCGCATCTTCATCGGAAATTCATACGGATCTGATAGACTGATAACAGCCGGGGAGTAATATCTTCCCAGCACTCAAAGAAGGAAGAGAGGACGTGAGAGCATGCTGTTGTCGATTGAGAATCTGACGGTTCGCTATGGTCAGGAGACGGCGCTTTCCATAACGGAAACGCTGCGTGTGGAGGAGGGGGACCGCATCGGCGTGATCGGCTCCAACGGAGCGGGCAAGACTACCCTGATCAAAAGCATTCTGGGCCTGACTCCCTACCAGGGGATGATAAAATCCGGGCTGAAGCCGGAAGAGATGGCGGTTCATATGCAGTTTAACGAGTATACTGACTCCATGCCGGTGAAGTACATTATGGAGGCGATTCTGGGAACCAGGATAACCGGGAATACCAGACTGCAGGAGCTGATTTCGTATTTTGAGTTTGAGGACTGTCTGAGAAAGAAATATACGAAGCTTTCCGGCGGACAGAAACAGAGGTTTACCATTATTTTGGTGATGATGCAGAATGCAGAGCTGACCTTTTATGATGAAGTAACCTCCGGGCTGGATTTTGAGACCAGGCAGAAGCTGGTGGAAAAGCTGACAGAATGGTATCGGGATAAGCCTGCCAGTCTTGTGATTGTTTCTCATTACTATGAGGAGCTGGAGATGCTGGCGGATAAGCTTTTGATTTTAGATAAAGGAAAGGTTATCGATTATGGCAGAAAGGAGGATCTGTTCCGGAAATATTGCGGCAGAGCGGTGATCGTCACTGACAATTGTGAGAGAAACCGCAGCTTTTTGGAGAAGAATAAAAAACTTGCCTCGCCGGCGCATCTTTTGGCGGTGTCCTGTGAAACTCAGGAACAGGAGGAACAGGTCAGCAGGCTGCTTTTGCAAAACAATGTAAATTACAAGCGCAGCAACAGTGATATAGAGATGATCTATATAAACGCAAGGGCATCCCGGGTGGGGGAGGAGGAAGCAAAATGAGAAACAGGAAAAGGTTGATTACGGTTCAGATGCTGTCGTTCGAATTCCGCAATGTCATAGGAAATCCATATATACACATTTTTGGAGTGGGAATGCCGGTTTTTATGATGATATTGATCTGCCGGTCTGTTGCCGCAGAAATGGCAGAGGGTACGCTGTATGCTTCCATGGCCACCTCCGTATTCCTGGGGATCGGAGCCATGATCCCTATGGCTACCGTGCTGATGGGATACGGAATTTCTCATGCCCAGGAGCTGGAGAAGGGAATTCCGCAGAGGATGGAGCTGTTCGGTATCATGCCCGGTGTCAGCATGTGCAACCGCATCCTTGCGGAAGGAATTTTCATGCTGCTGGCGTTCGGTATCTACTTTGCGGCAGGATATATAGTGGTGGGTGTTGAATCTCCCAGGACATCAGGGCTTTTGATTTATATTTTATGCATGGTGGTTTTCAGTGTCATGATGTTCTGTCTGGCCCACGGGATTGCGTCTCTGATCAGAAGGTTTGGACTCACTTATTGTGTGACCATGATATTGTATTTTGTTTTTATGATTCTGGGAGGCATGATGGGGATCAGCTATGACAAAATGCCGGGCGTTATGCAGCTGTTTGCCAGGATGCTTCCGGTTACTTATATCAATCGTGATTTCTATACGGTGTGGAAAGGGGAAAGCTATAACTTTATGCCTATGATTCAGTCCTTTTTACTGTTGGGGGCGATCACGGGAATCCTGCTGTTTGTCACGGTGAAACGGGGAGAGAGAAAGCTTCATTAGGGAGGTTTTGGAGAACAAAGGAGGGGACTTATGCGGCGGCCACTGTTTCTGGTGGCCCTGTGTCTGGTGATTTTTGCGGCGATCAGGCTTAAAATCGGCAATTGTGAGCCGGGCGGCGCCGGGGCGCAGACCCTGGGTGCCGTGTATATGCCCACGGTCATCGGCCAGGTATACCAGAAGGAAGATCAAAAAATCTATCTCAAATCTGTATTTCTTGTAATTTCCAAGCCTTCAGAAGGCTCAAAGGATTCTGACGATTCGGAACAACTGATTCCAATTAAGGAAAATCTTATATGTGAACTGGCACAGGACCAAAGCCTCCAGGACATTCCTCTGGGAAGCCGGGTCAGGGTCGGGGGAAATTTTGTGTCTTTTTCCCGGGCCTCCAATCCGGGAGAATTTGACCAGGCCGTCTATTATCAATCCCTGGGGATCTGCGGAAGGCTTCGCGAGGCGCGTCTTCAGTCCCTGGGAAGTGCATATTGGCCCCTGAGGGAAGGGGTTTTTCGGATAAAGGAATATTTTTGTCAAAGACTATACTGCATTTTTCCCGAGAAGGAAGCGGGAACCATGAGCGCTTTGCTGCTGGGGGAACGGGGCGGCCTGGACCAGGAGCGAAAGGATTTATACAAGCGGACCGGTATTCTGCATATTTTGAGTATATCCTCCCTTCACATCACCATTATCGGCATGAGTGTCTACAGGCTGCTGCGGCGGATGGGACTGCCTGTGACACCGGCGGCCCTTGCGGGAAGCGCAGTTTTGCTGTTGTATGGATGTATGACAGGATTCGGGGTGTCCGCCTGCCGGGCCATCGGCATGTATCTGATTCGGATGCTGGGAGAAGTCCTGGGCAGAACCTACGATATGCTTACGGCCCTTGGAGTGATGGCGGCGCTGATGACACTTTGGAATCCTTTTTATCTGCAGAATGCCGGTTTTTTGCTGTCCTATACCTCTCTGCTGGGAATCGGTGTGGTGTATCCCGGGCTGTTTCCGGAATGGAAAACAAAAAAGCTGGGGCAGGCTGTGGGGGTAAGTCTGTCCGTTACTCTGGCTTCGATGCCTGTGCAATTGTGGTTTTACCAGGAGATACCAGTTTATGGAATCATGGTTAATCTATTGGTGATCCCCTTTATGAAACCGCTGATTATTACCGGACTTGCAGCTATGCTGATACCGGGGCTGGAGCTGCTGGGGAATTTTGACTGTATGGTGCTTCAGGGATATGATATTCTGTGCGGATTTTTCCACAGTCTGCCATTCTGCACCTGGAATCCGGGCCGGCCTGATTTATGGCAGGTGACACTGTATTACGGGATGCTTCTGGGAACTACAGCCTTTGCGCGCTGGTATCGGACAGCTTCTGTGGAAGGCCCGTGGACAAAGTTTCATCAAGGCAAATGGGACCGGATGAAATCGGACCAGATCAAGCCGGGCCGTGTGAAAGCTGCGGGAGGGGCAGTCTCAGGGCGGATCTTTGGCGGGCAGAAGGCCCGGCGGCGGAAGCCTGGTCTGTATGCCGGCGGGATGGTGCTGGCGGCTGTGCTGGTGCTGAATCTCAGGCCGGGAGCCGTAAACCGGGTGATTTTTCTGGATGTGGGGCAGGGAGACTGTATCCTGATGCAGACGGCATCAGGACAGAACTATCTCTTTGACTGCGGGAGCAGCAGCCGCAAAAATGTGGGAAGGTATGTGCTGCTTCCCTGCCTGAAATATTATGGAATCCACAGGCTGGATGCGGTATTTCTTTCCCATGCGGACGCGGATCATGTAAACGGGATTCAGGAGCTTTTGGAGTTGGGCGAATGGAATGGTATCAGGGTGGAACAGCTGGTACTGCCTGCCGGGGCTGCGTCTGCGGATCTGGGAAACATAAAGACAGCGCAGAGCGGGGATGGGTGTTCAGGCTGGCGGCAGGTGCTGGAGGCGGCGGAGAATTTTTCGGGAAAGGGGCCTGCCATCCGATATCTGGCGGCAGGGGATACCTGGGAATGCAGAACGGCAAGATTTCTCTGCCTGCATCCGGCAAAGGACTTCCCGGAAGGGGAGGGAAATGCCGGTTCGGAGTGTATTTATGTGGAATTGATCAGGGACAAGGGAGAGACTTTATCTCCCTGGACACTTTTGCTTACCGGCGACGTGGAGGGAGAGGGGGAAAAGGAATTGCTGAGGGCGTTAAAGGAAAGAAAGATCCACGGGGTAACGGTGCTGAAAGCCGCCCATCACGGCTCCCGGGGCTCTACGGGCCGGGAGTTTTTGGAGCAGGCGGCTCCTGCGGCAGCCCTCATATCCTGCGGCAGAAACAACCGTTACGGGCATCCCCATGAGGAACTGCTGGAACGCCTGGCTGAGCAGGACGTCAGGATTCTGCGCACGGATCATTCCGGCGCGGTTATCATATGCTTTCGGAAAAACGGAGTGGAGATCAGATCCTGGCTACAGCACTGACAGAATCAGGATTTCCACGCTCATCACATCATTCATGCGCCCGGTTTTCACGGCTTCCTCCATTTCCACACATTGGGAGACTGCACTGCGCAGAACGGAAGTCTTAAATCGGGAAGCCTGGGTCAGATATTTTCCCGCCACAAAGGGAGCTGTCCCAAGCTTTGATGCCACGGTGCGGTTGTCATAGCCCTTGGATTTCAGTTCCTTTGTCTGTAGCAGCATATTGCATTGCCGGGCGATGAGAAACAGAATCCGCATAGGAGGCTCCTTCAATGCCAGCAGGTCATAATAAAGCTCCAGGGCGCGCTTCTGCTGGCGGCCGGCAATGGCATCGATCATATCAAAAATATGGCTGCTGATGCGGGTGGCGCAGACCGCTTCTACATCCTGGTCGGTGATCACCTCCCGATTCAGACAGTAGCAGGTCAGCTTCTCCAGCTCCATCTGGATATTTTCCATATCGGAGCCGGTTTTGGAAAGGAGCAGCCGAAGCGTATTCTCTGTAATCTTCTTTTGATCTCTGGAAAGTATTCCTGCCGCCCAGCGCATGAGCGTATTTTCGTTCTGCACCGTGAATTCTGTCGCATATCCCCGGGATTGTACGGTTTTATACAGCTTACTGCGCTTATCTACTTCGCTTTCCGTAAACACGAAAAAGGTGGTTTCGTTGGGGGAGGCCAGATATTCGGCCATTTTTTCCCCGCCGGTCTTGAATAGTTTGCTGTCGTTGATGAAAATAACTCTGCGGGGGGCCAGAAAGGGCAGGGTTTCCGCTAAATCGATGATTTCTCCCACAGAAATGTTTTTACCGTCATAAAAGTGTGTGTTCATGGAGTCGCCTTCACTGCACAGAGCCTTTTGCAGCCGGTCCCGATATTGTCTGCGGAGATACCGCTCTTCCCCGTATAGAAGATATACCTGTTTAAAATTTTCCTGCCTGATATCCTCGTTAATCTGTTTCATGCTTCTCCGATCCTTTCTGCCGCCGCAGCGATTCGGCCATCCTCTCAGGCACTGCCTTTCTTCAACATTATTTTGACTTCTTTTGGGGCGGATGTCAAGAGGCTGCCGTGTCGGAAAAAGAAACACGAAATATAGTTTTTTTGGAAAAATAATGAAGAAGATCGCAGTAAGAGGAGGGATTATGGCCCATCTTGCCGCAGGAAGGAGAATACCGCGGCGGGTTTCGGTTGCTGTATCAAACATTTCTCTTTTATAATGGAAAAGTGCTTATTTAGACAATTTGCAACGGGATGCGCCTTGCGGTGCTGGAGTACCGCGGGAAAATTTGACCAGGCGGCGCAAATTTTGGTGTGGAGGTGCGTATTGATGGAACAACTGAACATTACGACTGCGAAGGATAATGAGAAAATATACAAGATTTTGGGAGATCTGATGAGCGCCAACAAGGAATTTCAGATTATGATTACGGTTCCCTCGGCAAAGGGAGAGGGTGCAGATCCGGTCAGGGAGACAACGGTTCGGAAGGAGCCGGCCAGAGATCTGGAGCAGGATGTGACGGACATGATTCATGAGATCGGGGTGCCTGCCCATATCAAGGGCTATCAGTACCTTCGGGAGGCTATCATGATGTCCGTGGAGGATCCGGGAATGATCAGCTCGATCACGAAAATTTTGTATCCCACCATTGCGAAACGGTTCCAGACTACGCCCAGCAGAGTGGAACGGGCCATCCGGCACGCCATTGAGGTGGCCTGGAGCAGAGGACGCATGGAAACGCTGGACGCACTGTTTGGCTATACCATTGACACGGGAAAGGGAAAACCCACCAATTCCGAGTTTATTGCGCTGATCGCTGACCGAATCCGATTGTCCTACCGAGGATAATCTGAAGCCTTTCTTAAGAAAGAAAATACTTTCCACTGTAATAATAATGGTGTATAATCTAATCAGGTCAAAAAATTATCGGTGGAGGGTTTCACATGAAAAAAATTTTGTTTGCGGCGTCGGAAGGCGTGCCTTTTATCAAGACAGGGGGACTGGCTGATGTGGTGGGCTCCCTGCCGAAATGCATTGACAAGCAGTATTTTGATGTTCGCGTAGTCATTCCTAAGTATACCTGCATGAGGCAGGAGATGAAGGATAAGATGCGGTATGTATCCCATTTTTACATGGATTTCAACTGGAAGAGCGTGTATGTGGGTATCATGGAAGCGGAGGAAGACGGCGTACATTATTATTTTATTGACAATGAGTATTATTTCGGGGGACCCAAGGTCTACAGCGACGATCCCAGGTGGGAGATCGAGCGGTATGCCTATTTCTCCAAGGCGGCGCTTTCCATTCTGCCTGTGGTAGGCTTCCAGCCCGATGTGGTGCACTGCCACGACTGGCAGACGGGCCTGATTCCGGTTTACCTGAAGGAGCGTTTCCACGACGGAGATTTCTTCCGGGGGATGAAATCAGTCATTACCATACACAATCTGAAGTTCCAGGGCAAGTGGGACACTAAGACGGTGCAGAATATCACCGGACTGCCGGAATATTATTTTTCACCAGACAAGCTGGAGGCCTATAAGGATGCCAACCTGCTGAAGGGCGGGATTGTCTACGCAGATGCGGTGACCACCGTGAGCGCCACTTATGCGGAGGAGATCAAGACTCCCTTCTACGGCGAGGGCCTGGACGGACTTCTGCGGGCCAGGAGCGGCCAACTTCGGGGAATCGTAAACGGTATCGATTATACGGACTTTAATCCGGAGACTGATAAGCATATAGTCAAACCCTACAATGCGGTGAATTTCCGCAAGGAAAAGGTGAAAAACAAGCGCGACCTGCAGCATGAGCTGGGACTGCGGGAGGATGACCGGAAGATGATGATTGGTCTGGTGTCCAGGCTCACTGACCAAAAGGGGCTTGATCTGGTGGCTTATGTGATGGATGAGCTGTGCCAGGATGATATCCAGCTGGTGGTACTGGGTACAGGAGAGGATCGGTATGAGAACATGTTCCGGCATTTTGACTGGAAGTACGGCGACAAGGTTTCCGCAAATATCTACTATTCCGATCCACTGTCCCATAAGATTTACGCTTCCTGCGATGCCTTCCTGATGCCGTCTCTGTTCGAGCCCTGCGGCTTAAGCCAGCTGATGGCGCTTCGCTACGGTACCATTCCCATCGTGAGAGAGACAGGAGGACTGAAGGATACGGTTGAGCCCTACAATGAATATGAGAGTACAGGCACGGGCTTTAGCTTCAAAAATTACAATGCCCATGAAATGTTGAATACGATCCGCTATGCTGAGCATATTTATTATGATAAGAAGCGTGAGTGGAACAAAATGATCGACAGGGCCATGGCAGCAGACTTTTCCTGGGATGTCTCCGCAAAAAAATACCAGGAAATGTATGACTGGCTCATTGGAAGATGAAAAAGCATTCCCGGCGCGGCATTTCCCACGGGTGGATGTATATGAGAGACAACAGCACAAAAAATAATTTTATCATGCAGGCCGGAATTCTGGCGGCAGCCGGGATTGTGAGCAGAATTATAGGGCTTCTGTACAGAAGCCCTATGCATCGTGTGATCGGAGACCTGGGTCTGGGCTATTATCAGGTGGCCTACAGCTATTACCTGATCATACTTCTGATTTCGTCCTACAGCATTCCTTCCGCCATATCCAAAGTCATTGCTCAGAAGCTGGCGGTGAAGGAATTTCGGAATGCGCATAGAGTGTTTTTATGCGCGCTGGGCTATGTGCTGGTAGTGGGAGTGGCGGCAAGCCTGTTTTTATTTTTTGGAGCGGGGCTGTTTGTGGCGCCGGAGGTGATTCCGGTGCTGCAGGCCTTTGCTCCGACGATTTTTTTGTATGGCATTCTGGGAGTAATGCGGGGATATTTCCAGGCCCACAGGAGCATGGTGCAGACCTCTGTGTCCCAGATCCTGGAGCAGATTGCCAATGCGTTGGTCAGTGTGGGAGCAGCCTGGCTGCTGATTCATAATGTTTTCGGAACGCTTGAGATTCCCATGGATGAGGCGGGGCAGAAGACCAGGGCGGTCTACGGCGCCGTGGGAAGCGCCCTGGGAACCGGAGCAGGAGTGGCGGCGGCGCTATTGTTCATGCTGGCAATTTATTTCCTGAACGTAAGGCTGATCAGGCGGCGGATTCAGCGAGACCGGCATGAAAATGTGGAACCCTTCGGCCAGATATTTAAAACCATCACCATGATTGTAACGCCGTTTATCTTAAGCACGGCCATCAATAATTTGAGCGGAACCGTCAATAACAGCGTATATACAAAGCTGTTTCCTGATATACGCGGACTGGATCCATTGCAGTTTTATGAGCGGATGGGTGTTTTCTCGGGTCAGGCGCAAACCATATCCAACATTCCCATTGCCTTTGCCACAGCAATGGCTTCCGCTATGATTCCGTCTGTGGCTCAGCTGGTGGCGTCCTGGAATGTAGAGGGGGCGAAGGAGCGGATCGGGACGGCGGTGAAAACCACTATGCTGATTTCCATTCCCTGCGCCGCCGGGCTTTGCGCGCTGGCCAGGCCTGTGACCTGTCTGCTCTTTTCCAACACGCCGGAGGTAGAAGAGCTGGCGGCCAGGCTTTTGATGGCTCTTTCTCTGTCGGTGATTTTTTATGCTCTGTCCACCTTAAACAGTTCGATTCTCCAGGGCATCGGGAAAGTAAATGCGCCCATCATTCATGCGGGTGTGGCTCTGGCCGTGCAGACGGCGGCTGTCATACTGCTTTTGTTTTTTACTGACCTGGACCTTTACAGTGTTGCTATAGCCAATACCCTTTACGCCGGAATCTTGTGCGTTTTGAACCAGAGGGCTGTTCGAAAAGCGGTGGGCTATCGGCAGGAAATCCTTAAAACTTTTGTGGTGCCTGGAATCGTTTCTGCTCTGATGGCCGCCTTTGCCTGGGCAGTTTATGAAGCACTTTTGATGGTGACGGCTTCTCCCAGGATTTCCGTGATCCCGGCCATTATTCTGGCGGCGCTGTTCTATTTTGTGGTTCTGCTGGTGTTTCGGGTGGTATCCGAGGAGGAGCTGAGAAGCTTTCCAAAGGGCTCTTCGCTGGTGAAGCTGGCCAAGAGGTTCCATCTGATGTGAAGTATCAGTCCTCCGCAGGCCGGATTCCGGAGATATCGCTGTCAATGGACATGGAGTAATTAGTGTAGTAAACCACAAAGCCTGGCCTGGCGCCGCCGGGCTTTTTTATGTGCTTTTTCTGGATATAGTCAATCTCCACCTTTTCCTGATCCCGTCCTCTGGAATAGTAGGCAGCCAGACGGGCGGCTTCCTCAAAGGTGCGGTCGGGCAGCTCATCCGCCCCGTCCAGCTTTACAATCACATGGGATCCGGGAAGCTTTTTTGCATGAAACCACCAGTCGTTTCCGGAGGCCAGGCGGAAGGTCAGCTCATCATTTTGATAGTTATTTTTTCCCACATAGATGTGAAAGCCGTCGCTGCTGATATAGTGGAAGGGGCGGCTGGTGATTTTCTGCTTTTTCGTGCCGCCCTTTCTGCGGATATAGCCGCTTTCGATAAGCTCCTCTTTGATCTGCGTCAGATCCTCCTCCTGCTGGGCGATTTCCAGGGAAGCGGAAATGGTTTCCAGATGATCGATTTCAGATTTAACCTCCCGGGTCAGTTCGGAAAGCGCTTCGTAGGTTCGCTTCATTTTCCCGTATTTTTCAAAGTACTTTTTCGCGTTTTCCGTGGCGCTGAAAGAGGGATCCAGGGGGATTGTCACTGTCTCCCCGGTATAGTAGTTAAGGGCTTCCAGGGACTTTGCCCCGGGAGCAGCTTCATATCCATAGGTGTTCAGCAGTTCTCCGTAAACCCGGAAGGTATCCTTTTTTTCGGTGTCCTTCATCTGGCGCAGCTGCAGGTCATATTTTTTTATATTGCGCTCCAGGGCGGTTGAAACGATCCGCCGCAGATCCGAGGACTTCTGACGGATGCGTGTGACACTGCTTTTTTCGGCATAATAGGCCTCCAAAAGCGCGGACATAGAGTCATAGGAAACCGTGTAATCTCCGGCGGGAAGGGAAGGCTCCCCGGAATATAAGGGAGATTTTGACGGGGAGCGGAAGGGAACATTTCCGAATCCGTATATGGTCAGAGGCAGAGCGCAATATTCCACGGGTTTGCGGTTTACATAGGCGATATTGGGTGAAAACCGTTCCTCCAGAACGGCCCGGGCCATGCGGGACAGGGCATCAAATAAGGCTTTGTAATCCGCTTCCTCTAAAGCGGCGGTGGGGCGTTCTCCGTCCACGCCGGCCTCATGGCACAGCTCCTGGGCAAGAATGGGAGAGATGCCCGTAAAGCTGCCGTAGAGAGCTTTAAAGACCGGCTGGGGTCTGGCGGCCAGCGCCTTCTGAAGGGCTTGGGCATCCGCGGTCAGGGCGTTCAGCTTCTCCTGGGTCTGGGGTACAAAATACTGCTTGCCCGGAAGCACTTCCCTGATGGAGCTGACGGCGGCAGAAATTCGTTTGATGCTGTCAATAATCACATCATTTTCGTCAAGGAATATGATGTTGCTGTGCTTTCCCATGATCTCTATTACCAGGGTCTTGGAGCGCAGATCGCCCATCTCATCCAGATGCTCCACCTTAATGTGCACGATCCGTTCCAGTCCGGGCTGAGAGATTTCCGTAATGCGCCCGTTCTGAAGATGCTTGCGCAGAAGCATGCAGAAGCTGGGGGCGGTCATGGGGCTGGGCTTTGTGCCCTCTGTCAGATAAATCAGGGGAAGAGAAGCGTTGGCGGAGAGCAGAAGCCGCCGCTGGCGGTCCGGCTGTTTTATGGTCAGCAGCAGCTCGTCTGTCTCCGGCTGGGCGATCTTATAGAGCCTTCCTCCCGTTAATTCTCTTTTCAGTTCCGATACGATGCCTGCTATGGTAACGCCGTCAAAGGCCATGATAAATTCCTCCTTCAATTCTGTAAAGATTCATGTTTGCTTTATTATGACATAGCTGAGGACGGTTTGCAAGAAGGTTACTGTTCACACCACGCCATTGGCACTGACGTGTAAACGGTAACGCGAGAAAAGCGTTTTTCCGCCCTTGACGCTCATGGAAACATATTCTATAATAAAGTGGAGTATGTAATGAAGGGCGCATATGCCCTGATGGCAGTATTACGGTACCGGTTTGTCCGGGTGAGGAGTTTTTCGTGATTAAGAGTATGACAGGTTTTGGCAGATGTGAGGTCGTGGGTGAAAACGGCAGGTTTACCGTGGAGATAAAGTCGGTGAATCACCGGTATCTGGACATGAACATCAGGACGCCGAAGAAGATGAGTTTCTTTGAAAACGCTGTGCGGGGAGAACTGAAAAGCTGCATTTCCCGGGGAAAGGTGGATGTGTATATCAGCTATGAGGATCTGTCCGAGCACGCCGGCGCCGTGCACTATAATCGGGAGACGGCCCGGGAGTATCTGACACATCTGCGCCGGATGGCGGAGGACTTCGGTCTTGCGGACGATGTCAGCGTGTCTGTTCTGTCCGGGTATCCGGAGGTGTTTACCCTGGAGGAGACGGGGGTGGACGAGGAAAAGCTCTGGAAGGAGTTGAAAGGGGCGCTTCTGAAGGCGGCGGAAAGGTTTGTGGAGAGCCGCGTCCTGGAGGGGCGGCAGCTGTGGGAGGATCTGGAGGAAAAGCTTGCGGGCATCCGCCGGAGGACAGATTTCATTGAAGAGCGTTTTCCGGAGGTGGTAAGCGCCTACCGCCGGAGGCTGGAGGAAAAGGTAAGGGAGCTTTTGGGCAGCGCGGAGATCGACGAAAACAGGATTCTCACGGAGGTCACTCTGTTTGCGGACCGGATCTGTGTGGACGAGGAGCTTGTCCGGCTGAAAAGCCACATTGAGGCTGTGGATAAAGCTCTACAGGAGGATATACCGGTGGGGCGGAAGCTGGATTTTATTGTACAGGAGATGAACCGTGAGGCCAACACCATTCTGTCCAAATCAGGAGACCTGGAAATCACGGCCTGCGCCATCGAACTGAAGACAGAGATTGAAAAGATCAGGGAGCAGATTCAAAACATCGAATAGAAAGGCGTCTGGAGGGGCGCACGGGTATGGTCTGGAAGGGCCTGCGCCGAGCCCCGGAACGGAGGTTATGGATGCTTATCCACATCGGATTCGGAAACATAGTGAACACATCCAAGATCATTGCCATTGTCAGTCCGGAATCGGCGCCGGTAAAGAGGCTGGTGCAGAGCGCCCGGGAGAAGGGGATGGCCATAGACGCCACCCAGGGACGGAAGACGAAATCCGTGCTGGTAATGGAAAACAGCCAGGTGGTATTGTCCGCACTGCTGCCGGAGACCATTGCGGGCAGGGTTTCCGCAGGGCAGGACGGAGAGGATACGGCAGAGGATGACACAGGCGCAGGAGGATAGATATGGAACAGAAAGGAATACTGATGGTTTTGTCCGGCTTTTCCGGGGCGGGGAAGGGGACGCTGATAAAGGAACTGTTGAAGAAATACGATCATTACGCGCTGTCCGTTTCCATGACTACCAGAAGCCCCCGGGAAGGGGAGCGGGAGGGAGTTGAATATTTCTTCACGGACAGGGAACATTTTGAAGAGACCATCCGCCGGGACGGGCTTTTGGAGTATGCTTCCTACTGCGGAAATTATTACGGGACGCCCAGAGCCTATGTGGAGGAACAGCTGGCGGCAGGAAACAATGTAATCCTGGAAATTGAGATCCAGGGAGCCTTGAAGATCAAGGAGCGGTTTCCCGAAAGCCTGCTGATTTTCGTGACACCGCCCAGCGGAGCGGAGCTGAAGGCCAGACTGGAGCGGCGGGGCACGGAGAGTGCAGAGGTGATCGCCCGGAGGCTGTCCCGTGCTTATGAGGAAGCCGAAGGCATAGAAGCATATGATTATGTAGTGGTAAATGACAGCCTGGATGCCTGTGTGGAAGAGCTGGAGCAATTGGTGGCGGCGGCCCGCAGGGCGCCTGTCAGGTGCGGCGCGTGGATTCGGGAGATTCGGGAAGAGCTGAAAGGATTTGTGAAAGGAGAAAAATAATGTTACATCCGTCTTATTCTGATTTGATGAAGGTAGTAAACAGCAAGGTAGAGCCCGGCGAAGCGCCGGTGGTGAACAGTCGTTATTCCATAGTGATGGCCACCTCCAAAAGAGCCAGGCAGATCATCGCAGGGGAGGAACCCCTGGTGGCAGGAAGGGACGATAAGCCCCTGTCTCTGGCGGTGGAAGAGCTGAACCAGGGCCGGATCAAGATTTTGAGTGATGAGGAATAACACCTGTTTTATTTATGATATTATATCCGCAAAAGGGGGGCATCCCCCTTTTTGCGGCGGACAGGGAGTGTACGAATGAACATATTGTTTGTGTCTCTGGGCTGTGACAAGAACCTGGCGGATACGGAATTGATGATGGAGCTGTTGCGGGAGAAGGGGTATACCTTCACTGATGACGAGGCCCGGGCGGATATTGTGGTGGTGAACACCTGTTGCTTTATCGGAGATGCCAAGGAGGAGAGCATCAATACCCTTCTGGAGTTCGGCCGGCTGAAAAAGGAGGGCCGGCTGCAGGTGTTGGCAGCCGCAGGCTGTCTGGCTCAGCGGTATCGGGAGGAGATCCGCCGGGAAATTCCGGAGGTGGATGTTCTGGTGGGCACCACGGCCATGGACGAGATTGTTTCCGCGGTGGAGAATGCGCTTGAGAACCGGAGGACGGATCATTTCCGTGAACTGGACCGGCCTCCGGTGGTATCCCGAAGGAGGGTGATTACCACCGGCGGTCATTTTGCATATCTGAAGATTGCGGAGGGCTGTAATAAACGCTGCAGCTACTGTATTATTCCAAGGGTTCGGGGAAGCTACAGAAGCGTGCCCATGGAGCAGCTTGTTTCCCAAGCGGAATATCTGGCAGAGAACGGGGTGAAGGAGTTGATTCTGGCAGCTCAGGAGACCACCCTGTACGGTGTGGATCTGTATGGAAAAAAGATGCTTCCCCAGCTGCTTGGCAGACTGGCCCGGGTGGAGGGAATCCGCTGGATCCGTCTTCTGTACTGCTATCCGGAGGAAATTACAAAGGAGCTGATTCAGGTCATTGCTTCCGAGCCCAAGGTATGTCATTATCTGGACATTCCCATTCAGCATGCCTCGGACGGGGTTTTGAGGCGGATGGGCAGGCGCACCAATAAGGAAGAGCTGCGTCTGCAGATTGGCAGGCTGCGGGAACGGATTCCCGATATCTGTCTGCGGACCACTTTGATCAGCGGCTTTCCCGGGGAGACCCAGGAGGATTTTGAGGAGCTGTACCGCTTTGTAAACGAAATGGAGTTTGATCGTCTGGGAGTATTTACTTATTCTCAGGAGGAGGATACACCGGCGGCGCAAATGCCGGATCAGATTCCGGAGGCGGTGAAGGAAGAGCGCCGGGATGAGCTGATGGAGCTCCAGCAGGCCATTGCCTTTGAGAAGGCCGAGGAAATGAAGGGTCGGATTCTCACCGTGATGATAGAGGGCAGGACGGAGGAGGATGTGTATGTGGCCAGATCCTACCGGGATGCGCCCAATGTGGACGGATATTTATTTTTGAAAACGGAGAGACAGCTCATGACAGGTGATTTTGTGAAGGTGCGGGTCATAGATTCTAATGAATATGATTTGGTTGGGGAGGTGTACCATGAGTAAAATGAATCTGCCGAATAAGCTTACGATTTTTCGGGTGATCCTGATCGTTCCCTTTCTGATACTGCTGCTGGGGGGCAATGCAGGGTGGTTTGGGGACAATACAATGATTCCACGGCTGACTGCGCTTGGAATTTTTATTATAGCAAGCCTCACGGACCTTCTGGACGGCAAAATTGCCAGGAAATACAATCTGGTGACAAATTTCGGAAAGTTTATGGATCCCCTGGCGGATAAGCTGCTGGTGTGCTCGGCGCTGATCGCCCTGATCGAGATGGGAAGGATTCCGTCCCTTGTGGTGATCGTAATCATCGCAAGAGAGTTTATTATCAGCGGTTTTCGGCTGGTGGCCTCGGATAATGGCGTGGTGATTGCCGCCAGTTATTGGGGAAAGTTCAAGACCACCTTTCAGATGCTTATGGTGTGCATGATGATCGTAGGGGAACCGATTCCGGGGCTTCTCACTGATATCGTCATGTGGATTGCGGTGATTCTTACGGTGATATCGCTGGTGGATTATCTGGCTAAAAATAAGGATGTAATGAAGGCTTAGGGGCGGCTTTGGCGGGCCTGGAGGATATGAATATGACAGTGGAATTGATATGTGTGGGAACGGAACTGCTTCTGGGAAATATTGTAAATACCAATGCTGCATACCTGGCGGAAAAATGTGCAGGTCTGGGACTTTCCTGCTATTTTCAGTCGGTGGTGGGAGACAATGAGGAACGTCTGGCGCAGACTATCAGGACGGCGCTTGACCGGTCCGATATTGTTATTTTATCCGGCGGCCTTGGCCCTACGGAGGACGATCTGACCAAGGAGACGGCGGCAAAGGTCTGCGGCAGGACGCTGGAGATGCACGAGCCAAGCAGACAGGCGCTGGAGAGGTATTTTACGGACAGGGGGCTGACTCTTACGGACAATAACTGGAAACAGGCCATGATTCCCCAGGGGGCCATTGTTCTGGACAATCACAATGGAACTGCGCCGGGAGTGATCCTGGAGACGGAGCAGGCAAAAGTGATTCTTCTTCCCGGACCGCCCAATGAGCTGTATCCCATGTTTGAGGAGAGTGTGGTTCCCTATCTGGAGGGCCTAACCTCCCAGGTAATCTGCTCTCAGACGGTGAAGATCTGCGGCGTGGGGGAGAGCAGGGTGGAAACCCAGATCCAGGATCTGATCGATGCCCAGACCAACCCCACCATGGCCACCTATGCCAAGACCGGCGAGGTTCACATCCGGGTCACGGCAGCCGCAGAGAGCAGGAAAGCAGCCATGAAGCTGATCAAGCCTCTGGTAAAGGAGCTGAAGGCGCGGTTCGGCAACGATATTTACAGCACGGAGGAGGAGACCACCCTGGAAAAGGCGGTGGCGGATCTGCTGCAGGCAAATGATCTTACAGTGACCTGCGCGGAATCCTGTACCGGGGGCATGCTTTCTGCCAGACTGGTAAATGTGCCGGGAGTGTCCCAGGTGTACAAGGCGGGACTTGTGACCTATTCCAACAAGGCCAAACGGAAAATTTTGAATGTAAAGAAAAGCACTCTGCATAAACACGGCGCTGTCAGCCCGAAGACTGCGGAGGAAATGGCCAAGGGTGCGGCGGTGTTTGCCAAGGCGGATGTGGCAGTGGCGGTAACGGGCATCGCGGGGCCTGGCGGCGGAACGGAGGAAAAGCCTGTGGGCCTGGTGTACATCGCCTGCAACGTCAAGGGGGAGATCACCGTAAAAAAATACCGGTTTTCCGGAAATCGGGGCAAGATCCGGGAATCTGCCGCTGCTGCTGCGCTGACTCTGATGCGAAGCTGTATTCTGGAGTACTTCAGCAAGGTAACTTTTGGAAAGTGAACAGTAACGTCCGGGGCTCTGCAGGGTCCCGGATTTCTTTTTTTCTTGCCTGAGAGAGAGAAATGTGTTACACTCTTTACATCTGATACTTCTTGATGCCGGCACTTTTCCGGAGCCGGTCTGTATATCTGCCGGGAAATGTTTTTCCCTGCGGATTATCTGGCATTTCGCCGCAGGTTTCAGAAAAAATAAAAAAACGGGAGGTGAGATGCCTTTGAGGGAGTTTTATTGGACTCGAAATGAGTTATAGTAATACCAGTTCCGGCGGCAATACCGACTTTACCGGAGGACAGGCCGGGCGTAAAGATTTCCGTAAATAATGATTGACAAATGCGAACAAATGTTTTAATATGAGGATAATGTGAACGTTTGTTCCGGGCAAAAGGAGATTCCAGATGGAAAAAGATGAAAAGCTGAAAGCATTGGAAGCGGCCATTGGCCAGATTGAGAAGCAGTACGGAAAAGGGGCGGTGATGAAGCTGGGCGACCCTTCCGCACAGATGAACGTAGAGACGATTCCCACAGGGTCCCTGAGTCTGGATATTGCGCTGGGGCTGGGAGGTATTCCCAAGGGAAGAATCGTGGAAATATATGGTCCGGAATCCAGCGGTAAGACTACCGTCACCCTGCATATGATAGCCGAGGTGCAGAAGAGAGGAGGTATCGCCGGATTTATAGATGCAGAGCATGCGCTGGATCCGGTCTATGCCAAGAATATCGGCGTGGATATTGACAACCTGTACATATCTCAGCCGGACAACGGAGAGCAGGCGCTGGAGATCACGGAAACCATGGTGCGTTCCGGTGCTGTGGACATTGTGGTGGTAGACTCTGTTGCGGCGCTGGTTCCCAAGGCGGAGATTGAAGGCGACATGGGGGACAGCCATGTGGGGCTTCAGGCCAGGCTGATGTCCCAGGCTTTGAGAAAGCTGACCGGTGTGATCAGCAGATCCAATTGTACGGTAGTGTTTATCAATCAGCTGCGCGAGAAGGTGGGGGTTATGTTCGGCAGTCCTGAGACTACTACGGGAGGCCGCGCACTGAAATTCTATTCCTCCGTGCGGCTGGATGTGCGTAAGATTGAATCCTTGAAGCAGGGCGGAGAGATTATCGGCAACCGCACCCGGGTGAAGGTGGTAAAGAACAAGATTGCCCCTCCTTTTAAAGAGGCGGAATTTGATATAATGTTTGGAGAAGGAATATCCAGAGTGGGAGACATACTGGATCTGGCGGCAGGGCTCAATGTGGTGGTGAAATCCGGCGCCTGGTACGCTTATGAGGGCAATAAGATCGGTCAGGGACGGGAGAACGCGAAGCAGTATCTGAAGGATAACCCGGAGATCTGCGAGCAGATCAGCATCAAGGTCCGGGAGCATTACGGTTTTGACGGCGCAGGGAAAAAGGAGGAGTCGGAATCCGACGCAGCGGCTGAGACAAAGCCGGATGCAAAGGCCGGAGGAAAGGCTGAAGAGAAGGAAAACGAGAAAGCCTCCGGCAGGAAAGGCTCCAGATCCAAGGCTGACGCCGATCAGGGATGAGTCCGGACATTGTGGAGAAGCAGATCATGACAGTGACAAGGATAGAAGAATTATCCAAATCCCGAAGCCGGGTTTATATCGATGATCAATTTGCCTTTGTGTTATACAAGGGCGAATTGCGTTTATATCATTTGAGAGAAGGCGAAGAAATAGCGCTTCAGGATTATGAAACCATTCTGGGGGAAATATTGCCCAAGAGAGCCAAGCTTCGGGCCATGAATCTGCTGAAGAGCAGAGATTACACAGTCAGTCAGCTGAGGCAGAAGCTGGAGCAGGGAGGATATCCGGAAGCGGTGGCAGAGGAAGCGCTTGGCTATGTGGAAAGCTTTCATTATACGGATGATCTTCGATATGCAGTAAGCTTTATAGCAGGCCATGAGAATTCCAGGAGCCGCAGAAGGATAGAACAGGATCTGATGCGGAGAGGGATCTGCAGAGAAACTCTGGAGAAGGCCTGGCTGGAGTGGGAAGAGCAGGGAGGCCGGCAGGATGAACATGCCATTATCAGGGAACTGCTCCGAAAGAAAAAATTTGATCCGGAATGCGCCGATGAAAAAGAAAAGCTCCGAATATACGCATTTCTCCTGAGGAAGGGCTTTTCGGGGGAACTGGCGAGAAAAGCGGTGAATGGTATAATGTTTTGTGACTCGTCTGAAGATATTCAGAGTTATACTTGACATTACGTTGATTTAAGTTTAAAATTTAACTGTTGTAAATTGCTTGTTAGAATGTTTTCAGGGCTCCGCCAGGGGCATGTACATACATTCTATGATAGTCCGCAGGACGAAATGCCGTTTATGCGGTCAAGTGTACAATGAAAATTCAATAAAGGAGGTGCTCCTGTAGATGCTTACGATCATAGTCACTGTCATCGTAGCTGTGCCGGTCACCGCAGTAGCTACAGCACTGATCGTTTCCAATTATCAGAAGAAGACGTCAGAAGCTACTATAGGTAACGCGCAGGATAAGGCGAGAGAGATTATTGATGAGGCTTTGAAGACTGCAGAGACGAAAAAGCGTGAATCGCTCCTTGAGGTGAAGGAAGAGTCTATTCGTACCAAAAACGAATTGGACAAGGAGATCAAGGAACGCAGAGCAGAGGCGCAGAGATATGAGCGCAGGGTCCAGCAGAAGGAAGAGAACATCGATAAGAAAGCAGATGCGATTGAAAAGCGTGAAGCAAGCTTGGCGGCCAAGGAAGAATCCCTGAACAAGATCAAGGAGGAGGTTTCACGGCTGAACGAGCAGCGAGTACAGGAACTGGAACGGATTTCCGGTCTTACCTCTGAACAGGCAAAAGACTACTTGTTGAAAATTGTTGAAGATGAAGTAAAGCATGAAACGGCCGTGATGATCAAGGAAATGGAGAATCGCGCCAAGGAAGAAGCAGACAAAAAAGCAAAGGAGTATGTGGTGTCCGCAATCCAGAGATGTGCGGCAGACCACGTCTCTGAGACTACGATTTCTGTAGTACAGCTTCCGAACGATGAGATGAAGGGAAGGATTATTGGCCGTGAGGGACGCAATATACGTACCCTTGAGACCATGACCGGTGTGGATCTGATTATAGACGACACGCCGGAGGCAGTTATCCTTTCCGGGTTTGATCCCGTCCGACGGGAGGTGGCGCGGATTGCGCTGGAAAAGCTTATTATCGACGGGCGGATTCATCCCGCCAGAATCGAAGAGATGGTGGAGAAGGCCCAGCGAGAAGTTGAGTTGATGATGAAGGAGGAAGGTGAAGCCGCTACCCTGGAGGTAGGCGTTCATGGTATTCACCCGGAGCTTGTAAAGCTTTTGGGCAAAATGAAATTCCGGACCAGCTACGGGCAAAATGCTCTGAAGCATTCTGTGGAAGTGGCGCAGCTTTCCGGACTGCTGGCCGCCGAAATGGGACTGGATGTGAGGCTGGCAAAGAGAGCGGGACTGCTTCATGATATCGGGAAATCCGTTGATCATGAAATGGAAGGGTCCCACATTCAGCTGGGAGCGGAGCTCTGCAGAAAGTACAGAGAAAACGCTACCGTCATCAACGCTGTGGAATCCCATCATGGTGATGTGGAAGCCAATTCCCTGGTCGCATGTATTGTACAAGCTGCGGATACCATATCTGCCGCGAGGCCGGGAGCTAGAAGGGAAACTCTGGAAACCTATACTAGCAGATTAAAGCAATTGGAAGAAATAACAAACAATTTCAAAGGTGTAGATAAATCTTTTGCTATTCAGGCGGGACGTGAGGTTCGTGTCATGGTGGTGCCGGAGCAGATATCGGATGCCGATATGGTTCTGCTGGCCCGTGATATTTCCAAGCAGATCGAAGCAGAACTGGAATATCCCGGCCAGATCAAGGTAAACGTTATCCGCGAAAGCCGCGTGATTGATTACGCGAAATAGAACACAACAACAGTTCTGTACGTAAAATTTAATAGGAAAAATGAGACTGCCGCATGAAAAGTGCGGCAGTTTTTTTCGGATTGTATAAAAAATCTGCCAGGAACCTATATATTTCATGGAAAATTCCTCTTGTGCGATGGGAATACTTATGGTATGGTATTTCAGATGTATGATTGTATACAATAATCCAGGTATAATAACACGCAGAACGGCTGCAGCAGGAAGATGATCAGATATGGAACCGGTGTGCGTGTAAAAGATGCCCTGACGCGGGCAGGAGGTATAGGAATGAAAGCATATCAGGAGTTGAGCAAGAAGGAGCTGTTGTTGCTGAAGGCGGAGCTGGAGGATGCCTATAAGGAGGCAAAAGGCAGGGGACTGAAGCTGGATATGTCCAGAGGAAAGCCGGGAGCGTCTCAGCTTGATCTGGTGGAGGATATGATGGATACGCTGAATTCCGCCAGCGATATGAGGACGGAGGACGGTATTGATGTCCGCAATTACGGCCTGATGGACGGAATACCGGAGGCAAAGCGGCTGATGGGAGAAATGATCGGGGTGCCTGCAGAAAATGTGATTGTCTGCGGAAATGCCAGCCTGAGCATTATGTATGATTCCATTTCCCGTTCCGTGACACATGGTGTAATGGGAAGCACACCCTGGTGCAAATTGGATAAGGTAAAATTTTTGTGTCCTGCCCCCGGATATGACAGGCATTTTGCAATCACCCGGCATTTTGGCATTGAGATGATAACGGTTCCCATGACGCCACAGGGACCGGATATGGATATGATAGAGAAGATGACAGCGGAGGATGCCTCCATCAAGGGAATCTGGTGCGTTCCCAAGTATTCCAACCCTCAGGGATATACTTATTCCCGGGAGACGGTGGAGCGTTTTGCCCGTCTGAAGCCGGCGGCCAGGGATTTCCGCATATATTGGGATAATGCTTATGCCGTGCATCCGTTGTATGAGGATCGGGACGACTATCTGCCCGAGATTCTGGGCCTTTGTGAAGCGGCGGGCAATCCGGATCTGGTGTATGAGTTCTGCTCCACCTCAAAGATCAGCTTTGCCGGAGCGGGCATTGCCGCTGTGGCGGCATCCAAGGCTAATCTGGATGAGATCCGCAAAAGCATGACGATTCAGACCATCGGGTATGACAAGGTAAATCAATTGCGCCATGTGCGTTACTTTAAAGACATCAACGGGATCCGGGAGCATATGAGACAGCAGGCCCAGCAGGTGCGTCCCAAGTTTCAGGCGGTGCTTGGTGTGCTGGAAAGAGAGCTGGCAGGCCTGGAAATCGGCCAGTGGACCAATCCCAATGGCGGTTATTTTATCTCCTTTGATGCTCTGGAGGGCTGTGCCAAGGCTATTGTGGCCAGGTGCAAAGAGGCCGGTGTAGTTCTCACCGGCGCGGGGGCTACCTTCCCCTACGGCGTGGATCCCAGGGACAGCAACATTCGGATTGCGCCTTCCTTCCCTACTCCGGAGGAGATGACCATGGCGGCGGAGCTGTTTGCTCTCTGTGTGAAGCTGGTAAGTGTGGAAAAGCTTCTTGAGAAATGTGCCAATGCGGCATAAGCTTTGGAATGTGCAGGCGCTGAAAAGCATTTGAATGAGAACAGCCAGGTATGGCACATTAAAAGGAGAAGAGCGGAATATATGGCGGAATATAAAAGGATAAAGAGAGAGCTGGTGGCCAGGGGAGCCATTATCGATTATTATCAGGATACCATGCTGATTCCTAACGGGAACACAGAGAAATGGGATCTGATCGACCATAAGGGAGCGGCGGCAGTGGTGGCGGTTCTGGAGGACGGAAGACTTTTGATGGTTCGTCAGTACCGCAATGCGCTGGAACGGGAGACGCTGGAGATTCCCGCAGGTGGATTGAATGGAAGAGAGGAGCCTGCTGCCCAGGCGGCGCAGCGAGAGTTGGAGGAAGAAACGGGATATGTCTGCGGGCATATGGAACTGCTGAATACGATTTATACCACCGTGGCCTTCTGCAATGAAAAGATCGACATTTATCTGGCCCGGAACCTGAAAAGGGGCAGACAGCATCTGGATGAAAATGAATATTTGAATGTAGAGGTTCATTCCCTGGAGGAGCTGAAGCAAATGATATTTGAGGGAAGGATTCAGGATTCCAAGACCATTTGCGGCATATTAAGCTATGCCGCAAGATATGCATAATGAAGGAAGAAATGTTCCCTGACGTAAAGCGAAGGCAGGGAAGATTCCTGGCATAAAACCGCGGAAGACGCTGGTTCCGGCAGAAAGGGGAATAGAATCGGGACTTGCCGCATAAGTATGGAAAGAATTATAGATCAAGGCGGCATTGCGGATGAAAATCGCAGGAAAAGGCTTTTCGGGCAGATTAAAGCTGTTGCCCGTATTCTGTGCCGGCTTGCTGGCCGGAATTGTCATTATGAACTTAGGAAAGAGCATTTTGCTGGAAAATACGGGATTGTTTGATGAAGATACACTGTATCACATAAAATATATGACCGTTGAAGGCAGTGCTCTTTTTAGTTATGTATTTCGAAAGCGTATCATTACGGTGCTGATCCTGGCCATGCTGGCCACCACCTATCTGGGACTGGCCGTGTGCATGGGAACTGCCTTCTGGTACGGCATGTCTGCAGGGGGATATCTGACTGCGCTGGCTCTGCGGTACGGCCTTAAGGGGATTCTGCTGGCTCTGGCAGGGGTATTTCCCCAATATCTTTTGTACGTGCCGGCTCTGATGGCGCTTTTGGCCTGGAGCGAGAGTCTGTTTCGGGGAATTTATTCCCGAAGCGGTACAGAGACTGTGGAGGACCGGGGATTTCTCATAAAAAAGCTGGGCTGGCTTCTGGCGATCCTGGGAGCTGTCCTGGCAGGATGCTTCCTGGAGGCCTATGTGAATCCCCGGCTGCTTTTGGGATATTTGCAGGTGTTTTAAAGGAGCGATTTATTCATACTCGGCAATGTCATAGATCAGCTTTTCGGAAGCCTCCCATCCCAGGCAGGGGTCGGTGATGGATTTTCCGTATACTCCGCCGCCGATTTCCTGACAGCCCTCCTCAATGTAGCTCTCGATCATAACGCCTTTTACCAGACGGTGGATATCGGGATTCAGTTTGCGGCTGTGCATAACTTCCTTTGTAATACGAATCTGCTGATCAAATTTTTTCCCAGAATTGGAATGGTTGGCGTCGATAACGCAGGCGGGATTCTTCAGGTCCATTTTCCCGTACATTTCCAAAAGCAGGTTCAGATCCTCATAATGGTAATTGGGGATATTGCTTCCATGTTTGTTGGCAGCGCCCCTTAAAATAGTGTGGGCCAGATCGTTTCCCTGGGTGGTGACCTCCCAGCCTCTGTAGATGAAGGAGTGGGGGTGCTGGGCGGCGTAAACGGAATTCAGCATTACGGATATGGTGCCGCTGGTGGGATTTTTCATCCCGGCGGCCACGTCAAAGCCGCTGACGGTAATACGATGCTGCTGGTCCTCTACGGAACGGGCTCCGATGGCCACGTAGGAAAGGATGTCCGAAACGTACCCCCAATTTTCAGGGTAGAGCATTTCGTCCGCCGCAGTCAGACCCGTCTCAACCATGGCACGGATATGCATTTTCCGCATGGCGATCAGGCCGGCCAGAAGATTCGGTTTTTTTTCGGGGTCAGGCTGATGCACGATCCCCTTATAGCCTTCTCCGGTGGTCCGGGGCTTGTTGGTATAGATTCTGGGAATCAGAATCAGCTTGTCCTTTACTTTATCGTTTATCCTTGCAAGACGGTTCACATAGTCACATACGGCATCTTCATTGTCCGCAGAGCAGGGTCCGATGATTACCAGAAAACGCTTGTCTCTTCCGGTGAGGACTTCTCTGATCTGGGCATCGCGTTCCCTTTTTATCTGGGCAAGACCCGGAGGCAGGGGGAATTCTTCCTTGATTTCTTCCGGGGTGGGCAGTTTCTTTATAAATTGAAAACTCATGGCGGAATAATCCTTTCTTCTGTTTCTTCCTATGGATTATAGTATGTAACGGTTCGGTCAGTCAACAGAAAGTTATCCTTCAGTGGACTTGACAAGCGAAGCAATATTTTGTATGCTTAAAATGAGAATGATTATCAAAATAGACATGCACAGACAGGATGTACGGTCCATAGTATATTGACAGGATGCCTGATAGAACAGGCAGTGCGGTAAAGCGCTGAAGTAAAAACGGAAAATGCAATTATAGTAAAGAGATCAGGAGGAGAGTTCATATGGTGGATATTATCATCATCGCAATTATTGCAACGGCGGCTTTTTTCATATTGCGCAGTCAGCTGAAGAAGCTGCGCAGAGGCCAGTGCAGCGGGGGATGTCCGGGGTGCCAGGGCTCCTGCGGAGGATGCGCGGGGTGCGGGGCGGCGCAGGAGAAGCCGTCGGAAAATTAATGAGGGAAAAATAGGAGGAGTTTTTTGCATTTATGTCTTTTCTATCAATTCATGATATGATATACTTAATTTCGAAAGTAAACCGGGCATGTCTGGGGAAGGATAGAAAAAAGGATTCCTCAGAGGCGCCTGTAGATGGGAAATAGTCATGTCAGACGATCATATGAAAGCAGATACTTACAAAAGACAGCGCGTTCAGAGGCTTGGCAGATATATTGCTCTGATCCTTGTCCCCGGGGTGATCATATGGATCGGGCTTGGTGTTTATTTGGCGGAGAGGATGGAGAGTCTGAACCGGGCGCTGGCCGATTCGAGAAAACAGCTGGAGGCCATGGCCGGGATCCTGGCGGAACAGAAGCTGCGGTTGGAAGAGCTGGAGCGGTCCGGGGGAGAGCTGGAGGCGGAGATACAGCGCCTGCGGCAGGAGCAGCAGGAGGCAGCCGCGGAGCCGGAGGAGGAAGAGAAAGAGCCTGTGGAACCGGAACCGGAGGCAGGCCGTAAGGTCTATCTTACCTTTGACGACGGTCCCAGCAGTAATACAGACAAAATTCTGGATATTCTGGATCAGTACGATGTAAAGGCCACCTTTTTTGTGGTTGGAAAGGAAGGCGAAAAGGCTGAAGAACGGTTGAAGCAGATCGTGGAGCGGGGACATACGCTGGCGATGCACTCCTACAGCCATAAATATTCTGAAATTTATGAGTCCGTGGATAATTTTGCGGAGGACTTTGTAAAGCTGCAGGATTATTTGTATGAAATAACCGGTGTGAAGTGCAGGGTATATCGTTTTCCTGGAGGCAGCTCCAACTCTGTAAGTGATCTGGATATGCATGATTTTGCGGATTACCTGGCAGAGCAGAAGGTACGTTTTTTTGACTGGAACGTATCCTCCGGAGATGGAGGATCTCAACTGCTCCCGGTGGAGATGCTGACGGAAAATGTGGTAGATGGGGTCAGAAGCAAAAGCAGGGCTGTGGTGCTGATGCATGATTCGGCCAATAAGAGCACTACGGTGGAAGCACTGCCGGATATTATAGAGCAGATCCTGGCCATGGAGGACACGGTGATTCTTCCGATCACCGGGGCCACGGAGCCGGTTCAGCATATTCATTAGGGTCCGGGAGGCCGGAGGGCCGCCGGGAAGAAAGGAAGATCCAACATGCGGAGAATATTATTGAAGCTCAGCGGAGAAGCCCTTGCAGGCGAAAAAAAGACAGGCTTTGATGAGGCCACGGTCAGAATGGTGGCCCTGCAGGTAAAACAGCTGACAGAGAGCGGGATGCAGATCGGCATTGTCATAGGCGGAGGAAATTTCTGGCGGGGCAGAACCAGCGAGAACATAGACAGGACAAAGGCGGACCAGATCGGTATGCTGGCCACGGTTATGAACTGTATTTATGTGTCGGAGATTTTCCGTTCTTCCGGGATGAAGACCAGTATTATGACTCCTTTTGCCTGCGGTTCCTTTACGGAGCTTTTTTCCAAGGATGCGGCATGCAGGTATTTTGAGGAGGGCAAGGTTGTGTTTTTTGCAGGGGGCACAGGGCATCCTTATTTTTCCACGGATACCGGAGTGGTGCTTCGGGCCGTGGAGGTTGAGGCCGATGTGATTCTTCTGGCCAAGTCCATAGACGGTGTATATGACGATGACCCCGACAGGAATCCGGAGGCCAGGAAATATGATGTGGTCAGCATCGACGAGGTGATCGCCAGAAATCTGAAGGTGGTGGACATGACGGCGTCCATTCTGGCCAGAGACAACAAAATGCCCATGTTGGTATTTGGACTGGGCCAGGAAAACAGCATCATAAATACCCTGCAGGGGGATTTCACCGGAACCAGAGTCACCGTGTAGGCGGCGCCGAAGCCCAGGTAAACTAGTGTGTATTGTGAACGGAGTCAGCAGTAAACTGCTGCCGCGGGAAAAGAGGGAATAAAAGAAAGGATAAAAGACAATGGATGACAGATTACAGCAGTACGAAGACAAAATGAAAAAGGCCTATGCTTTTCTGGAGACAGATTACACTTCCATTCGTGCAGGACGGGCCAATCCCCATGTGCTGGATAAGCTTCGCGTGGATTATTACGGAACGCCTACCCCCATTCAGCAGGTAGGTAATGTGACCGTTCCCGATCCCCGGGTCATTCAGATCGCCCCCTGGGAAAAATCCCTGATCAAGGCGATTGAGAAGGCGATCCAGACCTCCGACATCGGGATCAATCCTTCCAACGACGGCAGCGTGATTCGTCTGGTGTTCCCGGAGCTGACCGAGGAGCGCAGGAAGGATCTGGTGAAGGAAGTAAAAAAGAAGGCTGAGGAGAGCAAGGTGGCGATCCGCAACATCCGCAGGGATGGAAACGATGCCTTTAAGAAGCTGGCCAAAACAGAGGTATCGGAGGACGAGATCAAGCAGCTGGAGGAGAAGCTTCAGAAGCTTACGGATAAATTCATCAAGGATATCGATGCTTTGATGGAAACCAAGTCCAAAGAGATCATGACAGTATAAGTGCCTGTGGAAATATGGCTGATCGTACCGACTGGAACGAACGGCCTCAAGACTGCCAGGATCATCGGGGAGTGGGAATATATTCCGCTCCCCTTTATGCACGAAAAGCAGAGTCTGCCGAAAGGAAGCGGAGGATGGATGATACATTGAAAATGCCGCGGCATGTGGCGATCATATTAGACGGCAACGGAAGATGGGCCAGGGCGAAGGGCATGCCGCGGAATTATGGACATGCCCAGGGCGCCAAGACGGTGGAGACCATCTGTGAGGAAGCTTACCGGATGGGAATCCAATATTTGACGGTGTATGCATTTTCCACGGAAAACTGGGGCCGGCCCCAGGATGAGGTGGATGCGCTGATGAAGCTTCTGCGCAGCTATATGAAGACATGCTTGAAAACTGCGGAAAAAAACAGGATGTGTGTCCGGGTGCTGGGTGACAAGTCCGGACTGGATGAGGATATTCGTATCAGAATCAGAGAGCTGGAGGAGGCCACCAGGGAAAACGACGGGCTTCATTTTCAGATCGCAATCAATTACGGCGGCAGGGACGAACTGGTGAGAGCCGTGCAAAGGCTGGCGGAAAAAGCGGAGGCCGGAACCATACGGCCGGAGCAGATTACGGAAGATATACTGGAAAGCATGCTGGATACGGCGGGGATTCCGGATCCCGATCTGCTGATCCGCACCTGCAACGAACAGCGGATATCCAATTTCCTGCTGTGGCAGCTGGCTTATACGGAGTTTTATTTTACGCCTGTGGCATGGCCTGATTTTACCAAAGAAGAATTGCTTCGGGCCGTGGAGGCATATAATCATAGAGACAGAAAGTACGGTGGTTTAAAGGAGGAATAGCGCTATGTTCTGGACCAGACTGGCCAGCGGGATCGTGTTGATCATTATTGCGGTTCTGGCCCTGATTGTGGGAAGGGCGCCTTTGGCTGTGCTGCTGTGGGCCGTTTCCATGGCAGGCTTCCGGGAGCTGACGAAGGCTTTGAAGTGTGCCAACCATGAAAAGAGACTTAACTGCCTGGAGATCCTTGGGCTTGCAGGTGTGACGGCGTATTATGCGGCCATGTTTTTTTCGGGAAGCGACACTCTGCTTATTATGTGCATTGTAGGGACGCTGCTGGCGGAAATGTTTGTTTATGTGCTGGCCTTTCCCCGGTTTCATGCCGATCAGGCAGTGGCAGCGGTATTTTCATTTCTGTATGCCCCGGTGCTTCTTTCCTTTGTCTATTTGACCAGGATGTATCCTCAGGGCATCTATACGGTGTGGATGATTCTGATCAGCTCCTGGGGCTGCGATACCTGCGCCTATGTGGTGGGAAAGCTGATCGGGAGAAAAAAGATATTTCCGGTGCTCAGTCCCCATAAGTCCCTGGAGGGGTGCATCGGGGGCGTGGCAGGAGCTGCCCTCATCGGATGGCTGTACGGGCATTTCTTTGTGGAAGCAGCTTATCCCAATCAGACCGTTGCATGGATTATTGCCCTGATCTGCGCAGTGGGAGCCGTTATGAGCATGGTGGGAGACCTTGCGGCTTCCGGGATCAAGCGGAATCACAATATCAAGGATTACGGGAAGCTGATTCCCGGACACGGCGGCATCATGGATCGGTTTGACAGTATGATCGTGACGGCGCCTATGACATATTTTCTGACTATACTGTTGTTGAGCGTGTAAAACATAACGATTCAGGCGGATAATAAGGAAAAGTGTATGAAGAAGATTGCTATATTGGGTTCCACCGGTTCCATCGGCACGCAGACGCTGGAGGTAGTGCGTCGAAATCCGGACGTGAGGGTGTCGGCGCTGGCGGCAGGAACCAACGCGGAAAAAATGGAGAAGCAGATTCGTGAATTTCGTCCACGGATTGCGGGCATGTGGACGGAAGCGGCGGCAAAGGAGCTGCGTGCCAGGGTTGCGGATCTGGACGTAAAGATTGTGGCGGGAATGGAGGGAATGCTGGAAATAGCGGTCATGCCCGAGAGTCATGTATTGGTGACGGCAATTGTGGGCATGATTGGTATCAGACCCACCATCGCCGCCATTGAGGCGGCAAAGGACATTGCCCTGGCCAATAAGGAAACCTTGGTCACCGCAGGACATATCATTACGTCACTGGCCCGGAAGAGGGGCGTGTCCATACTGCCGGTGGACAGCGAACACAGCGCTGTTTTTCAATCCTTGAACGGAGAGTCCGCAAAAAGAGTCGAAAAGATTCTGCTGACGGCCTCCGGCGGCCCTTTTCGCGGCTGGTCAAGGGAGAAGCTGGCCCAGGTGAAGGTGGAGGATGCACTGCGGCATCCCAACTGGTCCATGGGGCGTAAGATCACCGTAGATTCCTCCACGCTGGTGAACAAGGGGCTGGAGGTGATGGAAGCCAGGTGGCTGTTCAATGTGGGTCTGGACCGAATCCAGGTGGTGGTGCATCCCCAGAGCGTTATCCATTCGGCGGTGCAGTTTGCGGACGGAGCGATTATGGCTCAGATGGGTGTTCCCGACATGAAGCTGCCCATTCAATATGCTCTGTTTTATCCTGACAGACGGCCTATGCCGGGAAAACGGCTGGATCTTTTTGAGCTGGGAAGCATGAGCTTTGAAAAACCGGATCTGGAAACCTTCAGGGGGCTGAAGCTGGCGTATCAGGCGGCGGAGGCCGGAGGAACCATGCCTACGGTGTATAATGCAGCCAATGAAAGAGCCGTGGCGCTGTTTCTGGATCGGAAAATCACTTATCTGCAGATTCCGGAGCTGATCGGCGAAGCCATGAACCGGCACCGTATCACGCCCAACCCTACGGTGGAGAAGATTCTGGAGACGGAGCAGGAGACATATGAATATATATCAGGAAGGATCAGTCGTTAAATGATGACGTTAATACTATTTATAATAATTTTCGGCGTGGTGGTCATAGCCCACGAATTTGGTCATTTTCTGCTGGCAAAGGCCAACGGTATCCATGTGGTGGAGTTTGCCGTGGGGATGGGGCCCAGCCTGTTTTCGGTGAAAAAGGGAGGAACCAAATATTCCATCAAGCTTTTTCCCATCGGCGGAGCCTGTATGTTCGAGGGCGAGGATGGACTGGCAGAGAAGGAAGGGGAACCCGGCGAGGGGTCGTTTTTGAAGGCCGGCGTGTGGGGCAGAATATCCACGGTGGCAGCCGGTCCCATTTTTAATTTTATTCTGGCGTTTATCATTGCGTTTATTATGGTAAATATGGCGGATATTATAGCCATCCGTGACCCTGTAGCTACCCAGGTGGTAGAGGGCGGCGGCGCAGAGGCGGCAGGAATACAGGACGGGGACAGAATCATTTCCATCGGCGGAGAAAGGATCCGTCTCTACCAGGAAATATCCCTTTATATGCAGGCCAGCTACCGGGGAGGAGAACTGGAGGTGGTCTATGAAAGGGACGGGGAACGGCACACGGCTATGGTGACGCCCCAATTAGATCAGGCGTCGGGAATTTATATGCTGGGCGTGGCCAACAGTGATTTCGTAACTCCCAAAGGCTTTGAGACCTTTCGATACGCCTGGTATGAGATGCGGTACTCCGTGAAAGCCACTTATAAGAGTCTGGGGATGCTGTTCGGAGGAAGAGTCACCAGGCAGGATGTGGCGGGTCCCGTGGGAATAGCCGTGAATGTGGTTGGGAAAACCTACGATGCCGCCAAGGAATACGGATGGGAGAGCGTGTTGCTGAGCATGCTGAATATCACTCTGATGCTGTCCGTTAATCTGGGGATTTTGAATCTGCTGCCGATTCCTGCGCTGGATGGAGGGCGCCTGGTATTTCTGCTGATTGAAGTGATCCGGGGCAAGCCCATTCCACCGGAGAAGGAAGGAATGGTTCATTTTGTGGGACTAATGTTCTTTATGGTTTTGATGGTGATTATTTTCTTTAACGATTTGTCCAATATTTTTATGAAGAATTAAAATATCCGTCTGTCCGTTCTTCCGGAATACCGGGGAACGGACACGGAGCTGTTTTCATTTGAATTTCTATTTCTAAACAAATTTAATTTCTCTAAATCAAAGCGGCAGTTCGCCATATTTTTTCAAAGAAATTTTAGTAAAGCTAAAAAATGATGTAAAAATTCCGGCAAGAGAGGAGATTTTTATGGGATACATAACAAGCTGTTACAGACAGCAGGGAGACGGCGCCGCTTCACTGCTGCTACAACAATATCTGTGCGGACAGATGCCCGTGTGCTTTGCCTGCATAAGCGCAGGAACAGGCAGAGACGGATGGGGGGACGAGAATGGATGCGGGAACAAAGATGAAGCCAGGGACAGAGCAGGAGGATATTTGACGGGCCGGCTTTTGATCTGGTTTCGGGGATTTCCCTGGAGGTCTCTGGCAAAAGGAAAGGAAAAATATTTTGCCAGGGTCCGCAGAGAGCTTGAGAAAACTATCAGACAGTCGGACAGGGAGCTTTGGGACGGCGCTGTGCTTGCAGGGGGAGAGACCGTGGATCTGGCAGGGATGCTTTGTGCGGATGAAAATGTGATTCTTTTTGGCCGGGGCCGGCATCGGATATTTCTGCTGAATACCATGTTTGGAAAGGGGCATGTGCGGGAGCTTTCCGGGGAGAGAGACAGCAGCGGCCTTTGGTTTTGGGAGGGTGCCATGGAGAGCAATGTGGGGATTTTGCTGACTTCCCAAGACTTTGGAAACTGTCTTTCCCCCCGGCTTTTGCAGCAGGTGCTGAATGTAAATGAGGCATTTACTCAGGAGCAGGCGGACAAAAGGCTGAAGGAGCTGGCCCGGGAAGGGGAGCGGGCGGGAGGCCGGAATATGGCGGCGGTGGTATTGTATAGGAGGGAGTTTGAACCAGGATAAGGAGGCCGGGTATGGAAGGGGTATGGATGGAGCATGGGTTTCGAAGGCGGCAGCTGCTGGGCCGCGGAGGCTTTTCCCGGGTATATTGTGTGGAAGAATCGGAAACGGGCAGATATTATGCCTGCAAGGTCAGTGGAAACAGGGAATTGCTTAAAAGGGAGGCGGAATTTTTAAGGGAGGCTGTTCATCCGTTGTTTCCCGGCTTCCGGGATTTGTGGGAAGAGGATGAGACCGGGTATCTGGTGACAGATTTTGTGCCGGGCAGCAGCCTGGAGTCATTGCTTGAGCGGCGGGGCAGGTTTTCGGAGGCACAGGTAGCGAGGATCGGAATGGAGCTGGCGGAAGGCCTTCTTTTTCTTCATGAAAGGGGCGGAGGCCTGATTTTCCGGGATGTTAAGCCTGCCAATATTATGATTCGGCAGGACGGCAGAATAAAGCTTCTGGATATCGGCTGTGCCTGCAGGATCGGAGAGAGCAGGGCGGGGATTGCGGGAACGCCCGGATATGCCGCGCCGGAACAGCTGGAAGGAAGCAGGGGGTTGACGGTGCGGTGCGATGTGTACGGGCTGGGAATGACACTGAAGATTATAGCGGGAGGCGGAGTCCGGGGGCGTCTGTCAAGGGTGATAGCAGCCTGTACCCGGCAGGAGCCTTCAAGGCGGCTTCCGGATATGCGAAGCGTTCTGGGGGAGCTATCCGGCTGTGGACGAGGAAAGTGCAGGATGCCTCAGACAGAGCTTTCCCGGTCCGGGATTTTGGTTCAGAAAAATATTTGGGAGAGCTCATGGAAAACCCCTTGAGTTTTGACGTCATGACGAGTATACTGAAAGTACCATGTTACTGTAAAGGGTAACGGCAGAGATTCTGCAATATATTTTGAAAAGGAGATATGTTTATGCGTTTTTTTATTGACACTGCCAAGGTTGAGGATATCAGAAAAGCAAATGACATGGGAGTCATATGCGGCGTCACCACCAATCCTTCACTGATCGCCAAGGAGGGAAGAGTGTTCGAAGAGGTTATCGCAGAGATCGCCTCCATCGTTGACGGGCCTATCAGCGGCGAGGTAAAGGCTACCACAGTGGATGCGGAGGGTATGATCCGTGAGGGAAGACAGATCGCGGCGATTCATCCCAATATGGTGGTAAAGATTCCCATGACCGTGGAAGGCCTGAAAGCATGTAAGGTTCTTTCATCGGAGGGAATCAAGACCAATGTGACGTTGATCTTCACCGCCAATCAGGCACTTCTGGCAGCCAGGGCCGGAGCTGCATATGTATCACCCTTCCTGGGCCGTCTCGATGATATCAGCCAGAGAGGCGTGGATCTCATTCGGGAGATTTCCGATATTTTTGCCGTGACGGATCTGGATACTCAGATTATTGCAGCCAGTGTGCGGAACCCTGTGCATGTGACTGACTGTGCTCTTGCGGGGGCAGATATTGCAACCGTTCCTTATTCCGTGATCGAGCAGATGGTGAAGCATCCGCTCACCGATGCGGGCATTGCCAAGTTCCAGGCCGATTACAGGGCTGTTTTTGGCGAGTAATCAGGATCCTGCCCGCAGTCTTTCTCTCCGCACTCGTGCACATATAAAATGGGCCAGGGCTTACGCCCTGGCCCTGCTTATTCATGACAATAGAAGACACGCGGAGCGTGGATTCTATTGTTGGCAGAGGAAGCTTATTTCATCTGCTCTTCCTGCTTCTTGATCATACGCCGAACCATCTCGCCGCCGATAGAACCAGCCTCACGGGAAGTCAGATCTCCGTTGTAGCCCTCCTTCAGGTTCACACCCAGCTCGGATGCAACCTCAGTCTTGAAACGATCCATAGCAGCCTTTGCTTCAGGCACTTCTACTCTATTACTTCTGTTACCGGACATTCTTTTTCACCTCCATTAGTGTTTCCATTTTTTCTCTATCTTCAAGATAAGTGCTGCATGCACCTATCCTGAAGATCAGGGCTTGGTGTCTGCTGCGACTTATCTTGGTCTTAGTATGACCTGGCAGGACGAAAATATGTTGGAAACTTTTGGATGTTTTTTTACTTGACTTATCTGATAATAGCATGCACAATAAAAAAGGTTTTTTAACAAAAATTTTTGTATTGGGGAAAATATATATGAAAGAATTGAAATTTTTCAGGCTTTCGCTGGTTCTGGCGGCAATACTGCTGCTGGGACTTCTGGCAGGCTGTGGATCTGATGAAGAGAGCGGCGATACAGTGACAGTCCGAGTAGGATCTTTGAAGGGCCCGACTTCTCTGGGAATTTTATTTTTGATGGAAAAAGCAGAAAATAGAAAGACCGCAGGGGAATATGAGTTTCGGATGGCGGCGGGGGCGGAGGAGCTGCTGCCCCTGATGGTAAAGGGAGAGCTGGACATAGCGCTGGTGCCGGCCAATGTGGCGGCCATATTATATGAAAAGACAAAGGGCGGAGTGGCTGTGGTGGATATCAACACGCTGAGTGTTCTGTATCTGGTGACGGGATCGGAACAGGTTCGCAGCGTGGGGGATCTGAAGGGCAGGACGATCTATCTTACGGGAAAGGGAACTACGCCGGAGGCGGTGCTTAGATTTATTTTACATGCCAATGGTCTCGGAGAGGAGGATTATCATCTTGAATTTCAGTCGGAGGCCGCCCAGACGGCGGCGCTGCTAGCGGAAAACCCCCAGGCGGTGGGATTGTTGCCCCAGCCTTTCGTGACGGCTGCCCTTTTGCAGAATGAAACCCTGGAGGCAGTGCTGGACATGGGGAAGGAATGGACAGCGGCCCAGGAACTTATGAGGGAAGGCACAGGAAACCCCATGGTCACAGGAGTGACGGTGGTAAGAAAAGCCTTTCTGGAGGAGCATCCGGAGGCGGTGGAGGAATTTGTCCGGGAGCATCAGGCCAGCGCGGAGGCTATTCTGGAGGATCCGGCGGCGGGAGCAACCCTGGCGGTGGAGGCAGGGATTCTGGCTAAGGAGGCTGTGGCGGAAAAAGCCATACCTGAATGCGGTATTACCTGTATGACCGGGCAGGAGATGCAGGATGCGCTTTCCGCTTATCTGGAGGTGCTGGCGGAATTTGATCCCCAGCTCATCGGGGGGAAGCTGCCGGCGGATGACTTTTACTTCCACTTATGAAAGAAAGAATGAGAAAATGTGCCATAGTGCTGTTTTGGCTGACTGTGTGGGCGGCGGCGGCACTGGCGGCGGACAATGAAATATTGTTGGCAGGCCCCGGAGCCACCTTCCGGGAGCTGTGGGAAATGTTGGGTGGAGGAAGCTTTTACCGAGCGGTGGGAGGCTCCCTTTTGCGGATAGGAACGGGATTTCTGGCGGGCTCCCTCTGGGGTGTGGCGCTGGCGGCGGGAAGCTTCCGTTTTCCTCTGCTGGAGGAGATGCTGGCGCCGGTTATCCGTTTTTTAAAGGCTGTTCCGGTGGCTTCCTTTGTGGTTTTGCTTCTGATCTGGTGGGGATCTTCCTTTCTGGCGCTGGCAGTCTGCTTTCTGGTGGTGCTTCCTCAGCTTTATATCAGTGTGCTGGAGGGATTGAAGAGTGTGGATCAGAAAATGCTGGAGATGGCGAAGATATTCCGGATTCCCTTCGGCACCCGTTTCTTCTATATTTACAGGCCCGCAATGAAGCCTTTTTTGTATGCCGGCCTGAAAATTTCTCTGGGGCTGTGCTGGAAGTCCGGCGTGGCGGCGGAGGTTATGGGGATTTCGGCGGCTTCTCTGGGGGAAGGTCTCTATCTGTCCAGGATCTATCTGAATACGGCGGGAGTTTTTGCCTGGACGGTGGTGATTCTTCTGCTGAGCATGATTTTCGAAAGAGCCGTGCTGTGGATGGCGGGGAAATTTTTTGCCTGGGAACCGGAGTGCGGGAAGCGGAAGGGCTCCGGGGAGGAAAAAACGGTGTGCTCTCTGAAGCTGGTCCGTGTCACGAAGGGCTACGGGGGCCGGAAGGTGCTGGATCAGGTCAGCGTCTGCTATGAGCCGGGGCAGAGTTATTTTCTCACCAGTCCGTCGGGGAGCGGAAAGACCACCTTGCTCCGTATCCTGGCGGGATTGGAGGAGCCTGACGGAGGAGCTGTGCAGGTTCTTGGCTTTTGCAGCATGATGTTTCAGGAGGACAGGCTCTGTGAAGAATACAGCGCTTTAAAGAATGTGGAGATGGTAACCGGGGACAGGAACCAGGCCAGAGAGGCTCTTCTGAAGGTGCTTGAGGAAGAGGATTTGGAGAAGCCCTGCGGTCAGCTCAGCGGCGGAATGAAACGCCGGGCGGCGCTGGTCCGGGCCATGGAAGCCGAGTCCTGCTTCGTGCTGTTGGACGAGCCCTTTACGGGAATGGATGCCCGGACAAAGGAGATGGCCTGGGACTATATCCGGCAGCGGCAGGGAGAAAGGCCTTTGATCATTGCTGAGCACAACACTTTTTGAAAAATAATTTGTATTTTGGCAGACTTTATGATATAATCCTACAATGACTGTGATCATGTCCTCACAGGAAGGCGGCATCCGGGAAAAACCGGTGCAGAGCGCTTTTCGGCTGTGCGGAACATTTCGGGACAATGGATATGGCCCCGCCGGGGGATAAAGGAGGAAATTGTATAATGAGTTTACAGGTAGAAAAATTAGAGAAGAATATGGCGAAGCTGACCATCGAGGTACCTGCCGAGGAGCTGGAGGAGGCCATCGAAAACGCGTACCGGAAAAATAAGAACCGGATCAGCATTCCCGGCTTCCGCAAGGGCAAGGCGTCCCGGAAGATGATCGAGCAGATGTACGGAAAGTCAGTGTTTTATGAGGACGCCGCAAACGAGCTGATGCCGGATGCCTATGAGCGGGCGCTGGATGAGTGCAGCGAGGAAATCGTGTCCAGTCCCAAGGTGGATGTGGTGCAGCTGGAGGCGGGCAAGCCTTTTATCTTTACGGCTGAGGTGGCCCTGAAGCCCGAAGTGACTCTGGGAACCTACAAGGGCGTGAAGGTGGGCAAAACGGATGTGGAGGTTACCGACGCGGATGTGGATGCCCACATAGACAGGGAGAGAGACAAAAACTCCAGAACGGTGGAGGTTACCGACAGAGAGGTTCGGGACGGCGACAGTATAGTGCTGGATTTTGAAGGCTTCGTGGACGGCACGGCCTTTGAGGGCGGCAAGGGGAACGACTATTCTCTGACCATTGGCTCCCATACCTTTATCCCCGGCTTTGAAGAGGCGCTGATCGGTGCGCAGATCGGTGTGGAGACAGATGTGAACGTGACTTTCCCGGAGGATTACCAGGCGGAGGAGCTGGCTGGCAGGGCTGCGGTGTTTAAGTGTACCGTGAAGAAAATTCAGGAAAAGCAGCTTCCGGAGCTGGACGAGGATTTTGTAGGTGAGGTTTCCGAAGAAAGCGATACTGTGGAGGAATACAGAGAAGAGGTAAAGCGGACTCTGACGGAAAGAAAGGAAGAGGAAGCAAAGAATATCAGAGAGGATGAGGCTATCGAGGCCCTGATAGCGGAGGCGCAGATGGAGATCCCCGACGCCATGGTGGAGACTCAGCAGAGACAGATGGTTCAGGACTATGCCCAGAGGATGCAGGCTCAGGGAATTTCCATGGAGCAGTACACCCAGATTACCGGCGTAACTACCAAGATGCTTCTTGAGCAGATGAAGCCTCAGGCCCTGAGGAGGATCCAGTCCAGACTGGTGCTGGAGGCAGTGGTGAAGGCCGAGAATATTCAGGCTTCCGAGGAAGAATTTGACGAGGAGGTCCAGGCCATGGCAAATGCTTACGGCATGGAAGTCGACAAGGTGAGAGAGATGCTGGGTGAGAACGGCAAAGAGCAGGTGATGGAGGATCTCTGCGTGAAAAAGGCTCTTGCCTTTGTGGTAGACAATGCGGAGGAAAAGGAGCCCCAGGCGGAGTAAGGTAAGGTCAGGCGCTTTTCTTAAAGGCCGGAACTAGCGGTTGTACCCCGATTTTGCGGGGTACAACTTTTCCTATGTATGGAAAAAGCTTTGTATTGATTATTTTTTTCTAAAATTTTGGCATTTTCATTGAAAAAGGCATCATGGTAGGATAAGATGTAAAGCAGAATCAGGGAAGGAGGATTTACTATGAGCTTAGTTCCTTATGTCATTGAGCAGACCAGCAAGGGCGAAAGGTCCTATGATATTTATTCCAGACTTTTAAAGGACAGAATCATATTTCTTGGGGAAGAGGTTAACGATACATCCGCAAGCATCGTGGTGGCGCAGCTGTTGTTTTTGGAGGCGGAGGATCCGGAGAAGGATATCCATCTGTACATCAACAGCCCGGGCGGCGTGATCACTGCCGGCATGGCTATTTATGACACCATGAATTATATCAAGTGTGATGTGTCCACCGTATGTATCGGTATGGCGGCCAGCATGGGTTCTTTTCTGCTTTCCGGCGGCGCAAAGGGAAAACGGTTTGCGCTTCCCAACGCGGAGATCATGATCCATCAGCCTTCGGGCGGTACCCAGGGACAGGCCACGGAAATCGAGATCACGGCCAGGCACATTTTGAAGACCAGGGAAAAGCTGAACCGCATGCTGGCTGAAAACACCGGCAGAGATTATGAGACCATCTGCGCCGATACGGAGCGCGATAATTGGATGAGCGCTCAGGAGGCTCTTGAGTACGGCTTGATTGACATGGTGATAGCTTCCCATGACACGGATAATGCCAAGTAATAGCTGAAGGCGTTTTCCATGCTTCAGGTCCGCCTCAGCGGATAAGGGGTATAAAATAAGGGGATCCGTGTCCGCTCCAGGCGGATGGATCGGAGATTAGGAGAAGATAATGGCAACAAAGATTATCGGAAATGACATCAGATGTTCTTTCTGTAATAAAACACAGGCGCAGGTGCGCAAGCTGATCGCGGGACCGGCGGGAGTCTATATCTGTGACGAGTGTATCGATATCTGTGCGGATATCCTGGATGAGGAACTGGAAGAGGAAGAATTGGAGGAATCCGTCCGCCCGGATATCAATCTGTTAAAGCCCATTCAGATTAAGAGTTTCCTGGACGAGTATGTGGTAGGTCAGGAGGAGGCAAAAAAGGTACTGTCTGTGGCGGTATATAACCACTATAAACGAGTCACCGCCCCTAAGGACCTGGATGATGTGGAGCTTCAGAAGAGCAATATCATCATGGTAGGTCCCACCGGCTCCGGCAAGACTTATCTGGCCCAGACCCTGGCAAAGATTATCAATGTTCCTTTTGCCATCGCGGATGCCACCACCCTGACGGAGGCGGGCTACGTGGGAGAGGATGTGGAAAACATTCTTCTGAAGCTGATTCAGGCGGCGGATTATGATGTGGAAAGAGCCCAGTTCGGCATGATCTATATTGATGAGATCGACAAGATCACGAAAAAAGGTGAAAATGTGTCGATTACCAGGGATGTGTCCGGCGAGGGCGTACAGCAGGCGCTTTTAAAGATCGTAGAGGGAACCGTGGCCAACGTGCCGCCTCAGGGAGGGAGAAAGCATCCCCATCAGGAATTGATCTCCATTGATACCTCCAATATTCTGTTTATCTGCGGAGGAGCCTTTGACGGACTGGATAAAATCGTGGAGGCCCGGCTGGACCGCAAGGCCATCGGCTTTAATACGGAGATTTCCCAGAAGAATACCAGAGAGCTGAGCGACCTGCTTCAGGAGGTGACGCCTCAGGATCTGGTAAAGTTCGGGCTGATTCCGGAGTTTGTGGGCCGTGTTCCTATCTGTGTGTCCCTGCGGGGACTGGACAGAGAGGCGCTGGTGCGCATTCTGAAGGAGCCCAAGAATGCTTTGATCAAGCAGTATAAAAAGCTGTTTGGCATGGATGACGTGGAGCTTACCTTCGACGAGGAGGCAGTGAATGCTATTGCGGACAAAGCCTTTGAGCGTAAGACCGGCGCCAGGGGCCTGCGTTCCATTATGGAGGATGTACTCATGGATACCATGTACAGAATCCCCTCCGACGATACCATAGAAGAGTGTGTGATCACCAAGGAGACTGTGGAGGGCAATACGGAGCCGATCACACTTCATAAGAACGAGCGCAGAAGGTTGGATACAGCTATATAATACAGGCGAAGTGCCTGGGTGCCGGAGCATCGTCCCTGGGGACGGTGCTCTGTGTCTGCAAAGGGAATTTTTCTGCGTGAAAGGACGAAGCTTATGATCATTAAAAATGTCAGTCTGGAAACCGTCTGCGGCGTTACCAGCAGGATTCCGGACAACATCCGGCCCGAGGCGGCCTTTGCAGGAAAGAGCAATGTGGGGAAATCATCTCTGATCAATGCGCTGATGAATCGCAAGGCCCTGGCCAGAACCAGCTCCCAGCCGGGAAAGACCCAGACAATCAACTATTATAATGTGAATGACCAAATATACTTTGTGGACCTTCCGGGTTACGGTTTTGCCAAAGCAAACGAGAAGGTGAAGGCCCAGTGGGGGAAGATGGTGGAAAATTATCTGCATAAATCCAAGGCTTTGCGGCTGGTGTTTCTTCTGGTAGATATTCGTCATGCTCCCTCGGGAAATGACCGCATGATGTATGAATGGATCTGCAGGAACGGGTATCGCCCCGTGATCGTGGCCACCAAGCTGGACAAGATCAAGCGGAGCCAGATTCGGTCTTCGCTTCAGCTGATCCGCAAGACCTTAGGGGCTCCGGATGAAATCACCATCGTTCCTTTTTCCGCCCAGACCAAGCAGGGCAGGGATGAGATCTACGGGATTCTGGACAGAATCGTGGAGGAAGATGCGCATGAAGAAATATTGTAAGGCACTGACAAATCTGGCGGTGGCTGCCGCGCTGTTTCTGGTGGTTGTATTTTTGCTTCCCAGGGCGCTGGTTTTCTTTTCTCCTTTTGTGACGGGCTGGATCATTGCTTTGCTGGCGGGGCCGCTGGTTCATTTCTTTGAAAAGAGGCTGAAGCTGAAGCGGAAGATCGGAGGAGCGTTCGTCATTGTGGCGGTGATTGCGCTGGTGGTGATTCTGATTTATTTTGTGATGGCTCAGCTTCTGGAGCAGGCTATGGGACTGGTGGGAGCGCTTCCCGAAATGTGGGAGGGCATGGAAGCCGATCTGAACAGTATCGGAAAGAGCCTGAATGCGTTTCTCGCCAGACTTCCCCTGGATATCCAACTGGGCACCAATGATACCGTAGAGCAGATTGTGGCGAACCTGGGTGATTTTTTTGGAAAAATAGGCACGCCTACCATAGAGGCAGCCGGCAATTTTGCCATGCGCCTTCCCTCTATTTTTATCGGAATCATTATGGCGCTGCTCTCTTCTTACTTTTTTGTGGCGGAGAGACACCAGATCAGCCAATGGTTCCGCGCCCATGCGCCGGCGGCCCTCCAGCTTCGTTACGATATGGTGCGCCGGAGCCTTGTGCGGTCTGTGGGAGGATATCTGAAGGCCCAGCTGAAGATAGAGGTATGGATGTATCTGCTTCTGCTTGTGGGACTGGGAGTGCTGCGGGTGAATTATTTTGCATTGATTGCGTTGGTAATTGCCTTTCTGGATTTCCTGCCTTTCCTGGGGACAGGCACCGTGCTGGTTCCCTGGGCCATTATTAAGATATTTACGGCAGATTATAAAATGGCCATCGGTCTTCTGATTATCTGGGGAGGCGGACAGCTGGCCAGGCAGCTGATTCAGCCCAAGATCGTGGGAGATTCCATGGGGGTTCCTCCCCTTCCTACACTGTTTTTGCTGTACATAGGCTATAAGGTTGCAGGTGTAGTGGGCATGATCCTGGCGGTTCCCCTGGGTCTGCTTCTATACACCATGTATGAGGACGGGGCCTTCGACACCACCAGGGACAGCATATTGGTTCTGATGGCCGGGATCAACCGTTTCCGCCGGCTGGACCGGGAGGATATGAGCGAGGTGGCTGCCGCGGCCAGTCAAAATCCGGAAACAGCACAGGAGGCCAAATAAATATAATTGTGAAAATTTTGTGAATTTTGAAACTTTTTAGAAAAAAAACCGTCTATTACAGCAGAGGGTGCCTTCAGGGCATCCTCTGCTGAACCGTTTTATGGGAACGGATATTACTTATGCAACTTTGATACAAAAATATTTTAATATAAATGCAGTATAATGATATACTGAGGGATATAAATAAGTAGAAGAAAAGGTTTGGCGCGAAACGATCAAATGACAAAAGCAGAAATCGACAACAGGGAATTACAATTAAAGATCGGAAAATACGGCGACATGCTTTTCAAGCTGAGTTTACTGCGTCTGCAGAACCCGCAGGATGCGGAGGATGTTGTGCAGGAGGTGTTTTACCAGTATATAAGGTTTTACGGAACGTTTCAAAGCGAGGAGCACGAGAAGGCCTGGCTGCTTAAGACCACGGTGAATGCCTGTCGGAAGGTGTGGAGAAGCGCCTGGAAGCGGCACCGGAGCAGTGAAGAATGGACGCAGATCCTGGAGGAAGGAAAGGGGATGCAGGAAGGGACTGCTGGCGGGCCGGAGGAGGGGCTGTTACAGCGAGAGACAGAGAAAAAGCTTTTGGAAGCGGTGCTGGCCCTGCCGGTCAAGTACCGGGATGTGATCCACCTTTTCTACTATCAGGGACTTTCCGTGAGGGAGATTGCTCAGGCTACCGGGAGCAAGGAGTCCACGGTTACCTCTCAGCTTACCAGAGGAAGGGAAATTTTAAAGAGGTCATTGAAGGAGGAATATGACTTTGGATGAATTTCGGAAAAAATATTGTCAGGCGGTGGAGGAGATCCTGCCTGAGCTTCATATGGATGCCGAACGGATCCGGGACGAGCTTCATCACCGCAGAATGAGGGAGAGACAGCGAAAACGGATGCTGATAAAGAGTGCTGCGGCAGCGGCGGCGGTTTTTATGCTGTGCGGCGCAGGTACAGCGGCGGCAAAAAATTATCGTAACAGTGTGATTCAGATGCAGGAAAACGGTTATTCTATTACCTCGATGGATGCATACGCAGGAACCTGTGCGGGCGGAGTGCCGGAATCGGGTGCGGAGCTGGCAATGGAAAGAGGCAGGGCGGCTCCTCAGGAGGGGGAGGGAATTGTGGAAATCGTTGACATTCAGTCCAAGGAATATAATTCTCTGGAGGAATTTCGCAGTCATGAGACAGTGACAGTGGCACTTCCGGATATGGCGCTTTTTCCGGCGGTTTTTCAGGAGGAAAATATCCTGGTGTTCAATGGAGGAGAGCATGTGACCATCACACTCAGAGCCGGGGAGCGGTATTGCTTCCTGAGGCAGTTCGATCACAGAAATTGTGATTCCTATGCTTCATCCACGTCGTTTTCCGGAGAAAATGCCAATGAGAGAAATCTTGTCACTGACCAGGGCATGTGTTTTAAGGTATTTGACACATTGTCGGAGGACGGAAGTCTCGAGAGCATTCACGCTGTGGTTACGGTCAACGGCAGAGATCTGGCGCTGGATTTCAGGGGGTTTGAGGCAGGCGTGGTGGAGCAGGTGCTGACGGCCATGGATCTGTCCGTATATTTTACAGATTAGAAAATATAAGCATGAAACAGGTTTTACAGTAATAAAAATGACGCGTGGGATTATTTTTCGGCGCATGCCGCATAATGCCGGGCGGGAAAGGTGTGAGTATAAGATGAAGAAGGTTTTAGTTTACAACAATCAGACAGGAATCGCGGAGAAAATGGAACCGCTGTTTGCCAGTGAGGGGCTTGCAATGGTGGTGGCGGCAGATCTGGATCAGCTGTATGCCCGGCTGGATGCCAGTGAGATCCACCTGATGCTGGTGGATGTGGAACTAAACGATAAGGGGTGGGATAAAGGAATCGAGATCATTGCAAATCTGCGCCGTAAGAGCAGCATTCCGGTGATCGTGGTGTCGGCCCAGTCTGCAGAGACCGCAAAGATTATGGCTCTGGAGGCGGGAGCGGATGATTATGTGACCACAGACTGCAACCCGCTGGAGCTGCTGGCCCGGGTAAAGTCTCAGCTGCGCAGATATACGCAGCTGGTGAATATGTATGTAAATATTGACAGGATCTACAGAGTGGACGGATTGGTGATCGACGATATCCAGAGAACGGTTACTGTAGAAGGCCGAAATGTAAGGCTGACGCCGATTGAATACAAGATTCTCCGGCTTTTGGTGCAGCAGAAGGGACGGGTATTTTCCAACAGCCAGATTTATGAAAACATCTGGCATATGCAGGCAATAGGAGCGGACAATACCATTGCGGTGCACATTCGCCATATCCGGGAAAAGATAGAGGCCAATCCCAAGGAGCCCAGGTACTTGAAGGTGGTGTGGGGCAACGGGTATAAGGTGGGATGAGCCTGACTGTCTTCGAGTGGTGTAAATCAGACGAAAAATTCAGTAAAAGGGCTGTTACCTGTATGTGTAACAGTCTTTTTTGCCGTTACAGTTTGACGAAGGAACGCTATTTCATGGGCGAAAGGAGCTGCAGCGCAGCGAAGATCCTGCGCAGATAGTCATTGACAGGGAAGGAAAAATAATCTATTGTAAAAGACATACGATATAACAGGAGCAGATAGTATGGAAGAATATAAGGGGGATGGAGCAATGGACAAGGTGTCACAAAAGACATTGGAAAATCAGGCGGCAGAGCTGTCCGGGAGGAAAGGATGCATCAGTGGGAGCACACTGAAGATTATAGCCCTGACAGTTATGCTGCTTGACCATGCGGCGGTGGCGATATTGGGACGTATTTTGATTCGGCAGGGATATTTAAGGATCATGCTGAACACAGATCCGGCAGCATATGCAGCCTGGCAGTCGGAAAATATGTGCATATTGGTTCTGTATTGGGCGATGCGGCTGATTGGGCGGCTGGGCTTTCCTATATTCTGCTTCCTTTTGATCGAAGGAGTCCGGCATACCCAAAACAAAGTAAAGTATGCTCTGCGGCTGGGCTGTTTTGCCCTGATCTCCGAAATCCCTTTTGATCTGGCCATAAGGGGGGAAATACTGGAATTCAGCTATCAAAATGTTTTCTTTACGCTGTTTCTGGGAATGGTGGCCTTGTGTGCCTATGATTTCCTTGATTCCCGTGTAATTCCTGCCTATCTGCAGTCTGTCTGCCTGTTTGGCGGGATTTTTGTGTTCGGAATGTATGTGACATTGTTTTTGCACCGCAATTCCCAGAGGCTGTTCGGATGGTATATCGGTCCCAGGGCTCTTATAAGGGTTATGATGGTAGTGTTTTGTATCATAGCGTTTCTTCTGGGAGTATACGCATACAAACTGGGACTGGAGCTGGCCCGAAGCCTGGCGGCAGATCTGGGAGTGATGGGCGGAATGATGTTTGCAGCGGATCTTTTGAAGACGGATTATGCAGCATTGGGGATTCTGACCATTTCTGTTATGTATTTTTTCAGGAAGAAGCCCGTAAGATCCATGCTGGCGGGAAATATCGTGCTGACTCTGGGAGAGCTCAGTGAATTTACATCCTTTGGGGCCCTGGTTCCCATAGCGCTGTACAACGGAAAACGGGGATTGAAAATGAAGTATTTCTTTTACATATTTTATCCGGCCCATCTGCTGATTCTGTATCTGGCAGCTGCAGCCATGGGAATGGGAGATATACCGGGGATATAAGGGCAGGCAGGAATTCAGGGGATGTATGGAGGAACAGTGTCCGGAAAGGCCGTATAAGGGAAAGGAAAAAAGATATGCTGGAAGTAATGGAACTGACAAAAAGATATGGAAAGACGCTGGCGGCAGACGGTGTGGGCTTTACGGTGCCGGACGGGCGGATCGGGATTCTGCTGGGGCCTAACGGGGCGGGAAAGTCCACGGTGATCAAGAGCATTGCCGGGCTGCTGCGATATAAGGGAAGCATCCGGATACAGGGCCATGATTCCCGTTCTTTGGAGGCGAAAAGATGCTTTGCCTATGTACCGGAGATGCCCTACATGTATGATGCGCTCACGGTGAGGGAGCACATGGAATTTATTGTCAGAGCCTATGGCGTGGAGGTGACGGAGGAGGAGATCAGGGGGCTTCTTGAGCAGTTTGAGCTGGAGGATAAGCAGGATAAGCTGGGGAACGAATTGTCCAAGGGTATGATGCAGAAGGTCAGCATCTGCTGTGCGTTGATCATCCGCCCCAGTGTGATCCTGCTGGATGAGCCCATGGTGGGGCTGGATCCTGCCGCCATCAAGGAATTGAAGGAAGTGATTCTGCAGCTGAAGGCCCGGGGGACCACGGTACTGATCAGCACCCATATGCTGGAGATGGTGAAGGAATTGTGGGATGTGACCTTTGTCATGGATAAGGGCCGTATACTGGGAACCTACACCAGGGAGGCGCTTGGGGACGAGGATCTGGAGGAGCTGTTTTTCTCTGTCACAGGCCAGTCCGGAAAAAATCGTGAAGGGGAAATGCCCGTGGTCGGACAAAAGGGGGTATGAACATGGGAGCCATCGGATATCTATATCGGCGGATTCTTGCCAACCGCATCAAAATGGCGCTGCGCAGGCCGGTGACATACTTTTATATAGTGGTTTTTCTGATTTACATGTTTGCGGTTCCCATGTCCCTGAAAGTACTGGCAGAGGAATATCGTCTGGACGCTCCCGACGGCATGGCGGCGGTACTCACTTTGTTTGCCTTTTGGGTGATTCCCGCAAATCTGATCGCCTATGCCAGGCGAAAGGGTCTAATATTCCGCAATAGTGACATTCACTTTTTGTTTCCCTCGCCCACGGGACCTAAACAGATTTTGCTGTTTGCCCACCTCAAGAGCCTGGTGGCACAGAGCATAGTGCTTCTTTTTGTGGTATGCTGCGGCGGCACCATCTGCGGGGTGCCGGCGTGGAAGCTGGCGGTATATTTCTTTTTCTCGCTGGTGGTGGAAAATGTGCTGGAGGGAAGCATCATGATGCTGCTCTACGGCTCGGAGCGGCTGGACGAGAAAAGGCGGGGGCTGGTGATCCGCGGGGCCTATGCCCTGGTGGGAATTCTGGCGGCCATCGGCATATATACCTATTTTCAAACGGGCCTGAGCTTTCAGAGCGTAGTGGGCTTCCTGCACAGCGACCTGGTGCAGATGGTGCCTGTAATCGGATGGTACATTTCGGTGATCCACCTGCTTTTCATCGGGCCAACGGTGGTGAATGTGACCGGAACGGTGCTGTACTTTTTATTGACAGCGGCAGTTGTAATCACAGCCCTGCGTATGAAATGTACCGGAGCCTATTATGAGGACGCCATTAAATTTGCGGAGGATTACGAGGAGGTCCTTGCCAGCCGCAGGCAGGGCAACACGGAAAAGAGGCTGGGAAAAAAGCAGAAGTTCGGCAAGGCCAGCGTGGTATGGCGGGGCAAGGGGGCGAAGGCGCTTTTTTACAGGCAGCTTCTGGAATATAAAAAGAGCAAATATTTTATCTTTGACCTGAACACGGCTGTGGCGCTGATCGCCGGCATCGGGCTTGCATGGCTCTATGTGGGGGAAGGCGGTTTTGAGACGGAAATTTTTACAAATTTTGTCATACCGGGCCTGTCCGCATACCTGATCCTTATTTTTACCGCCGTGAACGGAAAGTGGGCCAAGGAGCTGAAATCCCCCTATACCTATATGATTCCGGACACGCCGTTCCGCAAGCTGATGCAGGCCACGGCCATGCAGCATGTGCAGAATCTGATCAACGGCCTGTTAATTACCATTCCCGGGGCTGTGGTCATGAAAATGACGCCCATGCGGGCGGCGCTGTGCGTGATATTTTATATGGCTCTTGCGGCCAACAAGCTGTACGCGATGGCTGTGGCCGAGGCAGTGGTGGGGGGAACCCTGGGAACTGTGGGAAAGCAGATATTCCAGCTGTTCCTTCAGAGCTTTGTGATTCTGCTGGCCTTTTTGGGGGCGGTGACAGGCAGTCTGGCGGGCGGCACAGATCTGGCTTATCTGATGATGGATGTGTTCCTCGTGCTGGCTACGGCGATATTTATGGTGCTGGCGGCTTTGAATTTTTATCGGATGGAAACGGCATAGGAGACGAAAACTTGAGTATTTTTTCCTTGACAACGGCGTCTCCATCAATTATAGTTTCAATATAGCAAAAAGGCGATGACGAAGAGGAGTACCCGTCGCCCCTTGCCAGAGAGGACGGCTGTCCGGGCCTGCAGAATGCAGAAACGCAGGCGGACGCTGAGAGGCCGTTTGAAGGAAGGGATGGGGAAGGTAGCTTCCGAGCCGGAGGAGCCAAAGCAGGCGGTATGCATCCCTCCCAGCAAATGGGAATCAGGGACAGGCGGGAAATAGTCCGTACTAAAGCCGCAGGCCGTAAGTCTTCACGATTTATCCCCGTTATAGGATAGGACTTTGTTGGAAGTTCCATGAGGCAGCAGGAGAGTTTTGCTGTGAACAAAGGTGGTACCGCGTTTATGACGCCCTTTGTCGGTTTAGGCCGGCAGAGGGTGTTTTTTCGTACCGGAAAATTTTTTTCAGTGTGCAGGAACATCTCAGGGATGCGGTATCTGCCGCAAAGCGGCCCGGTAAGAGGCCGGGATCAGGAAAGGAGAAAAAATGGGAAAAGAACTGGCAAAAACCTACGACCCATCGGGTCTGGAGGACAGACTGTATCAGAAGTGGCTTGACAAAAAGTATTTTCACGCACAGGTGGATCATTCCAAAACACCCTTCACCATTGTGATTCCCCCGCCAAATATTACGGGTCAGCTGCACATGGGCCATGCGCTGGACAACACCATGCAGGATATTCTGATCCGGTTTAAGCGGATGCAGGGATACAATGCCCTGTGGCAGCCGGGTACGGATCATGCCTCCATCGCCACGGAGGTGCGGATCACGGAAAAACTGAAGGAGGAAGGTATCGACAAGCATGACCTGGGCCGGGAGAAATTTCTGGAGAGAGCCTGGGAGTGGAAGAAGGAATACGGCGGGCGTATTATCTCCCAGCTAAAGAAGATGGGATCCTCCTGTGACTGGGACAGGGAGCGTTTCACTATGGACGAGGGCTGCAACAGAGCCGTGACGGAAGTCTTTGTAAAGATGCATGAGAAAGGATATATCTACAAGGGCGCCCGGATCATCAACTGGTGCCCGGTGTGTAATACCTCCATTTCCGACGCGGAGGTGGAATACCAGGAGCAGGCAGGGCATCTGTGGCATATCAAATATCCTGTGATGAAGGAGGACGGAACGCCCAGCGATACGGAATTTCTGACCTTTGCCACCACCCGTCCCGAGACCATGCTGGGGGACACGGCTGTGGCCATTCATCCGGAGGATGAGCGCTACAGCCACCTGATCGGGAAAAGCGTAATGCTGCCTCTGATGAACCGGGTGATTCCCGTGGTTACGGACACCTATGTGGACAGAGAGTTCGGCACCGGCGTGGTGAAAATCACGCCCGCCCATGATCCCAATGACTTTGAGGTAGGAAAGCGTCACGGCCTGCCGGTGATCAATGTGATGAACGACAATGCCTCTATCAACGAAAACGGCGGAAAATTTGCGGGTATGGACCGCTATGAGGCCAGAAGGGCCATTGTAAAGGAGCTGGAAGCGATGGGGCTTCTGGTAAAGATCGAGGATTATACGCACAATGTGGGGACGCATGACCGTTGCAAGACCACCGTTGAACCGCTGGTGAAGGAGCAGTGGTTCGTGAAAATGGAGGAGCTGATAAAGCCTGCGGCGGAGGCGGTGAAAAACGGAGAGATCCGGCTGATTCCCGAGAGAATGGAGAAGACATATTTTAACTGGACGGACAATATCCGGGATTGGTGTATCAGCCGGCAGCTCTGGTGGGGACACCGGATTCCCGCCTATTACTGCGATGAATGCGGAGAGTGCGTGGTGGCGGGAGAGGCGCCGCAGCAGTGCCCCAAGTGCGGGTGCACTCATCTGACACAGGATCCCGACACGCTGGATACCTGGTTTTCCTCTGCCCTGTGGCCCTTTGAGACGTTAGGGTGGCCCGAACAGACCGAGGAGCTGAAATATTTCTATCCCACGGATGTACTGGTGACAGGCTATGATATTATCTTCTTCTGGGTTATCCGCATGATCTTTTCCGGCTATGAGCATATGGGAGAAAAGCCTTTTCATACCGTGCTGTTCCACGGGCTTGTCAGAGACGGTCAGGGACGAAAAATGTCCAAATCTTTGGGCAACGGCATCGATCCTTTGGAAATCATAGAGAAGTACGGCGCGGACGCCCTGCGGCTGACACTGATCACAGGCAATGCCCCGGGCAACGATATGCGCTTTTATTATGAGAGGGTGGAGAACAGCCGCAATTTTGCCAACAAGGTGTGGAACGCCTCCCGCTTTATCATGATGAACATGGATGGGAAGACGGTGACGGTTCCCTCCGCACAGGAGCTGCAGCCTGTGGACAGATGGATCCTTTCCCGGCTGAACACTTTAGTGAAGGATGCCACCGACAATATGGAGAACTTCGAGCTTGGGATCGCGGTGCAGAAGGTGTATGATTTCATCTGGGATGAATTCTGCGACTGGTATATTGAAATGGTAAAGCCCAGGCTGTATAACACCGACGATGCCGTCAGCCAGAACGCGGCGCTGTGGACCTTAAAGACCGTGCTGACGGATGCCCTGAAGCTGCTTCACCCGTATATGCCCTTTATCACCGAGGAAATTTACTGCACTCTCCGGGAAATGGAGGAGGAGCATTCCGAATCCATCATGATCAGCAGATGGCCTGAGTATCTGGAGGAGCGAAGCTTTCCGAAGGAGGAAAAGGCCATCGAGATCATCAAGGAGGCCGTGCGGGGAATCCGGAATGTGCGCAGTGAAATGAATGTGGCTCCGGGCCGGAAAGCCAGCGTCCATGTGGTCAGCCAGGACAAGGAGATCCTGGATGACTTTGAGGAAGGAAAGCTGTTCTTTGCAGCTCTTGCCTCGGCCAGCGAGGTGGTTCTTCAGATGGACAAGGCCGGGATAGATCCGGATGCGGTGTCCGTGGTGATCCCCGGCGCAACCCTGTACATTCCTTTTGCGGACCTGGTGGATATTGCCCAAGAGCTGCAGCGTCTGGAGAAGGAGCAGAAGCGCCTGGAGGGAGAGCTGGCCCGGGTCAACGGTATGCTGTCCAATGAGCGATTCCTGTCCAAGGCTCCGGAGGCCAAGATCGCCGAGGAGAAGGAGAAGCTTGCCAAATATACAAAGATGAAGGAACAGGTGGACGCCAGACTGGAGCAGCTGCGATAAGGAGGCCGGATCGGAAGGAGGGAATAAACTTGAACATTTATGAGGAATGTCCTGTGCTGGAAAGCGGCAGATTTATATTAAGACCGGTTCAGAATCAGGATTGTGACGATTTGCTGAAGGTTTACAGCGATAAAAATGCTCTTCCGTTTTTCAACAGCGATAATTGTGACGGAGACAATTTTTATTATGCAACCGGCGAAAGAATGAGAGAAGCGCTGGACTTTTGGAAGCTGTCATATGAAAACGGCTGGTTTGTGAGGCTTTCCATTGTTGACAAAGAGGCATCAGCGGTAATCGGAACCGTCGAATTATGCTTAAGGATTTCTGAGGATCCGTTTAATCATATGGGGATTTTAAGGGTTGATGTGCGAAGCGACTATGAGAAAGAAGATGTGTTATATGATATTTGTACGCTTATAGCACCTCAAATACCGGAAATGCTGGGCTGTGACGCAGCCATAACCAAGGTTCCCATATATGCAGTAGAAAGAATGAAAGCCGTTTCCAGAGCCGGGTTTGTCAGGTCAGAGCATTTGCTGATTGGAAAGACAGGCTATGCTTACGACGGATACTGGATCAGAAAATAGTAAAAGAGAGGCCGGCTTTCCGGAAGGAAGGCCGGCCCCAAATATATCGTTTATGCCTGTGCCATTGATTTGACTCTGGCCATGGCTTTTTCCACAGGGGGAAGGGCCAGCAGGATAAGGGTGATGATCATCTCCGGCAGAAGATAGCTCAGGTTATAGACCGTTGAGGCCAGAATTGCCAACAGATTCCCTTCAACATTTCCCACATATTCCGTGTAGAAAATAAATCCCGAAATTTCATGAAAAATAAAACGTCCCAGGACTCCCGCTATGTAGCCCAGCAGGAGTCCATGCTTTTTATTGGAGAAAAAGCCTGACAGTCCCAGGGCGCCAAAGGCCAGGGGATAATCCAGCAGCACCTGGAGAGGATGGACGAAATAAGGGCCGACGATAAACTGCAGGATACCGAAAGCCACGGCACAGATCAATCCCGGGACGGGGCCGTACCAGTAACCGGCCAGGCAGATGATCAGCATGGAAAACAGGGTGACGGAGCCTCCATTGGGCAGAGAAGGCAGCTTGATTGCCGCACAGATCACCGTGGCAAGGGCGATGGCCATGGCACAGAAAACCAGCTTTTTGACAGTAAAGACATTTTTGCTCATAAAAAAACCTCCTTAAGTGTGGCTTAGGAGGGACGACATCGGCAGAAATTCCATACGCCGGAAGAAACCCAAAGGATACCACAAACCATAACGCCTGTGTTATATGCGCTTTCCGCGGACAGAATATACTGCATTGCTTCCTTACGCCGGTATTACCCGGTTCAAGTAGTGAGGGTCAGAAAACAGCAGGATGCTGTTTCAATCTCAGCGATGTGCTCCCCTAGCGGTTGCTATATTCAAAAGCTACTATACGGCATAAGGAATGGGGCTGTCAAGAATTATTTCCTGCAGGCTTTTATATTGCTTTTATATTGCTTTTATATTGAAAAGCTTCGCAATTTGCGCAGAGAGACCAGAAAATCAATCAGAGTATTTAATTCGGCATCGTTCAGGGTCTGGGCTACTTCGGAAATGCGTTTCGTAGATTCGGATTCGCTCTGTGGAACGGTTTTCCCAAAAAGGATGTAATCTGCGGAAAGATCGAAATGCTCACAGAGTTTATAAAGCGTTTCCTGGGACATTCCTTTTTTACCGTTTTCAATTTCGGATAGGAAATTTACAGAGATATCAATCATTTCTGCAAAGTATGCCTGTGTGCAGTGATTTGACATACGGTAATTGCGAACCCTTTCGCCGACGGCTAACCTCAGGTCGTTAGCATCCATGTTTCCCATTTCCTCCTTTTTTATCGTATTCATTTATATTTTATCGCATTATCTGTTTTATTCGGATTATCGAAAGATGAAAAAAATTCGCCAATAGCGAATAAAACCCCTTGCAAATTACAACAATAGATGTTATTATATGATCGTGAAGCGGCTTTGGCAGGGAACGATTCACAAATACATAATTACCATTCTTTGAAGAAAGGAAGAGGACGAATAATGAAAAGGAAAAAGTTTTTGGCATTTTCGTTGGCAGTTGCTCTGTTGGCAGGCAGCGCTTTGAGCGTATCTGCTGCAGGCGTAGAAGATGTGTTTGATGCCAGCTATTATGCCGGACAGTACAGCGATCTGAAGGCTGCTTACGGAACAAACGAGGAGGCGCTTCTGGAGCACTTCCTGACGAATGGTGCCAAGGAAGGACGTACCATGAGCCCGATTCTTGATGTCGTGGCTTACCGTAATGCATATGCGGATCTGAATGCGGCTTTCGGTGACGACTGGGATGCCTATGTAGATCATTTTCTTACCTATGGAATTAAAGAAAAGAGGATGACGGGCGTTCTGTTTGATCTGGCCGATTATGCAAGCAAGAATCCTGATGTGAAGGCGGCTTTCGGTGAAGATTATGCAGCGATCGCGCAGCACTACATTGACTACGGCAGAAAGGAAGGCAGACCCGGCGGAAGCATTCAGACAGCAGCGCCTGCAGTAAAGAACAATTCTGGAAGCAAGCCTACAACGCCTCCTACAACACCCCCTGCAACTGAGCAGCCTACAACACCTCCTGCAACTGAGCAACCTACAGATCATGTGTCACACAGCAAAGGGGAGTTGAAGAGCGAATTAAATCCTACTTGTACAGAAGCAGGTTACAGGGAATGGCTTTGCAAAGAAAAACTTTTGAAGAACAAATATGATGCCGACGGCAACTGGATCGGAACCGAGCCTGTGATAGTGGATGGTCATGAAGTATATTGCGATGTAATATGGAGAGAAACTCTTCCGGCTCAGCATGTTGCTCCGGAAACCGGCAATATGTATATTAAGCATGCAACCTGTACTGACGACGGACTGATGCGGTATACCTGTACCAGATGCGGTCAGCACGTTGACCAGGTGGTTCCGAAGCTTAAGCATGAGCTGGATCCCAATCCCATTAAGTCTGTAGGTTCCAAGAGCTGTAAGCTGGAGGATCGTGGCTATGATATTTATCAGTGCAAGAATTGCCACAAATATACAGAGAAGAAGGATCGTGCTCCTCTGGATCACAAGATGGCTGGACAGCCTAATGTTGTAAAGGCAGCTACCTGCACCACAAAGGGCCAGGCATACGGTCACTGCGATACCTGCGGTAAGGAAGTATATGTGGATCTGCCTATGATTCCTCATGCTACAAAGACAGTAACTGCTTATGCAGATACTTATCTGAGGAATACAGCTATGACTCATCAGTCCTATCAGGTTACTCACTGCAAGGACTGCAATGAGATCACAGTTGTAGGTGCTCCCAGCGGCGATGTGAATTGTGCTGACGCCAATGGAGACGGAAACTGCGATGGTTGCGGACTTCGTATGGACAGAAACGTGACCAGCCAGGTTAAGATTTATTCGGTGGGCGAAACATTTTTTGCTTATGTGCAGTAAGCCCAGTTTGCTCTTAAACCCTGCTAAAGTTTTATAAAAAACACCCCGTTACGAAGCATTCGTTTCGCAGCGGGGTGTTTTTTTGTAAAACAGGGCTTGACAAAAGCGTGTCCGGGAAGTATTATAACATTCCAGATGCAAATGAGTCGCATTTGCATCTGGAATATATTTTTGACTATGTTGATCGTCATATAAGGGACGGGCTGAAAGGAAGAATATGTCAGAGGTTATTTTGGATACATTGCTGGATGTGGCAAAGCTGCTTCCTTTTTTATTTTTGACCTATGCGGCTATGGAATATCTGGAACACAGGGCCGGCGGAAGGACGGAGGCTTTAGTAAAGCGGGCGGGACGGCTGGGCCCGGTGATCGGAGCCGGGCTGGGGGCGGTGCCCCAGTGCGGCTTTTCTGCGGCGGCTTCCAATCTTTATGCGGGGCATGTGATCACCCGGGGCACCCTGATCGCTATTTATCTGTCTACCTCAGACGAGATGCTGCCGGTGCTGATTTCCGAGAAGGCGCCGGTGGGGCTTATTTTGCAGATTCTGCTGGGAAAGGCTCTGATCGGCATGGGGGCAGGGCTGGCCATTGATCTTTTCGGAAGAAGGAAAAAGGAGAGGAAGGGTCAAAGCCTGCAGGAACGGGATCTGCCTGGTCAGGAGCATATCCACGAATTCTGTGAGCAGGGGCATTGCCGCTGTGAGAAAGGAATCTGGAGTGCGGCGCTGGTTCATACGGCCCGGATCGCATTTTTTATCCTGTTGATTACTTTTGGGCTGAACCTGATTTTGTTTTGGGCGGGAGAAGAGGCGTTGGAGAGCATGATTCTGAACAATCCGGCGGCAGGCCCCATACTGGCCGGAATAGTAGGACTGCTTCCCAATTGTGCCGGTTCTGTAGTGATTACGCAGCTTTATCTGAAGGGTGTGATCGGAATCGGCGCCGCCATGGCCGGTCTGCTCACAGGAAGCGGAATCGGCCTGCTGGTATTATTCAGGGTAAACCACAATCGGAGAGAAAATTTAAAGCTCCTGGGTCTGCTGTATAGTATTGGCGTTTTGGCGGGAATTGTGATAGAGTGGATTTTATAAGGAGTCCGGCAGAAAATGACAGGTATGAATAAAGAGGATGAACAGATGAACCCGGAATTCCCCCGGGGATTGAAATGGACGAGACAGAGAAAGCGTGTGTATGAAATCCTCTCCCAGGCGGCGGAGCCGCTGAACGCCGCACAGATTTATCAGCTGGCTCAAAAAGGGGAGGGAGGAGCGGAGTATGCACCTTCCACTATTTACAGGATTCTGGCGGTTTTTGAAGAAAAGGGGCTGGTGGAGAAAACGGTCTGGACCCGGGACGGGGCCGCCGCCTATTCGCTGATCAGGGAGAATCATACCCATTATGCGGTATGCCTGGAGTGCCACAGACGGATTCCTCTGTCACACTGTCCCTTTGCTCATATTTCGCTGGAGAAGGACACGGGAGATTTTACGGTTACCGGCCATCGGCTGGAGCTGTACGGCTATTGCTCAGAGTGCAGGGAGAAGAAGGATTGCTGAGGAGAATGGAGGCGTTTTAATGGGGGCGCAGGAGCCGGGAAGAGAAAAAAAGCATATCAGTGTCGGCCTGCTGGCCCACGTAGACGCAGGAAAGACCACGCTTTCAGAGGCCCTTCTTTATACCGGAGGCGCTTTGCGGAAGCTGGGGAGAGTAGATCACAAGGATGCCTTTCTGGATCATTTTGCCATGGAGAGGGAGAGAGGGATCACCATTTTTTCCAAACAGGCCAGGATTTGCTGGAGGGGACTGGATATAACCCTGCTGGACACGCCGGGACATGTGGATTTTTGTGCCGAGACGGAAAGGACGCTGCAGGCCCTGGATTACTGTCTGCTGGTGATCAGCGGCTCCGACGGTGTCCAGGCACATACGCGGACGTTGTGGCGGCTTCTGAAAACCTACCGGATCCCGGTGTTCCTTTTTGTAAATAAGATGGATCAGCCAGGGGCGGAGAAGGAGAAGCTTTTGCGGGAGCTTAAGACCAGGCTGGACGATAATTGTCTGGAATTCGGGCCGGCGGCTGAGGGGCGCGGGCGGATGCAGGCGCAGGAAGGCTTTTCGGAAGAGTTTCTGGAGGGGCTGTCCATGTGCGACGAAGGGCTGCTGGAAGAGTATCTGGAGACCGGCGGCCTGAAGGAGGCTTCCATTGCCCGGGCTGTGGCCCGGCGGAATGTTTTTCCCTGCTATTTCGGTTCCGCTCTGCGGCTTGAGGGGGTGGAGGAGCTTTTGGACGGACTGGCCGGGTATTCTATGCAAAAAGAGTATCCGGACCGGTTCGGTGCAAGGGTATATAAGATTTCCCGGGATGCCAACGGAAACCGGCTAACCCACCTGAAGGTGACAGGAGGAGTGCTTCGGGTGAAGATGCCGGTGAGCAATTGCTGCAGTGCGGGACCCGGTGAGGAGATCTGGGAGGAAAAGCCGGATCAGCTGCGAATATATGATGGATCTGTCTTTAAACTGGCGGAGCAGGCTCAGGCCGGGGAGATCTGCGCGGTGACAGGGCTTGACAGGACTTTTGCAGGCCAGGGGCTGGGAGCGGAGAGTGAAAACAGTCTGCCGGTGCTTTCGCCGGTGCTGACCTACCGGTTGGAGCTTCCGGAGGGTGCGGATGTGGTAAAGGTTTTGGGACAGCTGCGCCAGCTGGAAGAGGAGGAGCCTCAGCTTCATGTGGTATGGAGGGAGGCTTCCCGAAGGATCCATGCGCAGGTGATGGGAGAGGTGCAGATTGAAATTTTGAAGCGTCAGCTCCGGGACCGGTTTGGGCTGGAGGCTGAATTTGCGGACGGAAGTATTTTGTATAAGGAGACCATTGCTTCCAGCGCGGAGGGAATCGGGCATTTTGAGCCTCTTCGCCATTATGCGGAGGTGCATCTGCTGTTGGAGCCGGGAGAGCCGGGCAGCGGTCTGCAGTTTCATTCGGCCTGCAGTGAGGATGTGCTGGACCGGAACTGGCAGAGGCTGATCCTGACCCACCTGGAGGAAAAGACACATCTGGGAGTGCTGACGGGTTCTCCCATAACAGATATGAAGATTACTCTGCTGACGGGCCGGGCGCACAATAAGCATACCGAGGGAGGTGACTTTCGTCAGGCTACCTACCGGGCACTGCGTCAGGGACTGATGCAATGTGACAGTGTGTTGCTGGAGCCGGTGCTTTCCTTCACTCTTGAAGTGCCCTCTAAGCATCTGGGGCGGGCCATGACGGATATCCGGAGGATGTGCGGCAGCTTTGAGGATCCTGTGATGCAGCAGGATATGTGCATTTTGTCGGGCAGCGTGCCTGCGGCGGCGCTGAAGGATTATCAAAGAGAGGTAAATGCATATACCAGAGGGACAGGAAGGCTGTCCTGTGTGCTGAAGGGCTATGAGCCCTGCCACAATGCGCAGGAGGTGGTGTCCAAAATGGGCTATGATCCTTTGCGGGATGCGGAAAACACCGGGGACTCCGTATTTTGTGCCCATGGAGCGGGATTTCTGGTAAGCTGGGACCGGGTGGCGGAGTTTGCCCATGTGGAGAGCGGCTGGAGGCCGGGTCCGGAAGCGGGGTCCAAGGAGGGAGACGAAGGGCCTGGGAATGTGAGGCCGGGGAACGACTGGGCCGGAAATACGCAGACCGGAAGCGGAAGAGACGATTATATTACCCAGGAAGAGATCGAGAGGATCTTTCAGCAGACTTACCGGAAGGGAAAGCAGGATTACGAGCCTTATCGTTATCATCAACAGAATCTGGGGCGGGGAGTGTACGGAGGAGCAGCCGGAGGGGAGGAGGAAAAAGCGCAGCCTTCCGGAAATGGAGCCGGAAAGGACGGAGTCAGGCCCCGGAACAAAAAACAGGATACAACTGCTTCACGGACGGAATATTTTTTGGTGGATGGGTACAATATAATTTTTGCCTGGAAGGAGCTGAGGGAGCTGGCTGCTGTGAATATAGACAGTGCCAGGGACAAGCTCATGGATATCTGCTGTAATTTTCAGGGATATCGGGGCTGTACACTGATCCTGGTCTACGACGCCTATAAGGTGAAGGGGAATCCGGGATCCGTCCGGAAATACCACAATATCTATGTGGTGTACACCAGGGAGGCGGAGACGGCGGATCAGTATATCGAGAAGACGGTGCATGACCTTGGCAGGAAGCATTGGGTGACGGTGGCCACCTCCGATGCCCTGGAGCAGATGATCATCTGGGGCGACGGGGCGCTGCGTCTGTCGGCGGCGGGCTTTTTGGAGGCAGTGGAAGGGGCTCGTGCGTCATTTGCAGAAAAGGGGCTTGGCTGAGGGGGATTTTTATGCTATGATTAGCCTTGGAACTTACAGGAAGCTGTGGCAGGATGGGCCTGCGCGGATAGGAGTAATATGCTGTATTCTATGATCTCGGAAGAATTCCATTCTTTACTGGCGCTGGCCGGAATTATTTTTGCATTTGGAGTCACGGTGGCGGCCACCGCAAAGCTTCAGGGGGCGCTGCCCAAGGATCACGGGCGGGAATACGCCTACGACGGCGCGAAATCTGCCGGAAAGCCCAGAGGAGCCGGAATTATTTTTGTGCTGGCGTTCGCGGGAGCGGCGGCTTTGTTTGCCCCCATGGATGCGGAGCGGATCATTTATCTGATCCTGATCGTGATCTGTATGATGACGGGCTTTCTGGATGATGCCTCGGAGAAGCCCTGGGGGGAGCTGAGAAAGGGCTTTCTGGATCTGTGTGTGGCGGCCCTCACGGCCATGACCTTTTTGAAATACAATCCCAAAACCATAGAGCTGGCCTTTTTCCAGGTACAGCTGGCCATACCGGCCTGGCTTTATGCGCTTCTCATTGTGATCCTGGTATGGGTTTCCGTGAATGTCACCAACTGCTCCGACGGAGTGGACGGGCTGTCGGGCACGCTGACCATCATATCGATCATGACCATATATGCGGTGGACCGGGTGCTGGAAAGAGGAGGGGATTTTTGTTACCTGATTCTGCTTTTTGCGGTGTGTATTCTGGCGTATCTGTGGTACAACGCCGCGCCCAGCAAGCTTATGATGGGAGATGCGGGATCCCGGGCCATGGGGCTGTTTATCAGTATTGCCATTTTAAAAACCTATTCGCCTCTTTTATATATTCCCATTGCCCTGGTATTGATTTTGGACGGAGGGCTGGGGCTTGTGAAGCAGGCGTTGATTCGAGGGCCTAAAATTCACATTCTTACGAATGTAAGGCTGCCGCTCCATGATCATGTGCGAAAGAAGTGGGGATGGTCCAACACTCAGACGGTGTTCCGGTTTGCCATTGTTCAGATCCTTCTGGGAGTGGCCGTGGTGTATGGGCTGCGGATATGAAGGCGCATGAAAACCTTTTGAAACAGGGGGACAAGCGGCTCTTATTCACGGAGTCATGAAAACGCGGGATAAGAGAAGAAGGCAGTGTGGATAGCTGGCCGGGAAAGGCGGGGGAAGAGGATGTATGACGAATTGACTGCAAGTGACATTCAAAAAATGCAGGAGGAGATAGAGTACCGGAAGCTGGTGGTGCGTCCCAAGGCGCTGGAGGAGGTAAAGGAGACCAGGGCCCATGGGGATCTCAGTGAAAATTTTGAGTACCATGCGGCAAAAAAGGTGAAGAATCAGAACGAGAGCCGCATCCGTTATCTGGAGCGGATGATCCGGACGGCCAGGGTGATTTCCGAGGAATCCGCCGAGGATGAGGTGGGGATCAACAATACAGTGACAGTGGAGTTTGTGGACGACGGCAGTGTGGAGACCTACAGAATCGTGACCACCGTCCGGGGCAATTCCCTGGAGGGGCTGATCAGCAACGAATCTCCCATGGGAAAGGCGCTTCTGGGGAAAAAGGCGGGGGATACCGTTCATATACAGGTCAACGAGTCGGCGGGGTACGACGTGCGTATCCTGAAGCTGGAAAAAACGTCGGACGAAAGCACGGACAGGATAAGGAGCTTTTAGCATGAAAAAATACTTATTATTTGATCTTGACGGAACCCTGACGGATCCCAAGGTGGGAATCTGCACCTGCGTTCAGTATGCCCTGGCATCCTTTGGGATCCAGGAGCCGGATCTGGACAAGCTGGAGCCCTTTATCGGGCCGCCCTTAAAAGAAAGCTTTATGGAGTTTTACCAGATGGATTCGGAGACGGCAGACGCCGCGGTGGAGAAATACCGGGAGCGCTTCCGGGACACGGGTATTTTTGAAAACAAGCTCTATGACGGTATTCCTGAGATGCTGAAAACCCTGTGCGGAAAAGGTCTGTTTCTGGCGGTGGCGTCCAGCAAGCCCACCGTATTTGTGGAACGGATTCTGGAGCATTTCAATATTGCCAGGTATTTTAAGGTTGTGGTGGGAAGCGAGCTGGACGGAACCAGAGTGAACAAGGACGAGGTGGTGGAGGAAGCCCTGAAAAGGCTCTTTGAGGATAAACCGGTGCAAAAGGATCAGGTGTATATGATCGGGGACCGGAAATTTGACGTGGAGAGGGCCAGGGCGCTGGGCGTGGAGAGCGTGGCCGTGACCTATGGCTACGGTAAGATGGAGGAGCTGAAGGCGGCCAGGGCGGATTACATTGTGCGTTCCGTGGAGGAGCTGCAGAAATTTCTGCTGAGGGGCACGGAGGAACAGCAGAAGACCACGGGTTTTCAGAAGGTGTGGATGCTGGCCTATCCCTTTTTAATGTTTATGCTGGTAAGGCTGGTGACGCTGAGCCTGCTGCAGTATCTTCTGGTATATCTGGCCAATGCCAGCGGAGGGAATATTCCTTTTCTGTTTGCCCATGACCAGGAGGGTCAGCTGATCGCTACCGGCAATGCCACGGCGCTGATGGCGGCGGCAGGCTATATTGCGGGAGCGGCGTTTATCTGGAGCATAGCAAGGAAGACCATTCGAAGAATGACGGAGGACAGGAAGCTTTTGCATATCAAGGGAGAACCGGTGCAGAGCTATGTGCTGACGGCGGCTGCAACTGTGGGGGCGGTGATCGGTCTCAACATGCTTATGGAGCTTTTGGGGCTTACGGCCAGAGCCGCTGATTATCAGGCGGTGGCAAAAAGCCAGTATGCCGCACATTTCCTGCTGGGGCTTGTAGTGTACGGCGTGGTGACGCCCATAGCCGAGGAAATCCTGTTTCGGGGAATTTTGTATCCCTGCCTGGGCAAAATGATGAAGCCCATGCCCGCCCTGCTGATGGCGGCGCTTTTCTTCGGCATGTACCACGGCAATTCCATACAGGGCATATACGGCTTTGCCATGGGAATGCTGATCCTGTATGCCCTGGAGTATTTCGGGGATTTCCGGGCGGCTGTGGCAGTACATATGGGAGCAAATCTGCTGGCATATATATTGACCAAGACGGGTCTGGCGGCAGGGGGCATTGTCTGCTGGCCGGTGTGCCTGGCAGGCCTTGCGCTGGCGGCGGGGAGCATTTTCCTTCTGCACAGGCAGAAGAAGATCTTTTAGGCTTTGAGCCCGCCGGAATGATTTCGAAACAGCCGGCGGAGCAGAGGGACATCGAGGTGCGGGCTTATGTTGTTTTCGATTATAGTGGTTGCTCTGAATCCCGGAGAAAAGTGGAAGGCCACCCTGGACAGTGTGTTTTGCCAGACCTGGGAGGACTATGAGATTATTTTAAAGGACGGCGGAAGCACGGACGGTTCCCTGGATGTCTGGAGGAGTGCGCAGGAGGCGGATGAGCCCGGAGCAGAGAAAGCCTCGCAGGAGGCGGAAAAAGCGGAAAAGCACAGGGCTGCGCGGAACAGGGTAAGGTACATTAACAGCAAAGACAGCGGCATTTATGATGCCATGAACCAGGCAGTACCCCTGGCGTCAGGGCAGTTTCTGCTGTTTTTGAACTGCGGGGATCTGCTGGCGGATGAACGGGTGCTTGAGCGCACTGCGGCGGCTGTTCGGCAGCAGGAGGCGGCGGGGACGGATCCGGATCGTCTGATCTTGTACGGGGATACCTGGAGCGAAAAGAATCGGGCGGCGATTGCGTCGGCTCCGGCCATCACAGGCTTTACCTGCTACCGCAATATTCCCTGCCATCAGTCCTGCTTTTACGGGGCGGCTCTTTGCCGGGAAAAGCCTTATGATCTGCAGTATAAGATCCGCGCTGATTACGACCATTTTTTGTGGTGTTTTTACCGGGGCGGCGCCGAATTTTTGCACATGGATTTTCCGGTGTCCTCCTATGAGGGCGGAGGATATTCGGAGAGCCGCGCAAACGCAGAGCTTGACCGGAGGGAGCATGGGCAGATTACCTCAGCCTATATGAGCCGGGGAGAGCTGTTTCGTTATAAGGCGCAGATGGCCCTGACTCTGGCGCCGCTTCGGCGGGCGCTGGCGGACAGCCGGGCCTTTACCGGGATATACCATAGGATCAAGATGTGGGTGTACCGGAGGCCGTAAAAAAGCTGTTTACAAATGGAAGAAATTATTGTATAGTAATTGAGATAAAAAGCGCAAAGGAGCGTATAAGGCTTCTTTGCGTTTTTGTCGTATAGGGAAGGAGTACAGTGTATGTTTGATGCAAAAAAGGAAATATCCCTGGCGCCGCTGTACAGGGAAGAATTTGAGCATGACGGTTGCGGGATCGGCGCCTGTGTGAATATCAGAGGGCAGAAGAGCCGGGTGACGGTGGAAAACGCCCTGCAGATCGTGGAAAATCTGGAGCACAGGGCCGGGAAGGACGCCGAGGGGAAAACCGGAGACGGCGTGGGTATTCTGACCCAGATTCCCCATAAGTTTTTTGCCAGGGTGACGGCGGAGCTGGGAATTTCCCTCGGAGGAGAGCGAGAGTACGGGGTGGGAATGTTTTTCTTTCCCCAGGAGGAGCTGCGCCGGAATCAGGCAAAAAAGATGTTTGAAATCATTGTGGCGAAAGAAGGGATGGAGTTTTTGGGCTGGCGGGAGGTGCCTTCCTTCCCCCGGGTGCTGGGGCACAGAGCCGTGGAATGCATGCCTCATATTATGCAGGGCTTTGTGGCCAGACCCTCGGGAGTGAAGAAGGGACTGGAGTTTGACCGGAAGCTTTATATCGCCAGACGCCTTTTCGAGCAGTCCACCGAGGATACCTACGTGGTTTCTTTTTCCAGCAGGACTATCGTGTATAAGGGGATGTTTCTGGTGGGACAGCTGCGGACCTTTTATGCGGATCTTCAAAGCGAAGATTTTGAATCCGCTATCGCCATGGTCCATTCCCGCTTTTCCACTAACACCAACCCCAGCTGGGAGAGGGCTCATCCCAACCGGCTGATGGTTCACAACGGGGAAATCAATACCATCCGGGGAAATGCGGACAAGATGCTGGCCCGGGAGGAAAACATGGAATCCACATACCTGAAGGGCCAGATGCACAAGGTTCTGCCGGCTATCAGCAAGACAGGCTCTGATTCCGCCATGCTGGATAATACTCTGGAATTTTTGGTGATGAGCGGCATGGATCTGCCATTGGCGGTGATGATCGCCATTCCCGAGCCCTGGGCCAACGACAGGGCCATGTCAAGGTCAAAGAGAGATTTTTATCAATATTATGCCACTATGATGGAGCCCTGGGACGGCCCGGCTTCCATCCTGTTTTCCGACGGCGATATTATGGGGGCGGTACTGGACCGTAACGGTCTGCGGCCTTCCCGGTACCTGATCACGGAGGATGACATGCTGATTTTGTCCTCGGAGGTGGGAGTGCTGGATATAGAACCGGAAAGGATCCGGGTAAAGGAACGCCTGCGCCCCGGCAGAATGTTGCTGGTGGACACCCTTCAGGGAAAGGTGGTCTCCGACGATGAGCTGAAGGAGAAATATGCCTCCAGACAGCCCTATGGAGAATGGCTTGACAATAATCTGGTATTTTTAAAGGATTTGACCATCCCCAACAAGAGGGTGCCGGAATATACTGAGGAAGAAAGACAGCGGATGCAGAAGGCCTTCGGCTATACCTACGACGAGGTAAAGACCGGTATTCTGCCCATGGCCAGAGACGGAAGCGAGGCCATAGCCGCTATGGGAGTGGATACACCATTGCCGGTGCTTGGCAAAACCTATCATCCCCTGTTTCATTATTTCAAACAGCTTTTTGCCCAAGTGACCAATCCGCCCATAGACGCCATCCGGGAGGAGATTGTCACCTCCACCACCGTGTATATAGGCACCGAGGGAAATATTCTCCGGGAGACACCGGAAAACTGTAATGTGCTGCGGGTGAATAACCCCATCCTGACAAACACGGATCTTTTGAAGATCAAGTGTATGAAGGCCGAGGGCTTTAAGGTGGAGGTTGTTCCTATCATCTATTATAAAAATACCCGGCTGGAGCGTGCCATTGACAGGCTTTTTGTGGAGGTGGACAGGGCGTACCGGGAGGGCGCCAATATTCTGATTCTCTCCGACAGAGGGGTGGACGAGAATCATGTGCCTATTCCCTCCCTGCTGGCAGTATCTGCTTTGAACCAATATCTGGTACGCACCAGGAAGCGTACCAGAGTGGCGCTGATTCTGGAGTCCGGGGAGCCCAGGGAGGTGCATGATTTTGCCGCGCTGCTGGGGTACGGCGCCTGCGCGGTGAACCCTTATCTGGCCCAGGAGACCATCCGGGAGCTGATTGACAACCATATGCTGGATAAGGATTACTATGCGGCGGTAAATGATTATAATAATGCGGTGCTTCACGGTATAGTGAAGATTGCCTCTAAAATGGGGATCAGCACCATCCAGTCCTATCAGGGCTCCCAGATCTTTGAGGCCATCGGCATAGCTCCCCAGGTTATCAGTCGATATTTTTGCAATACGGTATGCCGGGTGGGTGGGATCACCCTGGAGGATATTGAAAAGCAGGTGGACGGACTTCATTCTCTGGCCTTTGATCCTTTGGGACTTGGCAACGATCTGACCCTGGACAGTCCCGGCCATCACAAGCTGCGAAGCGGCGGTGAGGAGCACCTGTATAATCCGGCCACGATTCACATGCTTCAGGAAGCTGTCAGGCGGGGGGATTATGAGCTGTTCGGGCAATACGCCGCCATGGTCAATGATGAGAATTCTGCCAGGAATCTCAGGGGACTTATGGAATTCAGGTATCCGGAAAAGGGGATCCCTCTGGAGGAGGTAGAGCCGGAGGAGGAGATTGTCACCCGGTTTAAAACAGGAGCCATGTCCTATGGATCCATCTCCCGAGAGGCCCATGAGGCCCTGGCCATAGCCATGAACCGGCTGCACGGAAAGAGCAATTCCGGAGAAGGCGGCGAGGAGGAGGAACGGCTGACCATAGGTCCTGACGGCCTGGACCGGTGCTCGGCCATCAAGCAGGTGGCCAGCGGGCGTTTCGGCGTCACCAGCCGATATCTGGTCAGCGCAAAGGAAATCCAGATCAAGATGGCCCAGGGGGCAAAGCCCGGAGAGGGCGGACATCTGCCCGGGGGAAAGGTGTATCCGTGGATCGCAAAGACCAGACATTCCACTCCCGGCGTGTCACTGATCTCTCCGCCGCCTCATCATGATATTTATTCCATTGAGGATCTGGCCCAGCTGATCTACGATCTGAAGAATGCCAATACCCGGGCACGGATATCCGTAAAGCTGGTGTCCGAGGCGGGGGTGGGCACTGTGGCCGCAGGTGTGGCCAAGGCAGGGGCCCAGGTGATTTTGGTGTCCGGCTATGACGGAGGCACCGGGGCCGCGCCGCGAAGCTCTATTCACAATGCAGGGCTTCCCTGGGAGCTGGGACTGGCCGAGACTCATCAGACGCTGATCATGAACGGACTGCGGGAAAAGGTGCGGCTCGAAACTGACGGAAAGCTTATGACAGGGCGGGACGTGGCCGTTGCGGCCATTCTGGGGGCGGAGGAATTTGGTTTTGCCACGGCGCCTCTGGTGGCGCTGGGCTGCGTGATGATGCGGGTCTGCAATTTGGATACCTGCCCTGTGGGAGTGGCCACCCAGAACCCAAAGCTGAGGAAAAATTTCCGGGGAAAGCCCGAGTATGTGGAAAACTTTATGCGGTTTATTGCCAGACAGCTGCGGGAGTATATGGCGCGTCTGGGGGTGCGCCGGGTAGATGAGCTGGTGGGCAGAACCGATTTGCTGAAAATGCGGGAAGACTTAAAGCCTGGGCTTTCACAGATTGATCTGGAGCAGATTTTATCGGAATCCTCCGGAGATTCCCGGAAGAAGCAGATTTTCGATCCGAAACAGGTATATGATTTCGAACTGGAAAAGACCCTGGATGAGAGGGTGCTGCTAAGGCAGTTGAAGAAGGCGCTGGAGAGCGGCAGCAGGAGCAGCGTCCGGGTGGAGGTGTCCAACACGGACCGGGCCTTTGGGACCATTCTGGGCAGTGAGATCACCAGGAGGCTGGGAGACCAGGTTCCCGAGGATACCTTCCGGGTGCTTTGCGCAGGAGCCGGAGGCCAGTCCTTTGGAGCGTTTATTCCCAGAGGGCTAACCCTGGAGCTGGAGGGTGACAGCAACGATTATTTTGGCAAGGGTCTTTCCGGAGGCAGGCTGATTGTTTACCCGCCCCGGAAGAGCCGTTTTGAGCCTTCCGAGAATATTATTGTGGGCAATGTGGCTCTTTACGGCGCTACCAGTGGAAAGGCGTTTATCAATGGCGTGGCCGGAGAGCGCTTCTGTGTGAGAAATTCCGGCGCTGCGGCAGTGGTGGAGGGCGTGGGAGACCACGGATGCGAGTATATGACGGGAGGCCGTGTGGCGGTACTGGGGCCTGTGGGGAAAAATTTTGCCGCAGGCATGAGCGGCGGCATTGCTTATGTGCTGGATGAGGGATGTGACCTGTACCGGCATCTGAACAAAGAGATGGTATCTTCCGGTGAAATTACCTCCAAGTATGATGCGCTGGAGCTGAAGGAAATGATCCGGGAGCATGTGGAGGCCACGGGTTCTCCAAAGGGAAAGCGGATCCTGGAGAATTTTGAAACCTTTTTGCCTCGGTTTAAAAAGATCATTCCCCATGATTATGAGCGGGTGATGAAGACTATCGTACAGATGGAGGAAAAGGGACTCAGCGCGCAGCAGGCACAGATCGAGGCGTTTTATGCCAATACCAGGAAAGGGCAGGAGTGACGGAAAATGGGAAAACCAACAGGCTTTATGGAATATGAGAGGGAGACGGCCAGAGCCCGGGAGCCTCTGGAGCGCATTGGAGACTTTCGGGAATTCCATGAACATCTCCCCAGAGAAAAACAGCAGCTTCAGGGGGCCCGGTGTATGGAGTGCGGCGTGCCCTTCTGCCAGTCGGGGATGACGATCTGCGGGATGACCAGCGGCTGTCCTTTGCACAATCTGATTCCCGAGTGGAATGATCTGGTGTATGGAGGCAACTGGCAGGAGGCCTACAGCCGTCTGCAGAAGACGAATAATTTTCCGGAGTTTACCTCCAGGGTCTGCCCCGCCCTTTGCGAGGCGGCCTGTACCTGCGGCTTGAACGGGGATCCGGTGTCCACAAAGGAAAACGAATATGCCATCATAGAAAACGCCTACGAGCAGGGCTTTGCGGCAGCCCAGCCCCCCAAGGTGCGGACGGGAAAGACCGTGGCTGTTGTGGGCAGCGGCCCCTCGGGCCTGGCTGCGGCGGATCAGCTGAACAAAAGAGGACATTCCGTCACGGTTTTTGAGCGTTCTGACCGGGTGGGCGGATTGCTGATGTACGGTATCCCCAATATGAAGCTGGAGAAGAGGATTGTTGAACGGAAGCGAAAGATCATGGAGGAGGAAGGGGTGGTCTTTGTCACCGGAGTGGATGTGGGAAAGGACGTCAAGGCGCAGGAGCTGCTTCGGGATTTTGACCGGGTGATTCTGGCCTGCGGCGCTTCCCGACCCAGAGATATTCAGGTGCCGGGAAGGGATGTGGCAGGAATATGGTTTGCGGTGGACTTTCTGAAGGCAAATACCAAAAGCCTTCTGGACTCCGGATTTGAGGACAAAAAATATGTGGATGCCAAGGGAAAGCGGGTGGTGATCATCGGCGGCGGAGATACGGGAAACGACTGTGTGGGAACCGTCATCCGCCACGGGGCCAAAAGTGTGGTTCAGCTGGAAATGATGCCCAAGGCGCCTGATGAGCGGGCGGAGGATAACCCCTGGCCGGAATGGCCCAAAATCTGTAAGACGGATTATGGACAGCAGGAGGCCATTGCGGTATATGGCCGGGATCCCCGGATTTATGAAACCACGGTAAAGGAGTTTGTCAAGGGGAAGAGCGGAAATTTGAAGGGCGTCAAAACCGTAAAGGTGACATGGGAAAGAAATGCGGAAACCGGGAGGATGAGCATGCAGGAGGTACCCGGCAGCGAAAAAATACTGGAGGCAGATCTGGCGCTGATTGCTGCGGGCTTTCTGGGAACCGAAGCCTACATTGCGGAGGCTTTTGGAGTGGAGCTGGACGGACGCAACAATGTGAAAACCAGGGCCGGAGGATACCAGACCAGCAGGGAACGGGTTTTTGTTACCGGTGATATGCATCGGGGCCAGTCACTGGTGGTCTGGGCCATCCGGGAGGGCAGGGAGGCTGCCCGGGCCGTGGACGAAAGCCTGATGGGATATTCGAATCTTACCGTGCAGTAAAGTCTGCGTTACCGCGGAGGTGGTGTTGCTATGGCAGCTGGCGGATTGTGACCTCAAGGCCCAGCTGTTTCAGCATTGCCGTCAGCTGTTCGGCGGCCTGAATGTCAAAATCCTCCACTATGAGGAAGGTGCCGGAGGCTGTCACGGAACGGTCCTCTCCTGCAATAAAGGACACTGCAACGGGATATCCCATTTCGAAGGTGTACAGATAGAGCGTGTTTTCCGTGGGGGCTTCGCTGTCAAAGGTTTTGTTTGCGGTATATACGGAGGCGGCGGCCAGAGGAGCATAGCCGCTTCTGGAGTTCAGCAGGTTCACCAGGCTGGATGCGCTTTTATTTGTAAGCTGGTTCTTCAGGGCATCTGAAAAACCGTCCATGAGCCCGTCTCCTCCGGTCAGGGTCAGCAGGTTCTGAATAGAGGGAAGGCCGATTTCATAGACTGCCTGGGGAGCGGTATAGTCCCCGGCAGCCAGATCGGCGCGTATTTCCTCCACTGCGTCTGCATTGCTGCCTATCAGGCTGCCGTATTCACTGCTTTTTACCATTTCCTCCATGACCTTAATGACATCCATGCCGTGCTCGCGCAGGGATTTTTCATCGCTTTCCTGTCCGGCACATGCACTCAGGAGGGACAGCAGAATTACTGCCGCGGCGGCGCATACAAGTCTGTTAAGCTTACCAAATTTCTGGTCATTTCCGTTTTTTGTTTTTCTGATCAATTTTATACCTCCATTATGCTTTTGGGTACGTTTTATCTGATACATTCTACCACCGGTTCCGGCTCTTTACAATGATTTTTGCCATTGAAACTCTGATACATTTATGATAAGGTAGGCACATAAACAGCTGGGAGGTGCGGCAATGGCATTATATCTGAACACGAACGGTGCATGTAAGGATTTTCAAATGCTGTGCAGTGGAAAATATTTTGTTGATAAGTCGGCGATCATTGAAAAAATCAATGACCATGATTATATATGGTCTGCTGACCTATCATGAGGGAGCTGTGTGGTGACGCTGGCATATCTTTCAGCCAGAAACAAGTACAGGATAGAGAGAGAGGAAAAAAGCGGAAAGGGATTTGCAGATTTTATCTTTTATCCCAGAAAGAGAAACCTGCCGGGAATCGTTATTGAGCTGAAGGCAGACAGTACGCCGGAGAAGGCCCTTGAACAGATCAGAGAAAGGGAATATTGTGAGAAGCTGAGGCGGGAAGGAATTGAAGGCGTTATATTGGCAGGCATCAATTATGATACGGTCAGAAAGGTGCACCAGTGCAGAATGGAAGAAGTTAAAAAATAAGCAGGCATAGAAGAAAGCGGCGCGGAGAAAATCCCGCCTTTTTTTACATTTTGCAAGAAACAACATAAACCAAATAAATACAACATAAAACAATAAAATACATGTCTGATTTATTGACATTTGTATGGCGCAGGCATATACTGATAACAAGGCATGGAAATCACAAACGCAGTCTGTGTAAAAGCAGACAAAGCGGAAGGGAAGGATCATATGGCAAAATACGATACCCGGGAGATACCCAAAACGGAAAGAATTCCCAGACTGGTGGCAGACTTATATGCCAGGATGCCGGAGATTGAGTCCGCCAGAGCCAGGCTGATCACGGAATCCTACCGGGCCACGGAGGATAAACCGATTATCATGCGGCGTGCGCTGGCTTTTGAGCATATTTTGGACAACATCCCCATTATTATAAGAAAAGATGAGCTGATTGTGGGAAGCACTACCATTGCGCCCCGGGGGTGTCAGACCTATCCGGAGTTCTCTTATGAGTGGCTGGAAGCAGAGTTTGATACGGTGGAGCACCGGAAGGCGGATCCCTTCTACATATCGGAGCAGACGAAAAAGGAGCTTTTGGAGGCTCATACCTATTGGAAAGGGAAAACCACCAGTGAACTGGCTCTGTCGCTGATGGCGGAGGAGACAAAGAAGGCTATAGATCATAATATGTTTACCCCGGGTAATTATTTTTATAACGGGGTAGGGCATGTGACCGTACAATATGACAAGGTTTTGGCCATGGGCTTTGAGGGTATTCTGGAGCAGGCCCGGGAGGAGCTGGCCGGCTGTAATCCGGGGGATGCGGATTACTGTACCAAGGGTTCGTTTCTGGAGGCCGTGATGATCAGCTGCAGGGCAGCGATCCGTTATGCGGAACGGTATGCCCGGCTGGCGGATCAGGAGGCGGCAGACTGTGCCGATCCGGCAAGAAGGCAGGAGCTTCTCCGGATAGCCGAAAACTGCAGGAGAGTGCCGGCCAGGGGAGCAGAGTCCTTTTATGAGGCCTGCCAGAGCTTCTGGTTTGTCCAGCAGCTGTTACAGTTGGAATCCAGCGGTCATTCCATTTCTCCCGGCCGTTTTGATCAATATATGCACCCCTATTATAAAAAGGATCTGGAGGAGGGGAGGCTTACCAGGGAGTTTGCCCAGGAGCTTCTGGACTGCATCTGGGTGAAGCTGAACGATCTGAACAAGTGCCGGGACGCCGCCAGCGCCGAGGGCTTTGCAGGCTACAGCCTGTTTCAGAATCTGATCGTGGGAGGTCAGGACAAGGACGGGGTGGATGTGACCAACGACCTGTCCTTTATGTGCATTACGGCCTCCGCCCATGTATTTCTTCCCCAGCCATCCCTTTCCATCCGGGTGTGGAATAAGTCCCCCCACGATCTGCTTTTGAAGGCGGCGGCACTGACCCGGACAGGAATCGGACTTCCGGCCTACTATAATGATGAGGTGATTATTCCCTCTCTGCTGAGCAGAGGACTGAGCCTGGAGGATGCCAGGGATTATAATATCATAGGCTGTGTGGAGCCTCAGAAGGCGGGAAAGACGGAAGGCTGGCATGATGCGGCGTTTTATAATATGTGCCGTCCGCTGGAGATGGTATTTTCCAACGGCTGGGACAAGGGGGAACAGATCGGCCCCCAGACAGGCCGGGTGGAGGATATGAACACCTTTGAAGAATTTTATGATGCCTATAAACAGCAGCAGGAATACAATATTTCTTTGCTGGTAAACGCGGACAATGCCATTGACACGGCTCACGCGGTCAGGTGCCCCCTGCCGTTCCTTTCCTGTATGGTGGAGGATTGCATCAAACGGGGAAAATCAGTTCAGGAAGGCGGCGCCATCTACAACTTTACCGGTCCTCAGGGCTTTGGAGTGGCCAATATGGCGGACTCTCTGTATGCTGTGAAAACCCTGGTGTTTGATCAGAAAAAGGTGACCATGACCGAATACAAGAGGGCGCTGGCCATGAATTACGGTCAGGGCTTTGACGCCGTAAGCGCCGGGGAGATTGTCGCTCAGATTCTGCGGGAGCTGGAAGCCGGAGGAATAGCAGTGGAGGAGAGCCAGATCCCGGAAATGATCGCGGCGGTGATGAATGCACAGCCTTCTCCGGAGGAGAAAAAACGCTATGAGGAGCTTCGGGAGCTGATCGACCAGGTTCCCAAGTTTGGAAACGATATTGAGGAGGTGGATCTGTTTGCCAGGGATGTGGCATATACATACACCCGGCCCCTTCTGCAATACCGCAATCCCAGAGGGGGACAGTTCCAGGCGGGGCTGTATCCGGTTTCCGCCAACGTGCCCCTGGGGGCTCAGACGGGAGCCACGCCCGACGGACGGCTGGCCCACACCCCTGTGGCGGACGGCGTGTCGCCCTCCGCGGGAAAGGACGTGAACGGACCCACGGCGGCAGCCAATTCCGTGGCAAAGCTGGATCATGGCATTGCTTCCAATGGCACTCTGTTCAATCAGAAATTTCACCCCACGGCTCTGAGCGGTGAGCGGGGGCTTGAAAATTTTGTGGCATTGATCCGCTCTTATTTTGACCAAAAGGGAAGCCACATGCAGTTTAATGTGGTGGATCGGCAGACTCTGCTGGATGCCCAGGAGCACCCGGAAAAATACGCTCATCTGGTGGTGCGGGTGGCAGGCTACAGCGCACTGTTTACCACTCTTTCCAAATCTCTGCAGGATGACATCATCCGGAGGACGGAACAGGGATTTTAAGAGCGGTGCTAATCGGGTGAGGGAAAGGTTTTTTCAGAGATTTCCCAGAAGTTTCGGCAATGGGTGAGGACAGAAAGTGACTACGGATTATCTACAGACAAAAGGACGGATTTTTGATATACAGCGATATTCCATTCACGACGGAGAAGGAATACGAACCATCTGCTTCCTCAAGGGCTGTGTACTGCGCTGTAAATGGTGCTGCAATCCGGAATCTCAGGAATACGGGATTCAGGAAATGACGGTGAACGGCAGGAAAAAAACGGTGGGGCGGGATGTGACGGCGGCGCAGGTTCTGGAAATTGTGGAGAAGGACAGGCCCTATTATAACCGCTCCGGCGGCGGGCTGACCCTTTCCGGCGGGGAGAGCCTGTGTCAGCCGGAGTTTGCCGGCGCACTGCTTCGGGGAGCAAAAGCAATGGGAATCCGCACCGCCATGGAGAGCATGGGCTGTGCGGAGTGGAGGGTGATAGAAGGAATTCTTCCGGATTTAGATCATTACCTTATGGATATCAAGCATATGAACAGTGAAAAACACCGGCAGTTTACCGGCAGAGGCAACGGGCTGATGCTGGAAAATGCAAAAAGGATTGCGGCCTCGGGGATGACCCGGCTCAGCATCCGGGTGCCGGTGATTCCCGGCTTTAATCATACGCCGGAGGAGATTGGGGAAATTGCGGCCTTTGCGGACAGCCTTCCCGGGGTGGAGGACATTTATCTGCTTCCCTACCACAGGCTGGGACAGGATAAGTATGAGGGTCTGGGGAGAGTCTACGAGCTGCCTCATATTCTGCCTCCGGAGCCGGAATATATGGAAATGGTGAAACGGAAAGTTGAGACAGATACGGGATTGCGGTGTCAGATCGGGGGATAGAATGCAGTATGCTATTCTTCATTGATTGTTTGTGATGCCTGAAGAGGCGGGATTGCTCCTCCTGGCGGGCAGAAGAGGTATGGAAATGGATTGGCTTGACGACAGAAATAAACAAAGGATTGTCCAGGAGCTGGTGCCGGGGAAGCAGATCACCCTGGCCCACCTGATTGCGAACCCGGATCCCCTTTTATATGAAAAGCTGGGACTGAATCCGGGGATGGACTGTTCAAGAGCTGCCATTGGTATTCTGACGGTCTCCCCGGCGGAGACGGCTATTATCATGGCGGATGTGGCCATGAAGGCGGCGTCGGTGGATCTGGGATTTGTGGACCGGTTCAGCGGATCCTTGATCATCACGGGGACAGTGTCGGAGGTGGAGGCTTCGGAACAGGCCATTTTGGATTATGTGAGAGATGTGCTGAAGTATACCGTATGCGGTATTACAAGGACATAATATATTACAGGGGTATTAAAGCATGAAGAGGCTGATTCTCATGGGCCGCAGTGAGAGCGGTAAGACCACATTGAAACAGGCACTCACCGGAGAAGCTGTGCATTACCACAAAACGCAGTATATTCACTATGATGATGTGCTGATCGATACCCCGGGAGAATATGCCCAGACCCATCATCTGGGCTGCGCGCTGGCCCTGTACGCCTATGAAGCGGATGTGGTGGGACTGCTGGCGGCTGCCACGGAAAGCTACAGTCTGTTTCCGCCCAACATCACCTGTATGGTGAACCGGGAGGTAATCGGCATTGTGACCAAGATCAATGAGCCTAAAGCTCGAAGGGAGCTGGCGGGGCTGTGGCTGAGAAACGCCGGGTGCAGGAGGATTTTTTATGTGGACGCAGTTACCGGGGAGGGCGTGGAGGCACTGCTGGAGTATCTGAGAGGCTGACGTGTGAACTGTTCACACATAAAACCACATAATTCAACATTATTATGTTGACTTGTGTGGGAATGCGGCTTATAATGAGGACAAGAATCAACAAATCAGGAGGAATCAAAATGCAGAACGAGTACGAGATCAAAAAAGAGATATGTGATATCGGTAAAAGGATCTACAACCGGAATATGGTGGCGGCTAACGATGGCAATATTTCCGTGAAGCTGAATGACAACGAGTATCTTTGTACGCCCACCGGGGTGTCCAAGGGCTTTATGACTCCCGAGTATATCTGTAAGGTGGATGCCCAGGGAAATGTGATTCAGGCGAACGGCGGATTCAAGCCTTCCTCTGAGATCAAGATGCATATGCGGGTATATCAGGAGCGGCCTGACGTGAGGAGCGTTGTTCATGCACATCCCGTGTATGCCACCAGCTTTGCCATTGCGGGAATTCCGCTGACACAGCCGATTATGCCCGAGGCGGTTATTGCTCTGGGATGTGTGCCCATCGCCAAATACGGCAGGCCCTCTACTATGGAGATCCCCGACGCCGTATCGGAATATGTTCAGTATTTTGACGCGGTTCTTCTGGAGAACCATGGGGCTTTGACCTATTCCGATTCTTTGCTGAGCGCTTATCTGAAGATGGAATCCGTGGAATTTTATGCGCAGCTGCTGTATCAGTCCAGAGTCCTGGGCGGTCCCAAGGAATTTACTCCTCAGCAGGTGGAGGATCTTTATGAGATCAGAAGGCAGTTCGGCATGAAAGGCCGTCATCCGGCAAATCTCTGCCCCAATGCCAAGGAAGGCAAGCCCAGCTGCCACACCTGCGGCGGAGACTGTAAGGGGACGAAGAACGGGAACGCTTCCGCGGAGCTGGTGGCTGAGATCACCAGGAAGGTGCTGGAGCAGCTGGGAAGATAGCTGTCGGCAGTTTTCGCACACGGCCCCGATTAAGCCGCAGATGTGAAATCGCCTGCGCAAAATTTGCATCGGGTTGCCGCAAGAGACGCGGCATGGAGGTTAAGATGTACGGCGGACACACAGAGAGCGTGAACAGGACAGAGATCGAAAAAATAGTCCGCAGGGTGTTGGAGGAAACTGTGGCCGGACTGAGTGCGCCGGGAAACGGCGGAGGGGAAGAGGCCGGAGGAATGACCAAAGACATGGGGAAACGGCTGACGGCGGCCACCGGCGGTCTTGGCGGAATTCAACTAAGACAATAACTGTTGTGAGACAGGGAAGGAAAGGATTATATGCAAGTGAGTGAAAGCCTGGTACAGGATATTGTCCAGGAAGTGGTGGCAAAGCTGAATATGGCGGAACCTGCGGCGAGAAGCCATGGTGTTTTCCAGGATATGAACGAAGCTGTTGCGGCGGCAAAGGCTTCCCAGGCCGTGATTCGCAGAATGTCCCTGGACCAGAGGGAGCAGATTATCAGCAATATCCGCAGGAAGACCCACGAAAATGCAGAGATTCTGGCAAGAATGGGAGTAAACGAGACAGGTATGGGCAATGTGGGCCACAAGATATTGAAGCATCATCTGGTGGCAGACAAGACTCCGGGTACAGAGGATCTGAAAACCACTGCCTGGTCGGGCGACAGAGGCTTAACCCTGATCGAGATGGGGCCCTTCGGGGTCATAGGCGCCATTACGCCCTGTACCAATCCCAGTGAAACAGTGCTCTGCAATTCTATGGGAATGATTGCCGCGGGCAATACGGTGGTGTTTAATCCCCATCCCCAGGCCATCAGGACATCTATTTTTGCCCTGAATCTGATTAATGAGGCTTCCATGGAGGCGGGAGGACCCGATAATGTGGCCTGTACGGTGGAGAGGCCTACCCTGGAGACCAGTAATATTATGATGAAGCACAGGGATATTCCCCTGATTGCCGCCACCGGCGGGCCCGGGGTGGTCACGGCGGTGCTTTCCTCGGGAAAGAGGGGCATAGGCGCCGGCGCGGGCAATCCTCCCGCAGTGGTGGACGAGACGGCGGATGTGAGAAAGGCGGCAGAGGATATTGTAAACGGCTGTACTTTTGACAACAATCTGCCCTGCATTGCGGAAAAGGAGATTGTGGCGGTGGACTCCATTGCGGATGAGCTGATGCATTATATGATCTCTGAACAGGGCTGTTATCTCATATCCGGCCAGGAGCAGGAGCGGCTGACCGCCACGGTGCTGACGCCCAAGGGGCTGAATCGCAAATGCGTGGGGCGGGATGCCAGGACCCTGCTTGGCATGATCGGCGTGACTGTGCCGGATAACATTCGATGCATTGTTTTTGAGGGAGAAAAGGAACATCCGCTGATTTCCGAGGAGCTGATGATGCCCATTCTGGGAATGGTTCGGGCCAGGGATATAGACGATGCCATTGAAAAAGCGGTGTGGCTGGAACACGGGAACCGTCATTCGGCGCACATCCATTCAAAGAATATCGATCATATCACAAAGTATGCCAGGGAGATCGATACGGCGATTCTGGTAAAAAACGCGCCCTCCTATGCGGCGCTTGGCTTCGGAGGCGAGGGATATTGTACCTTTACCATAGCAAGCCGAACCGGAGAAGGGCTGACCAGTACAAAAACCTTCACCAAGAGCAGGCGCTGTGTTATGGCAGACAGCCTTTGCATTCGGTGATGCCGGAGCAGATAAGGGGATGCCGGTGGAAAACCAAGGGCAGATAGAAGCTGAGACAGAAACAGAGAAAGGAGTTCGGCAATGGCTGATACGGCACAGATAGAGGAGATCGTAAAACAGGTGCTTGCCAATATGGCGGGTACAGGCGGGATATCATCCGCAGGCGTTAGCCGGGACGGTTCGGGCAGTGCAATTCCATCCACAGCCCATGTGGCTATGCTCACGGACCTGGAGCATTTTGAGGTAAAGGAATTTCCCATGCCGGCGGTAGGAGACGACGATATTCTGGTGAAGGTGGAGGGCTGCGGCGTCTGCGGTACGGATGCCCATGAATTCAAAAGAGATCCCTTCGGACTGATTCCTGTGGCTCTGGGACATGAGGGCACCGGTGAGATCGTTAAGATGGGAAAAAACGTAAAAAGAGACAGTGCGGGAAAGGAACTGAAGCTGGGGGACAAGGTGGTCACCTGCATGATCTTCAAGGATAATCCCGACATCACCATGTTTGACCTGAACAAACAGAATGTGGGAGGCGCCGATGTGTACGGTCTGCTTCCGGATGATGATATTCATCTGAACGGATGGTTTTCCGACTACATACTGATCCGGGGCGGTTCCACGGTATTTAACGTAAGTGATCTGGATCTGTATTCCAGGATTCTGATTGAGCCCTGTGCAGTGCTGATCCATGCGGTGGAACGGGCGAAGAGCACAGGAATTCTGCGTTTTAACAGCAGAGTGGCGGTACAGGGATGCGGACCTATCGGCCTGATCTGCATTGGGATTTTGCGGACCATGGGTATCAATAAGATCATTGCTGTGGACGGAGAGCAGACGCGCCTGGATTTTGCCAGGCAGCTGGGGGCGTCGGACACGGTAAACTTCAAGGAGCATAAAGGAATAGAGGCGCTGACGGCAGCAGTTCAGGAAAAGGGCGAGGGGCATCTGGTGGATTTTGCGTTCCAGTGCACCGGTTCTCCGGCGGGACATTCCAATATTTACAAATTTATCCGTAACGGCGGAGGCCTCTGCGAGCTGGGCTTCTTTATCAACGGAGGAGATGCCACGATCAATCCGCACTTTGATATCTGCGCCAAGGAAATCACCGCGGTGGGAAGCTGGGTGTACACTCTGAGAGATTATGCGACAACCTTTGACTTTTTAAAGAGCGCAAAGAAGCTGGGGCTTCCCATGGATAAGCTGATTACCCATACCTATCCACTAGAGGAGATCAATGAGGCCCTGAAGACCAATCTGTCCATGAAGGGACTGAAGATCGCAGTCATCAATAAAGTGTGAAGGGATGTGTGTTATGGAAGAAGCGGCGGGAATTCTGGAGGTATACGGGCTGGTCTGTGCGTTTATGGCGGCGGATGCAGGCTGTAAGGCGGCGGATGTGCGGCTGGAGACTTTTGACAAAAACAAACCGGCCAACGCGGATTCTCTGCCTGTGCCTCTTCTGGTAACAGTAAAATTCAGAGGAAGTGTGGCGGCTGTGGAGGCTGCAATGGAAGCGGGGGAGGCAATGGCCAAATCCCTTACCGGGGTGGTACAAAAGCACATCATCGCAAGGCCCACGGAAGATACGGGAAAGATGCTGAAGCTGAATGCATTTGACAAAAACTGAAGGTATAAAAGATATTGCCCATAAGAGAAAGAGAGGAAAATGTTATGGCACAGGAAGCATTAGGAATGGTAGAGACAAGAGGACTGACGGCAGCCATCGAGGCGGCGGATGCAATGACCAAATCCGCGGAGGTGGTTCTGGTGGGTACGGAAAAGATCGGATCCGGACTGGTGACAGTGATGGTACGCGGCGATGTGGGAGCGGTGAAGGCTTCCGTGGAGAGCGGATCCGCAGCGGCCAGCAGGCTGGGTGAGTTGGTGGCCGCCCATGTGATTCCCAGACCCCATGCGGATGTGGAAAAAATTCTGCCGCATATCTGAGGAAGCGTTGATCAAAGCATTTTCCGGTATCGGATTTGCGCCGCTAAGCGGCAAAAAAGGTAAAGGAGCCAGTCTATGAGCAACATTTCATTAGGCTTTATAGAAGTCTCAGGCGTAGTGGCGGCTGTGGATGCATTGGATATTATGTGCAAGACCTCCGGCGTGGAGCTGGCCACCTGGGAGCGAAAGCTGGGCGGGCGCCTGGTAACCATTGTCGTAAAGGGTGATGTGGCGTCTGTCACCGAGGCTGTGGAAACCGCGACGGCAAAGGCTGTCAGGAAGCCGGCGGCAAAGGGGGTCATCGCCAATCCTCATCAGGAGATCCTGCGGCTTATAGAGCTGAGCGCCGGCAGATTTATGAAAAAGCCGGAGGCGGAATCCGGGTTGGACCCGGGAACCATCCAGGAGGTTTAGACGCAGGATGAAGGAAAAGGAACGTAAAAGCGGAATCAAAGGTGAAACCAAAAGCCAAAGCAATGGTGAAACCAAAAGTGAAACCAAAGGGGAACCCAAGGGAGGGCCCAAAACAGACAGACAACACCGGGAAAACGGCATTCCGGAGGAGGTCTGCAGCATCAGGAAAGAGGAGGAAAGAAAAATGGCACAGGAAGCATTGGGAATGGTGGAGACAAGAGGCCTTGTGGCAGCCATCGAGGCGGCGGACGCCATGTGTAAGGCGGCTAATGTGACACTGGTGGGGACAGAGAAGATCGGATCCGGACTGGTGACAGTAATGGTTCGTGGAGATGTGGGAGCAGTGAAGTCTTCTGTGGAGGCAGGCTCCGCAAGCGCTGCCAAGCTGGGAGAGCTGGTGGCCACTCATGTGATTCCCCGCCCTCATACAGATGTGGAGATGATTCTTCCCAAGGTACAGTAAACTTTTATGCGGGCTTCGAAGGCCTTGGACGGGTATTTCGAAGCCCGCGGGCATGGCCGCGGGCAAAATTCAGCAGTTCCGGCGGCAGCAGGACGCTGATCAGAGGGGCAGAAAATGGAACAACAGACAGTTGAAATGATTACTAAGCTGGTCCTTCAGGCGCTGAGTGCCATGGAGGAGAAAAAGAACGGCTTTCAGGTTCCGGTGGGAGTCTCTGCCAGGCATATCCATCTGACGCAGGAGCACGTGGAAACTCTTTTTGGCCAGGGATATCAGCTGACAAAAAAGAAGGATTTGATGGGAGGCCAGTATGCCTGCAACGAGACGGTGACCGTGGTGGGATTGAAGCTGAGGGCCATTGAGAACGTGAGAGTCCTGGGACCTGTAAGAAAGGCATCCCAGCTGGAGGTTTCGGCTACCGACGCATTGAAGCTGGGGATTCGGGTTCCGGTCAGAGAGTCGGGAGATATTGCGGGAAGCGCTCCTGTGGCAGTGGCAGGGCCGAAAGGCGTCATATATCTGAAGGAAGGCTGTATCATAGCCATGCGCCATATTCATATGTCTCCCGCGGACGCTGCGGCGGCAGGAGTACATGACAGTGATATTGTTTCTGTGAAGGCAGATAACCAGCGGGGAACCATATTTAATCAGGTAAAGATCCGGGTACATGACAGCTTTACGCTGGAAATGCATATTGATACGGATGAGGCGAATGCCAGCGGGATCTGTACAGGCCAAAAGGTCACGATCCTGTAAACGGCGGCTGCAGCATTATGGAAGGGTTCGGTTCGTCCGACAGGAGAGATAACATGGTGATCGGTAAAGTAGTGGGAAGCATTGTTTCCACCCGAAAAAGTGAAAATCTGATAGGAAACAAGTTTATGGTTATCGAGCCCTTAAAGGAAATGAAGGGTGGATCGGAGCGTTTTGTAGCCATTGACAATATCGGCGCAGGCATCGGGGAGACTGTTCTGGTGGCCATGGGAAGCGCCGCCCGGGTGGGCATGGAAAATGCGCCGGTGGACGCTGCCATTGTGGGGATTGTCGATGAATGAGTGATTTGCCGGCCCTGTGCGAAGCCAGGAGACCGGTCTGCCAGAGACGGAGAGAGGTTATGGAAATTCAGGAGTTAAAAAAGCTTCTGCAGGAGCGAGGCATTGTGGGGGCCGGCGGCGCCGGGTTTCCGACCTATGCCAAGCTGGATGAACGGGCGCAGGTCATTCTGATGAACTGTGCGGAATGTGAGCCTCTTTTGAAGCTGCACCGGCAGCTCTTGGAGCGGCATGCAGAGGAAATACTGGAAACCCTTGATGAGATCGCCCGGACAGTGGGAGCCGGGCAGATAGTCATCGGGATAAAAAAAGAATATAAGGCCACATGTAAGGCTGTGGATAGATATATAGATGCTTATCCCAAGATGAGGCTGCAGCTGTTGGAGAGCGCCTATCCTATGGGAGACGAGATTGTACTGATCTATGAAGCTCTGGGAAAGGTTATCCGCCCGGGAGGTCTTCCCATTGAGGAGGGCGTGGTGGTGCTGAATGTGGAAACGGTGTATAATATATACCGTGCCATGAAACAGCAGCATCCCGTGACGGATAAGCTGGTTTCTATAGTGGGAGAGGTGGAGCATCCTGTGACGGTAAGAGTTCCCTTGGGAGCTTTTCTGGAGGATGTGGTGTGCCATGGGGGTGAGATGACTGCCAGGGATCCTGTCTTTCTGGTGGGAGGACCCATGATGGGATTCCTGGCCCGGGAGGGGGAGGTAGTGACAAAGACCACCAATGGGGTGATCGTACTGGACCGGTCCCATTCTCTGGTGCGGAGGAAGGACAGAAATGCGGCCATAGACCTGAAGCGGGCGGCTTCCGCCTGCTGTCAGTGCGAGACCTGTACCAGCCTTTGTCCCAGACATGCTTTGGGACATCCCATCGAGCCCCATCGGTTTATGCGAAGCGCCGCCAATGGGGATTTTCAGGATATGGGGGTATTTCTGAACACAATGTTCTGCAGCTCCTGTGGCTTGTGTGAAAGCTTTTCCTGTCCTCAGGGACTGTCCCCCAGGAGCCTGATTGGGGATTATAAGGCAGGACTGCGAAAGGCGGGAGTGAAACCTCCCTCGGCTGCCGGGGCGGGTGTTTCGAAAGGCCGGGAATACCGGAGGGTGCCGGAGAAAAGGCTGGCGGCCAGACTGGGCCTTTCAAAATATGATGTGGAGGCGCCGCTTCAGCCGGAGGGCTTCTGGCAGGAGCAGCAGTTGATTCATAAGGTGCGCATCCCCTTAAGCCAGCATATCGGTGCACCGTCGGTTCCCTTGGTGGAGAAGGGACAGCAGGTTAAGACGGGAGACTGCATTGCCGGACCGGCGGAGGGGCTGAGTGTGGGCATTCATGCTTCTGCAGACGGTATTGTCCGGGAAGTCAACGACAGATATATTACGATCAGCGTGAAATAATTATTTGTATACATAGATTTTGCACAGTCAGGAGAGAGCAATGGGCAGAGCGATAGGCATGATAGAGTTTAAGACGGTATCCGCCGGTGTAGCCGCAGCAGATATTATGGTAAAGACTGCGGCTGTGGAGCTGGTGGAAGCACAGACGGTGTGTCCCGGGAAATATATCGCACTGATCACAGGAGATTTGAGTGCGGTGGAGGCTGCCGTCAGCGCGGCAGAAAGCGGGTATCCGGAGCAGCTCATCGACAGCTTTGTGCTGGGCAATCCTCATGAGGGAATTTTTCCGGCTATTTACGGCACAACTCATATTGAGCATGTCAGTTCTCTGGGAATTCTGGAAACCTTTGACGCTGCCTCCATCATTGTGGCGGCGGATACGGCGGCCAAGACGGCGCAGGTAGAATTGATCGAGCTGAGGGTGGCCAAGGGAATGTGCGGAAAGTCCTATTTATTTTTGTGCGGGGAAGTATCCGCGGTGGAGGCGGCCATTTCCCGGGCCAGAAGCATTGTGGCCGAAAGCGGCATGTATTTGGATTCTACGGTAATTGCCCATCCGGATCCGCAGATCTGCAAGGCGATTCTGTAATTGGAGTATGATACCGAGACCTGACGGTGAAGAGGAGGATGCACGAATGCTGGCTGTGGAGCGGAGAAATCTGATTCTGGAAAAACTGCAGGAGGAGAAAAAGGTAGTGGTCAGCGAGCTGAGCACTCTTTTTGGTGTGTCGGAAGAAACCATCCGCAGAGATTTGGACCGGCTGGACAAGGAGGGACTGGCATCAAAGAGCTACGGCGGGGCGATCCTCAACGAAAACAGCGGCTTTGACATGCCTTTTAATGTGCGGAAAAAGCGGAACATGGAGGGGAAGCGGGTCATCGCCGGTCTGGTGGAGGGACTGGTGCAGGAAGGAGAACATATCATTCTGGATCCCAGCACCACGGCAGTGGCCATTGTCAAGGCTTTGAAGAGCCGGCGGCGTTTGACGGTGATCACAAACTCCATTGAAGTGTTGGTGGAGCTTTCCGATGTCAGCGGCTGGGATATCATCTCCACCGGAGGAACGCTTCGGGAGAGCTATCTGGCGCTGGTGGGATCCAGGGCGGTGAACGGCATCGGCTCCTTTTACGCGGATAAGGTGATCCTGTCCTGTAAGGGAATAGATCGGAAAAGAGGGATCACGGATTCCAATGAAATGTTTTCCGAGGTGAAGCAGGCCATGATGAGAGCCGCAAAACAGAGGATTCTGGCCGTAGATCATACTAAATTTGGCAATGTGTCATTCTCCCGGATCGGGGAGCTCTCTGATGTGGATATGGTGGTGACGGACCGTTGTCCAGGCCGGGAATGGATGGATTATTTCGCCGAGCGGGGCATTGAATGTCTGTATGCTCAGCAGGATAGTAAAAATTAACATAAATTTAATTGACACAGGAAGATAAAAAAAGATAAGATAAGAAAGGAGTGAAGCATAGCAGAAAAAAGTTTTGAAGGTCAGGAGGTAGTTCTATTGAAGAAAAATGAAGGATATCTGAAGGATTATGCATTATTGTGCAGAGAGGCTGATCAGCTGGAGCCGGAACTGTTTGATAAATATGAGGTGCAGAGAGGCTTGCGCGACAAAAACGGAAACGGTGTTGTCACGGGGCTCACAAATATATCACGGATTGACTCTTTCAAGGTTGTGGACGGGAAAAAGATGCCCTGCGAGGGAAGGCTGTGGTACCGGGGATATGACTGCATCGAATTGGTAAAGGGATTTCGCAGGAAGCAGTTCGGTTTCGAGGAGGCGGGATATCTGCTTTTGTTCGGCAAGCTTCCTAATGAGCGTCAGCTGAAGGAATTTCGGGATATTCTGGCATCCAATAGAACGCTGCCCACCAATTTTACCAGAGACGTGATCATGAAAGCACCCAGCAGTGATATAATGAATTCCCTCACAAGGAGCGTGCTGACGCTGGCTTCTTATGATAAAAACTGCAGTGATACATCCATAGAGAATGTGCTGCGGCAATGCATTGCCCTGATCAGCGTGTTCCCCATGCTGTCGGTTTACGGATATCATGCCTACAATCACTATCAAAATGACGAAAGCATGTACATACATCGTCCATCCAGAAAGCTTTCCACAGCAGAGAATCTGCTGATGATGCTCCGTCCGGATAAACAGTATACGGAGTTGGAGGCCCGGGTGCTGGACATTGCACTGGTGCTTCACATGGAGCATGGCGGAGGAAACAACTCCACTTTTACCACCCGTGTGGTCACTTCCTCGGGTTCGGATACCTATTCCGTGATTGCGGCGGCGCTCTCATCCCTGAAGGGCCCCAAGCATGGAGGAGCCAATATTAAGGTGGTGGAGATGATGCGGGAGATCGGTGAGAAGGTGTCCGACTGGGAGGATGAGGATGCTGTCAGAGATTACCTGAAGAAGATCTTGAATAAGGAGGCCTTCGACCATAAGGGCCTGATCTATGGTATGGGACATGCCGTATATTCCCTGTCCGATCCCAGAGCCCAGGTGTTTAAGGGATTTGTGGAACAGCTGGCGGAGGCCAAGGGCAGGAACCGGGATTTTGCCCTCTACTCCATGATAGAGCGCCTGGCTCCTCAGGTAATCGCGGAGAAGGCCCGTATCTATAAGGGCGTCAGCGCAAACGTGGACTTCTACAGCGGATTTGTGTACAGCATGCTGGAGATTCCTCTGGAAATGTATACGCCCATATTTGCCATCGCCAGAATTGTGGGATGGAGCGCCCATAGAATCGAGGAATTGATCAATATGGATAAAATTATCCGGCCTGCCTATAAGAGTGTTATGGAAGAGAAGGAGTACGTGGATATAGCCCACAGATGATAGAGGCCATTTTTTGGGCGGATTCCCTGGAATCGCTGCGGATCCAGGCGATATATATATTGTAAAGAGAACCGGCAAAAGCTTGAAGGGTATAGTAAAAAACTATACCCTTTTCTTCTTTGTAATAGGTGTCAATGATATATTGAGTCAGGGATTCCAAAAGAAGCGTTCCCATGTTACACTGTAAAAGGCAGCGGATAAAATCGGCATGCATCCGGAAATATTCATAGCAGTGAAGCATGTTTTTATAGTCGTTATAATTTCCCTTATCGATCCAGGCTTCCACATCCCGCCGATAATCTGCAAAAATATCTGTCAGATGGGACCGCAGGATATCATCCAGGGATTGATAATTGCGGTAATAGGTCATGCGGGACACTCCCGCGGCGGCTGTCAGCTCCGTGATGGAGATGGCAGAAAGAGGTTTCTCCCCCAGGAGCCTGATCAGTGCCTGAACCATGCATTCTCTTGCGTATTTCATCAAATTTTAAACCTTCTCATATGCTCGGTCAAGGCGAAGGAGGCCTCGGCCACGTTGTCCGCATTGGCGGAAACCATCCGGCTGTCCTCGGACAGCTCCAGGGAAGAGTTGGCCATAACCTCTGTGGAGGCCAGGATTTCCTGAGCGCTGGCAGACTGCTCCTCCGAGAGGGCGGCAATATTGGTAGCTACCCCATCTACATGGGCGATCTGGCTGACGATTTCCGTGAGCATGGCATCCGTGTCTGTCACATTTTTATAAATATTCTCAAAAACCTCACAGGAGGCAGTGATTTTATCGGAATTTTCCCGGATGTAGGCGGCGCTCTGAGTGGTCTGTTCTACCATGTAGTTTACCTGGGAATTGACCTGGGCAATAATACTGGAAATCTGGGAGGCGGAGGATGCGCTGACCTCGGCCAGGTTGCGGATCTCCTCGGCTACCACGGCAAAGCCCCGGCCTGCGTCTCCGGCTCTGGCGGCTTCGATGGCGGCATTCAGAGACAGCAGATTGGTCTGATCGGATATATCGCTGATAATGCCTACCATGGTATTGATCTGCTCTGTGGATGCGCCTACCTTATCCACGATATCCGCCAGCTGGCTCATGGAGCTTACAATGGCTTCCATGGCCTGATTGACTTCTTCCATATCGGTGCGGCCCCGGGAGGCTACGGCCACGGTCTGCTGCATGTTTTCCTTAGCCCGTTCTCCCTGCTGATTAGTCTGAGTCACCACGTCGGCCAGGGTAGTGGCATGAAGGGCCAGCTCCTGAACACTGATGGCCACCTGATCCATGGTGGACTTCATGTCGCCCATGGAGGAGGCCTGGGCATCGGTGGATTCGTTAAGCCTGGAGGCCACCTGCTTTGTGGCTTTACCCGCCTGATCCAGCTGTCCTGAAATATCACGAATGTCAGAAATGATATCCCGCATAATAGATACAAAATCGTTTACGGAACGGCCCATAAGACCTACTTCGTCGTTCCTTCTTATGGCAACCGATGTGGTAAAGTCCCCGTCGGTAATGACTGTCAGCGTATCGGTCAATTCGTGCATGGGCTTCATTACCAGATAAAGATCAAAGGCCAGAACAATGCTCACCAGAATGGTAACCACTACAAATACCAGGGCAATGATGATCAGAAGACGCTCCAGATCCGCGTATACATAGGTTTGATCGATGCAGGAGGCCAGTACAAAGGGGGTTCCCTCGATGTATGCCAGCACCACATAGTATTTTGCAGAGTCGCCTTCCGCTCTGAAAACCTCTTTGCTGCCTGCCCGGATCTGGGAGCTGATTTCATTCAGAAGAGTTCCTGCAGTGTAATCGGAAAGCAGATTGCCGCCTCCGGATGCCCGGGACAGAATGGTATTGTGTTCCGTGTTGATCAGCAGGGCGAAGCCGTTATCCGAGACATTCAGATCCATACGCTGGTACAGTGCATCCAGTTCTTCCGGCTGATCCAGCAGCTCGTAGGCCGCTTCCGCCGTGGGGGCGCCCGTTTCCGACAGCATGGTGATGGTCAGAGATTTGCAGGCGGATTCCGCCTCCTGCGCAAGGAGTTCCTTGGTATTGGCCATCATGGACTTGCTGCTGCTGGCAAAAATGATAACTCCTGTAATGATAAAGGATACGATCAGAAGGGGGGCAATGATCAGCTGAAGCTTTTTGTTCAGGCTGAAGAGTTTGGGAGAATTGCTGGTTTTTTTGGGCATATCTACCTCCATGCGCAGACAAAAAAATCAAATATAAAGTTTCTGTAAATAATAATATAAAAATAACATATTCTATATTAAAAAACAATTATTTTCAGCCAAATTGTTTATTTTCCCAGAAGAAAATGATAATATTGGATATACTTGGAAATGCATATATTTTCGGCTGGTGCCGGAGCTTTGTATGTCCGCCTGGGCGGGTATGGAGGTATGTATGGAAACAGTTTTGGATTATATCAAGGAGTACGGAGGGCGTTCCTTCCGGGAAATGCCCATGACGGAGGTGGACAGTCTGGCTCTCTGTCAGCTGTCATATTTAAAATTTGACGGTATGGTGCCTGATGTCAGCGAAAACAGGCCGTCGGTTACGCTTAAGAGCCTGGCAGAGCATCCGGATTTCGAAAAGCTTTTTGCGGATGTGCGGTATGAACATGTGAACAGGGCTCTTTTTAAGGAAATGCTGGAAGGAAAGCGGTTTCGCGATATGAAGCTGAACTGTTATGTTAATGTTGTGGAAAAGGAATGGGAGACTCAGTTTTCAGCTATAACCTATATTTTGGACGACGGCACCATATATGTGGCTTACCGTGGGACGGACGAGACCATAGTAGGCTGGAAGGAAGACTTCAACATGGCCTTTTTGTCTCCCGTACCGGGGCAGGAGTACAGCGTGGGATATCTGAATCGGGTGGCGGGGCGTCTGCGCAAGCCTTTTTACGTGGGAGGCCACTCCAAAGGAGGAAATCTGGCGGTGTACAGCGCAATGAACTGCCAGCCCCGGATACAGGACAGGATCATCCGCGTTTACAGTATGGACGGTCCGGGATTTCGGCCTGAGGTCATGGAACGGTGCAATTATGCCATGATCGCAGACCGGGTCAGTAAAATTTTGCCCAAATCGTCTTTGGTGGGAATGATTTTTGAATTTGACATGAGCTTTCAGGTGGTGGAGAGCAAGACCATCGGGCTGGCGCAGCATGATCCGTATACATGGCTGGTGGAGGACAACCACTTAAAGAGAGCAAAGGGGGTATACGAGAGAAGAAAGCGCATGGGTAATGCGCTGAATACCTGGATGCTGTCTTTGGATGAGGAACGGCTGAAAATTTTTGTGGACACCCTGTATCAGGTAATTTCCGCCTCCCAGGCTGATGATCTGATTCAGTTTACCGCCGAATGGAAGCGGAGCATGAATGGAATCGTGACAGCTTTGAAGGAGGTGGATGACGAGACCAGGAATATCCTGAAGGAAGTAGTCAAAGCCCTTTTTGATATTGCAGGGGAGCAGATGAAAGTGGAGGTCACCCACAGCATCCATTCCGAGAAAAAGAAATCAGGGAAGCAAAGTAAGCCAAAACTTTCTCTCCTGAGATCATAGCCCGCTTTTGGTCGATGCGCTCGGGATGCCATTGAACGCCCAGCAGCGGGAGCCGGTCATGAGCGATGGCCTCGATGCAGTTGTCGTCAGGACAGCGCTGGACAGCCCGAAGTCCCCGTCCCAGCCGGTCAATACCCTGATGATGGGCGCTGTTAACGATCATGCTGTCCCCGTACAGATCGTACAGCCAGGAATCTTGGGATACCACGCAGCGATGGTATTGGTCGCCGCCCATATATTTATGTCGTTGTGCGGTGGGGAGATCCTGGATTATGCTGCCGCCCAGCCCTACGTTGATGATCTGGAGTCCCTTGCAGATTCCCAGCACGGGGATCTGCTTTGCGATACACAGGTCCAGGGCCTGAAGCTGCAGAATGTCCAGGCCGGTGTCTATATTGCCGGAGCCATGGTTGCTTTCACCAAAAAAAGCGGGGGTTATGTCTCCGCCTCCCGGCAGGATCAGTCCGTCACAGCGGGCGATTTCCTCTGCCTGCAGAGTCACCAGAGGCCGGACGCCGAGGTCTTCCACATATTTGACATAATTTATCGTTTCAGCTTCTTTTCCTGCAATGGCGATGTTCAACTGCTTTTCCTCCTTGCCTGTCCCGGCAGATCTGGTATTTTCGGGCGGCGTTTGGGAAGCAGGATTCTGCCAATGCCGCGGCTTGAACAATAAAAATATATGTGCAGGCCGCCGGTTTTATGAAGGGAAGGGTAGTTTTTTCGCTTGGGGGCTTTATCTGAGAGGCAAAATCTGCTAAAATAGAACAGTGGATTTCGTCGAAACAAAAAAGCCCTGAAGAGACAAAGGGCAGAAAGGCGAAGGAAGATGAAGTTCAAGATGGAACGGGCGGCACTGGTTTTAGCGTTTTTGCTGCCTGCAGCGATTATGCTGACGCTGTTTATGATCAATGGAATATATCCTTTCGGGGACAGAAGCTTTCTGTTTTCCGATATGTATCACCAATATATGCCCTTTTTCAGTGAGCTGCTCCATAAGGTGAGGGGAGGCGAGAGCCTGAGCTTTTCCTATCAGGTGGGGATCGGCTCTAATTTTCTGGCCCTTTACGGCTATTATCTGGCAAGCCCCTTTCATGTGCTGGCTCTGCTGGTGCCGGAAGCGTTTTTAATGGAGTTTATGAGTTATCTTGTGGTGGTTAAGATCGGGCTATGCGGACTGACCAGCTGCATTTATCTGCGGCGCCATTTCGGAATCAGGGACGGCGCGGTTTTGTTTTTCGCCTGCTTTTACGCGCTTTCCGGATTTATGGCGGCCTACAATTATAATATTATGTGGCTGGACTGTGTGGTGCTGCTGCCCCTGATCGTTCTGGGCCTGGAGCGTCTGGTAAAGGAAGGCAGGTGCGGTCTGTACTGTGTGACGCTGGGGCTGTCTATTTTTACGAATTTTTATATTTCTATAATGATTTGTATTTTCCTGGTGCTGTATTTCGGTGTGCTTCTGGCGCTGGAAAAAAAGAGGCTGCGAAGTCTGGGGTATTTTACGCTTTATTCTCTTCTGGCAGGAGGGATGGCGGCTGTTCTTCTGATTCCGGAGGTCTGTGCGATTCTGCAGACAGATTTCGGAGATATGGATTTCCCCAAAAAGGTGGAATCCTATTTTTCGGTGCTGGATATGCTGGCGAGACACTGCATGTGTGTCTATACCGAGAGGGGATTGGACCACTGGCCCAACATTTACTGCGGCAGCGCGGCGCTGATGCTGATTCCCATGTATGTGGCAAATCAAAAAATTTCCATTCGGGAAAAATTCTGCAGGCTGGCGCTGGCAGGCTTTATGCTGCTGAGCTTTTCCACGAATATTCTGGACTTTATCTGGCATGGACTTAATTACCCTGACTCCCTGCCTGCCAGACAATCCTTTATCTATATCCTGCTGGTATTGGTAATGTGCTATGACGCCTACCGGCATGTGAAGGATGCCCCTCCCCGGATGATTCTGTACGGTTATTTGGCGGCGGTGGTTTTTATCCTGTTTTGCGAAAAATTTATCGATCACGAGGATTTTGAACTGGGAGTCAAGCTGCTGACCCTGGTATTTGTGACAATCTACGGGATCTTATTGTATCTGTATCGAACCAGGCGGGAGGCATCGGCCAGAATTGGCCTGGCTGCCGCAGCGCTGGCGGCGGTGATCGCGGAGTGCGGGATCAATACCTGGGACACCAGCGTGGGAACCACCAGCCGCTCGGCTTATCTGGGCCAGCAGGCAGATTACAGGGCCCTGTATGAGAAGACCCTTGAGCGGGAAGAGAGTCTGTACCGGCTGGAAAAATTCACCCGCAAGACCAAAAATGACGGCACTCTTACAGGGTATCCCACTGCCAGTGTATTTTCCTCCACCTTGAATTCTCAGGTAATGGATCTGTATAAAAGGCTGGGAATGCGGCACAGTAAAGTATACTATGGCTTTGACGGAGCCACGGCTCTGACCTCGGCCATGCTGAACGTGGGTTACATGTTCGGGGAAAAGGCGGATTATGAGTGCAGTCTCTATACACTGCTGGAGCAAAGCGGCGATATCTTTCTCTATGAATGTAATGCCCGTCTTCCCTTTGGATATGTGGCGCCCCTGGGGTACGATCTGCCTGAGGGACACAGCAATCAGGCCCTGCGGCTGCAGAATGAAATGGTAAGAGCCCTGGGCGTGAAGGGTATGCTGTTTGTAAAGGATGGCGGGGAAGTCCTGGGCGACGATGTGCGGGTTACGGCCAGGGAGGCCGGAAACTATTATGCCCTTTTGACGGCCTCGGGCACCGGAAAGGTGGAGTGTCTGGGCGGTTCCAGGGATCAGGAAATATTTAAGGATCTGAAGAAGGGCGCGGTTTTGTATCTGGGATACCTGAATGAGGGGGAGACTCTGACACTGACCAACGGGGATGAAAAGGATGAAACGCCCAAGATATCTGCGGACGTCTACAGATTGGACGAAGAGGTGCTGGGACAGGCGCTGGAGATTCTCTCCGCACAGCATATGGAGCTGGAAAGCTGGGAAAGCGATCACATTTCCGGCAGGATCACCATGGAAGGTCCGGGCCGTCTGATCCTGTCCGTTCCCTATGAGGATGGATGGACCATATTGGTCAATGGAGAAGAAACGGAGGGGGTGCTGTTTGGGGGCTGTCTGGTGGCCTTTGACCTGGAGCCGGGAAAATATGAGATCAGCTTAAGCTACCGCCCGGCAGGGACCGTGGCAGGCATTGCGGTGAGTATGGTGAGCATATTGACTTTTGCGGTCATTGAGTTTTTACGGCGGGGAGGGTACCGGATTTTCCGAGAAAGGCTATGGAGGAAAAGCGGGCTGGAGGTAGTAAAATGAAATCGTTAAATAAAGAGAAGGGAATGGATTTCCTGAAAAGAGTAACCATGATAACGGTGGCGGCTTTGATCATGGCCGTAAACCTGAAGACTCTGGTGCGGACGGGGGATCTGATTCCCGGAGGCTTTACCGGTCTGACCAGGCTGATCCAGCAGATCAGTCTGATGTTGTGGGAGGTGGAGCCGCCCTTTACCGTGATTAATCTGCTGTTGAATGCGGTTCCCATCGTGATCGGCTATAAATTTATCGGCAGGAATTTTACACTTTATTCCTGTCTGATGGTGGTGCTGTCCGGTGTTTTTACAGATTTGATTCCCAGCTATGTGATTGTGAAGGACACTCTTTTGGTGGCGGTGTTCGGCGGTCTTTTCAATGCACTGGCCGTGGCGATCTGTCTTTTTGCCCGGGCCACCAGTGGAGGAACGGATTTTATTGCTATTTTCCTGTCGGAGAAGTTTGACATGGATGCCTGGAATTATGTCTTTGGTTTTAATGTGCTGGTGCTGGTGGTGGCAGGGGCATTGTTCGGCTGGGAGGAGGCCCTTTATTCTATTATTTTCCAGTTTACCTCCACTCAGATGCTGCATCTTCTGCACAGACGTTATCAGAAACAGACCCTGCTGATCATCACAAATCAACCGGAGGAGATCTATGAGGCCATCCGGGATGTGACCAATCATGATGCCACACTGATCAAGGGTGTCGGCTGTTACCAGAAAAAGGAATGCAATATTCTGTACTCCGTGGTAGGGCGGGATGAGGTCAGAACCGTTTTGAAATGTGTCAGAAGAACGGATCCCAAGGCCTTTGTAAACATGATCAAAACAGAGAGTCTGGCGGGGAATTTTTATATGAAGCCAAATGACTGAGAAGTGTTTGTACCGGCAGTATGTCTTGAGACGGGAAACGGATTATCGGAAAGAAGTATAGAGAGGAGGACGGGAAACAGATTTTTGGAAGGCTAGGGCAAAAGCGGGGAACAGGGGAAAACAGAACGAAACAGAGCGAACGGAAAGGAGGAACGGCAGTATGAAGTATGACGTGATTATTGTTGGCGCAGGACCGGGCGGGATTTTCTCGGCTTATGAGCTGGTGAAGGGGATGGAAGAAGTGCATTCCAATGGAAAGCTCCGGGTGGCGGTCTTTGAGGCAGGACATTGTCTGGAAAAGCGCCACTGTCCCATCGACGGAGAGAAGGTGAAAAGCTGTGTGGGCTGCAGCTCCTGCTCTATTATGAGCGGATTTGGAGGAGCAGGCGCTTTTTCCGACGGCAAGTATAATATTACCAATGACTTCGGAGGCACCCTGTACGAGTATGTGGGGAAGAAGGAAGCTATCGAGCTGATGAAATATGTGGACGGCATCAACATGGAATACGGCGGCGAAGGAACGAAAATGTATTCCACTGCAGGAACTCATTTTAAGAAGCTTTGTCTCCAGAACAAGCTGAATCTTCTGGATGCATCTGTCCGTCATCTGGGGACGGACGTGAACTTCATTGTACTGCGGAACCTTTATGGGATGCTGAAGGACAAGGTGGAATTCTATTTCGATACGCCTGTGGAACGGATCGAGATCACAGAGGGCGGATACCGTGTGATCTGTAAGGACCAGGAATACGACTGTACCAAATGCATTGTTTCCGTAGGCCGAAGCGGAAGCAAATGGATGGAGCGGGTCTGCAGAGAGCTGGAGATTTCCACCAGGTCCAACCGGGTGGATATCGGCGTCAGGGTAGAGCTTCCTGCCGTGATTTTTTCCCATTTGACCGATGAGCTGTATGAGAGCAAGATTGTATACCGCACAGAGAAGTTTGAGGACAATGTGCGTACCTTCTGTATGAACCCTTACGGAATTGTGGTAAGTGAAAATACAAACGGGATAGTCACCGTCAACGGACACAGCTACGAGGGTGCGGACAAGAGAACGGAGAACACAAATTTTGCCCTGCTGGTGGCCAAGCATTTTTCCGAGCCCTTCAAGGACAGCAACGGCTACGGGGAAAGCATTGCCAGACTTTCCAACATGCTGGGAGGCGGCGTTATGGTACAGCGGTTCGGCGATCTGGTGAGAGGGCGCAGGAGCAATGCCAAGAGAATTCAGAAGAGCATGGTGACGCCCACACTTTCCGCCACTCCGGGAGATCTGAGTCTGGTGCTGCCCAAGCGCATTCTGGACGGTATCATCGAGATGATCTACGCTCTGGACAAAATTGCGCCGGGCACGGCAAACGACGATACACTGCTGTACGGTGTGGAAGTGAAATTTTACAATATGGAAGTGGAGCTGGATGAAAATCTGGAATGCAAATATAAGGGAATGTACATTATCGGGGATGGCAGCGGAGTGACCCATTCCCTGTCCCACGCCTCTGCCAGCGGCGTGTATGTGGCCAGAAAAATTCTTGATCTTTTCCAGGGGATACAATAAACTGATAGTAGTTCGGTAAAGAAACAGGTGCTTCAGGCTGGATATTCAGCCGGCATCTGAAGACATCGCAGGGAAAACAATTTACAAGAAAGGGAGAAGAGATGAGCGCACAGGAATTTAAGCCCATTAAGGAGGGCAAGGTAAGGGAGATTTACGACAACGGAGACAGCCTGATCATGGTGGCTACCGACAGGATCAGCTGTTTTGACGTGATTCTCCACAATACGGTGGAAAAAAAGGGGGCTGTTTTGACCCAGATGTCCCGGTTCTGGTTTGACATGACGAAGGACATTCTGCCCAACCACATGATTTCCGTGGATACAAAGGACATGCCGGAATTCTTTCAACAGGAGCAGTTTGCAGGAAAAAGTATGCTGTGCCGGAAGCTGAATATATTTCCCGTGGAATGTATTGTCAGGGGCTACATAACCGGCAGCGGCTGGGTCAGCTACCAGAAGACGGGAGAGGTCTGCGGAATCAGGCTGCCGGAGGGACTTAAGGAATCCGACAAGCTTCCCGAGCCCATTTATACGCCTTCCACCAAGGCGGAGATCGGAGACCATGACGAGAATATTTCCTTTGAACAGAGTGTGGATTACCTGGAGGCGCGTTTCCCCGGAAAAGGGCGGGAATATGCCGAAAAGCTGAGAGACTATACACTGGCGCTGTATAAGCGGTGTGCGGAGTATGCTCTGGGCCGGGGAATTATTATTGCGGATACCAAGTTTGAATTCGGTCTGGATGAGGAGGGCAATATTATTCTGGCGGATGAGATGCTGACGCCGGACAGCTCCCGGTTCTGGCCTGCGGACGGGTATGAGCCGGGCCACGGACAGCCCTCCTTTGACAAGCAGTTTGCCAGAGACTGGCTGAAGGCCAATCCGGACAATGACTGGACGCTGCCGCAGGATATTGTGGATAAAACCATTGAAAAATATCTGCAGGGCTATGAGATGCTTACAGGAAAGCCGTTGGAGTAGAAAGGAAGGTATCGCTATGCAGTATCCGAAAATCGGAATCAGACCTGTCATCGACGGGCGATGGGGAGGTGTGCGGGAGAGCCTGGAAAAGCAGACCATGGGAATGGCGGAGGCAGCCGCTGCCCTCATCCAGTCCAACGTAAGATATCCGGACGGCGAAAGAGTGCAGTGTGTGATCAGCAGCACCACCATCGGCGGAGGTGCGGAAGCGGCCAGATGTGCCGAGCAGTTTGCCAAAGAAAATGTAATTGCCACACTCAGTGTGACACCCTGCTGGTGCTATGGGTCGGAGACCTTTGACATGGATCCGGGGACTATTAAGGCGGTTTGGGGCTTTAACGGTACGGAACGCCCGGGAGCAGTTTACCTGGCGGCAGTGATGGCGGCCTACGCTCAGAAGGGCCTGCCTGCCTTCTCCATTTACGGCAGAGAGGTGCAGGATGCGGAGGATCACAGCATACCGGAGGACGTGGCCGAAAAGATTCTTCGTTTTGCCCGGGGAGCGGTGAGCGTGGGATGGATGAAAAACAAAGCATATGTAAACCTGGGCGGCGTTGCCATGGGAATTGCGGGAAGCTATTGCAATGCGGATATGTTCCAAAAATACTTGGGGATCCGTGCGGAGTGGGTGGATATGACGGAGATTCTGCGCCGGATTACCCTGGGGATCTATGACGCTGAGGAATATGAGAAAGCATTGAAGTGGGTCCGGGGAAACTGCCGGGAAGGCTTTGACTTAAACAGCGGCAAGGATCTGCCGAAGATCATCAGAGACTCCAAGGTGGTTCCTGCGGACAAGGACTGGGAGTTTGTCACGAAAATGACCCTTGTTATCCGGGATATTCTCTATGGAAACGAAAAGCTGGATCAGATGGGCTGGCATGAGGAGGCTCTGGGTAAAAATGCTGTGGCAGGAGGCTTCCAGGGGCAGAGAAACTGGACGGACTGGCTCCCCAACGGAGATTTTACGGAGGCGCTTATGGCCTCCACCTTCGACTGGAACGGCCCCAAGGCTCCTACGGCCTTTGCCACGGAAAACGATACCTTAAACGGTGTTGCAATGCTGCTGGGCACCCTGGTTTCCAATACAGCGCCCTGCTTCCACGATGTGCGCACCTACTGGAGTCCCGAGGCCTGCCAGAGAGTGACGGGAATGAAACCGGATGGAATAGCGGGCGGCGGCTTTATCCACCTGATTAATTCCGGCGCCACGGCTCTGGACGGAAGCGGCGCCGCAAAGGATGCGGAGGGGAAGGGGTGCATGAAGCCTTTCTGGGAAATGACCCAGGAAGATATTAAAGCCTGCCTGGATGCCACGGATTGGTGCAGAGCCAATTATGAATATTTCAGAGGCGGCGGATTTTCCAGCCATTTCCGCTGCAGGGCGGAGATGCCGGTAACTATGCTGAGGGTCAATGTAATCGACGGCATCGGACCGGTGCTCCAGATTGCGGAAGGATATACGGCCAATCTGCCGGATGAGATACATAATGTGATAGACAAGCGCACGGATCCCTCCTGGCCCACCACCTGGTTTGTACCGAAGCTTACGGGGGAGGGCGCCTTCCGGGATGTGTACAGCGTCATGGCAAACTGGGGAGCCAATCACGGCGTCACCGTCTACGGCCATGTGGGCGCGGACTTAATTACGCTGGCCTCCATGCTCCGCATACCGGTGAACATGCATAATGTGGAGGAAGCCAGAATTTTCCGCCCCCATGCCTGGTCTGCATTCGGGACGGAGGACGCCCAGTCGGCGGATTACCGGGCCTGCGCAGTTTATGGGCCTTTGTATGGATAAAATGTGATACATTACGCGTACTAAAGTTGAACTCGAAAATCTTGCGAAAAATATTAGATTATTTTTCAGAGGGCATAAATTTTTATTAGAAAAGTGGATGCGTTCCCATTCAAGTACGCATCCACTGTCTTTTTACCAATATT
>CAJTVB010000012.1 GCA_910579755.1 uncultured Acetatifactor sp. | reverse complement strand
TGCGTGGCGCTTACGCATTTTTCAAGAAATTTCGACTCCTTGACGGTACCTATGAGACGGGAAAGCGGGTTGTCTGCGTATTCAAAAGTAGGTTTTTCCGTAACGCTGTCAATGACTTTGGTTATGCCACATTTCCGCAAAAGGGAAGAGCCGATATATTTGTCTATAAAATTTGAGATACTGTCAAGTAATTCCTTGCTATTATCGAAGATTTCTGCTATGCTTTTCATTGGTATAGGTCTCCTTTTGCTGATGATATTAGTGGGTAATTTCATTATAGCAAAAACAGAGTGCCTATACCATTTTTATTTGCGGAGCAATTGATTTTTATAATTCTTTAGCATATATCAGTATGCGAAGTATGAGCAGGAAGACTGCATCTTTTGCTTATTATGACGGGCAGGGAAGCAGGCTTTTGAAGGAACGGGAGGAGGACAGCAGAAGCCTGGAGGAATTTACGGTTTACAGGACCCTGGAGGAAGGCACCCGGGTAGAGAAGGAAGCCACCCCTGACGGACTCAAGGATGTGGTCAGGGAGGCGTCCAGAATACCGGTGGGAAAAAGCTTTCATACCAGGCTTTATCTGGAATGGGCGGAGGGGGAGGCGCTTTATGGACTGGGCCAGCATGAGGAAGGCTTTGGATCTCTGCGGGGCCAGACGGTTTATCTGCATCAGGCCAACCGGAAAATAGCCGTTCCCATGTTGATTTCTACTCTGGGCTATGGAATCCTGGCAGATACATACAGTCCCATGATATTCAGTGATACCATATACGGCTCTTATTTGTATACGGAAGCCGATCCGGAGATGGATTTTTACTTTATAAATGGTGGGACGATGGACGGAGTTGTCCGAAAATATCGGATGCTTACAGGAAAGGCGGCCCTGCTTCCCAGGTGGGCTTACGGGTACATACAGTCTCAGGAGCGCTATGAGACGGCGGCGGAGATTCTGGACACAGTGAAGGAATATCGGCAAAGAGGGATCGGATTGGACGGAATTGTGCTGGACTGGTGCTCCTGGGAGGGGAACCAGTGGGGGCAGAAGACCTTTGATCCCAATCGTTTTCCCGATCCGGCGGGTATGATAGAGGAGCTTCACGACAATCAGGTACATTTTATGATCTCCGTGTGGCCCAATATGGGGGAGGAAACAGATAATTACAGAGAGTTTCGGGAAAAGGGACTTTTGCTTCCGGCCTGCAATATTTACAATGCACTTTGTCCCCAGGGCAGGGAGCTGTACTGGGAACAGATCAGAAAAGGCTTGTTTTCTCACGGCGTGGATGCCTGGTGGTGTGACAGCAGTGAGCCCTTTACGCCGGAGTGGAATCATGTTCAGAGACCGGAGCCTTCGGGGATGTATCAGGAATACTGCCAAATGGCAGGGTATCATCTGCCGGCGGAAAAGATGAATGCGTACAGCCTGTATCATGCCCAGGCTGTCTATGAGGGGCAGAGGAGGGATCAGGAAAGGCGGAGGGCTCAGGGAGAGCAGGCGGACCAGAAAAAACGGAAGGACCAGGATCAGAAAGTGAGCAGGGAAAAGAGGGTGGTGAATCTTACCAGAAGCGCATATACCGGTCAGCAACGCTATGGAACCATTCTCTGGTCGGGAGACATTGAAGCATCCTGGGAGACTTTACGAAAACAGGTTGCGGCAGGACTGCATTTTTCCGCCAGCGGGCTTCCCTTCTGGACCGTTGACATCGGTGCGTTCTTTGTAAAACGCGGGAATATGTGGTTTTGGAAGGGGGAATACGATCAGTGTGCGGAGGATCCGGGTTATCGGGAGCTGTTTGTAAGATGGTATCAATGGGGATGCTTTCTTCCGGTTTTTCGGGGGCATGGAACGGACTGCCGCAGGGAGCTCTGGCATTTTCACAATGTACAGGGAGCGGCGTTTTATGATGCGTTGCTCTGCGCAAATCGTCTTCGTTATGAACTGCTTCCTTACATTTATTCTCTTGCAGGAAGCTGTTGGCTGAAAGACGAATCTATGATCCGGCTGCTGGCTTTTGCATATCCGAAGGACCGGGAGGTGTGGAATATCACAGATCAGTACTTGTTCGGAAATCAAATCATGGTGTGTCCCGTGCTGCAGCCTATGTATTATGAGAACGGATCAAAGCCTTTAAGGGACGTTCCCAAAAAGAGAAGCGTTTATCTGCCCGGGGGAAACGGCTGGTATGATTTCTGGACCAATACCTGGTTTGAGGGCGGGCAGTGGATCGATGCCCAGGCACCCATAGAAAGGATACCGTTGTTTGTCAGAGAGGGAAGCATTCTTCCTGTGGCAAAGATCAATTCGGCAGGGAACTGTTCCGGGGCCAATATACTTTCTGTGCAGGAAGCCTGTGAGCAGAGAAATATTATGGTCTATTCAGGGGTGGACGGTGCTTTTTCATTTTATGAGGATGCGGGGGACGGTTACGGCTATGAGCAGGGAGAATTTCTGGTTATTGACATGGAATGGAATGAGAGGGAGCGTAAATTGTCCGCAAGGAAATCAGGGAACCATCAGCTCCAGGGCAACCGAACCTGGAACGGCGAGATACAGGACAATTGGGTCCGGAACGGCGAGATACAGGACAATTGGGTCCGGAACGGCGAGATGCAGGAAAACCGGACCTGGAACGACGAAATTCGAGGTGACTGGGTTCGGAATGAAGGTCCCCAGGGAAGGCCCGGAAGCTTTGAAAAAGTGATTGTGATCAATAGAGACGGAAAGCGGGAGGAGCGAGTATATGGAGAATCAGTTTGAAAAAAATCAGCCAATGAAGATGCAGCCTGCAAAGAAACAGGCCTTTAATCCCTATCTTCCCAGCTGGGAATACATACCGGACGGGGAGCCCTATGTATTCGGTGAGCGGGTCTATGTGTATGGCTCCCATGATTATTACAATGGATATGTGTTTTGCATGGGGGATTACATGTGCTGGTCGGCTCCTGTAAATGACCTGGGAAGCTGGCGCCTGGAGGGCGTAATTTATCCCAGGAATGAGGATCCCCTGAACAGGGAGGGCAAGATGTGTCTCTATGCGCCGGATGTGACGGTGGGGCCGGACGGGAGATATTATCTCTATTATGTACTGGATCATGTGTCCATTGTGTCTGTGGCGGTGTGCGATACACCGGCGGGGAAATATGAATTTTACGGATATGTTCACTATGAGGACGGTACCCGTCTGGGAGAGAGACCGGGGGACCAGCCCCAGTTTGATCCTGGGGTGCTGACGGAAGGGGAAAGGACCTATCTTTATACAGGCTTCTGCGGCAGGGGAGATAAATCCAGAAAGGGAGCCATGGCCACGGTGCTGGGGCCGGACATGCTTACGATTCTGGAGGAGCCAGTGCTTGTGGTCCCCGGCTGTGAATATGGGGAGGGCACAGGCTTTGAGGGCCATGAGTTTTTTGAGGCCTCATCCATTCGCAAAATTAAGGACAGATATTATTTCATTTATTCTTCTGCAGTTATGCATGAGCTGTGCTATGCCGTCAGTGAAAGTCCTGTTTCGGGCTTTGTGTACGGCGGGGTGCTGGTGAGTAATTGCGACCTGCATGTGGACACCTATAAGCCTGCGGACCAGCCCATGGCCTATGGAGCCAATAATCATGGCAGTATGGTGGAGATTGCGGGAGAGTGGTACATTTTCTACCACCGTCATACCAACGGTACCTGGTACAGCAGGCAGGGCTGTGCGGAAAGGCTGGAAATCCTTCCTGACGGCAGGATCCCTCAGGCGGAGCTTACCTCCTGCGGGCTGAACAAAGGTCCCCTTGCGGGAGCCGGAGAATACCCGGCGTATATTGCCTGCAATTTGTTTCGGGATATTCCATCGATATATGTGGGAGACAACCGTTTTCCTAAAATTATGCAGGACGGAAGGGACGGGGATGAAGAGCCGGGATATATCGGCAACATTCAGGATTCTGCTACCGCAGGCTTTAAATATTTTGACTGCAGGGGTGTCCGGGAGATCCGCATTAAGGTGAGAGGCTATGCGGACGGCGTATTTGAAGTGCGGACCGCCTGGGACGGAGAGGTTCTGACATCTATCAAGGTGCAATATGCCAATGTATGGGAGGAATACAGTGCGCCCATATCCATACCCGACGGGATACAGGCCATTTATCTGACGTACCGGGGCGGCGGAAATGCCAGCCTGTTGTCCTTTGCTTTGCTGTAGGGAGGTGTAATCATGAGCAGGCTATGGTACAGACAGCCGGCAGAAAATTGGGAAGAGGCCCTGCCGTTGGGAAACGGGCGGGTTGGAGCCATGGTTTTCGGAAAGGTTAACCGGGAGCGGATCCAGGTCAACGAGGAGAGTGTCTGGCTGGGAAGAAAGCGGAACAGGATCAATCCGGACGCGGCAGATTATATGGGAGAGATACGGGAAGCTGTTTTCGGCGGACAGATTCAGAAGGCGCAGAGGCTGCTGGATATGGCGGCGGCAGGCTGTCCTGACAGCATGAACCCTTATCAGACCCTGGGAGATGTGGGAATTGAAATAGAAGGCTCGGAAAAAATCAAAAATTATGAGCGCAGTCTGGATTTGGAAGACGGGATGGTCCGGGTGGCTTATGAAAGCGAAGATATTGCTTATCGGAGGGAAATATTTGCCTCTCATCCGGAGGACTGTCTGGTAATGCGGTTTACCGCAGATCCTCCGGGGAGGATCACTCTTCGCGCAAATTTGAGCAGAGGAAAATATTTTGACCGGGTGGGAAGAGCAGGCCGGGACACCATCTATTTGTATGGAGATCAGGGGAGCGAAGGGATTTCCTTTTTGTCTGCATTGAGAGCTCTGCAGACAGGGGGAGAGGTGAAGACAGTGGGACAGAATCTGTGTGTGAAAAACGCAAAGGAAGTGATCCTGCTGTTTACGGCTGCGACCACCTGGCAGAAGGAGACTGTCCGGGGGATGGGATCTTCGGAGGAGCGTTTTTTGGCACTGAAGGAGAGGGCAGAGAAAATTTTTGCAAGGGCATCCGCATTTTCCTATGCGGAGCTGTGGGAGCGCCATGTCCAGGATTACAGGAGTCTGTATGGACGGGTGGAGCTGGAATTGGAGGGATACGGGCGTTTCGACGCATTGCCTGCGGACGAAAGACTTCGGATGGCCGGGGAGGGTCAGGCGGATCCGGGACTGGGAAAGCTCCTGTTTGACTTTGGCAGGTATCTGATGATTTCCTGCAGCAGACCGGGAGGACTTCCGGCCACACTGCAGGGGATCTGGAACCAGGATTTTCTGCCACCCTGGGACTCCAAGTATACTATTAATATCAATACAGAGATGAATTACTGGATGGCTGAATGCTGCAATCTGTCAGAATGTCATCTGCCTCTTTTTGACCTGCTCTCCAGAATGAGAGAAAGCGGAAGTGAGACAGCCAGAAAGATGTACGGCTGTAGGGGATTTGTGGCCCATCATAATACGGACATTCATGGAGACTGTGCTCCTCAGGACACCTGGTACCCTGCCACTTACTGGGTGATGGGAGCCGCATGGCTGTGCACCCATATCTGGAATCATTACGAATACACTCTGGACACGTGCTTTCTGAAAGAGCATTATCCGATTCTGTGTGAAGCCGCATTGTTTTTCCTGGATTTTCTGGTGGAAAAGGATGGGTATTTGGTGACCTGTCCCTCTGTGTCGCCGGAAAATACCTATCGTCTTCCCGGCGGGGAAAGCGGAGCTGTCACCTACGGACCGGCTATGGATAATCAGATTCTTCGGGATCTGTTCGGACAATGCCTGCAGGCTGCGGAGATTTTGCACAAGGCATATCCGGAAGAGCAGGCCTGGAAAGGACAGGCAGGAATTGATAATGAGGAGAATTTTCTGGAGCAGGTCCGCCGGGCCCTGGCCGGGCTGCGGCCTGACCGGATCAGCGGGCGCGGAACATTGATGGAATGGGTGGAGGATTACGAAGAGTGTGAGCCGGGACACCGGCATATTTCCCATCTGTACGGTCTCCACCCTTCAGGACAGATCACTGTGGACGGCACGCCGGAGCTTGCCCGGGCCGCCGCAAAAACTCTGGAGAGCCGTCTGTCCCAGGGCGGGGGGCATACCGGTTGGAGCCGGGCGTGGATCATTAATTTATATGCGAAGCTGTGGGACGGGGAGAAGGCGTATGCCAATCTGGAACAGCTTCTCTCCGGTTCTACCTATCCCAACCTGTTTGACCGGCATCCGCCGTTTCAGATCGACGGAAATTTCGGAGCGGCAGCCGCCATTGCCCAGATGCTGATACAGAGCAGTGGGGAAAGGGTAGTGCTTCTTCCGGCTCTGCCCAGGGCATGGGAGAGCGGAAGTATAAAAGGACTGCGGATCAGAGGAAATGCGCAGGTGGATCTTGAATGGAAGGAACATAGCTTGACGGCATGCAGAATTACAGCGTATTCGGCACTTCGGACAAGGGCGCTTTACCGCGGCAGAAGCCTGGAAGTGGATATTGCGGCGGGAGAGACCTGCGTTCTGCCGGTACTCAGCGCTTTTTCCTGAAGCTGCCGGGGGTGATTCCAACATATTTTCGGAACTGCCGGCAGAAATGCTCTGTGTTTTGATATCCGCAGGAAGCGGCGGTCTCCGCAATACTTTGGTCCGTATAGATGAGAAGGTCTCTTGCCTTGCGGAGCCTGCATTCAATAACGTCATCCATACAGGAGATTCCAAATTTCTGTTTGTAAAGCAGCTGCAGATGTCCCGTGCTGATATGCAGCAGCTTTGCCATTTCCCCCACATTCCAGGGAAGCTGAGGATCATTTATGATCTGCCGTCGCAGCATCAGAAGCTCATGGTCATGGGGAGAGGCGGCGTGATGCAGTACATCCTCCCGAAGCTTTAGAAAGAGAATGCGCAGAAGCTGCGACACTGTTTGACTGTCTTCGGCTGGAGCGAAGCGGTTCCGTTTATTGTCCGCAGTGTTGGACGGGATACCCATAATTTCTTCGGCTTGGTGTTCCGTGCAAAGGGCAGCGGTCCATGGGGAGGTCTCCCAGGTCAGCAGCTGAATAAGGCTGTGACAATAGGCTGGGTCCGACACTGGAAAGGGACGGGCCATAAGAGGAAAAAGCCGTACATAGGACTCGTCCGACGCAAAGCGCAGCCAGTCATTTCCGTAGGGCTCTCCGCTGGCTCCGTACCATATTTTGTGATGAGGAGGATAAAGAATGGCATGATGAGAGGGATATTCCTCGATCTGCCCATCTATCCAGAATCCTGCGGGAGTGCTTGTGATCAACAGCAGGTAGCAGTCGTAGCCTTCCGAAACATCAAATATAAAGTCGTCGGGATGTACGGCGTCGTAGCCGGTAAAATAGATTTGGTTCATGGGGTCTCCTGTTGCGGCGGTATATGATAATACTGACAGTATACCAGGAAGATCGAAAGAATGCAATTGTTGCCGGCCGGACCTGTTTTGAGGAGAATGGAAGCTGACAGGATTCTAATCGGAGGATCGGTCAAAAAGATATGAGCAAAGGTCATTGTGGCGGGAAACAGGAGAGGATATAATAAATGCAGCGGAAAATTATGGCAGGTATATACGGGAGAGGAGCTTATGGCAAAAGAGGTGGTAATTGAGGTAAAGGAAGGGGCCCGGGCCCGGTTTCACAATAATGTGGACTACTGCGTGGGAACAGGCAGGATGGGACTGGCCCTGACCCGGGAGTATCAGGAGCAGCTAAAGCTGGTGCAGCAGGAGATTGGCTTTCGTCATATCAGGGGACATGGGCTGTTCTGTGATGACATGGCTATATATCAGGAGTATGAGGAGGACGGGGTAAGGAAGGCGGAGTATAACTTCACCTACCTGGACCGGGTTATGGACGGCTATCTGGAGGCAGGGCTTCGTCCTTTTCTGGAGCTGGGATTTATGCCGGAAAAGCTGGCCAGGGGAACGCAAACGATATTTTACTGGAAAGGTAACACTACCCCGCCCAGAGACTATAAGGAATGGCAGAGACTGGTGCAGGCCGCCCTCCGCCATCTCATGGAGCGGTATGGGGAAACAGAGGTGGTACAGTGGCCTGTGGAGGTGTGGAACGAGCCCAACCTGCCGGGCTTTTGGGAACATGCGGACATGGAGGAGTATTTCAGACTGTTTCAATATACCTTTGAAGCGGTAAAGCAGGTGGACGGACGGTTCCGGGTGGGAGGTCCGGCTGTCTGCGGCGGATCCGACGAAAAGTGGATCCGCGCCTTTCTGGAATTTTGCCGCAAGCACAAAATAGAGGTTGACTTTGTGACCAGACATCACTATACCATTGAACTGCCCAAGCAAGAAGGACATTATGACTATTCACAGTTGATGGATCCGGAGGCCGGGTTTGCCAATCTTAGAACCTCCCGGGACATTATCGACAGCTTTCCGGAATACCGCGGGCTGCCTATTCACATTACGGAGTGCAATACCTCCTACACTCCAAAGGGAGTGATTCATGACACCAATCTGAACGCGGCGTTTATGGCACATCAGCTGTCCCGGCTGGGGGATGTGAATGAGTCCTATTCTTATTGGACCTTCGGCGATGTGTTTGAGGAGCTGGGCGTGCCGTTTACCCCTTTCCATGGCGGATTCGGACTGGTGGCGGAAGGGTGTATTCCCAAACCCACCTTCTGGACCTTTGCCTTTTACAAAAAGCTTCAGGACGGCGGAGGAGAGTGTGTCTATAAGGATGACAATATCGTGATTCTGAAGCGGGACGGGGGTTACCAGGGAGTCGCATGGAATGCAGCCGTCAAGGGCGGCGGTGAAAAAAAGATCAGGCTGTCTCTGCCGGCCTGCGGGGAGGAGTATGCGGTGCTGACCAGAACTGTGGATGAGGAGGTGTGCAATCCGCTGAAAATCTGGCATGATCTGGGAGAGCCGGGGCATATCAGAGAGGATATGAGAAAGCTGCTTCGGGAGGCAGCGAGACCTTTCTGTGCCACCCAAAGGGTATGTGCTGCAGAGGGAAGGATTTGGCTGGAGCTGTGTGTCAGGAAGAATGGAGTGGTCTTTTTTTCGGCGGATGCCAGTAGACTTGTGCCGGACAGAGGCTATGACTACGAGAGGATTGTATCGGAGACAGCGCCGTGACTCTGGGCAGAGATGGAATTTTTGACCCGGGGAAGGGACCGGATCTGTAGAGAGGCGGGAGGTGTACCATGGAATTGTTCAAAAATAAGGAATATCGAAATGTATTTGCGGAATTGGGAAAAAGCGGAGAGGAAATTCAGGAGCGCCTGATGGAAGTCAGGGATAACTTCTTTTATCGAGAGCAGGAGAAGGTTTACTTTCCGGCGGGAGAGGATATGGCCTACATCGAGGACACTGGCAACGTGGATGTGAGAACGGAGGGCATGTCCTATGGTATGATGATCTGTGTCCAGCTGGATATGAAGGAGGAATTTGACCGGATCTGGAAGTGGGCAAAAACCTATATGTGGATGGATGAAGGGGAAAATGAGGGCTATTTTGCCTGGTCCTGTGCGCCTGACGGAAGCAAAAATGCCTGGGGGCCTGCTCCCGACGGAGAAGAATTTTTTGCCATGGCGCTGTTTTTTGCCGCCCACCGATGGGGAAACGGAGAGGGAATCTTCCATTATGAGAGAGAGGCCAGGGAAATTCTGCGGGCCTGCCTGCATAAGGGAGAGAACGGCAGACCGGGACAGCCCATGTGGAATCGGGAGAATTTTCAGATTTTATTTGTGCCCGGAAGTCCCTTTACGGATCCTTCCTATCATCTGCCTCATTTTTATGAATTGTTTTCACTGTGGGCGGATCCCCGGGACCGGAATTTCTGGAAGGAGGCTGCCGCCGCCAGCAGGAAATATCTGGCGGCCGCCTGTCATCCAGTCACCGGTATGTCTGCGGAATATGCGGAATTTAACGGACGTCCTGTGACAAATGCTCCCTGGTCGAAGCAGCGTCATGACTGGTTTTTCAGCGATTCATACCGGACGGTGGCCAATATCGGGCTGGATTATGAGTGGTTCGGTAAGGACCAGGGGCAGCGGGCGGCAGCGAAACGGCTTCAGTATTGTCTGGGAGTGACCCGCAAAGAGAGGCCCTTTGGGGTTTTTGAGGTGGATGGAACTCCTGTGGAGCATAAAGCCCTGCATCCTGTGGCCATTACCGCAACTACGGCCCAAGGAACTTTGGCGGTGCCGGAGCGGCTTGACAGCCAGGAATCCGGAGAAGCTGGCCGGCTGGCTCGGATGTGGGTGGAGCGGTTTTGGAACCAGCCCATGCAGACGGGGAAATACCGATACTATGATAATTGTCTGTATTTTTTTGCGTTTTTGGCATTGAGCGGGAGATACAGGATCTGGTAGGTGAAAAAGGAGGAGCATCAGAATGATCAATCAGACACTGACCATGCATCCCATGTTTTTTGACCCTTTGAATAAAAGGGCGGAGATGGGAGAATTCGGAAAGCCCGAAACCATTCATTATGTGGAGGACATCAGCGGGGTGCGGCTGTGGGAGAACGGTGATGTGACGTTTACACTGTATGCACCGGAGGCGGGCAGGGTGGAAGTCGCCGGCATCAGCGGCAGCTTTCCCAATGAAAGGATTGCCCTGGAAAAGGATGGGGACGGCTGTTTTCGCCGGAGAGTGAAGGGAATCAGGCCGGGGTTCCACTATTTTGACTGGTTTGTGGACGGGGTACGGATCCGGGATCCCCAGAGCCCCTTCTGTTACGGATGCTTTGAGCCCATCAATTTCTTTGAGGTGCCGGAGCCGGGAGAGGATTTCTATTACCTGAAGGAGGTTCCCCACGGGGATGTGCGGATGGAAAAATATCTGTCCGGAGAAAATTCCCATATGAAGGTATGCTTCGTTTATACGCCGCCGGGCTATGACGGGGATTCTCTGCGCAGATATCCTGTTTTGTACATTCAGCACGGTGTGGGAGAGAACGAGACGGGATGGATCTGGAACGGCAAGCTGAACCTGATCCTGGACAATTTGATTGCCGAGGGAAAATGCAGGGAAATGCTGGTGGTGATGTGCAGCGGCTATGCCTTCGAACCAGATTCGGATCCGGTGTTTTATCCCGGGGATTTTGACAGAGAGCTTATGGAGGACTGCATCCCCTACATAGAATCCCATTTCAGGGTATATGCCCACAGATCATACAGAGCCATGGCGGGGCTGTCCCTGGGTTCGGCCCAGGCGGCTTTAACCGTAGAAAGGCATCCGGACCGATTTGCTTACCTGGGGGTGTTCTCAGGGGTGGCTTTGGGGCCTGTGGAAAAAATATCGGAGGAAAAGCGTCAGAAACCGGAGCTTGTCTTTCTATCCTGCGGAAAAGGGGAAAGCGGTTTGTTGCTGAAGCAACAGGAAATTTGCGATAAAATGAAGGCGGCGGGGATTTCCTGCCGGTGCGAAAGCTATGAGGGCTTTCACGAATGGCATGTGTGGCGGAAGAGCCTGCGGGATTTTGTGCAGCTGCTGTTTAAGGATTCCTGTGAGGCAAAGAAAGAGACAGGCGGAGGTCTGACAGAGCCTGCAAGATCCAGGGAAGTGAGCTACTCTCAGGACCAGGCGCTTCGGCAGATGAGGGAAGAGAGTCTCCTGTTTTTTGATCCGGTGTATAAGCAGGTGATTTTTGCCACAGATGAAGAGGGAAGGCCTGCAGGACGGTACCGGGATATTCCCCGGGGAGTTGAAATGATCGGCCCGGGTCAAGGAGTCTTTCGCTTTTTTGCCCCCGGTGCAAAAACCGTGGAGGTGGATGTATTCGGAATGGAGCGGTTTTCGCTGGAAAAGGAGACGGATCCTGCTATGGAGGGATGGTGGATGGGAACCTTGTCCGGAATTTCGCCGGGCTTCCATTATCATGACTATTATGTAAACGGGGTCCGGGCCGTGAATCCTTTGACACCGACAGGATACGGCGCCTTCCGCACCATCGGCTTTTTTGAGGTGCCAGAGGAGGGATTTGAAGAATATCTTCCTGCGGATGTGCCCCATGGAAGCATTCATATGAATTATTACAAATCCACCCAGACAGGAAGGCAGAAGCTGTGCTATGTGTACACGCCGCCCGGGTATGACCTGGCGCCGGAAAAGCGCTTTCCGGTGCTCTATCTCCAGCACGGAGGCGGAGAGAATGAGACAGGGTGGCTGTGGCAGGGAAAGATCGATCATATTGCAGACCGTCTCATTGCGGACGGGAAAATGCAGGAAATGATCGTGGTGATGAACACAGGCTATGCATTCCGGACTGACGGCAGCAGTCATCCGGCCCTGGGATCCTTTGACGAGGAACTGGTGCAGGACTGCATTCCCTTTATCGACAGCCGATACCGCACCGCTGCGGACAGGGATCACAGGGCCATGGCGGGATTGTCCATGGGAGGCATGCAGACCCAGAAAACCGTATTCCGCTTTCCGGAGCTGTTTGCTTGGGCCGGCATTTTCAGCGGAGGGCTTGCCATAAAAAACAGCGAAGCTGACTACAGTGAGGTGCTTTTGGACAAAGAGCGGTTTGAAGACCGGTTCCAGCTTTTGTTTGTAGCCTGCGGAACGGAGGATGCCTTCTATGGAGGAACCAGGGAAAGTATGGATCAGGTGGTTTACCGGGGGGTACCGTTGAAGGTGTTTGTGGAGCATGGGTACCATGACTGGACCTTCTGGAGGCACTGTGCCAGAGAGTTTTTACCGTTGTTGTTTTGAAAGGAGAAAATTATGCTGAAAGGAATCCCCAAGATACTATCCCCAGAGTTGCTTAAGGCATTATGCGAGATGGGACACAGTGACAGACTGGTCATAGCAGACGGCAATTTTCCGGCACAGTCTGTGGGAAAGAATGCCGTAGTGATCCGGATGGACGGTCATCGTGCCTGCGATATCCTGGAAGCAATTCTGCAATTGTTTCCTTTGGATACCTATGTAGAGCATCCGGTGAACCTGATGCAGGTCATGCCTGGCGATCCGGTGGAAACGCCTATCTGGAAGGAGTATGAAAGAATCGTAAGTCAGGCTGACCGGCGGGGAAGCGCTGCCATAAGCCAGATCGAGCGGTTTGCGTTTTATGAGGAGGCATCAAAAGCCTACGCTATTATTGCCACAGGAGAAGAGGCGCTGTATGCCAATATTATGCTGCAGAAGGGCGTAGTGGTGTGAAATATGCAGCCCATTGTTTATGCCGGCTAAGTCGGCAGGAGTGGAAGCTTGAAAGATTCATCGGCGTATGCGACGCAGAATGAAAGGAAAATGAAAATGGGAAAAATAGAGATAAAAGGGAAATCCATAATTTTTCGGAGGAAGGATGAGACCACGGTGATCGAGCCCTATGGGGAAAACTGCCTTCGCTGCCGTTCCACCAGGAATGCGCAGATTTCTCAGGAGAACTGGACGCTGCTTCCGCCGGTGACGGAGGATTCCTGCGTTATTGAAGGCGATGAAAACAGGGCGACCATTACAAATGGTAAGATTTCGGCTGTTTTGGAAGCAGGCAATCCCTGGTACGGCGGCATCATTACTTATTACAGAAACGGAAAGACAATTCTTCACACCAAATACGAGGGAGATTATGTGAACAAGTATGTCCACAGAGAGGGGGACCTCTATCAGGTAAAGGCCATCTTTGATGCCAATGAGGGGGAACATTTTTACGGACTGGGGCAGGAGACGGAGGATGCCTTTGACCGGAAGGGCAGCACCTGTAATCTGGTGCACTATAACACAAAATCAGCCCTTCCCTACCTGTATTCCTCTTTGGGCTACGGCTTTTTCTGGAACAATCCCTCCCCGGGAAGGTGTGAGACCACCAGAAATCACACGCTGTGGTGCTCGGAAAGCGCTTATCAGATCGATTACCTTGTGTTTACAGGGGATAAGCCGGCAGATGTAATGAAGATTTACTGCGATCTCACCGGATATGCCCCCCGGTTTCCTTACTGGGCTTCCGGCTTCTGGCAGTGTAAGCTGCGGTATGAAAGCCAGGAGGAGCTTTTGGAGGTGGCCAGGGAGTACAAGAGCAGAGGAATTCCCATCTCCGCCATTGTCATCGACTATTTCCACTGGACGGAGCAGGGCGAGTGGAAGTTTGACCCTAAATATTGGCCGGACCCTGCGGCCATGTGCAAGGAGTTGGAGGAAATGGGAATCAAGCCCATTGTGTCCATCTGGCCCACCATCAATCCCAAAAGCGAAAATTACTGGACTATGAGCGAGGCCAATATGCTGGTGCGGACAGAAAACGGTCAGTACGGCACCTTTGATTTTTACGGCCAGCAGACCTTTATTGATCCCATGAATCCGGATACCAGAGCCTTTGTGTGGGACAGGGTAAAGGAGAACTACTATGACAAGGGGATCCGGAATTTCTGGCTGGACGAGGCGGAGCCGGAGGTGCATCCTCAGCAGTTCGGTCATCTGCATTTTTACCTGGGAAACGGCGCCCAGACAGCCATGCTTTATCCTTATTATTATGTAAAAATGTTTTATGACGGTCTGCGGCAGCAGGGAGAGGAGGAGATTATTTCCCTGACCAGGGCGGCATATCCCGGCAGCCAAAAATACGGTGCGGCGGTGTGGAACGGGGATATCATGTCCGACTGGAACGCCCTGCGCCAAAGCGTCACCAGCGGTCTTTCCATGGGAATGTGCGGAATTCCCTGGTGGAACAGTGATATCGGAGGGTTCCTGATGGGGGATACGGAAAGTGAGGAATTCCGTGAGCTGTTGGTCCGGTGGTTCCAATTCGGTCTGTTTTGCCCCATTATGCGTCTGCACGGCTCCAGGCTGCGGACCAAGGATCAAAAGGAGAGGTATCCGGGGATTATTGAGAGAAGCGGCGGCCCCAACGAGATCTGGCGTTTTGGAGAAAAAAATTATGAGATTATCAAGGAATTGATCGAGCTGCGGGAACGGCTTCGTCCCTATATTATGGAACATATGGAGGAGGCCAGCCGCAGGGGAACGCCGCTGATGCGTCCTATGTTTTATGAATATTACCAGGATCCGGAGTGCTACTGCCTGGAGGATCAGTATCTGTTCGGCCCGGATATTCTTTTCGCTCCCGTCATGAGTAAGGGACAGACCCGGCGGGAGGTGTATCTGCCGGCGGGCAGGTGGATATTCGTCATGGACGGCCAGGTTTATGAGGGCGGCAGGCGAATCACCGTGCAGGTGCGTCTGGATCAGTTTGCGGCGTTTGTAAAAGAGGGAAGCAGCGTAATCGAAGCTTTCCGGCAGCAGGCAGAATAAAATACAGCGGGGACAGACCGCCGTATAGCAGGGAGAAGGTTATGGCATATTTGAAAATTGCGGTCCGGGAGCCGGAGGGGGAGTATTACCCAAAGGCGCTGGCGGACAGTGTTCATCTATATTACAGTGAGGATGGAAGCAGCTTTGAGCCGCTGAACCAAAATTATGGAATACTTTTTGCCCGGGCCCAAATACGGGAGAACAATACCCTGGAGGTAAGAGGGTTGACGGATCCTGTGTTTGTGGAGCTGGAGGGCGGGTACGGCATAGCTGCAGAGTGTGTGGACGGAGCCGGAAACAGAGTGGCTCCGGATCAGGTGCTGCTGTGGACTACAGAGGACTTTATTCGCTTCCGGGAGCATGGACTGGTGGAGAGAAAGCCCTGGAACTGTTTCCGGGTATTGGAGATTTCCCGGGAGCTGGGGGAAGAGATCCGCAGGACCTGGACTCCTCTGCACGCGGTGTCGGTGAAGCTGCCGGATGAGATCCGTATATCCTCCTGGGAAGAGCTGGAGCAGATCAGGGCAAGGGTATGCTACAGCGACGGCTCCGCCGATGAAAAGCGCATCTGCTGGAGCAGAGACAGCGCCGTGCAGGAGCAGGACGGCATCTGGCGTCTGGAGGGGAGGGTGGACAGGCCCGCCTTTAGGTTCCCTCTGGCCGGCGGGTATGCGGATCCGGTAGTGTTTCGGTGGCAGGGCGCATGGTATTTCGTATCTACGGATGACAATCGCAATGACATAGGAATCCGGGTGCGGAAGGCGGACAGGGTGGAGGGTCTTTTTGCGGAGGATGTAAAGGAATACTGCATTCTGGACCGGGATGAGGGCCGGGATTTGATTCAGACCTTTTGGGCGCCGGAATTTCATGTGATCGGGGGCGCGGTGTATCTGCTGTTCGCTGTGGGCGGAAAGGTATGGTCGCCGCAGGCTCACATGATGAAGCTGAAAGAGGGCGGGAGCATTATCTGCAGAGAAGACTGGGAAGAGCCGGTCAGGGTGAGACGAAAGGACGGAGGTTTTCTCGCAGAGGACGGTATCACACTGGATATGACATATTTTTCGGCAGCGGGAAAACCCTGGCTGGTATGGTCCTACCGCCGCGGTATTGGTACGAAGGAGGATACGGGTTCCATGCTGTATATTGCCCCGGCGGATGATGAGAGGCCCTGGCAGCTGGCAGGCGAGCCGGTTCTGTTGTCCAGACCCCTGTATGCATGGGAGAACCAGGGCGGCACCATCAATAATGAAGGGCCTTATGCGCTGGTGCTGGAGGATCGGGTCTGGCTGGCCTTTTCCGGCGGAGATGCCTGCGGCTGGTCCTACGCGGTGGGATATCTGACGGCGGATGTGGGAACGGACCTGTCGGATCCGGCAAATTGGAGGAAGACTCCGACCCCGGCATTGTCCCATTACAGCGTGGAGGAAACGCTGGGGGCCGGTCATAATTCCTTTTTTCGGGATGAGGAAGGGAAAATCTGGATCGCCTATCATGGTCAGAAACGTGACGGCTCCTGGGGCCGCTGTACGGCAATGCATCGTGTGCAGATCAATAAAGCGGGCTTCCCGGTCTTGAATCTGTGCGCAGAGAGGGATCTGCCAGAGCATATGCGCCGTGTGGAGATAAAGGTGTGTTGTCCGTGTCCGCCGGACGGGAATATAGAGACATAGAATTTGGAGGAGAAGAATCATGGCATATTTACTGACGTATACAAGGCAGCCTCTGGACGGAATGATTTACGGTCCCAGGCTGGCCTACAGCATGCACCTTGCGGTGAGCCGGGACGGAAAAGCTTTTCAGGCGCTGAACCATAACAGCGGGGTTTTATTTGCAAAGGCTACGGAGAACGAGGATGGTTCTCTGAATCCCAAGAGTCTGAAGAGTCCCTGGCTGTTTGCGCTGCCGGAGGGGCGATTTGCAGTGGCAGCCGTTCGTATTGGGGGGGACGGAGATGATGATGAGGAAAGCAGGGGCTGTGTGCTTCTTTTTACATCAAAGGATTTGCTGGAGTATGAAGAGGCAGGACTTTTAAAGCTGGGTACGGAGTTTATCGAACAGATTGCCTGTGGGTATGAACAGGAGAGCGGAAGCATCAGGCTGGTCTGGCGGGAGCGCACCGGTGAATGCTTTACGGCCCGGATCCGTGAGCCGGAGGATTTGCAGCTTGCCTGTGTTCCGGAGGTGATGGAACCGGACCGGGCATGGGAGGTGTTTACCGGGGGGCTTTTGAAGGATTTATCAGATGCGGGAATTCAAGGGGCGGTGCCTCACAATATTGTGGAGATTGCAGAGGCCGGAGAGGAGGGCTTTTGCGGAAAGATTCCTGCAAAGACAGCGGACAGATTGTGTAAAAAGCTTTTGACACCTGTGAATGTGGGGATCCGTTTCCCGGAACAGATCCAGGTTTCTGAGCCGGAACAGCTTGGGCAATATATGGCCGAAGCCCTGTACAGCGACGGCACCAGCGCACGTAAGTGCGTGGACTGGGATCTGTCCCGGGTAGATTTTCAGAAGAAGGGAAGCTTTTCCATAAGGGGCAGGGTGCGCCAGGAGCATTTTGCATTTCCGGTGGCCTGTAACCGTGCGGATCCATGCATAGGCCGGTGGAAGGGAAAATATTATTTCATTGCCACCAATGATGCGGACGACAATCATACGCTTTATATCAGAGAGGCTGACACGATTTCCGGATTGGCTGAGGCAGAAGAGCACCTGATTCTGGACAGTCATACGCATCCGGGCATCGGCGGTCTGCTGTGGGCGCCGGAATTTCATGAAATTCACGGCAGGCTTTATATTTTTCATGCCGCTACTCCGGGAGAGTTTTTCTGTGAGGAAAGCCATGTGATGGAGCTGCGGGAGGGTGGTAATCCTGTATGCAGGGAGGATTGGTCGGCTCCCAGGCGTGTAGTCAAGAGGGATGGAAGCGATATCTGTGAGGCGGGGAAGGAGATTACCCTGGACATGACCTGCTTTGAGTGGCAGGGAGAGTGGTATGCAGTCTGGTCTCAGAGACAGTTCCTGCCCAAGGATCTGGGGGCCTGGCTCTATATAGCAAAGCTGGATCCCAGAGAGCCCTGGCGCCTGCTCACCGATCCCATAGTGCTGTCCAAACCGGAATATGGCTGGGCCAATAACCATACCTTTGTGGATGAGGGGCCCTTTGCCCTGATGGGGGAGGATAAACTGTATCTGACCTTTTCCAGCGCGGCGGTGGACGCTTCCTATGTGGTGGGGCTTTTGACGGTGCAGAAGGGCATGGATCTGCTGGACGCGGGCAGCTGGAAGAAAAAGAATTATCCCATCCTTACCTCCAGAAGTGTGGAAGGAGAATTCGGCACGGGACACAATGCATATGTAACGGACGATAACGGAACCGTGTGGAATACCTACCATGCCAGACCGGGAGTGGACGGCGCGCGCAGCAGCGGAATCAGAAGGGTTCATTTTGATATGGACGGGGACCCGGTGCTGGACCTGACGGAAGGCATGGATCTGAAGGAGGAATATCGTACAGTTGAGACGACGCTGATTGTAGGATAAATAGCAAGAAATAAGCAAAAATGAGCATTTGTTGAGAAGAAATGTCATGGGGGGCGTGCTATAATATGAGGGCATAACTGCACATATACATCCAGCCGATGCGCATCTTCTGCGTCAGGAACTGGAATCATCAAAATACAGGAGAGCAAAATATGACGGGTGGAGGACATGCTGTGAGAGACAGGGAGAAGGCAAGAAATAGGGCGAAGGAGCTGGTCAGCCGAATGACGCTGGAGGAAAAGGCTTCCCAGCTCAGGTATGATGCACCGGCCATTCCCAGACTGGATATACCTGCTTATAACTGGTGGAATGAGGGGCTCCATGGTGTGGCCAGAGCCGGGACTGCTACCAGCTTTCCTCAGGCCATCGGCATGGCTGCCACCTTCCATCGGGAGCTTGTGGAGGAGATGGGCAGGATTATAGCGGTGGAGGGACGGGCGAAATATAATTCCAGCTGTGCACTGGAGGACCGGGACATTTATAAGGGACTGACCTTCTGGTCTCCCAATGTGAATATTTTCAGGGATCCCAGGTGGGGCAGGGGACATGAGACCTACGGGGAGGATCCCTATCTGACCGGGGAGCTGGGAAAAGCGTTTGTAGAGGGGCTGCAGGGAGATGGGGAATATATGGCGGCTGCGGCCTGTGCAAAGCATTTTGCGGTTCATTCGGGACCGGAGGCGGTGCGCCACAGCTTTGATGCAAAAGTTTCCCGGAAGGATTTGTATGAAACATACCTTCCGGCCTTTGAAAAGCTGGTAAAGGAGGCCGGTGTGGAAGCAGTGATGGGCGCCTATAACAGAACCAACGGAGAGCCCTGCTGCGGAAGCAAAACCCTGATGCAGGATATTTTGCGGGGAAAATGGGGATTTCAGGGTCATTATGTATCGGACTGCTGGGCAGTGAGAGATTTCCACACCCAGCATATGGTCACTGATACGGCGGAGGAATCCGCAGCGCTTGCGTTAAAGAGCGGCTGTGATTTAAACTGCGGCAATACATATCTGCATATGCTGAAGGCTTGCCAGGAAGGGCTGGTGACGGAAGAAGAGATCACGAATGCGGTGGAAAGGCTGTTTACCACCAGATTTTTGCTTGGAATGTTTGACGAGACGGAGTTTGACGGCATCGGCTTTGACCGGCTGGAATGCCCGGAGCATGTGGAGACTGCGGGGCGTGCCGCGGCGGAGAGCGTAGTGCTGTTGAAGAACAATGGGATACTGCCTCTTGCAAAAGAAAGCCTGAAGGCCATCGGCGTCATCGGACCCAACGCCGACAGCCGTGCAGCGCTTGTGGGAAATTATCATGGGACCTCTTCCCGATATATTACTGTGCTGGAAGGAATTCAGGATCTGGCAGGGGAGGAAGTACGGGTCTACTATTCCGAGGGCTGTCATCTGTTCCGGGAAAAGGTGGAATTTCTGGCACAGAAGCAGGACCGCATCAGCGAGGCCGTGGCTGTGGCAAAGAACAGCGACGTAGTGATCCTTTGCCTGGGACTTGACGAGACCCTGGAGGGCGAGGAGGGGGATACGGGCAACAGCTATGCCTCCGGCGATAAGGCGGATCTGTTGCTGCCCAAGGTCCAGCGGGAGCTGGCAGAGGCCGTGATCGGCACGGGCAGGCCTGTGGTGGTACTGAACATGACCGGCAGCGCCATGGATCTGCGGTATATGCAGGATAACGCAGACGCCGTAATGCAGGTATGGTACCCGGGAGCCCGCGGCGGCAAAACCGTGGCAGAGCTCTTGTTTGGGGAGATTTCTCCCTCCGGAAAGCTTCCGGTGACCTTTTACAACAGTGCGGCGGAGCTTCCTGACTTTGAGGATTATTCCATGAAGGGAAGAACCTATCGGTATTTTCAGGGAAAGCCTCTGTATCCTTTTGGTTATGGACTGACCTATGGCGATGTATCCGTGGAAGAGGCAGTATGCGGCGGATGCAGTTTCCGGCAGGGGGAAGGCGGTGTTCTGGAGCTGGATACAGAAGAAGACATCAGAATCAGGATCAAAGCGGTCAACAGGAGTCTCACCGGCACGGGAGAGGTAGTTCAGGTCTATATAAAGGCGCTGGATTCTCCGTTTGCCCAGCTCAATGCAAGGCTATGCGCCTTTTCCAGAATTTTTCTGAAGGGAAACGAGAGCAGTGAGGTGGAACTGGTGATTCCCGGGGATGCCTTTACCGTGGTGAATGAGGATGGAGAAACAGTGGATGGGGGAGAACATTTCCTGGTCAGCGCAGGCCTGGGACAGCCGGATGAGCGGACTGGAGAGCTTACCGGTAAAGAATGCGTTGTCTTTACGATCTTAAAGAGAACCATTGGGACTGAAAAATAAAAGATGCAGAATACTCAGGGAGAAGCTTCACCGATTGTTAAATCATCGGCGGGGCTTTTTTCCTGGGGCAGTAATCGGATGTAAGAAAAAATCAAATTTACCTGTTTATAAACAACGGGAGATATGATACAATCTCTATTAAAAAGTTCAGCCGGAACACCAATGTCCGGCAGATCGTAAATCATTCCGGCAACAAAACAGGAGGTTGCAGCATGCCAAAGAGAACTGACATAAAAAAAGTAATGATTATAGGCTCCGGTCCTATTATTATCGGACAGGCCTGTGAGTTTGACTATTCGGGAACTCAGGCCTGTAAGGCGCTGAAAAAGCTGGGTTATGAAATCGTATTGGTGAATTCCAATCCTGCTACCATTATGACCGATCCGGAGACGGCGGATGTGACCTATATCGAACCGCTGAATAAGGAGCGTCTGGAGCAGATTATTGCAAAGGAGCGTCCGGATGCTCTTCTGCCCAATCTGGGCGGACAGTCGGGACTCAATCTCTGCGCGGAGCTTGCCGGCGCAGGGATTCTGGAGAAATATCAGGTAAAGGTAATCGGAGTCCAGGTGGATGCCATCGAGCGGGGCGAGGACCGGATCGAGTTTAAGAAGGCCATGAACGCGCTTGGCATTGAGATGGCCAGGAGCCAGGTGGCCTATTCGGTGGAGGAGGCTCTGCAGATTGCGGATGGTCTGGGATATCCGGTGGTACTGCGCCCGGCCTACACCATGGGAGGTGCCGGAGGCGGTCTGGTATATAATAAGGATGAACTGCGCACTGTCTGCGCCAGAGGTCTGCAGGCTTCTCTGGTGGGGCAGGTGCTGGTGGAGGAATCCATTTTAGGATGGGAAGAGTTGGAGCTGGAGGTGGTGCGGGACGCGGACGGCAATATGATCACCGTCTGTTTCATTGAAAATATCGATCCGCTTGGGGTTCATACCGGTGATTCCTTCTGTGCGGCGCCCATGCTGACCATTTCTCAGGAACTGCAGAAGAGACTTCAGGAGCAGGCCTATGCAATTGTGGATTCCGTGCAGGTTATCGGCGGCACCAATGTGCAGTTTGCCCATGATCCTGTCAGTGACAGAATCATTGTCATAGAGATCAATCCCAGAACCTCCCGTTCTTCTGCGCTGGCCTCCAAGGCCACCGGATTTCCCATTGCTCTGGTCAGCGCCATGCTGGCGGCAGGGCTGACCCTGAAGGAGATCCCCTGCGGCAAATACGGTACGCTTGACCGGTATGTGCCGGACGGGGACTATGTGGTGATCAAGTTTGCCCGCTGGGCCTTTGAGAAGTTCAAAGGGGTGGAAGACCGGCTTGGGACGCAGATGCGGGCCGTGGGCGAGGTCATGAGCATTGGGAAAAATTATAAGGAAGCCTTCCAGAAGGCTGTCCGTTCCCTGGAGACCGGGCGTTACGGTCTGGGACAGATCCCTAAGCTGGAGGGAAAATCCAGGGAGCAGTTGCTGAGGATGCTGGCTGTTCCTTCCAGCGAAAGGCATTTTGTCATGTATGAGGCTCTGAAAAAAGGGGCGTCCCCGGAGGAGATTCATGAGCTCACTTGTGTGAAGAAATGGTTTATCGAGCAGATGCAGGAGCTGGTTCGGGAGGAGCTGGAGCTTTTGGAATCCAAAGGCTCTCTTCCAGGGGACGAATTGCTGATCCGGGCCAAAAAGGATGGTTTTTCGGACAAATATCTAAGCATTCTGCTGGATATTCCCGAGAGCAGGATCCGGGAACGCAGGACTGTCCTGGGACTGGAGGAAGCCTGGGAGGGCGTTCATGTAAGCGGTACTCCGGACAGCGCCTATTATTATTCCACTTACAATGGGCCGGATCAGAATCCTATCCGAAGCGACAGACCCAAGGTAATGATTCTGGGCGGCGGTCCTAACCGCATTGGTCAGGGCATAGAATTTGATTACTGCTGTGTCCATGCGTCTTTGGCGCTGCGGGAACTGGGCTTTGAGACCATTATTGTGAATTGTAATCCTGAGACGGTATCCACGGATTACGATACCTCGGACAAGCTGTATTTTGAGCCTCTGACACTGGAGGATGTGCTGAGCATTTACCGGAAGGAGCAGCCGGTGGGAGTTATCGCTCAGTTCGGCGGACAGACGCCGCTGAATCTGGCTGCGGAGCTGGAAAAGTGCGGTGTGCGGATTCTGGGAACCGCGCCGGAGGTTATTGATCTGGCGGAGGACAGGGACCAGTTCCGGGCCATGATGGACAAGCTGGGAATTCCCATGCCGGAATCGGGCATGGCGTCCACGGTGGAGGAGGCTCTGGAAATCGCTCACAGAATCGGGTATCCCGTGATGGTGCGGCCCTCCTATGTGCTGGGAGGCCGGGGCATGGAGGTGGTGTATCATGACGAGAGCCTGACAGGCTACATGCAGGCGGCTGTGGGAGTGACGCCTGACCGGCCGATTCTGATAGACCGGTTCCTGAATCATGCCGTGGAATGCGAGGCCGATGCCATCAGTGACGGGACTCATGCCTTTGTGCCTGCTGTCATGGAGCATATCGAGCTGGCAGGAATCCATTCCGGAGATTCTGCCTGCATCATTCCCTCCAGGCATATTTCGGAGGAAAATGTGGCCGTCATCAAGGACTATACCCGCAGGATTGCCGAGGAAATGCATGTAAAGGGGTTGATGAACATGCAGTATGCCATTGAGGACGGGCGGGTGTATGTGCTGGAGGCCAATCCCAGGGCGTCCCGCACGGTTCCGCTGGTGTCCAAGGTGTGCAATATCCGCATGGTGCCTCTGGCCACGGACATTATTACGTCAGACATAACGGGAAGGCCTTCCCCGGTTCCCGGCTTAAAGGAGAAGGAGATCCCTTATTATGGTGTGAAGGAGGCTGTGTTCCCCTTCAATATGTTCCCGGAGGTAGATCCCATTCTGGGGCCGGAGATGCGTTCCACCGGCGAGGTGCTGGGGCTTGCGCCTACTGTGGGAGAGGCATTTTTTAAGGCCCAGGAGGCCACCCAGACCAGGCTTCCGCTGGAAGGCACGGTGCTGATCAGCGTAAACCGCAGGGACAAGGCCGAGGTGGTGGAGGTAGGGAAGGCGTTTCAGGAGGCCGGATTTAAGATCCTGGCCACCGGTACCACCTGCGCACTGCTGCAGGAGGCAGGGGTTCCTGCCACGCTGGTCAAGAAGCTTTACGAGGGCAGACCCAATGTGCTTGATCTGATCACCAACGGGGATATTGACCTGATCATCAATTCTCCGGTGGGAGACGAGAGCGTACATGATGACAGCTATCTGAGAAAGGCGGCTATCAAGGGCAGGATCCCGTACATGACCACCATTGCCGCCGCCCGTGCCACCGTGGAGGGGATCCTTCAGGTTCAGAAGGCCGGCAACGGGGAGATTCATTCCCTGCAGGGATTGCATGGGCAGGTCCGGAATTTGGGGTGATATGCCCGTGAATGAGGGAAATTTCTGATTTCCCGAATGATGCGCCGGGTACTGCGAAGCAATTTATGGGGTGAATGCACGAATTTTGGGGTTGCTTTTTTCCCGGGAGTCTGAAAAAATAGAGTTGTTGTGAACAGCAAAAGACAACACACCGGACGGACTGCCATATTGCTGGCGGTGTGGCGGAATCCGGGAGACTGTGGACAAATGGGAGGAAGCAATATGGAAGAATTGCTGTATGGTGCGGCGTATTATGATGAATATATGCCCTTTGAGCGCCTGGAAAAAGATGTGAAAATGCTGAAACAGGCCAATATGAATCTGGTGAGAATCGCGGAATCCACCTGGAGCACTCTGGAGCCGGAGGACGGTGTGTTTGACTTTCACCATATTGACCGTGTGCTGAATGCCATGGGAGATGCCGGTATACATGTGATTGTGGGAACGCCCACCTATGCTGTGCCCTCCTGGATGACACAGCGGTATCCGGATATTCTGGTGACCACTAAGGGAGGCAGGAGGATCTACGGGGCCAGGCAGATCATGGACATCACCAATAAGGCTTACCTTTTCTACTGCGAGAGGGTGATCCGCAGGCTCATGGAGCATGTGAAGGACCATCCGGCGGTTATAGGGTATCAGATTGACAATGAGACCAAGCATTTTGGCACGGCCAGTGAAAACGTGCAGAGGGATTTTGTAGTTTATCTGAAGGAAAAGTTCCATGGAGATGTGGAGGAGATGAACCGGGAGTTCGGGCTGAACTACTGGAGCAATGCGGTGCACTCCTGGGAGGATTTCCCGGATGTGAGAGGCACCATCAACGGAAGTCTGGGAGGAGAATTTGAGCGGTTTCAGAGAAGGCTGGTGGCGGACTTCCTGGGATGGCAGGCAGGACTGGTCAGAGAGTACAAACGGGAAGATCAGTTTATTACCCACAACTTTGATTTCGGGTGGAAGGACGGCTCTTACGGGGTACAGCCGGATGTGGATCACTTTCAGGCGGCGAAATGTCTGGATATTACCGGATGTGATATTTACCATCCCTCCCAGGATAGACTGACGGGAGCGGAGGCAGCGTTTGGCGGGGACCTGGCCAGATCCCTGAAGCAGGATAATTATTTTGTGCTGGAGACCCAGGCCCAGGGCTTCCCCCAGTGGACGCCCTACGACGGACAGCTTCGTCTGCTGGCCTTTTCTCATTTGGCCAGCGGGGCGGATATGGTGGAATACTGGCACTGGCATTCTCTGCACAACGCCTGCGAGACCTATTGGAAAGGGGTGCTGAGCCATGATTTTGGCGAAAACAGAACCTATCGGGAGGCCGTTGCTGTGGGCGCCGATTTCCGGCGGCTGGGAAAGCATCTGATTCATCTGAAAAAAGAAAACAAAGCAGCCATTCTGGTGAGTAATGAAGCCTTGACCGGTTTGAACTGGTTTCCTTTGGGGGACGGAAGAGATTATAATGATGTGGTTCGATGGATCTATGACGCACTGTATCAGATGAATGTGGAATGCGATTTTATTTTCCCGGAAGCAGAGAATCTGTCTGACTATAAAGTGATTTTCATGCCGGCGCTTTACTGTGCTTCGGAGGCATTGCTGCGTGGGCTGAAGGACTTTGTCCGGGAGGGCGGGGTTCTGGTGGGAACCTTTAAGTCCTGCTTTGCCAACGAAAACGTAAAGGTGTATTCGGATGCACAGCCTCATATTTTACAGGAGTGCTTTGGGGCGGCCTACGACCAGTTCTTCACGGCGGAGGAGATGCCGCTGGAGGTGCTTTTGGAAAAATACAGCAGAGAGGATTCGGAGCAGACAGAGTCTGCCCGGGGATTTATGGAATGTCTGCGGCCTCAGGGAGCCAGGGTGCTTGCCCGGTATTCTCATTCCAATTGGGGACAGTACGCGGCGGCTGTCTGCAATGACTTTGGCAGGGGAGCAGCTTATTATCTGGGCTGTATGTGTTCGTCCGCTCTTCTGAAAAGGATTCTCAAATCAGCGCTGGACAGGGCAGAGATTAAGGGTAACGAGGGATCTTCGGGCTTTCCTGTCATCATTCGGAAGGGAATTAACAGGCTGGGAAGAGAGATTGTTTATATGCTGAATTATTCGGGGGAATCCCATATGGGATATTGTCCCCGGGGAACATACCGGGAACTGTTGTTGGAGAAACAATATTCCACAGGTGAAACGATTCTTCTGGAGGGCTGGGGTATGGCCATTCTGGAGAAGGAAGAATAGCGTTACTCTTCACGGGTAGGGGCCGCGAGGCGTTTTTGTGCGCTGTTTGCGCAAAAACCCGAGGCAGCACGCGCCAAAATGAGCGCTTTTTGCTCGTTTTGTGTGCATCAAGCCGCTTTGAACGGCGAAGCCGTGAAAAGTAACAGATTAGCTGGGCAAGCAGCGGGAGGAAATGATGGCAGGGTATTTATTTTCTCATTTTATTGGCGAGGAAAAGGACGGAGAACAGATTTATTTTGCGGTGAGCCGTGACGGACTGCATTGGAAGGATCTAAATGCAGGTATGCCGGTGCTTTATTCTCATATCGGAACCTGCGGCGTCAGGGATCCTTTTCTGGTGAAGAATCCCCGAAGCGGAAGAAACTATCTGATCGCCACGGATCTGCGGATCGAGGCAGGAAAGGGCTGGACCTGCGCCCAGGAGCAGGGCAGCCGAGACCTGATTGTGTGGGAATCCCAGGATTTGATCCATTGGAGCAGGGAGCGTGCCTGTACCGTGGGAATTCCGGAGGCAGGCTGTGTCTGGGCGCCGGAGGCGGTGTATGACATGGAGAAGGAGGCCTTTCTGGTATTTTTTGCGTCAAAGGTAAGGAAAGAAGGAGAGCAAAAGGGAAAGCACAGGATCTATGCGGCCTATACAAAGGATTTTCATGAATTTTCTGAAACCTTTCTGTATTTTGAAAAGGAAGATGATGTGATCGATACTACCATCCTGGAAGGGCAAGGGCGGTATTACCGCATATCCAAGGATGAGACCACTAAAAGACTGATACTGGAGTCTTCGGAAGCGCTGCTCGGGCAATTTGTCAGAATCGAAAGTCCTGTGCTGGATGCTCTGGAGGGAGTGGAAGGGCCGGAGGGATATCTGCTTCCGGACGGAAGGTGGTGTCTTATGGCAGACCAGTTTCAGAAAGGAGAGGGATATCTGCCCATGGTAACGGAAAGTCTGGAAACAGGAGATTTCCGTATTCTTTGCCGGGACGAATACAACATGGGAGAAACAAGGAAGAGACATGGGGGAGTCCTGAGGATTACAGACGAGAAATATGGAGAACTGGTTCGTGCCTTCGGATTCTAAAGGTTAAAAGGATAGATTTTAAACGGGGTGATAAGGGTATAGTTTTCGTAGATCCGCATATGCTATGTAAAATGGCAGGCATGGAGGTATGCAATGGGATCTATCTGGACGGCAGAAACCGAGATCAGGAGCCGGGAGCCTCTTTCGGGCGACATAAGCGTAGAGGCTGTGGTCATAGGCGCAGGAATGGCAGGGATTTTGGCAGCATATTATCTGCAGCAGGCAGGAATAACGGTGGCAGTCCTGGAGGCAGACAGGATTGGGAGCGGACAGACAAAAAATACTACTGCTAAGATTACATCTCAGCATAACCTGATCTATGACAGCCTGATCCGGACCTTTGGAAACAGAATGGCAGAGCATTATGCCCGGGCCAATGAGGAAGCCATTGGGGAATTTGAGAGATTGATTCTGGAAAAGGGGATCGAATGTAATTTTGTCAAATGCCCTGCTTTTTTGTATTCCCGGGCAGAAGAGGTGTCTTTGAAGCGGGAGGCTGCGGCTGCGGCATCCCTTGGAATAAAGGCATCCTTCGAAACGGACAGTGAGCTTCCTTTTTCTGTGGCGGGTGTGACCAGATTTGACGGGCAGGCCCGGTTTCAGCCCCTCCGTTTTTTAGAAAAGCTGTCGGAGGAAGTGACGGTGTACGAGCAGACCCGGGCGCTGAAGGCGGAGGGAAAGCAGGTGGAGACGGACAGAGGGTGCGTGACGGCAGAGCATATTGTATTTGCCACACATTTTCCCTTTCCCAATGTTCCGGGATATTATTTTGCGAGAATGTATCAGGAGCGGAGCTATGTGATGGCGCTGGAGGGCGCAGGAAGGCTGGAAGGAATGTATCTGGGAGTGGATCCGGACGGCCTATCCTTTCGTCCCTATGGAGAATTTCTGCTGTTGGGCGGAGGAAGCCATCGTACAGGAGTGAATCGGAGGGAGGGACGGCCCGCCGGCAGGGCAGTCCGAGACCGGCAGGGGGTGGAGATGCCGGAGCGGGGCTGTAGATATGGATGGCTTCGGGAGCAGGCGCGGGCATTTTATCCAGGCTGCAGTGAGGCGGCTCACTGGTCGGCGCAGGATTGTATGACGCTGGACGGCATTCCCTATATAGGCCGGTTTTCTGAAAGAAGGTCCGGCTGGTATGTGGCCACAGGCTTTGGAAAATGGGGAATGACCACGGCTATGGCAGGTGCCCGGATCCTGACAGCCCTGATCACCGGACAGGAATGTCCGGAAGCGGATATTTTTTCGCCTCAAAGGCATTTTACGGCCCGGGCGGCGAAGGAATTGCTGTCCCATGGTGCCTATACGGTAAAAGGGCTGGCAAAGCATTTGCTGCCCGCGGAAAATGACAGGATCATTCCCAACTGCCCCCATATGGGCTGCAGGCTGGAATGGAATCCGGATGAAGAGAGCTACGACTGTCCCTGTCATGGATCACGTTTTGACAGAGAGGGGCATCTGATCGACAATCCTGCCCAGACGAATTGTCGAAGAAGAAATCGTTCCTGATCCACGAGGCGTTTTTGCTCTGTCTGCACTAAAACTCGAGACAGCCTGCTGTATAAAATATATCTTGCATATTTGCCTTATCTGTAATTTACTCTGCAAAGCATAATGATTCTGAACTTATTCTGACACTTCTAAGCCTTCATTTTTATCATCGGAAAATTTATGCTTTTTATTCAAAGGCATTAGGAGATTTAAGGCGGAGCAGACAGGTGATATTTGATCTGTTGGAGGAATGGGGAAATTTTAATGATTTTCGAGATCGGATCGGTTCATAAGAAAATTCGTATTGCATTCTTTGTGGAGATGAGTGTATGATGGATGAAGGGCGTAAAGCCCGAGTAATTTCGGGAAGGTGATTACAATTACACAGAATTCACTAAAGAAATCAGGGATAGTACAAATTTCACATACAAAGGACATGACGAAGGGTAATCCCTATTCTCTGATGGTTGGTTTTGCGCTGCCTATATTTTTAAGTCAGGTGTTTCAACAGCTGTATAATACGGCAGATGCGCTGATTGTGGGTCGATTTCTGGGAACCAATGCCTTGGCGGCTGTGACCTCCTCCGGCACCCTCATATTTCTCATGATCAGTTTCTTTGCCGGAATTGCCATGGGAGCCGGCGTAGTGATCTCCCGGTATTTTGGCGCAGGAGATCAGGACCGGGTATCCCGGGCCATACATACGGTGCTGGCTTTTGGTCTGGTCAGCGGTCTGCTTCTGACCGTGATTGGAGTGGCGCTTACACCCACATTTCTGGTGTGGATGCAGACGGATCCGGAGGTGCTGCCCGAGGCAGTGTCCTATTTCCGATATTATTTTCTCGGTTCTCTGGCACTGGTATATTATAATGTCTGCCGCAGTATTATGAACGCGCTTGGTGACAGCCGGAGACCTCTGTATTACCTGATTTTTTCATCAGTCCTGAACGTGGTGCTGGATGTAGTGTTTCTTGCGGTGTTCCGCTGGGGAGTGTGGGCGGCAGCTGTGGCAACGGTGATTTCTCAGGCGGTCAGTGTGGTTTTGTGTATGCGCCAGCTGTTTCGCGGAGGAAATATTTATACGGTGGAGTGGCGAAAGATCCGCTTTCACGCAGATATGCTACAGGAGATTGTGCGCAACGGCCTGCCCTCGGGGGTCCAGAACTCCGTTATTGCGTTTGCCAATGTGATCGTCCAGTCACAGATCAATTCCTTCGGCATGCTGGCCATGGCTGGCTATGGCACCCATTCCAAGATCGAGGGCTTTGCTTTTCTGCCGATTACCAGCTTTAATATGGCCAGTACTACGTTTATCAGCCAGAATCTGGGAGCAAAGCAGTATGACCGGGCCAGGCAGGGAGCCAGATTCAGCATTCTGGCGGCCATGGTTTTGTCGGAGCTGATAGGTGTTTTCAATTATTTGCTGGCGCCCCAGCTGATCGGAGTATTTGATCAGACGCCCGGTGTGATCGAATTTGGGGTGAGGCAGCTGCGGACCTTGGCGCCGTTTTATTTTCTGCTGGCCTTTTCCCATGCGGTGGCGGCCGTCTGCCGCGGTGCGGGCAAGGCGTTTGTTCCCATGTGCGTCATGCTGGCGGTGTGGTGCGGTCTGCGGATCACTTACATTGTGGGCATTATGCATTTTGTCCGGGAGATCGGCTATATTTATTGGGCTTATCCTTTGACATGGAGCATCAGTTCGGTTATTTATCTGATTTATTATCTGCGCAGTGACTGGGTGCATGGATTTGACAAAAAGGAGGAAAAGGCCTCAATATGAATCTGGAAATGATAGAGGCGGGATGGCTGTCTATTCTGCCTCCGCTGATTGCAATTACGCTGGCTCTGATTGGAAAGGAAGTGTATTCTTCTCTGTTCCTGGGGATTTTATCGGGCATGTGTGTATACTGTGTGTTTACCGGCGGTAATCTTCTTCAGGCGGTTACCTATGTATTTGATATGATTGCGGGAAAAATCGGCGAGAACGGTTACATGATTATTTTCCTTGTGCTTCTGGGCTCCCTGGTGGTAGTGGTCACCCGGTCAGGAGGCTCCGGGGCCTATGGACAGTGGGCCGGCAGACGGATCAAAAATCCCGTCAGCGCAAAGCTGGCCACATCCCTGCTGGGGCTTTTGATCTTTATCGACGACGGGTTCAACTGTCTTACCGTGGGAACGGTCATGAGGCCCATTACAGATAAATGCAGAATTTCCCGGGAGAAACTGGCTTATCTGCTGGATGCCACGGCAGCTCCGGTGTGTATTATTGCGCCTATCTCCAGCTGGGCGGTGGCGGTGGCTTCCGAGGTGGAGGAGGCAGGAGGCCTGAACGCTTTTGTCCGGACGATTCCCTACAATCTTTATGCTATTTTGACCATTGTCATGGTGTTTTTTCTGAGTGTCACCAATTTTGACTTCGGCCCTATGAAGAAGGCGGAAGAGGCCGCATCCGGGGAGGCGCAGAAAGCGCAATTAAAGGATAAGAGCGCATCTTCAAAAGATGAAAGGCTGTCAGGGAAAGAAGAGAGGCTTCCCGGGGAACAAAGGAACCTTTCTGCGGCAGAAGAAAAGCCGTCTGGGAAAGAAAAGAAGGCGGGAAAGGGAACCGTGCTGGATCTGGCGGCGCCGGTTCTGACATTGATTGTCTGCGCCATTCTGGGCATGGCCTACGTGGGCGGTTTTTTTGAGGGAAGGCCCTTTGCGGAAGCCATCGGTGAAAATCCTACGGCCGGTCTGACCCTGGGAACCTTCGCCGGGCTGATAGTGGCGATGATTTTATATGTACCGCGTAAAATCATGAGTGTGCGTGAGTTTATGGAGGGAGTGATCGAAGGGATCAGGACTATGATACCGGCGTTGACTATCCTGATTTTGGCGTGGGCTCTGGGCGGTGTGTGCCGGGAAATGATCGGAACGGGTATTTTTGTGAGTCATTTTGTGGCGGACGCCCATCTTTCCTTCAGCCTTTTACCGGCGATCATATTTGTGGTGGCGGCTTTTTTGTCCTTTTCCATGGGAACGGCATGGGGAACCTTTGGGATTCTGCTTCCTATTGTATCCATGCTTTGCGCGGGGGAGACTGGCAGCGCTGTTCTGATACCTTCTCTGGGAGCCACCCTGGCGGGATCCGTATATGGAGACCACTGTTCTCCCATATCCGACACCACGATATTGGCGTCAACCGGGGCTCAATGCGAACATCTCCGCCATGTGGAGACTCAGCTCCCCTATGCGACTCTGGTGGCGGCGGTGTGCTTTGCAGGATATCTGGTGGCGGGATTTACACGGAATCCCTGGGCCACGGTAATGGCATCGGTGGTTTTATTATTTCTTGTTTTTGGAGCGGTCCGGCATGTGTCGTCCCGTCATTCTTTTGGGGACGGAAAGGCCAGTGGAAAGGGTATCGAAAAAAACAGTGCTTGACAAATTTCGTATGTAGGTGCATAATGTAGACCGGAAAGGGCAAAGGCGTCTTTGAGTTACACTCAAGGGCGCCTTTTCTTTTACCGTAATAAAGGCAAAGGCGTCTTTTGTGATTGGGGCACGAAAGGCGCCTTTGTCCGTAAGGCGAATTTGCAGTGCTTAGAGGTACCGGACAGATTGTCCGGTGAAAGGGAGGATGATGCATATGGGAGCAACAGAAATTATGGAACTTGTGGAGACAGCGGTCACCGGCGAAGTATTTGGTGTCTGGTTCTTGATCGGAGCCGCCCTGGTATTTTTCATGCAGGCAGGCTTTGCCATGGTGGAAACTGGGTTTACCAGAGCTAAGAATGCCGGGAATATCATCATGAAAAATCTGATGGATTTTTGTATTGGCACGGCAGTGTTTATTGTGCTGGGGTTCAGTCTGATGATGGCAGAGGATTATGCATTTGGGGTGATTGGGATTCCCAACCTGAAGATCTTTATGGATTTTGGGGGATTTATTCAGGAAAACGCATCGAGCTTTGTGTTTAATCTTGTGTTCTGTGCCACAGCAGCCACCATTGTTTCGGGATCCATGGCAGAGAGGACAAAATTTGCTTCCTACTGTATTTATTCGGCAGCGATTTCCCTTTTTGTCTATCCTGTGGAGGCGGGATGGGTCTGGAATTCTCAGGGCTGGCTTGCACAGCTGGGTTTTCATGACTTTGCAGGCTCTGCGGCTATTCACTCAGTGGGTGGTATCACAGCATTGATTGGTGCAATCATGGTGGGGCCCCGGCTTGGAAAGTATAAGAAAGATAAGGCAGGAAAGGTGTCCGGAGTCAATGCGATCCAGGGCCATTCCATTACGTTGGGAGCACTGGGGTGTTTTATTCTCTGGTTTGGATGGTATGGCTTTAACGGAGCGGCAGCCTGGAACGGAACATCTCTGGCCTCTATTTTTTTGACTACGACCATTGCTCCTGCCATAGCCACTTGCGTTGCCATGATTTATACCTGGATTAAGAACGGGAAACCGGATGTGTCTATGTGTCTGAATGCATCCCTGGCGGGACTGGTAGGGATTACCGCAGGCTGTGACGCTTTGGATGCTTTGGGCTCCGTTATCGTGGGGGTGGTGTCTGGCATCCTGGTAGTAGTGGTGGTGGAGGTTTTGGATCTGAAACTTCACATTGACGACCCGGTGGGAGCCGTCGGAGTTCATCTGGCCAATGGTGTTTGGGGAACGCTGGCTGTGGGACTTCTGGCCAGTCCTGCCGCGCCTGCCGGTCTGGAAGGCCTGCTTTATACAGGCAAAATGGGTCTTCTGGGCATACAGACGCTTGGTATCCTGGCTGTACTTCTTTGGACAGCAGTATGTATGACGCTTGTTTTTGTGGTCATCAAAAAGACTGTGGGACTTCGGGTTTCTGCGGAGGAGGAGATTCAGGGACTGGACAGTACGGAGCATGGCCTGCTCAGTGCCTATGCAGATTTTGCGCCGGCGGTGGAGAGCCTGGATTATGGGTTTACAGCAGGGACAGTAACTGGGGAAGCGCCGACGGCGGTAATCGGAGAAACGCCGGCGGCAGAGGCAGTTCCCGTCAAAAGGGTTCCTGCCTTTGAGAAGGGAGATCCCAAGTTTACAAAAATCGAGATTATCTGTAAGGAATCCCGGCTGGAAGCTTTGAAGAATGCCATGATGGAGATTGGAATTACAGGCATGACAGTCTCCCATGTATTGGGCTGCGGCGTGCAGAAGGGCAGGCCGGAATATTACCGCGGTGTACAGGTGGAGGCTAATCTTCTGCCCAAGGTACAGGTAGACATGGTGGTCAGTAAGGTGCCTGTACAGAGAGTGATTGATACTGCTAAAAAGGTTCTTTACACCGGACACATCGGCGACGGTAAGATATTTGTGTATGATGTGGAAAATATAGTAAAGGTTCGCACCGGCGAGGAAGGCTTTGATGCCCTGCAGGATGTGGAATAAGAATTTGAGTGACTTTGTGCCGCAACCAGCGGCATGCAGGGAAGAACAAAGGAAGGAGTCATATGAATCTGCACGAAGAATGTGGTGTATTTGGGATTATCAGCCCTCATATCGCCCACGTGGCGGAAACTGTATATTATGGATTGTACGCTCTGCAGCACCGGGGGCAGGAGAGCTGCGGGATTGTAGTTAACGATGATGGTGTGTTTTCCTCCTGTAAGGATCTGGGGTTGGTCAGCGAGGTTTTTACCGCGGATACATTATGTCGGCTGCCTCAGGGAAATATGGCGGTGGGACATGTGCGCTATGGGACAACTGGAGGAAGCAGCCGCAGAAATTGTCAGCCTTTGGAGGTCAATCATCAAAAGGGAAAAATGGCTCTTGCACACAACGGAAACCTCAGCAATGCGGTTCAGCTGCGGGATGAGCTGGAGCTGTCCGGCGCCATTTTCCACACCACCAGCGACACGGAGACCATCGCTTACATCGTTACCAGAGAACGTCTGAGAACCTCTTCTATCGAAGAGGCTCTCAGCGGTGCCATGAGTATTCTGGAAGGGGCTTATTCTCTGATCCTGATGTCTCCCCGGAAGCTGATTTGTGCCAGGGATCCTTACGGTTTCCGCCCCCTCTGTTACGGTCAGACGGAGGATGGAATGTATGTGGCAGCTTCCGAAAGCTGCGCGCTGAAGGCTGTAGGAGCAAAATTTATAAGAGATCTGGAGCCGGGAGAAATTCTTGTGTTTGGTCCGGAGGGGATCGTTTCCCGCAGAGAGCACTGTGAAAAAAAGGAAAAAAGGCTTTGCATTTTTGAATACATTTATTTTGCCAGACCGGATTCCGTTCTGGACGGTGTATCGGTTCACGAAGCCAGAATCCGGGCAGGGAGGATATTGGCCCGGGAACATCCGGTTCGGGCGGATATGGTGGTGGGAGTGCCGGATTCCGGGATGGATGCTGCGTTGGGATTTGGCATGGAGTCGGGGATTCCCTATGAGATTGGACTGATCAAGAACAAGTATATTGGAAGAACCTTTATTTCGCCCGGTCAGCACACTCGGACGGATCAGGTGCGGATTAAGCTCAGCGCCATAGAGGAATGTGTCAGAGGAAAGAGGGTGGTTCTGGTGGATGATTCTATAGTGAGAGGCACTACCAGCGGGCGTATTGTCCGGCTTCTGCGGGAAGCCGGAGCCAGAGAGGTTCATATGCGCATTTCCTCGCCGCCTTTTCTGAATCCCTGCTACTATGGAACCGATATTGATTCCCGGGAGCATTTAATTGCCTGTCGTCACAGTGTTTTAGAGACGGCACAGATTATCGGCGCGGACAGTCTTGGATACCTGCCTGTTCCGGAGCTGAGTTCTCTGGTTGGAGGATCCGGATATTGCAGTGCCTGCTTTGACGGGCATTATCCCACACCGGTTCCCGCCGACACCCGAAAAGATCGGTTTGAGCAAAAGCTGTCCGAGCAGGCACGGCCTCTTGACTCATTGCTTGCCGGAATAAAGTAATATTACAGCCTCAACAGCCAGAAAAATAATCAATATCGGCAATAACATGGGCAGTGCACCAACTATTGCCCCAAGGAAAAGCATAATCACCGGGACAATGTATTTTCGCGGATGATGCCACAGGTCGCTCTCGATTTTCCAACCCCGCACGGGAAAAAACCATTCCAGAAGGAGGGAACAAAACGCACTTTGCAAGGCAAAGAAAAGGGCGGCGGCAATGGTGGAGAGAGAAACACTGCCAGTCTGGATTTGCAGACTGCAAAGGAAAATAAAATTTGCGGTTAAATTGCATAAAAAGATCAACAGGCAATAGGGTACGCAAAAGGTTTTCTTCTGACCTGGCAGGTAACGGACGGCCTGCTCCAGTGCCGGGTCAGCGGACAGCAGGATACAGACGGGAGTATTCAGGGACAAAATGGCGAAGCCAATGGGAACGGCGGTCAGGCTTTCAGGTCCTTTGAAAAAAAGCGGCAGTACAAGGGCGGCACACCACATAACAGCAGTATTTGCCAGATAATTTTTGTGGGATTGAAAATATCGAAAAAAATATCTCCATACGGAATAATGTCCATGTCCTTTTACCGCGGGGGTGTTGACTTCTCCCTCCGGATGATAAAAGCAATATTCGTCTGCATGTTGTAAAAGCATGGCGGCAAGAACAATGTTGACAATCATCCACAATAGGAACCAGGGTCTGCTCTGCCAAAACAGAATAGAGGCAAACATGCCGACAGTCCAAAGACCGCCCCAATACCAATATTTTTTGGCGGAATAAACAGCGGCGGTCATGAGGACTGCATTTACCGCACAAAGAATGCTTCCAAGGATTTCGGAAGGGTTCCGCACGGATACAGCCAGTAAAACTGCCAAAAGTCCTGCGGTTTTGGTTAAAAGGGTATAGGCGCCTAAGGCAGCTGTATACGAAAGGACAAATGACCGGCGGTGAAAAGGAGCCATCATCATATTCTGCATATGGCAGGTGCGGGCTTCTGAAGCTAAGCACTGCCACATGATGCCTGCAGTAAAGGTACTTATCATCAAATACAAAATGCGAGATGAGATCGGTATCCTCAAATCGGCAATATACAATCCCCAGAATACGATGAGATCGATAAAAGCAGTCCGTGTCAGCTTCTCGTATTTTGCTCCAAACACTTTTTTTGCGAATGCCTTAAAAATTATTTTCATAATGCAGAGCCTCCCGAATTTCTGCTGCGTTTACATGTCCGTGCTCAAAGGTTCGTGATATTTTCCCGCTTTCCAGAATGAATACCCGGTCTGAGGTCAGTGTGATGCTTTCCAGAATATGGGAGGAAAACAGTACTGTTCCATGATCCTTGTAGTCTGTAATCAGCTGATATAAATATTCGGTGCTTTGGAAGTCCAGCCCGTTGACCGGCTCGTCAAGGAGAAGCAGTTTCGGTTTCAGCGCAAAGGCGGTAATCAAAAATACTTTTTTACAATTGCCGGTAGACAGATCCTTCAGCAGGATGTCTGTGTAATTTTCAAAGTGAAATCCCCGTACCAGCGCCGATACATCGGGCAGCTCCTTTCCGTAAGCATTAAAAACATAGGACAGGTATTCACGGAAAGTAAAATATTGAAAAGAATTGTCCTCCGCAAACACGGTATAGCGGCAGCGCTTGAAATCCTGCGCCCGAAGATTGGCAGGCCTGCCGCATAGCAGGATGCTGTCGGCGCAAAAGCCGGAGAGCAGTCCGGACAATACCTTCAAAAAGGTGGTTTTTCCGGCTCCGTTTAAACCGATCAAACCTACAGCTTCATGTTCGTTCAGTTCCAGAGATAAATTGGACAGCACCATTTTTTCCCTGTCATACCATGTGTTTAGACCATTGACATCCAAGAGAGAGTTTTTCATTTTGACCTCCTTACCGATCCTTTTCCTTTTTCCATGCTTTATAAGCGGAATACAGGAAAGCCCCGCCTAAGATAACATAGAGGCCGGCCATTTGAAGATTTCCGGACACACCGCTAACAATGGCTGCCGCCAGCCAGATCAGACTCATAATTCCGCGAATGTATATATGACGCATAATTGTTACCTCCTGAAATGTTTTCTCCTGTTACATTTAAACTATAGCTGAAAAAAGAAGCCTGTGCGGATATGTCCGCAATCGGCTTCTTTTTGACCGCGAATGGCAGCAAGAATTTATACGTCTTGCAGCCGCATATATGTTATTCGCCGCACACGCCCTGAAAAGAAAGAGTGGCTACAGCCCGGAAGGTGCCTTCCTGATAGGAAGTCTGCACAGTGCCGTCGTATTTTTGAGCGGCGGTCAAGGCGCTTTTCAGCCCCCATCCGTGCAAACCGCTTTCTTGCTTTGTTGATTTCAGTGCGCCGTCTTTTTGGACGGGCGAAGGTCCAAAGCTGTTTTCTACCTTTATGACCAGCATTTGATTGATACGACGGATGGTAAGGCGGATAAACCGCCTGTCTTTTTCCGGTACCTGCTGTGCTGCTTCCAGGGCATTATCTAAAAGATTTCCCAATATTGCACACAGGTCGGCGCTGCGAAGATTGGTGCGGCGGGGAAACTCAACCTGTGTCTGATACTGTATATCGCTGGCCTCGGCAGCCCGGGCTTTGCTGTTAATAAGATAGTCCGCAGTTTCGTCTCCCGTCCATACGGCGGAGGATTCCTGCACAGGAGCCTGCAGCTCGTCCAGATACTGCAGGGCTTCCTCCAGCTTTTTATGAGAAAGGAGCCTGCGCAATGCTCCTATATGATTATGAAAATCATGAAACAGCCTGGCATTTGCCGCATACGCATGATTTAATGCGGTATAGTCCCGTTCCAGCAGCTGGGCTTGCTGGGTTTTTAACTCCGCCAGCTCTTTTTCAACCTGGTATTGCCGATTTATATTGAAAACCAGAACGGATGTCATCAGCACGACGGCTAAAATTGTCCACATATCCAGGATATCATCCGGGATTGTCAGCACGGTTTGTTCCGATAAAGTGATTACTGCAATAAAGCCTGCCACAGCAAGCGTCGACGCAAAGCGAAACGCTTCTTTTCCCGCCATGTTTGGGTGCTTCCACAGGTACAGCGCCGCAGCCACTGACAGCACGGGAAAAAGCCATATGGCAATTTGGCCTATTGCCGTATCGGGGACGAGAAAGGCAGGGGAGTGAAATAATACGCCCAGCCATGCGGCAATCAGAAACTGCCAGAAGGAAGCCGCAAGCTGGTAGAAAATCCCCAGGAACAGGCTTATTCTGGCTTCTGCGCGCTGAAAGCGGCGGGAGCAGAAGGCAAGCCAGACGGCTTCTGCGCTCATGCGGTAAAAACCGGACAAGTTCGCTGCAGACAATGCGGCGGTTATGCCGGCAATGCCGGCCAGGGATATTATTATACCCTTCCTCCCGGGCTTTTTAGCCGGCAGAAGCCGGAAAACGAAAAACAGAAATGCCGCAGCCTGCAGACACATGGCTCCCATATGCGAAAACAGAATCAGCGTATTTTTCATATATGTGTCCCCCAATAATGGTTGATCTGCTCCTTTACTTCCTGCAGATGGGAGCGGCTGACGGGGAGGACCGTCCCGTTCTTAAGAACTGCCGTCCCGTCCTTAATCTGCATTATGTGTATCAAATTTACGATACAGCCCCGGTCAATAAAAAGAAATTCTGCTGCGTCCAATTCCTCGTAAACCTGCTGCAGGCTTTTTCGCACTTTTGACATTCCGCCGGAAGCGGCGATACGGGCGTTTTTCCCGTCGCGTTCAATATAGTAGATATCCCGGTATGGGATTTTCTCAAGACGGCTGTTTGTCTGAATGGTATAGGCTTTTCCCTCTTCCGGCTCGATCAATTTGACCGCATCCCGTATGGCGGCGGGAAGCCTCGTTTCCAGAGTATTCTTGGGTACATATCGAAAAACGGACAGCTCAAAAGCATCTATGGCGTATTCGATGTGGGAAGTGATAAAGATAATTTTTACATTGGGCAGGAACGGCTTGATTTTTTCTGCAATTTCCATACCTGTATTTCCCGGCATTTCTATGTCCAATAAAATCAGGTCAAAGAAAAAGTGATCTTCGGTTATATCATAGAGCAGATTATCGCCGGCAGTATAGACATCAATTTTGCCAACACTTCCACATTGCTTTAAACAAATCCCCACAATTTCCTTATGGGCTTGAACAACCTCTTTATCGTCATCACAGACCGCTATGCGTAACATGATTTCACCTCGCTTACAAGAAGTCATTATACTATGTCCCGTCAGGTTTCTCAAGCCCGGCAAGATTGCATTTCCGTGGAATTTTGCCAGACGGAATTGTTTTTGGCGTATGTTTGTGATAAGGTTAATACAATAATTGGGTTAAGAAGCTTACAGGGAGGGAAATATAAATGGAGAATGTAAATATGGAAGGCTCTTATACCACATATGAAATCGTTCTGCTGCCCAAAGAAAAATGGCAGGGAACGCTCATTCCTATGCGGTATACCACCACAGAATATTATGATGTGTCGGTCGGACAGAAGGATGACGGCTTTTGGGTGACGCTGGAGAAAAAGACATTTGCGGAGCCGGTCAGTCATACTCCGGAGGAGTATGATTTTCCGGACAAGCTGTACCAGGAGCACTGGGAGAAGGCCTGCGCCTGGGGAGTGCTGGAGGGGCAGGAGATGATTGCCTGTATTGAAACCTGCCCGGAGGAGTGGTCCAACCGACTGATGGTGACGGAGCTCTGGGTTCATGAGGCCCATCGCAGAAAGGGAATTGCACATGAGCTGATGGCGGTGGCAAAGGAGCAGGCCCGGCTGGAGAGGCGGCGTGCCCTGATCCTGGAAACCCAGTCCTGTAATGTGGGCGCAATTGCTTTCTATCTGCAGGAGGGCTTTACATTGATCGGCTTCGATTCCTGCTGTTACCAGAATGGGGATCTGGATCGCAAGGAGGTGCGGCTGGATCTGGGAATACTGTATAACAGAAGGCCGGAATTTAGTAACGTTTATGGAGGATAAAAACAGGATGGAGACAGAAGATATTATTCTTGGGAAAGCAAAATATGAGGACTGGAGATCTATGTACCGTAATGTCTGGTCAAGGCCGGAGACAGCGGAATATATGTTATGGAGGGTGACGGCTGATGAGGATGGGGCCAGGGCGAGGATACAGAGGACGGTCACATGGCAGGAAACCCATGACGCATGGCTGGTCTATGAGAGGGGCAGCGGCCAGGCTATTGGTTTTGCCGGAGTGGAGGAAACAGAGCCGCATATTTATCATGAGACGGGTATTGCCCTGGGACCGGAGTATGTCGGAAGGGGATATGGGAAACAGATATTGTGTTTATTGATGGATTACTGTTTTTCTTTAGGCGGGCAAGATTTCTATTATTCTACACGGGCAGGGAACCTTGCTTCAAAGGCACTGGCATTATCCTGCGGATTGGTTTATCAGTATTCGGAGCAGAAGACAGACCAGCGCAATGGGAAAGCATATGAAATGGAGATTTATAAAAAGAATTTGAGAAGTACAGGGAGCGGGAAATAAAGCCGGTGGAGAGAAGACAAAAAGTAAAATTATGATTATATGAGGAGTATAAGATGAAAAAAACAATATGCGGGCTGGATTGTGATGAATGCGGCGGACTTAAGGAGGGTTGCGCCGGGTGTACGGAAACAAAGGGCCGTCCCTTCGGCGATACTTGTATGATAGCGGAATGCTGTCTGAAGAAGGGGTGTGAACACTGTGGAAACAGCTTTGGCGCATCCTGCGATCTGAAGGAGCAGCTGATCGCCGAGTTTAACGGACTTGGCATTGAGGATATGGAAACGATCACAGATCTCAATGCGCTGAAGGGGTCTTTTGTCAATCTGCAATATACGCTTCCGGGAGGAGGAACGGTTCGATTCTGGGAGGATGACAAGATCTATTTGGGAAATCAGGTCAGCAAGAAAAACAGCGACAGGTGCTATGGCCTGACGGCGGATGACAACTACCTTTTGGTCTGCGAGTACGGCGAGGGTGGTTCCGACGCCCAGATCGTTATCTATAAAAGGCGGAAAATAGCGGCTGATCATTGAGCTATCTGCCAGCCACACTGTAATTGAATCTGATGGATTTTCATCCCTTTGAAACTGATTTGGCTCCGCTGGTACTATCACTGGTTCAAGAGTATCAGAGCCGTATCCCTAAACAGAAACCTTGTGGACGGGACGAATTCTATCATATCGTAGGTCATCGTGGGTATTTGGCATGGGACATTAGTGAGTGCATGGGACATCTGTGCAATGGTTATGCGTGTGGTTTGTTAAAGCGGAACGAATTTGATGATTTGGCGGAGTATTGGCTAAACCAAACGCATATTTTCAAAAACTGGGTGGATTTTGCAGCCAGTCTGATATGCGGCGAGTTATACTGGGATTTCCGCCACAACACAAAACTGCCTGAGCTGAACGCTGGGCTGAATTTGTACCGAAGGCTGGTATCTATTCTTTTGGACAATGATACTGCATGGGGCAGTGGTATGTGGTATGTGCCTCCTCATGATTGAAAATAGTGCAAAATCCGATACTAATTACCATTAAGAAGGGATAGGAGACGCATTATGACGAGAGTGTATTTCGTGCGTCATGCACAACCGGAGCATGACTGGAAAGAGGATAGAACAAGACCATTAACGGAAGTGGGGAAGAAAGATTCTGCAATTGTAATGGAATTTTTGAAGGACAAGAAAATAGATGCGTTTTATTGTAGTCCATACAAGCGCAGTAAGGATACCATAGCAGATGCGGCAGCCTTTTTTGGAAAAGAGATCATAATAGACGAGAGATTAAGAGAGCGTGAAAAAGGTCCGGATGGCAATAACCATGGAATGTTCCAGAAACGCTGGGCGGACCATGATTATCATGAAGATGGCGGAGAATCCATTGTCATGGTTCAAAATCGTAATATGGAAGCGTTGAACGAAATTTTATCAGATAGTGCGGATAAAGAAATTGTTGTAGGGACGCATGGAACTGCTCTTAGCTCCATATTGAATTTTTATGATAATAGTTTTGGGTGTGAAGATTTCCTTAGAATTATAGATTGGATGCCATATATTATTGAGCTGGATTTTGAAGGTAATAAGTTGGTTGGCAAGCACGAGCATTGTCATATAGAGAAGGAATTCAAGGGCGATCAGCGTCAGTTTCTCCTGCTTATCAAAAACAGACGGAAAAAGAGAATATTATTATATCCACTGTGGATGATGAGATATCTGATTTTGCAGATGATCCATATTTAATCAATGTTGCTGTATCAAGGGCTAAAAAGAAATTGATATTGGTTGTAACTGGAAATGAGCAATCGAAAGAGCGCAATATATTAGATTTGATAGATTACATTCAATATAACAATTTTGAGGTGGCAGAGAGTAAAATTTATTCCACTTTTGACTATCTTTATAAACAGTATACTGAGGAAAGAATGGCATATTTGCAGAAGCATAAAAAGATATCAGAATATGACTCGGAGAATCTGATGTATTCATTAATAGAGGAAATTATCGCCAATAACAAGTATTCAAGCTTGGATGTTGTTTGTCATTTCCCTTTGAATATGCTGATTAAGAATCCGGAATTATTAAATGAACAGGAATGTCAGTATGCAATGAATCCGGCAACACATTTGGATTTTCTGATTTATAACAGAATTGGTAAAAAGCCTGTGTTAGCGATTGAAGTTGATGGATATGAATATCATAAAGAGGATACTGTACAGGCATCAAGAGATTTGTTGAAAAATCATATAATGGAGCTGTATGAAATTCCGCTGCTGAGATTTAAGACAAATGGCAGTGGTGAGAGAGAAAAGATTATGGAAATGTTGGATAAGTTGGTTGGAGACAGTGTCCCTTGATAATTGAATAGTTGCAAAAGGATCATCGTTCTCTGGCATTCCAGCAGCCTGATCTCTTTTCCGGGGTGTCTTGGATGCTCTGGAAAAAAGATCGGGCTTCTCGTACTGACCGGCGCAGCTGTTTCAACTCTTCATATGTCCTGCAGACTTCAGACAGGGCATCATGTCAGTCGTGATATCTTCAATGCGCATCTGTCCGCTTACACCTTAAGTAAATGATTCCCCATAAAAGCATACCGATTGTTGTAACAATGCACTTATTCCATAACCAAACAGGATTTTGTTCATCGGCATATCTAATAAACAGATAAATATACTCTACTCCCGAAATTCTGAGCAGACTGCGTGTTAAAAGAACGATCAGCCATATAATGCCACAGGCTAATATTGAAATATGTTCCCCGTTATAATAAATTCCAAACAGCGCACATAAAGATGACAAAAGGAATGCTGGCGGGAAATAAATAATAAACAGTTCCCATAATGGTAATTCGTATCTGAAAGCAGATGAAAACACCATACAAATAACAGCAAATACAGTGGATATTCCAAAGGTGATTACATAACGGAGCAGTACCCAATGAAACAGGGAACTGCTTTGTGCAGCAATAATATCAAAATTAATGTCTGCCCGTGTTTTTCCCCATTCGCCCACGGCGATTGTTGCAAAAAAGGGGAGGAGCACTTCAAAACTGATCGGGTAAAAATGAAGCAGTTCCCCGGCAATCGCAGAAAGTACAATAAGTGCAGACGTAAAAGCTGCTGATATGATAAAAAAATTCATCCCTATAATTTTTATCTCACTCTTAACTCTCATTATCATTCTGACCTCCAAAATCTATGGCTCAAAAATAATAAACTTCCGATAATAAGGCCACTCCCCATAAGAAAAGCCCCATTTGCTAAAATGCTTCCAGTATCATGAAATGACCATTTGGGATTTACCCATATGAAACGAATCAAATCTCCGGAAGTAATCATATAAAATGGTGCTGTATTTGCTGAACCAACATAAGCGGCATTGACACCAAATAATATAGCGGCAAAAAGATAGAACAATCGTATATCTATCATTCCCGGTAATGCAACTGAAAACAAACTGACAAACAAACTTGCTGGAAATGCGGAAGCAATGATTGCTTTTACCAGCGGCAGTGTACATGCAGGCAACGGAACCGGGAAAGGAGCTGCCACGAAATAAACAGCCGTGTTTAAAGTGAGAAAAATACATAGTATTGAAAAAGTATACAAAAATCCGCCCAACAGTTTCCCCAATATATATTGCCTTTTTTGCAGAGCATAGGACATAAGAAGAAGTTTCATTCCTGTTTTATGATCCAGAGGAAAACGTTCTGCCAGCAGGAACATCAAGCCAAACATCAGAACAAAACCATTAAGGCTCATTGTCCGATAGACAAAGTAAGCCGGCTCATTTAAAAGTTCCAAACGTGACAAATTGCCGGAAGAGGGGTAATTATCCAGTAATGCAAATACTGTTGCCACAAGAAGTATGCTCCACGTTGCCAGTCTCTTAAACTGCATTTTATACTCATAGTGGATAATTGTAATTATTTTACGCATGTGCTTTCCCTCCCATACAATACACATAGGCATCTTCCAAGGTTGCCGTATCGGTCGCAGCCCCCGGAAAAGAGGAATCTTCGTCCATAATTCGTGCGGTCAATCCGTGGCTTTCATAAGTCGTCTGCAAGACTGTCGATTTCTTTTGAAGTTCCATAAGCTGATCTTCGTTTTCTAAGTGTAAAAGTTTTATTTTTCCCTTTACCCGCTCCAGAAGTGCGGCAGATGAACCAGCATAAAACAACCGTCCTTTTCGTAGTACGGCAAGCTCCCCGCAAAGCTGGTGGACATCTTCGACAATATGCGTAGAGAGCAGAACGGTACGCCCCTCTCTTGCATATCGTGATAATACCCCCCGAAATCGTACCCGTTCTTCCGGGTCAAGTCCGGCTGTCGGCTCATCAACCACAAGAATCTGAGGGGTGCCGATCAGTGCCTGTGCAATTCCAACCCGGCGTTTCATACCGCCGGAAAGCTGCTTTATTTTACGTTTGGAAAATTCCAGCATTTCAACCTGTTCCAATACGTCATCTACAGCCTTTCTGTCATGGATGCCTTTCAGCTCTGCCATGTAGCTTACAAAATCAAACACGGACAGAGATGGGTACATGGCAAGTTCCTGTGGCAAATATCCAATCCGCTCTCTGACCTCGTTTCCCTGTTTCCGGGAATCAAAGCCGCAGACGTGAATCGTGCCTGCTGTCGGGGACAATACCGTAACCAACGCTTTCATAAGTGTAGTTTTTCCGGCACCGTTATGCCCCAATAACCCAAAAACACCACTTCCAACAGAAAAGCTAATGTCATCAAGTGCCATGACACCATTTGAATATTTCTTTGTAACATGACTAATTTCAATATTTGCTTTCATAAATACCTCCAAATAACTACAAATGTAGATTTATAAATCTTTACAATAGAATCCACGCTCTGCGAGGATTCTATTGTCATGAATAATACCTGATTATAAAAAGACGTACTTGTTTTCTATAATACATTGAGTTATTCGTTATAACCCGCACTATATTCGATCCCGGTATCATAAGCCGGATAAGGATAAAAAGACTCTCTGCTGAAGCGTATGGAAAGTACAAGCATGAGTGCCAAAAGTACAGCCAACATTAACGCTGTCAATCTATCCTTGATTTTTGATGTTCTTGCAGTAATTCTTTTAATTCTCCGTTTTGTTAAAAGAAAATCAAGTGCGCCTATTCCATTTCCCGGTTTCGCCGCCCGTACTGTTGAATATTCCAAAAGCCGGATAATGGCAGAAGCATACTCTGCCTCTGCGACCTTTCCCCGCAGCATTTTCAAAGTATGGAAATCGCAATCTGTTTCACAATGCAAAGTAAAATTTCCTTTTGCAATCCATGAAAAAGGATTCATCCAGTTCAGAATACAAACATAATCATAGATTCTTTCCAAAAGAACATGTTTCCGTTTCACATGGGTCAATTCATGGAAAAAAACGGCTGATAATTCATTGTCTGTCAACTGCTCTATGATTGTTTCATTCATAATGATTACCGGGCAGATTACGCCAGTAACACAAATGGGGTTATCCAAAGTTCCGCAATACAATACGGGTACTTTCTTTCGTGTGGCGGCCGCCGCACATTCGGAATAGATACGATTTAACCGCTCATTGTTACATATCTGATAATTTTTAATCGCCCGCTTTGCCAACAAAAGACGTAATATATCATGTACAAGAAAAACGCCGCATCCACACACCCACAAGAGACTGGCAATCCGAAAACCGTTTATCCAATTCTGTGTTTCCGGTGATATTAAAAATACATCCGGCGACAGGAATGGCACGCAAAAAAATATCATGCCGCAGAAAGAGAACCATAATGGCAAATTACAGCAGAAAACGTAATTTACAAAAAGCGATATAACGGTAAAGATACTGCCAATGACAGATACAAAAATAACTGCATTAAAAATATTACCTAATATCTGCATCTGTTTTCTCCTGGCCGGCTATTAAGTTTTTCAATTCGTTTAATTCCTCATTTGAAAGATTACCGTTTTTTACAAATCCCATAACCATTTTGGAAAGAGAACCGTCATACACACGACTTAAAAAATTACGGCTTTCTGCAAGCTGGCAATCGCTTTCTGATACTGCCGGATAGTATAAGTATCCTTTACCCTGACGCTTCGTAGACAATGCGCCTTTCTTTACCAGACGGGCAAGATAAGTCTGAATGGTTGTTTTACTCCAAGCAGTTCCCTTTAGCTTATTCAATATTTCGGGAAGCGTCTGCGGAGAATTGCTCCAAACAATTTTCATCACTCGCCACTCTGATTCTGAAATTGAAATCTGCTGTTCCATGATGTACCTCCATCGGTTGACTGTATGTAGTTTTATACATTTTATCATTAAAACTACATGATGTCAATTATTATATCTGCTTGACTACGGCATCATGACATTGCGTGTGAACTGTAACGAAAATGGCTACTTTTCACGGGTAGGGGCCGCGAGGTGTTTTTGTACTCTGTTTGCACAAAAGCCCGAGACAGCACGCGCCAAAATGAGCGCTTTTTGCTCGTTTTGTGTGCATTATGTTGCTTTGAACGGCGAAGCCGTGAAAAGTAACCGAAAATGGAGTCTGGAAAAAATTAGTTCCAAAAAGCTATTGAAAAAAGAACGTGCGTTTGCTATAATAAAATTGCAACACAGGGAACGCATGTTCTGGAGAGCGGTTCTTCTGTTTGAGAGGGCCGTTTTTTCTTATGCACACGGGAAGGGGAAAGTTCTTGATCCCCTGTTGCCTGCAGCGGGAGTGTTGACTGACAGAGGTGACTGGAGGAGATTAAAATGGCACAGGAGAATTGCGTTTACATGGCCATCGATCTGAAATCCTTTTATGCTTCCGTAGAGTGTGCGGAGAGGGGGCTTGACCCTTTGACCACGAATCTTGTGGTGGCGGATGCGGAACGCACGGAAAAAACCATCTGTCTGGCCGTATCGCCTTCTCTGAAGGCTTACGGGATTTCGGGACGTGCCAGGCTGTTTGAGGTGGTGCAGAGAGTCAGAGAGGTGAATGCACAGCGCCGGTATAAGGCGCCGGGACATGCTTTTTCCGGCGCCTGTTGGGACGATGCGCAGCTGCGGGTGTGCCCTGAGCTTTCCGTTTCTTATATCACGGCTCCTCCCCGTATGTCTCTTTATATGGAATACAGCACGGAAATTTATCAGATTTACCTAAAATATGTGGCTCCTGAGGATATCCATGTGTATTCTATCGACGAGGTGTTTATGGATGTGACTCAGTATCTGAACACTTATGGGCTCACTGCCAGACAGTTGGCGAAAAAAATAATACAGGAAATTCTGGCAGCTACGGGAATTACGGCCACAGCGGGAATTGGCACCAATCTCTATCTGTGCAAGATAGCTATGGATATTGTGGCAAAGCATGTGGATTCTGATTCCGATGGGGTGAGGATTGCGCAGCTGGATGAAACGAGCTACCGGAGACAGCTCTGGGGACACCGGCCCCTTACCGATTTTTGGCGTGTTGGGAGAGGCTATGCCAGAAAGCTGGAAGAGAACGGGCTGTTTACCATGGGGGATGTGGCCAGATGCTCCCTGGGAAAGCCTTCGGATTATTATAATGAAGATTTACTGTACAAGCTGTTTGGAGTCAATGCGGAGCTGCTCATAGACCATGCCTGGGGCTGGGAGCCCTGCACCATGGCCGATGTAAAGGCCTACAAGCCAGAGAACAACAGCATAAGCTCCGGGCAGGTGCTTCATTGCCCCTACAGCTTTGAGAAGGCCCGGCTGATTGTGCGGGAGATGACGGATCTGCTGGTTCTGGATCTGGTGGACAGGGGGCTGGTAACAGACCAGGTGGTTCTGGACGTGGGTTATGATATTGAAAATCTGACGGATCCCGGGATCCGAAAACTTTACAAAGGGCCGGTGAGCACGGACCATTATGGCCGGAAGGTTCCAAAGCATGCTCATGGGACGGCCAATATGGGGCGCAGGACTTCCTCCACAAGGTTGATCCTGGATGCGGTAACAGAGGTTTATGATCAGATCGTGAACAGAAACCTGCTGGTCAGGAGGGTGGCTGTGACAGCCAATCACGTGGTGGGGGAAGACTGGAAGAAAGAGCAGGAAACCTGGGAACAGCTGGATCTTTTTACGGATTATGGAGCCCTTCAGGAGCAAAAGAAAAAGGATGAGGCCGCTCTGGAACGGGAACGAAGGATGCAGATGGCCATGCTGGATATTCGAAAGAAATTCGGAAAAAATGCCGTGTTGAAGGGAATGAATCTGGAAGAAGGCGCCATGACCAGGGAGAGGAATCGACAGATCGGAGGCCACAAGGCCTGAACGGCAGGAGACAGGAAGAACGGCGGGAAACAGGGAAAGCGGCAGAAGACAGGGAGAACGGCGGGAAACAGCAGGAAACAGCAGGAAACAGGGAAAGCGGCAGGAGACAAGAAAATGGCTGAAGACAGGGAAAGTGCAGGAAACGATTATGAAGATATTATCAGCTTGGAGCGCCCGGTGTCCCGGACCCATCCGCCTATGGACAGAGCTGACCGGGCGGCACAGTTTTCACCTTTTGCGGCATTGACCGGTTTTGAGGATGCACTGCGGGAGACCGGGCGCCTGACTGACTTCAGGCGGGAACTGGATGAGGACGAGATTCAGATTTTGGATGAAAAGCTGAGAGAGATTCGGGAGAGGATCCGGGAACACCCCAGAGCGGCGGTTACCTATTTCAAACCGGACGGCAAAAAGGATGGCGGCGCCTATGTGACGGTTGAAGGGAATGTGAAAAGACTTGATATAGTGGAGGGGAATTTGATTATGGAGGACGGAACAAGGATTTCTGTCAGAGAGATTGCAGAGCTTAAGACGGATGAAGAAATATTCTGACAGACGCGGAAGACCTTAAGATAGCCTTGTAAAATGCCGAAAATAACCATAATACCAAAAAATTATAAGAAGCGCAGGGGCAGGGAGGCCCGTGGAGCTTCGGGGAAGTCGAATCAGACCGTGATGCCGCAGCAGGGCTTTACGGAAGAGGAAAGGAATCCGGGTGAGAATATGGAAATTAAGAGGCAATATGAGATCAAGGATGTGAAGGTTCCCAACAGAGGGAAAACAGAAAGCGGGAAAACTCAGACCGCAGAAGAAAGGAAACGGGCGGAAGAGAGCAGAAAAACGTCTTCTCAGAAAAGATCGCAAAAGGGAAAGCTGACCAGCGGAAAGATTACGGTGCGTCGGACTATCAGCGCCGCATCCTATATGATAAAGGTGGCTCAGGCGAAAACGCCCACACAGGTAGCGGCAGTGATCCGAACGGCACAGGCGGATCTTCGGTTTGTGAAGAGCTGTAACTCGGATACCTTTAAGCAGGAGACTGCTTCGCGCATTATCAGCCGTGTGGTGGTCAAAAGCCGGCTGAAGATCAGCCGCCTGCGAAAGGAAGCAGACCTGGAGCACCGCAGAAAACTGGCGGGAAAAAAGATCCGCAGACAGATCACAGAAGAGCTGATCAAAAAGCGCAGAAAGAGAAAGGCTCAGGAGGCGCTGGATACCAAGGATCCGGAGAGGGTGACTTTGGAAAAAAACCAGGAATGCGAGGACTTGTCCCGGCAGGAGGCAGCGGCCTTAAGCGGCGATACGGCGGCTCTGCTGGAGCTGGCCGGAACGGCAGCGGCAGCGGTTCCTATGGCGGACAGTGCGGATGCGTCTGCAGCGGGAGGAGAGACCTGCGGCAGTATGATGGATGTAACAGTGTGAACCGTTATATTATGAAGAATGATTCGGCGGCTTGTCCGCACAGCCGGGTTTATGGAAGGCGATGCAGAGTAAGTTTTTATATTGACAGGAACTGGGAAAAAATATATCATGTAACTGTTATGTTATAGAGGCTGTGTTACAACATTTGTGCTGTGAAGCCATGCATTGGGGCCTGTGAAGCGGATGCCCGGCAAATGGCAGGCGAAAGGAGAAGAATGGCGCTGAACAAAAAGCCCGTGACGGGTATGAAGGATATTCTGCCGGAGGAGATGCAGATACGGGACTACTGTATCCGGGTGATTAAGGAGACCTACGGCAGGTTTGGGTTCACCCCCATAGAAACTCCCTGTGTGGAGAATATTGCGAACCTCACCAGCCGGCAGGGGGGAGACAATGAAAAACTGATTTTTAAAATACTGAAACGGGGAGAAAAGCTGAACGTGGCGGAGGCTTCCTCCGAGGAAGAAATCGTGGAGCTGGGGCTGAGATACGATCTGACGGTTCCTCTGGTGCGGTATTATGCCAACAATGCGTCACAGCTTCCCGCGCCCTTTAAAGCACTGCAGATTGGGAGTGTATGGCGGGCGGATCATCCCCAGAGAGGGCGTTACCGTCAGTTTACCCAGTGCGATATCGATATTTTAGGAGAACCCTCCAATCTGGCGGAGATTGAGCTGATCCTGGCTACCACCACCACTCTGGGCAGGCTGGGATTCCGGAATTTTGAGATCCGGATCAATGACCGGCAGATTCTCAAGGCCATGGCGGCTTACAGCGGTTTTCCCGAGGATATGTATGACAGTGTGTTTATCACCCTGGACAAGATGGACAAGATCGGTCTGAAGGGAGTAGAAGAGGAACTGCTTCGAAACGGTTTTGCGGCAGAGAGCGTGGAGAAATACCTGGAGCTGTACAGCAGGCTGGCCGGGGAAGAAAACGGTGTGGCTTATCTGGAACAGGTACTGGAGGGGGTGCTTGACCCCTCGACGGCGAATGGACTTCAGGAGATCATAGACAGTGTCAACGCCACAAAGGAAGCGGACTTCAGTATGGTGTTTGATCCCACCTTGGTCAGGGGTATGTCCTACTATACAGGTACTATTTTTGAGATTGCTATCCCTGAGTTTGGCGGCAGCTGTGGAGGCGGCGGCAGGTATGACGGGATGGTGGGCAGATTTACAGGAAATAATGTGCCTGCCTGCGGATTTTCCATCGGCTTTGAGCGCATTGTGCTGCTTTTGCTGGAAAGCGGCTTTCAGGTGCCGGACAGACCGAAAAAAACTGCATTTCTGGTGGAAAAGGGAATCGGCGGACAACAGCTGTGTGATGTGATCGCCCGCGCTCAGGCGGCCAGAGCGGAAGGGGCGCAGGTGCTTGTGGCCAGGATGAACAAAAATAAAAAATTCCAGAAGGAACAGCTGACGGCAGAGGGATATGAGGAGTTTGTGGATTTCTACAGGGAAGGCCTGAAGAAATAACCCGAAATTCGAAAAAACAGAAATCGAAAACGGAAATCGGAAAGGTATGGTAACAATTATGGCAGAGTCGATGAAGGGTCTGAAAAGAACACATCGCTGTGGTGAGCTTTCCCGGGCGAATGTGGGAGAGACCGTCACGGTAATGGGATGGGTCCAGAAGCAGAGAAACAAAGGAGGTCTGATCTTCGTGGATCTGCGGGACCGGGCCGGTATCCTGCAGGTGATTTTTGAAGAGAGTGACTGCGGGAAGGAAAATTTTGAAAAGGCTGAGAAGCTGAGAAGTGAGTTTGTGGTGGCCGTGACGGGAAAGGTGGAGGACCGGGGCGGCGCGGTGAACGAGAACCTGGCGACGGGACAGATCGAGATTCGCGCGGCAGGACTTCGGATTTTGTCCGAGGCAGAGACGCCGCCGTTTCCCATTGAGGCAGATTCCAGAACCAAGGAGGAGCTGCGGCTGAAGTACCGTTACCTGGATCTGAGAAGACCCGACCTGCAGCGGAATCTGATTCTGCGGAGCAGGATCGCCGCCGCCATCCGGGCATTTTTGTGCGAAGAAGGATTTCTGGAAATAGAGACTCCTATTTTGAATAAATCCACTCCTGAAGGGGCCAGGGACTATCTGGTGCCCAGCCGTGTGCATCCAGGCGCTTTTTATGCGCTTCCGCAGTCTCCGCAGATTTTTAAGCAGCTTTTAATGTGCTCGGGCTATGACAGATATTTCCAGATCGCCAGATGCTTCCGGGATGAGGATCTGCGGGCGGACCGTCAGCCGGAATTCACTCAGGTGGACCTGGAGATGTCCTTTGTGGATGTGGATGATGTGATTGATGCCACCGAAAGGATGGTTGCCCGGGTCTGCAGAGAGGCCATAGGCCTGGAGGTAACCCTTCCCATCACCCGGATGACCTGGCAGGAGGCCATGAATCGGTTCGGCTCAGACAAGCCGGATACCCGTTTCGGCATGGAGCTGCAGGATGTGTCTGAAGTGGTGAGAGACTGCGGCTTTGGCGTGTTTACCACAGCGCTGGAGGCCGGCGGAAGCGTCAGGGGAATTAATGTAAAAGGGCAGGCCGAAATGCCTAGAAAGAAGATCGATGCACTGACAGAATTTGCGAAGGGCTATGGAGCGAAAGGGCTGGCGTATCTGTCCGTAATGCCGGACGGCAGTTATAAATCTTCCTTTGCCAAGTTTATGACGCAGGAGCAGCTGGAGACTTTGGTGAAGGCCATGAAGGGAGAGGCCGGGGATCTGCTTCTGTTTGCGGCGGACAGACTAAAGACCGTATGGGCCGTGCTGGGGGCGCTGCGAATTGAGGTGGCAAAACAGCTGGAGCTTATCGACGATAGCCGCTTTGATTTCCTTTGGGTGACCGAATTCCCTCAGTTTGAGTGGAGCGATGAGGAAGAGAGATATGTGGCCATGCATCATCCCTTTACCATGCCGGTGGAGGAGGACCTGGATCTGCTTGAGACGGAGCCGGGAAGGGTCCGGGCAAAGGCCTATGATATTGTGCTGAATGGTGTTGAGCTGGGTGGAGGAAGTGTGAGAATATTCCAGAGCGACGTGCAGGAAAGAATGTTTCAGGCTCTTGGTTTTACCAAAGAAAAAGCCCATGAGCAATTCGGATTCCTGATGGATGCATTCCGGTACGGAGTGCCGCCCCACGCCGGACTGGCCATCGGACTGGACCGGTTTGTCATGCTGCTTGTGGGTGCTGAGAGTATCAGGGAGGTAATCGCCTTCCCCAAGGTAAAGGACGCTTCCTGCCTGATGTCGGAGGCTCCGGGGGGAGTGGATGAAAAGCAGCTGGAGGAGCTGCATCTGAAGGTCACTTCATAAAAGGAATCCTGCCATGCAGGATTCTCTGCCTTCGGCGGGTGCATGCGGATTTGCAGCAGAAGATGCTTCTTCATTGCGCAAATCCGGTGCAGAAGGCGTTTTAATCAGCATTTTCTTCAATTTATCAGTGCAGGTTATCAGTACAGGAGTGAATGAATATCTATGGGAAGATTAATGAAATATCTGAAGGACTATCGGAAGGAGGCCGTTCTGGCGCCGCTTTTTAAGCTGCTGGAGGCCTTTTTTGAACTTCTGGTGCCATTGGTGATGGCGGGGATTATCGACAGGGGAATCGCCGACGGGGATACAGGCTATATTGTAAAAATGGGACTGTGCCTGCTGGCGTTGGCTGTGGTGGGGCTGGTGTCCTCCGTTACTGCTCAGTTTTTCGCGGCCAGGGCGGCGGTGGGCTTTTCCACCAAGCTGAGACAGGCGTTGTTCGATCATATTCAGGGGCTGAATTTTACCAATATTGATAAGGCCGGAACCTCCACCATGATCACCAGAATGACCAGCGATATCAATCAGGTACAGTCGGGTGTAAACATGGTGCTGCGGTTGTTTCTGCGCTCGCCCATCATTGTGTTCGGCGCCATGATAATGGCGTTTACCATTGACGTAAAATCCGCTCTGATTTTTGTGGTGGCTATTCCTCTTCTGGCTGTGGTGGTTTTCGGCATTATGGTGTGGACCATGCCGCTGTACAAGAAGGTGCAGGCGGGGCTGGATAAGGTGCTTGGCCTGACCAGAGAAAATCTTACCGGCGTCAGGGTGATCCGGGCCTTCCACAAGGAAGAGGAGGAAGAGACTCGATTCCGCGGTTATACGGAAGCGCTGGCCCGCAGTCAGACCTATGTGGGAAAGATCAGCGCCATCATGAATCCTGTGACCTATGTGATCGTCAACGGCGCTATTGTGGTTTTGATCTACACAGGAGCCCTGCAGGTGGATGCAGGATACCTAAGTAAGGGAGAAGTCATTGCAATTATCAACTATATGTCTCAGATCCTGGTGGAGCTGGTGAAGCTGGCAAATCTCATTGTCACCATTACCAAGGCGCTGGCCTGTGCGGACCGGGTGGCAGGCGTATTTGAGATCAAAAATGACGGTATTGAAGTCAAATCGGGGCGGAAGAGAGAGGCTGTTTCAGGACAAGGGACTGTACCCTTTCTGGAATTTGATCATGTGTCCCTCACATACGCAGGAGCGGGAGCGGCTACCCTTCATGATATGAATTTCCGGGTGAATAAAGGGGAAACCATTGGTATTATCGGAGGCACCGGATCAGGAAAAACATCCCTGGTGAATCTGATCCCCGGCTTCTATCCTGCCACGGAAGGAGTGATCCGCCTGGAAGGGCAGGACATCAGCACCATGTCCCAGGAGGAGCTGCGGGAGCGTATCGGTGTGGTGCCTCAGAAGGCAGTATTGTTCAAGGGAACCATTCGAAGCAATCTTCAGTGGGGAAAGCCGGATGCGGAGGAAAATGAAATGTGGGAAGCCATCGACCTGGCTCAGGCCAGGGAGGTGGTGGAGGGAAAACCGGGCAAGCTGGATGCTCAGGTAAGCCAGAACGGAAAGAATTTTTCCGGAGGCCAGAGACAAAGGCTGACCATTGCCAGAGCTCTTGTGAGAAAGCCGGAAATTTTGATTTTGGACGACAGCGCATCGGCGCTTGATTATGCTACTGACGCCAGGTTACGCACGGCGCTGAAAAGCGTGAAAAACGCTACCACCTTTATTGTGTCCCAGCGGGCCTCCAGCATCCGGCACTCGGATCAGATTATCGTGCTGGATGACGGGGAAATCGCAGGAATTGGCACCCACGACGAATTGCTGGAGACCTGCGGTGTTTACCGGGAGATTTATTATTCCCAATATCCGGAGGAGCGCCTGAAGGCGGCAAAAGCGGCGGGAGAAGGGCTGCAGGTATTAAAGAAAGTGCAGGTCAGGCAGGAAGAAGGGCCCTGGAAGGAAGAAGCCTGGACAGGAGAAGGGCCGGAAGAGGCCCGGAAGGAAGAAGAGCCGGAAGAGACCCGAAAGGAAGAGGTCCGGAAGGAAGGCGGGACCGTGAAAGGAGGGGAAGAAAATGGCGCAGGCAGATAAAAAGCCGGAGCAGGCTAAAAAAGCCAATCAGGCAGAGACTTTAAAGAAGGTTCTGCAGTATATTCGGAAATACTGGTTTTTAGTGGCGCTGTCCCTGATCCTGGCGGCGGTGACCGTGGGACTGACACTCTATATTCCCATTCTCACAGGCGATGCGGTGGATCTGCTTCTGGGAAAGGGCGCGGTGGACTTTCAGGGCATCTTTTCCATTATGGTGAAGATAATCGCAGCCATGGCCATTACCGCCATTGCTCAATGGGTGATGAACACCTGCAATAATCATATCACCTATCATGTGGTGAAGGATATTCGGGAAAATGCATTCCACAAGCTGGAGCAGCTGCCTTTGAAGTACCTTGACGCCCATGCTTACGGCGATATTGTGAGCCGGGTCGTGGCGGATGTGGACACCTTTGCAGACGGCCTCCTGATGGGCTTTACCCAGTTGTTTACCGGGGTGCTGACCATTTTGGGAACGCTGGTTTTTATGCTGGTCACCAATGTTCCCATTGCGCTGGTGGTGGTCTGTATCACGCCGGTTTCCTTCCTGGTGGCCCGTTTTATAGCCACCAGGACCTATTCCATGTTTAAGCTGCAGTCGGAAACCCGGGGAGAGCAGACCTCCCTTATAGAAGAAATGATCGGGAATCAGAAGATCGTACAGACCTTCTCCCGGGAGGAGGCCGTGAAGGAGGAATTTGCGGAAATTAACGGCAGGCTGGAAAAATGCTCCCTGAAGGCTATCTTTTTTTCCTCCCTGGTGAATCCCTCCACTCGTTTCGTAAACAGTCTGGTGTATGCAGGAGTGGGGATCTTCGGCGCTTTTGTGGCTATCCGCGGGGGCATCAGTGTAGGGCGTCTGTCCTGCTTTTTGAGTTATGCCAATCAGTATACCAAGCCCTTTAACGAGATATCCGGTGTGGTAACGGAGCTGCAGAACGCTTTCGTGTGTGCCGCCCGCATTTTTGAGCTGATTGACGAGGAACCCCAGACGCCGGACAGCGAAACGGCCAAGGCTCTTACAAATGCCAGAGGCAATGTGAAGCTGGAACAGGTCTGCTTCAGCTATACACCTGAAAAAAAGCTGATCCAGGATTTCAATCTGGAGGTGAAGCCGGGGCAGAGGGTGGCCATCGTGGGCCCTACAGGCTGCGGAAAGACAACGCTTATCAATCTGCTGATGCGGTTCTATGATGTGGACAGCGGTCAGATTCGGGTGGACGGCACGGATATCCGGGAGCTGACCAGAGGAAGCCTGCGCACCAGCTATGGCATGGTGCTCCAGGAGACCTGGCTGCGGGCGGGAACCATACGGGACAATATCCGTATGGGAAAACCGGATGCCGGGGAACAGGAGGTTATGGAAGCAGCGAAGGCGGCTCACGCCCACAGCTTTATCAAGCGTCTGCCCCAGGGGTACGACACTGTTATTTCCGAGGACGGCGGAAGCCTGTCCCAGGGTCAGAAGCAGCTGCTGTGCATAGCGAGAGTGATGCTGTGCCTGCCGCCCATGCTGATTCTGGACGAGGCCACTTCCTCCATTGATACCCGCACGGAGCTGAGGATCCAGAATGCCTTTGCCAAAATGATGGAGGGCAGAACCAGCTTTATTGTGGCCCATCGTCTTTCCACCATTCAGGAGGCGGATATTATCCTGGTGATGAAGGACGGAAATATTATTGAACAGGGAAGCCATGACAGCCTGCTTGAGAAGGGCGGATTCTATGCAATGCTGTACAACAGTCAGTTTGCAGGATGACTGGGCAGACTGAAGCCGGAACACACACAAGGATAATGAATACACAGGAACAATGAACAGGCCTTCCACATATCTTAATATAAAGGTATGTGGGAGGCTTTTTATGGCTTTAGTGGTGATCGATCCGGGACATGGAGGGAGCAATCCCGGAGCCGTATACATGGGAAGACAGGAGAAGGATGACGTGCTGGCCCTGTCTCTGGCGGTGGGACAAATTTTGGAAGACAACGGTGTCCCGGTATATTACACCAGGACTACCGATATATATGAATCTCCGACGCAGAAGGCGCTGGAGGGAAATGCCGCAGGGGCAGATTATTTTGTGTCCATCCACCGCAATTCCAGTCCCTATCCCAATCAATACACAGGCATTGAGACACTGGTGTACAATCGATATGGAGAGGCCGCCCGGCTGGCCCGGAATATCAATGCCCGCCTGGAGCAGATCGGCTTTGTGGATCAGGGAGTCAATGAACGCACTGATCTGGTGGTGCTGAACCGCACGGATATGCCTGCCGTGCTGGTGGAAGTGGGATTTATCAACACGGATGCGGACAATCAGCTTCTGGACGAGAGGTTTTATGATGTTGCACAGGCTATTGCAGATGGGATTCTGCAGACAATCCAAAGCGCCTGAGGGAGATTCTTCTGTTCCGGCGAGGCAATGGGGCAGAAGAGCTCTGGCGCTGGTACTGGCCGGCCTGGGGATCTGGATCCTGGAAGGACTGTGGGGATACGGACAGGTGAGCCGCTTGTCAGAGGGAAGAGGCCGGGAAGTGGAGCCGGAGGGTCAGTCAGAAGAACCCGTCTTGTCAGGAACTCTGCAGATTTTCGGGAGCACTTCCATGGACAGGGTGATGAATGCCCTGGCCCAGTCCTTTGTGGAAAAATACCCACAGGTCACTGTGGTGATTATACCTGCAGGCTCCAGCGCCGGTATAGAGGCAGTGCTTTCGGGAAGCGCTCATATAGGCTGCTCATCCAGGGAGCTCACGGAGGAGGAAAAAGCTGCAGGTGCGGTGGAACAGATTTTGGCCCTGGACGGTCTGGCGGTATGTGTGGAGGCCTCCTGCGGAATTACGGAATTAACCGGCGGTCAGCTGGCGGAGCTTTATACCGGAGCCGTGAGAAACTGGTCCCGTCTGGGAGGGAGCGATCTTCCTGTGGTACTGGTGGGACGGGAAGCAGGAAGCGGCACCAGAGAGGCCTTTGAGAGGCTGCTGAGTCTTACGGATCTGTGTACATATGCAAACGAATTGAACAGCACCGGGGCGGTGCTGGCCAGAGTGGCTTCCGTGCCCGGCGCAGTGGGTTATGTATCCTTTGACGGACTGGATGGCAGCGTGACAGTCGTAACCCTGGACGGGGTGGAGGCATCCCCTGAAAATGTGATAAGCGGAGCCTACCCCTTGAGCAGACCGCTGGTGATGGTGACCAAGGGAGAGATTTCCGGGCAGGAGCAGATTGTTCAGGCCTGGTTTGACTTTGCACTTGGGAAGGAAGGGCAGAGTATCGTGGAAGAAACCGGGCTGATTCCGGTGCAGGAGCCGTGAGGGCATGGAGTATAATGAGCCGGGCGCCGACAATCAGTTCAAGCCGGGCACGTACAGCAGGAGTGCAGATATGGAACAGAATTCGTTATTTTCTGTCATGAGGGGAACAAAGAAAAAGGCTGCGGTGGAGGCCGCCGCTCAGGCCATATTTACCTTCTGTGGGTTTCTGGCGGTTTTGGCGGTGGGGGTTATCGTGGCGTATATGATTGCCAGTGGAACGCCCGCCCTGGCCCGGGCAGGGTGGAAGGAGATTTTGTTCGGGACAGTCTGGAGGCCAGGGGGAGAGGAGCCCCGGTATGGCATATTTTATTGTATATTATCCTCTCTGGCAGGAACTCTTCTGGCAGTCTTGATCGGAGCGCCGGTGGGAGTGCTGACAGCAGTATTTCTGGCGGAGCTGGCGGATAAAAGATTAGCGGGAATCCTGAGAGCTGCGGTGGAGCTGCTGGCGGGCATACCGTCTGTAATATATGGACTGCTGGGCATTTATCTGTTAAATCCGATGATGTATCGTCTGGAACGCTGGATTTTTGCCGGATCCGAAACCCATCAGTTTACCGGCGGAGCTAATCTGCTGTCGGCATCTCTGATTTTGGCGGTGATGATCCTGCCCACGGTGGTCAACATCAGCGAAGCGGCCATTCGGGCGGTGGATCCCGGAATCCGCAGGGCCTCCCTTGCCTTGGGAGCTTCCAGGATTCAGACTATTTTTGGGTCTGTGCTGCCGGCGGCAAAGCCCGGTATCATGACAGCAGTGGTGCTGGGGGTGGGAAGAGCTTTGGGAGAAGCCATGGCCATTACGCTGGCATCCGGAAACAGTGTGAATTTCCCCCTTCCTTTTCATTCCGTGCGGTTTTTGACCTCGGCCATTGTCAGCGAGATGGGGTATGCACAGGGAACTCACAGACAGGTGCTGTTTACTGCCGGTCTGGTATTGTTTGTGCTGATTATGCTGGTGAATCTGGTGCTGGCGAGGATTATGAAGGAAGGGCTGGTGCAGGATGGGTGATCTGCTTTCGGGAAAAAGGAGAGTAAGGCCCGACGAAGGATTTCTTATGGCAGCGGTATACGGGGCGGCCTCTATGACCATTTTTTTGCTGCTGGGGATCATAGGCTATGTTTTTTTCAGGGGCTTCCGTATAGTAAGCCTTCGTTTTCTGCTTTCTGTCACCGATTCGCTGAAGGGAACGGTGGGAATCGGAGGAAATCTGGTAAACACGTTGTATATTTTGGGGCTGACGCTTGGGACTGCCGTTCCCGCGGGAGTGGGCGCTGCCATTTATTTGAACGAATATGCAAAGCCGGGGGCGCTGGTAAAGCTCATCGATTTTACCACGGAGACTCTGGCAGGGATCCCGTCCGTTATTTTCGGACTGTTTGGTATGGTGTTTTTCGGAGGTGTGCTGGGGATGGGTTTTTCCCTGATCAGCGGCTCTCTGACGCTGACCTTGATGGTGCTCCCGCTGATTGTGAGAAACACCCAGGAGGCGCTGCGGGCAGTTCCTGAGGGATATCGCAGCGCTGCTTTGGGTATGGGCGCGGGCAGATGGTATATGATCCGAACCGTTTTGCTGCCAGACGCGCTGCCGGGAATTCTCACCGGCGTCCTTCTGGCAGTAGGGCGGATCGTGGGAGAATCGGCGGCGCTTTTATTTACCGCGGGGAGCGCCGGACTTTTGCCCAGGCAGGGAGAAAATATCCGTGAAAACATAGGAAATCTTATAGGAAAGGCATTGGAGCCGGGAGGCACTTTGTCGGTGGAGCTTTATCTGCAGATGCAGGAGGGAAGCTTCGAGGCGGCGTTCGGGACAGGATGTGTGCTGATTCTGATCACCTTTGCAGTGAATCTGCTGTTTCGGCTGGCAGCGGGGCAAATGAAAAAAGGCGGCGGGAGGGGCGCAGTGTATGGAAAGCAATAAAATATCGGTGAAGGATCTGAACCTGTATTATGGGGAAAAGCATGTTCTGCAGGATGTGGGGCTGGATGTGGGGGAGCATAGCGTCATGGCCCTCATTGGTCCCAGCGGCTGCGGAAAATCTACCTTTTTGAAATGTATCAACAGAATGAATGATCTGGCGGAGAGCGTGAAAATCAGGGGGAAGGTTCTGCTGGACGGGGAGGACATTTACGATAGGAGAGTGGATACCACGCTGCTGCGGAAAAAGGTGGGAATGGTATTTCAGCAGCCCAATCCTTTTCCTATGAGTATCTACGATAATGTGGCATATGGACCCAGGCTGCATGGCATAAAAGGAAAGGGGGAGTTGGATGAGATCGTGGAGAGGGCGCTGACGGACGCCGCCGTTTTTGAAGAGGTCAGGGACTGCCTGAAAAAATCGGCGCCGGGGCTGTCGGGAGGACAGCAGCAGCGCCTTTGTATTGCCAGGGCTCTGGCAGTGGAACCGGAGGTGCTGCTGATGGACGAACCAACGGCAGCGCTGGATCCGGTATCCACATTAAAGATCGAAGGATTGGTTCAGAGCCTGCAAAAAAAATATACGGTTATCATTGTGACCCATAATATGCAGCAGGCGGCCAGAATTTCGGATCATACGGCCTTTTTCCTGGCGGGCCGGCTTATAGAGACCGGTGTCACGGGAAGGATCTTTTCCGCGCCCCGGGACAGAAGAACCGTGGATTATATCATGGGTCGCTTTGGGTGAGGGAGGCTTCTTCCTGTGCAGGAGGCTCCGGCAGTGTCATCTGCACCTTGATAATCCTGTTTTGATCGATACCCTGCACTTTTAAGTGAATGCCATTGTCCAGAGTAATCTCTTCGTTGTCCTCCGGCAGACGGTCCAGGTATTCGATAATGATGCCGCCGATGGAATCATAATCTTCGCTGTCCAATTTTGTTCCCAGCCTGTCATTGATATCGTCCAGCTTCATGCTGCCTTCTACCAGCCAGGTCCGTTCGCCCACCTCTTTAATCAGCTCTGCTTCGTCTGCATCGTATTCGTCCCGGATCTCGCCCACGATTTCCTCCAGCAGATCCTCCAGAGTGATCATACCCACGGCGGCTCCGTATTCGTTCAGCACAAAGGTCATGCTGGTGGTTTTTTCCCGCAGCTCATAGAGCAGATCGGCCACTTTTTTATATTCGTATGTATAGTGGGCGTCCCGGAGAATATTTTTCACAAGGAAATTTTCCGGATTTCCCGTAAGAATGAAGTCCTTGATATTGATGAAACCGATTATATTGTCCTTCTCCTCCTGGTACACGGGAAGACGGGTATACATGGATTCCCGGAATACATTCATCACCTTGTCATAGGTAGCGTTTACGTTGACAGTAACCATATTGATCCGCGGGATCATGATATCCTTTGCCAGGGCATCGGAAAAATCAAACACATTATAGATCATTTCCCGCTCTTCGGATTCGATGACGCCGTCCTCATGACTTACCTCCACATAGGTGCGAAGCTCGGCCTCGGTCATGGTAGTCATGCGCTTGCTTGGATCGATATGCATCAGCCGCAGGATTCCGTTCGCCAGCTTGTCGATTATGAAAATCACCGGGGTCAGGAGCTGCATCAGCCCATATATGATGCCGCTGTACGCCAGGGAAAGCTTTTCCGAGGAAACCATGGCCCAGGTTTTGGGGACGATTTCGCCGAAGATCAAAACGACAATGGTCAGAGTCCCGGTAGCAATGCCTACCGCAAGGTGGATGCGCGCTGCCAGGGTAGTAGCCAGGGAAGCGGCAGAGAGATTTACGATATTGTTGCCGATCAGTATGGCACTGAGCATTTTGCTGTAATTTTCCAGTATTTTATTGACCCTTGCGGCGCGCTTGCTGCCTTCCTCCTCCAAAGCGCGCATACGCACGCGGTTGACAGTGGTGAGGGCTGTTTCCGCCGAAGAGAAAAAACCGGATAAAATGACAAGTACGATCAGAATGACAAGTTGTATGACACCTGGGGCATCCAAAAAAACCACTCCTTTTCCTTATGTGATATAGATACTATGAAGATTCAACTTCAACTATACATAGAATAAAAGCTGTTGTCAAGTTTCCGGATCCTTGTGCATATTATTTTATAAAAAGTTTAGTTACGGACAGGGAGGTAGAAATGGAACAGTCGTCAAAGACGGAGAGAACCCCGGTGATCTTTTTACTGAAGAGCTTATTGTTTTCGTACATATTGACAGGAGCCCTGCTGGTGATCCTGGCATTTCTGCTCTACAAGCTGAACCTGAGTGAAAAAATAGTATCGGCGGCCATTATTGTGATTTATGTGGCAGCTACCTTTTTTGCGGGCTTTATGACAGGGAAAAAAATAAGAAACCGGCGCTTTTTGTGGGGGCTGCTGGAGGGCTGCGCCTATTTTCTGGTGCTCGCCGCGGTCTCCTTTGCGGTGGGACAGGGCAAAACCGGTATTGACACATCCTTTTTCACAACGCTGGTACTGTGTGCCGGAGGCGGCATGCTGGGGGGAATGCTGAGCTAGGTGTTTTTTTAAAAAACTGTTTTACAAATGAGGTTTTTGTGGTATAATGCTTTCGATTGATCTACCATAACATAAGGAGGCTGTATCAAATGAAGCATATCAAAACACTTACGACCCGCAATTTGAAGGAATCCGTGAAGAAGGGCGGATGCGGCGAGTGCCAGACTTCCTGTCAGTCCGCATGCAAGACTTCCTGCACGGTGGGCAATCAGAGCTGTGAAAAGATCAAGTAATCCCGCATTTGCCCGGGGTAAGCTAAGCAGCGATTCCGGTCGCTGCTTCTTTTCGTGCCCGGACAATCCGGATACATAAGATACTTTTTGGAAAGGAAATACTTCTGTGATACATCAATATAAAAGTAATGGCTACAATATAGTGATGGATGTGAACAGCGGATCCGTCCATGTGGTGGACGATATTGTTTACACAATGATTCCGCTGATAGAGCCTTTGATAGAGGAGGGCGTCAAGGATCCGGATACCATAAAGGCTGCGGTGTTGAATCTGGCGGGCATTTCCGGCCCGGAGCAGGAGATTACCGAGGCTGTGGATGAGGTTCTGGAGCTGGAAAAGAACGGGCAGCTGTTCGCCCCGGATATCTATGAGAATTATGTTTTTGACTTTAAAAAGCGCCAGACAGTGGTGAAGGCACTCTGCCTCCACATCGCCCACGACTGTAACCTGGCCTGCAGGTATTGCTTTGCAGGAGAGGGAGAGTACCATGGGCGAAGGGCGCTGATGAGCTTTGACGTGGGGAAAAAGGCCCTGGATTTTCTGGTGGAGCATTCCGGGAACCGGGTCAACCTGGAGGTGGATTTCTTTGGGGGAGAGCCCTTGATGAACTGGCAGGTGGTAAAGGATCTGGTGGCCTATGGCAGAAGTCTGGAAAAGCCCCGGGGAAAGAAATTTCGTTTCACCCTTACCACAAACGGCGTGCTTTTGGACGATGAGGTACTGGAATTTGCCAATCGGGAGATGGACAACATTGTACTGAGCATCGACGGGCGAAAGGAAGTCCACGACAGGATGCGGCCCTTCCGGGGCGGTCAGGGAAGCTATGACAGCGTTGTCCCGAAATTTATAAAAACAGCCGAAAGCCGGGGGCAGAAAAAATACTATGTGCGGGGAACCTACACCCACGACAATCTGGACTTTTCGGAGGATGTGCTGCATCTGGCGGATCTGGGCTTTCAACAGATTTCCGTGGAGCCGGTGGTGGCGGAAGCCTCGGATCCATACGCTATTACCGAGGCGGATCTGCCGGCGCTGAAGGAAGAATATGATAAGCTTGCCATGGAGATGACACGGCGCCGCAGAGAGGGACGGGGATTCAATTTTTTCCATTTTATGATAGATCTGGAGGGAGGTCCCTGTGTGGCAAAGCGCCTGTCGGGCTGCGGCTCCGGTACGGAATATCTGGCCGTGACGCCCTGGGGAGACCTTTATCCCTGCCATCAGTTTGTGGGGAACGAAAAATTTCTCATGGGAAACGTGGAGGAGGGAATTGTCAGGGAGGATCTCCGGGAGCAGTTTAAGTGCTGTAATGTTTACGCCAAGGATAAGTGCAGAAAATGCTTTGCCAAATTTTACTGCAGCGGCGGATGTGCGGCGAATTCCTACCATTTTCACGGAAATATTAATGATACCTATGACGTGGGTTGTGAGCTTCAGCGCAAGCGCGTGGAATGTGCGGTGATGCTGAAGGTGGACGAGCTGGAAATGGAATGAAAAAATGCCCGTTAAGGGCCGGACAGAAAGGATGAAGGAAAATGAAAAGGAACAGGGCGATCGTGACACTTTTGTGTGTGCTGCTGATTCTGGCAGGTGTCACGTATGTGGATTTCTTCGGTGTGAATGCCGAGGGGGACGGCAGCGCATCCACCATCAAGCTGGGGCTTGATCTGGCGGGCGGCGTCAGCATCACATACCAGGTGGTGGGGGATGAGGCTCCCAGCGCCACGGATATGAGCGATACCATTGCAAAGCTCCAGAAGCGTGTGGAGAACTACAGCAAGGAGGCCATCGTTTACCAGGAGGGCGCGGACCGGATCAATATCGAGATTCCCGGGGTCAGCGATGCCAATGCCATTCTGCAGGAGCTGGGACGGCCCGGGGCGCTGTATTTTATTGCGGCCACCGATTCCGAAGGCAGAGCCAATTACAACTACCAGACGGTACAGAACTCCGATGGCAGCTATGAAAATGTTTATGTGATAAACAAGACCATAGAAGAGATGCTGGAGGACGGCTCCATACTTCTCACGGGAACCGACGTGAAGGATGCCAGCGCAGGCACGATTCAGGACACTATGGGAACCCAGTATGCGGTAAACCTGATTATGACCGAGGAAGGAACGGAAAAGTTCGCTCAGGCCACGGAGAATGCCTATAACAAAAGGGAGACCCTGGGCATTTATTACGATGGAAGCATTATCAGCGCCCCCAGTGTAAATGTGATCATCCGGGACGGAAATGCCCAGATATCTCCCATAGAGTCCTTTGAGCGGGCGGAAGCCCTTGCCTCTACCATTCGTATCGGCGGACTGAAGCTGGAGCTGGAGGAGCTGCATTCCAAGGTGGTGGGCGCCCAGCTGGGTGTGGACGCCATCGAGACCAGCCTGCAGGCCGGAGCCATCGGTCTTGCCATTGTGGCCGTTTTTATGATTGCAGTGTATTTGCTTCCCGGCCTGGCTTCCGTGGTGGGATTGCTGTCCTATGTGGCTATGGTGGTGCTGCTTTTAAGAGGCTTTGATATGACGCTGACCCTGTCTGGTGTGGCGGGCATTATCCTGTCCATCGGTATGGCGGTGGATGCCAACGTGATTATATTTGCAAGAATCCGGGAGGAACTGGCTACCGGAAAGGCCGTAAAGAGCGCGATGAAGATCGGCTTTGACAAGGCGCTGTCTGCTATTATAGACGGTAATATCACCACCCTGATCGCCGCCTTTGTGCTGTTGCTTCTGGGGCCCGGCTCCGTGAAGGGCTTTGCGCAGACACTGGCGCTGGGTATTGTGCTGTCCATGTTTACGTCTCTGGTGGTGACCAGAATGATTTTGAATTCCCTATATGCCCTTGGCCTGAAGAGCGAGAAGCTTTATGGTGTGGGAAGAGAGCACAAGACCCTGAATATTCTTTCCAAAAGGGGAGTCTTTTTCGGTGTTTCCGCTGCTTTGATTGCTGCCGGTTTTATCGTGATGGGTGTGAACCAGGTCTCCAGTGGGGATGCCCTGAATTACAGCCTGGAGTTTAAGGGCGGCACCGCTACCACGGTGACCTTTAAGGAGGCTATGACTCTGGAGCAGGCCAATTCCCAGGTGGCGCCTCTTATCGAGGAGATTACGGGCAGCGCCGTGCAGATCCAGACGGTGCAGGATTCCAATGAGGTAATCTTTAAGACAGACACGCTGGATGTGACAAAGAGGGAGGAGCTGAACCGGATGCTGACAGAGACCTTCGGCATCAGCGACGACATGATCATTTCCGAGACCATCAGCTCCACCATCAGCAACGAAATGAAGTCCGATACGATTATTGCGGTGGTGGTGGCCATTGTTTGTATGCTGATCTATATCAGGATTCGTTTCAGCGATATCCGCTTCGGTATCAGCAGTATTATCGCCCTGCTTCACGACGTTCTGGTGGTGCTGGCCTTCTATGCGGTGGCCAGAGTGTCCGTGAGCAATACCTTTGTGGCATGTATGCTGACTATTGTAGGTTATTCCATCAATGCCACCATCGTGATTTTTGACCGTATCCGTGAAAATATGGCTATCATGACCCGGAAGGAGGATTTAAAGGATGTGGTGAACAAGAGCATTACACAGACTATGTCCAGAAGCATCTTTACCTCCCTGACCACCTTTATCATGGTGGCGGTGCTGTATGTGCTGGGAGTGACCAGCATCCGGGATTTTGCCCTGCCTCTCATGGTAGGTATCGTCTGCGGTACCTATTCGTCTATTTGCCTGGCAGGCAGCCTGTGGTATGTTTTCCGCATGAAATTTGCTCCCAAAAAGGAGAATTAACAATCTGACTTATGAAGCAATTATTGGATAAATCCACAAAGAAAACATTATGGAACCCCATTTGTAAGCGGCTGATTGCAGCGTTTTTATCTGCATATGCGCTGTCAGTGACATTTCATGCGCCCTTTGCCCGGTTTCATTTCGAGGAGGGGGTGGATTATGTTATCGCCTCGGTCTATGAGCTTTTAGGGGATTACAATTTTTCCTTTCTTTTGCTCCTTGTTCTGTGCGGGGTATACTATAGTTTTCTGGAGGAGAAGCTGGGGCGGCCAAAGAAACCGGTTCCGGTGTGGCTTCCGGTGTTCTTTTCGCTGACGCTGCTGATTGGCAGAAGCTATCAGCAGATCGGAACCTGGGGTTTTTGCTTCGGCAGTCCTGTGAATTTTGTAAAATTTGTCCTGACTCTGGCAGGAGGTTCTCTGTTGCTTGGAAGTATCCTGAATGGCCTGTGCGTAGTCATGGAAAAAGCCCGGTGGGTGGACAAGGAGCCTCATTTCTGGAGCAGTCATGGCTTCGGAAAGGCCTTTGTCATTCTCTGCGCCGCATATCTGCCCTTTCTGATTCTGGCATTTCCCGGAAATGTATGCTGGGACGCGGCAGGTCAGATCCAGCAGGCAGTGGGAGAATCCGGCTACAGCCTGCATCACCCTCTGGCCCATACTCTTTTGATGGGAGGGGCGGTCAGGCTGGGAGAGGGTCTGCTGGGGTCCCGGGAAGCGGGTCTGTTTTGTTATATGCTGCTTCAGCTGGCGGGGCTGGCGGCAGCCCTGGCCTCCACCATCGGGGTATTGGCCCGGCGGGGGCTGAGGAAGGGGCTGCTGTGGGCCCTTTTGCTGATCTATTGTGTGACGCCGGTGTATTCCAATATGGCCTCCACAGCCCTGAAGGACGTGCCTTATGCTTCGGCTGTGACAGGGTATGTGATTTGCCTGGCGTTGCTTTTGGAGGAGCCCCGGCTGCTGAAAAGCCTGCGGTTTATCACCGGCTTTGTACTTTTGCAGGTCTGTGTGATTCTTCTGAGAAACAACGGAATATATGTGATACTTCTAAGCGGCCTGGTGATCCTGGTCTTTTTCCTGAAAAAATATGGCTGGCGGGAGGCAGGAGGCTTATTCCTGGGTGCCCTGGCGGGAAGCCTGGCGGCAGGGGAGCTCGTGCTGTTGTTACTGGCTCAGGCCTGCGGGGCTTCGGCAGGCAGCCTGGGAGAAGCGCTGTCCATTCCTTTTCAGCAGACAGCCCGCTATCTTCAGGCTTATGGGGATCAGGTGACGGAAGAAGAGAGAGATGCCATCGAAGCGGTGCTGGGGGATATGCAGGAGCTGGCCGGGAGGTATGATCCGGACAGCGCCGACCCGGTAAAGGCACAGTTTCGCAAAAGTGCTTCAACAGGGGATATTCTGGCCTATCTGAAGCAGTGGGCCCATGGTCTGTTCCGGCATCCGGGCGTTTATGTGGAGGCCTTTCTGGCCCATACCTATGGCTGGTTTTCTCCCGAGGTGAATAATTCCATACGCTACGAGGCGGAATATGATGTGGTTTCCCGAGGCGGACTGTTTCCCGGAGCGGAAAAGCTTCTGATTTTTTATTATCGGTTTGCCGCCCGCTTTACGCCGCTGGGAATTTTGGAAAATGTTGCATTTGCAGTCTGGGGGCTGTTTTTCCTGACCTGCTGGCAGAAAAGTCACGGAAGGGGGCGGCTTGCAGCGGCAGGGCTTCCCCTGTGGATCAGTTTCCTGGTCTGCATGGCTTCTCCGGGATTTTTGCACCATGCCAGGTATGGCTTTCCCATTTTATTTTCCATCTTGTTTCTATTTGGATTTACGGTGACGGCAAAGGGTAATGAGGGGAGGTAGGGATCATGTGCCGGGAGTTTTCCAAGAAATGTTCTTTGATGGCAAAGGGATTGGCAATCCTGCTGCTTTTGAATTATCATTTGTTTGAGGACGCAAGGGCTGTGGCGGATCTGCAGGTGGATTACCGGCCCTTTCCGCTGGAGGCCTTTCTCACCTTTTCCAAATTCGGCAATGTCAGCGTGGCGGTCTTTGTGTTTCTGACCGCCTACGGTATAACCATGGGGCTTAAATGTCAGGAGAAAATTACGGTACAGACCATGTACCGGCAGGCCTTGAAGCGTATGCTGAAGCTGATGGGAAATTTTCTGGCCCTTTATATCAGCGTGATTGCGGTCTGGCTGCACTGGTTTGACTTAGGATCTCTGTACGGAGGGGGAAAGCAGGGCTTCCTTTATCTGCTGGCGGATGCTCTGGGATTTGCGCAGATTCTGGATACGCCTACCCTGAATATGACCTGGTGGTATATGGAGATCGCCTATGTATTGATTTTCCTTGTGCCGCTGCTTTTTCTGCTGGTTCAAAAGACAGGATATTCTCTTCTTCCCATCGTATTTTTTGTACCGGCGGTTTTGGAATTGAATCCGGATATTACCCGGTACTTATTTACGGCGGCGGTAGGGGTCTGTGCGGCTTACGGAAACTGGCCGGACAGGCTGCTTAATTTAAAGCTCCATCCTGTTGTGCGCTGGGCGGCGGGCTGTGCAGGACTGGTGCTCTGTGTGCTGGTCCGGCAGAATTTTCTGGTGCAGGATAAGCTCCTTCATCTGGCAGATGCCGGGGCGGCAGTATTTTTGGTGTGGTTTGCGGCGGCGCTTCCGGGCAGCGTTCCCTTGGTAAAGAATATTCTGGAGTGGCTCGGAAGATATTCCATGAATATTTTTATGGTGCACACTTTTTTCTATTTGATTTTGTGGCGTCAATATATTTATGGCCTGCGGTATGCGGGAGCCATTTTCGCAGCACTTTTGCTGGCCAGTCTGGTTTACTCCGTGCTTCTGGAATGGATCAAAAAGGGCGCGGCATGGGGCTTCCAAAGGCTTCGGAGTGTCCGGAGGCCTGGGGCGGGAGAAAAATAGAATTATATTAAAAAGGGCTGTGGAAATGGATTTTTCACAGTTCTTTTTTTGTTGGATTTTGTATGACAATGAAATTTTTATGGGAAAGATTACATCTTAAAGGATTCTTAATCATTTCCCTTGTTTTATGTTAAAATGGATTTTGCTACAATTTCAATGAGGAGGCGGCCATGTATAATATATTGATCTGCGACGACGAAAGAGACATTGTAAATGCATTGAAAATTTATCTCCATGATGAGAATTATACTTTGTTTGAGGCTTTTGACGGAATGGAGGCTCTGAAGATCATTCAGAACCATGACATTCACCTGGTGCTTCTGGATATTATGATGCCGGAAATGGACGGCATAGAGGCCATGGTGAAAATTCGGGAGAGAAGCAATGTGCCGATTATTCTGCTGACGGCAAAATCAGAGGATTCCGATAAAGTTCTGGGGCTTACAGTAGGGGCGGACGATTACATCACCAAGCCCTTTAATCCGGTGGAGGTTGCCGCCAGAGTAAAATCTCAGCTGCGCCGATATATGCAGCTGGGGGCGGGAAAGATCGAAGATTCCGTGCTGAAATGCGGCGGGATCGAAATGGATGATGTGGAAAAGAAGGTGCTGCTGGACGGAGAAGAGGTGTCCCTGACTCCCACGGAGTATGATATTTTAAAGCTGCTGATGCGGAATCCGGGCCGGGTGTTTTCTCCCAGGGAAATCTATCAGAAGATCTGGAACGATGTTCCCTATGGCAGTGAAAATACTGTGGCGGTACATATCCGGCATATTCGGGAGAAGCTGGAGTACAATCCTGCGGAGCCAAGGTATTTGAAGGTAGTGTGGGGGCAGGGATATAAATGCGAGAGGAATGAAGCGGCAGGCTTCAGGAAAGACGAGAAGAATTTTTAAGGAGGTTTGTGATGGAAGAGATAAGCAGGCTGGAAGAGAAGGAAGGGTCGGAGGAGAGGGAAGATCTGAAAGAAAAGGAAAGACTGGAAAGGAAGAGCAGGCAGGAAGAGCAAAAAGGACTGGGAGAGGAAAACGAACGGGCCCGCCAGGAGGGATCGAAGGAGCAGGGCCTTTATAAATCTAAGTTTCGGCTTACAGGCTGTCTGGGGGCAAAGATTCTGGCTTTTATTCTGCTACTGGCAGGGATAGGGGCAGGGATTTTGTCTGGGCTTGTACTGATAGGCGCCTGGGAAGGGAATATGTATACCACAGGAGAAAAAGTGGCAGTGACGGAGCTTCTTTCCAGTCGTATACATGACGCTGTGGAATATGCCAGGTATTGTGTGGAAATCGGGCGGATGGATGTGATCGAAGCGGATTTGGCGGGGGGCAATCTGGACTTGGCCCTGCTGGATTTGGAAGGCGGGAATAAGGGAGAAGAAAAGGTGATCTGGGGAACCTATTCCGGCTATTCTGCGGCATATACCAGAGATGTGCTGGTACGTTTTCCGGGCGGAGAGGAATCGGAGGACATTTTCTTAAATGGAACAAAGCTGGATCGGGATAAATGGTATACCTTTCGGGCCTATGTGAATCCGGATCTTCCTGCGGAGGATGAGGTAAAGCTTTTGGTTCAGGCCGGAAGACTGGTATATGAGCTGCGCTATGCCTGTATCGGTGGTTTGCTGGGGAGCTTTTTTTTGTGCCTGTTGTGTCTGATTTTTCTTCTGTGCGGCGCCGGGCACAGAAATGACCGGGAGGGAATTGTGCCCAGTGTGGTTAACTGTATCCATCTGGATCTGCTCACCGGCATATATGTTCTGGCAATGGTATTTTTGCTGTATATTGTTATGGCTCTGTGGGAGCAGTCCGGTGCAGATTATTTTGTAATAATGATGGCGCTTATCACATTTGCCGCTATGGCACTGACGGGAATATCCGTGCTGTATCTGACAGAGCTGGCTATTCGGATGAAGCTTGGAGGATGGTGGCGGCACACTCTGATCTATGTGGTTCTGCGGGGCTGTTGTCGCATAATCCGTTTTCTGTTCAGGGGAATGTTTATGCTGATCAGAGAAATTCCGCTGGTTCACACGGTGGTGCTTGCTTATCTGGGATTGTGCATCCTGGAATTCATGGGCTGTATGTTTTTCCTGGAGGCGGAGGGCATGGTGCTCTGGGCCATGGAAAAGGTAGTGCTGTTGGTGGTTCTTTTATACGTGTCCATGCTGTGCCGGAGGCTTTTGGAGGGAAGCCGGGCCATGGCCCAGGGACAGGAGGACTACACGGTGAATACCAGGGGGATGTTCGGCGCATTCAGGGAGCACGGAGAAAATCTGAATAGTCTGTCTCAGGGAATATCCAAGGCTGTGGCGGAACGTATGAAGAGCGAGCATCTGAAAACAGAGCTCATCACCAATGTATCCCACGATCTGAAGACTCCCCTTACATCTATTATTAATTATGCGGATTTGATCTGCCAGGAACAAACCGAGAATCCCAGGATCGGAGAGTATGCGGAAGTGCTTTTGCGCCAGTCCAGGAGACTGAAAAAGCTGCTGGAGGACCTGGTGGAGGCCTCTAAGGCTACTACGGGAAATCTGGAGGTAAACCTGGAGCCCTGTGAGGCAGGCGTGATATTGAGTCAGGCGGTAGGCGAGTACCAGCAGAGGATGGAAGAAAAGGACCTGAAGCTGATTGTTAACCAGCCGGAGGAGCCGGTGCAGATTCTGGCGGACGGCAGACATCTTTGGAGGGTGTTTGATAATCTGCTGAACAATGTGTGTAAATATGCTCAGGAGAATTCCAGAGTGTATCTGTCCGTGGAGCAGAAGGAAGGGCAGGTGCTGATCATTTTCCGCAACATGTCAAAGTACGTGTTGAACATACCTGCTCAGGAGTTGGAGGAGCGGTTTGTGAGGGGGGATAAATCTCGCCATATGGACGGAAACGGGCTGGGGCTGTCCATTGCGGGGAGCCTGATGGAGCTGCAGCAGGGGAAGATGGAGATCGTCATCGACGGAGATTTATTTAAGGTTATTCTGCGGTTTGGACAGCTGTGAGGTTAACGGGTTGACATACCTGCATGTGGGCTGTATCATGAAATTAGAAGCAAATGGACACGGTACTCACGAAAGCAAACGATGGAGGTATGGGCATGATCCAATTCGGAACAGGCGGTTGGAGAGCCGTCATAGGAGACGGATTCACCAAACAGAATATTCAGCTTCTGGCAAGAGCTCTGTGCGGGAAAATGAAGGATGAGGGCGTGGCGGAGCGGGGAATCGTCATGGGCTACGACAGGCGTTTCCTGTCCAAGGAGGCCATGCAGTGGGCGGCCTGCGTCTTTGCGGCGGAAGGAGTGCGGGCCTACCTGATCAATAAGTCCTGTCCTACGCCGTTGGTTATGTATTATGTGGAGAAGCATGGCTTTCCCTATGGAATGATGGTGACGGCCAGTCACAATCCGGCGATCTACAACGGAATCAAGGTGTTTACTGCCGGGGGAAGAGATGCGGACGAAACCCAGACCCGGGAGATTGAAGGCTATGCTGCCGGCCTGGAGCTTCCGATAAAGGAGCTGGAATACGACAAGGCCAAGGAGCAGGGCCTGATCCGGGAGATTTACCCTTTGAACGAGTACCTGGATGATCTGATGGAAACCATCAACATGGAGGTGATCCGGGGCAGCGGCCTCAGAGTAGTGCTGGACCCTATGTATGGAGTGTCCGAGACTTCTCTGCGCACGCTGCTTCAGACGGCCCGCTGTGAGGTGGAGGTGATCCATGACCGGCATGACACGCTGTTTGGAGGCCGTCTTCCTGCGCCTTCTGCGGCTACCCTGCGTATGCTCCAGACCTGTGTCACGGACGGGCATTACGATATCGGTATTGCAACGGACGGAGATGCGGACAGGCTGGGAATCATTGATGATACGGGACGCTTTCTTCATCCCAACGAAATTCTGGTGCTTTTGTATTATTATCTGAAAAAATATAAAAACTGGCAGGGGCCTGCTGTCAGGAATATCTGCACCACCCATGTGCTGGACCAGGTGGCGGAGGCCTTTGGAGAGAAATGCTATGAGGTTCCGGTGGGCTTTAAATACATTTCTGCGAAAATGAATGAGACGGATGCGGTCATTGGCGGAGAGTCCTCGGGCGGTCTGACCGTAAGAGGGCATATCAAGGGAAAGGACGGCATTTATGCGGCCATGCTGCTGGTGGAGATGATTGCCGTATCCGGAAAGAAGCTTTCCCGGATCATTGCCGAAATAGAGGAGGAATACGGTCTGATCGACATGGAAGAGCGGGACTACCGCTTCGATCAGGAAAAGAAGCAGGAGATTCTTCATGTTCTGCTGGAAGAGAAGAAACTGCCGGAGCTTCCTTTTGAGATCGACAGGGTCAGCTACCTGGACGGCTCCAAGGTGTATTTTTCAAACGGCGGCTGGGTGATCGCCCGGTTTTCCGGAACGGAGCCGCTGCTTCGGATTTTCTGCGAGATGCCAAAGCCCAAGGATGCCGTCAACATATGTGAAATTTATGAGCGGTTTTTGGGTTTGAGCAGGTGAGCCGGGAGGAAAACGAAGAGAAGCTGGAAGAAAGCGGAAGGTAGGAAACTGGAAGAATACTGGAAGAAAACAGCTGCAGGCGGCGTTCTTAAAAAGCGCCGCCTGCGGTTATATATAAATCGAAACAACATCTATTTGACTTCATCTTTTCGAAATTGAAGCAGACTGGCGGTAATTCCCAATAAACACATGATCAGAATAATCGATATGGAAACCTCTCTGGGACAGCTCTGCCCGTAGAAACGTCAAAACAGGCAGATTATACCGCTCTCTGATTCTTTCCAGAATCTCGAAGCCGTCAAGCTCCGGCATCGAAATGTCCAGTATAACCAGCTGATATTTATGATCTCTCAGCTTTATAAGTCCTTCTTTTCCCAGATAGCAGCAGTCGGTTTCTATATTTTCCTGTAAAACGCTTTTCTTAATCAGTGCGCAAAGCTCTTTATCATCATCGATCAACAAAATTCTGTTCATGACGGCTTCTCCGTTTCATTCATTGTCCGGCCACTCCATTTACTTTTTTTCTTTATACGCTTGCGTTTTTTGCCGGATTGTGATAAAGTATAAAAGCAATGTAAATACGGGCTTGTAGCTCAGTTGGGAGAGCGCTGCGTTCGCAACGCAGAGGTCATGGGTTCGAATCCCACCAGGTCCATTGTTAAGCCACTGTGATTTTTGTCACAGTGGCTTTTGTTACGTGCGCAGCGTATATTGGCGGCCGGGCTATTTTGCCCGGCTGGAGTATTTTTCTTCGCAGTATTTACAGCGGTAGATTTCTTTTTCAGGATCCGACAGGAAAAAGATGTGGGGCAGCTCCTGTTCGATGGAGGTGATGCACCTGGGGTTGTGGCATTTAATTACATTTTTGATCTGCCTGGGAAGCACCAGATCCTTCTTTTCCACAATCTCACCGTTTTTGATCACATTAACGGTGATGTTATGGTCAATATAGCCCAGTACGTCCAGATCCAGCATATCGATGTCACACTCCACCTTCAGAATATCCTTCTTCCCCATTTTTTCGCTTCTGGCATTTTTGATAATGGCCACCGTGCAGTCCAGCTTGTCCAGCTGCAGGTGATCGTAGATATCCAGGCTTTTCCCGGCCTTGATATGATCCAGGACGAAGCCCTCCTCAATTTTTCCTACATTCAGCATATTATTAGTTTCCTTCCTATTGTCTCACATTACCTGCAGCTTTCCAGAAGTGTCAGGATCAAAGCCATGCGCACATAGACGCCGTACTGAGCCTGCTTGAAATAAGCGGCTCTGGGATCCTCGTCCACCTCCACAGAGATCTCATTGACCCGGGGAAGAGGATGGAGTACCAGCATATCTTTTCGCGCCAGCTCCAATTTGGCGGCGTTCAGAATATAGAAATCCTTCAGCCGTACATAATCCTCCTCGTTGAAAAAACGTTCCTTCTGAACTCTGGTCATGTACAGCAGATCCAGATCGGGCATTACTTCCTCCAGACGGATAACCTCCCGGAAGGGTATGTTTTTTTCCCGTAACAGCTCGGTAATGTAGTCGGGCACCCGAAGCTCCTCCGGTGAGATAAAGACAAACTGTACATTGGCGTAGCGGATCAGGGCGCCGATGAGAGAGTGGACAGTCCGTCCGAATTTCAGGTCGCCGCACAGGCCGATGGTAAAGCTGTGGAGTCTTCCTTTCAGGCTTCGGATGGTCAGCAGGTCCGTGAGGGTCTGGGTGGGGTGCTGGTGGCCGCCGTCCCCGGCGTTGATCACGGGAATATGGGATTTCTCCGAGGCCACCATGGGCGCGCCCTCCTTGGGGTGCCGCATGGCGCAGATATCTGCGTAGCAGGAAATAATGCGGATGGTGTCGGACACGCTTTCTCCTTTGGATGCGGAGGAGGACGCGGCGTCCGAGAAGCCGAGAACCCGTCCGCCCAGCCGGATCATGGCGGATTCAAAGCTCAGACGGGTCCGGGTGCTGGGCTCATAAAAGCAGGTAGCCAGTATTTTTCCGTCGCAGGCGTGGGCATATTTTGCCGGATTGTGTTCGATATCGTTTGCCAGGTCAAAAAGCCTGTCAAGCTCCTCCGGGGTAAAATCCAGAGGACTCATCAGATGTCTCATGGGATTCCTCATTTCTGCACCGCTTTTGTCCTGACCTTTTCTGCCAAGCGGCGCGGAAAGCAGAAGGAGGCCAGAAAAAAGTCGAAGAGCAGACTCTTCGACTTTTAAGCTATGATTGAAAAGATAATAATTCCTCCACAGTCTTACGTCTGGGAGCGGCGGGTGCCTCGGCAGGATAACCAACGGGAATCAGAGCCGCCAGCTGTCTGCCCTCCGGGAGGTTCAGCAGCTTTGCAGCTTCTTCCTCATCAAATAATCCCAAAATCACGGTACCCAGCCCTTCTTCATGGGCCGCAAGGCAAAAGGCCTCGCTGGCGATACCGGCATCGTACATCTGCCACCTGTCGCCCTTGGGAGTGGAGAAGGAACCGTCCCGCTCGTAGCCGCTGCGTCCGGTGATTATGGTAACGGCGATCACAACAGGCGCGCTTTCCATAATGGCGCCGTTGCCGGGGAAAAGGGAAGTGCACTTGGCAAGAGCCGCCTTGGCTTCTCCTTCCACTGCAATGTAGCGGGTGATCTGGGTATTCTTCCAGCTGGGGGCGAAGGATGCCGTCTCCACGATCCGGGAGAGCAGTCCATGGGAAACAGGCCGGTCTGTGAAACGCCGAATGCTTCTGCGGCCGGTGATACACTCTTTAGCTGTCATGATGATACCTCCATTCACATATTTTTACTATGATATCATTTCTGCCGCAGAGTTTCAATGGCAATTTAAATGTTTTTTGAAGGGGCCGTTACTGCTCACAGCCCCTTGCATCTCCTCCGTTCTTCGATTATAATAATGCTGTGAAAAGGAAAATGCGGCGGTAAAGCCTTGGGAAATCCCGCCGGTACAGAAAGGATGGCAGGGGATAATGGAATTTACTGAGAGAAAAAGATGGCTGTTTTTTGGACTTCCCTTTACTTTTACCAAGTATATGATCAGGGAGGACATGATCACGGTGGACACCGGCCTGCTTAAGACGGTGGAGAATGACTGTTATATGTATAAGGTGCAGGATGTCCAGCATGTGGCCAGCCTGGCGGAGAAGCTGTTCGGACTGGGAACGGTGATCTGCTTTACGGGGGATACCACCCATCCCCAGCTGATCCTGGAGCATATCAAGCATTCCAAGGAAATAAAGGAATTTATTCTGCACCAGTCCGAGGAGGCCAGAATGAAGAGGCGTACCGTGAACACTCTTGACATCGGCTCCGGGGATCTGGAGGATATGGACGACTGAAAAAGGCCGCGAAGCCGGGGAATTATGCCGGCTTAGTGAGAAGACCTTGCCGGGGAGGAGAGAAGCCGCTCGAACAACAGGCCCGCTCCGAACCAGCAGGGAGCGAAATCCAGGCGGATCACCCGGCGGATATGCCATCGGCAGCGCCCGTAATCCCAGGGACACAGCTTGTAACGGGAGAGCAGCCTTCCGGTGAGATATTCCGTGGAGAAGATCAGGCTCATGTAGGTCATGCCTCTGAACCAGAGGGGTCTTTTTTGCAGCAGGCGGCTGACGGGAGCCAGGATGGCAGCGCAGCCGTATATGGGAAACATCCAGAGGGACGTATTTCCCGTGAGGGTCAGATCCCGACGGCGCAGGGCGTCCACGGAGGTAAAAAGAATTTCCATACACCAGCCGGTGAGTCCGCATTTGACAAAGTTTTTCGAGAAGGTGACGAGAGCCTTTTTCATGGGGAGCTCCTTTCTTATTGATGGTTACGGTGTGCCTGCAGGCGCAGGCCGGTTTCAAAATAGTACAAGTGACCTGCAGTCCGGATTAGACCGTTGCAGGTCATTTTGCGGCTGTAGGTTAGTATGGCCGGGTCCGTGAAAAATTATGTGGAGAAATATAAACAGACCAGTGGAGATTTTGATATGAATGAACGTCAGGTTATGGAATATATGGAACAGGCGGGGCGTTACGGCATAAGTCCTGGTCTGGGAAGCATCCGTGAGCTGTGCAGACGCCTGGGAGATCCTCAGAAGCAGTTAAAATTTGTTCATGTGGCGGGAACAAACGGCAAGGGCTCTGTGTCGGCTTATCTGGCGTCGGCGCTGAAGGAGGCCGGGTATCGGACAGGACGCTATCTCTCTCCCACGTTGTTTGACTATCGGGAGAGAATTCAGGTGAACGGCAGGTATATTACAAAAAAAGCGCTCTGTGAGGGAATCGGGCAGATCAGGCACATCTGCGATGAAATGACGGAGGCCGGGCTTCCTCACCCCACGCCCTTTGAGATTGAGACGGCGTTGGCATTTTTATATTTCAGGGATCAGGCCTGTCGTATTGTGGTGTTGGAGACCGGGATGGGAGGAGAGCTGGACGCCACCAATCTGGTGGAAAGCACAGTGGTGTCGGTGCTGACCTCCATCAGCATGGATCATATGAAATTTTTAGGGAATACCCTGGGAGAAATCGCCCGGCAGAAGGCGGGGATTTTGAAGCAGGGACGTCCGGCGGTCAGCGCCTGGCAGCAGGCGGAAGCTTTTAAGGAGATTGCAGTCAGGGCGGAGGAGCTGAACTGTTCCCTGATTGTGGCGGATCCGGGAAAGCTTACCCGGGTCAGGTACGGTCTGGAGAGGCAGTATTTTGATTACGGTGGTTTTCGGAGGCTGGAGATTACCCTTGCAGGGAAATATCAGGTGGAAAATGCGGCTCTGGCAGTGGATGTGCTGAGGGTGCTGGGGGAGCAGGGCTTTCCCGTTTCGGAGGAAAAGCTGAGGAAGGGCCTGAGAGAGACGGTCTGGCCGGGCCGCTTTACGGTCATAGGCAGGAAGCCATATTTTGTTGTGGACGGGGCTCACAATGAGGACGGAGCAGAACGGCTTGCGGAATCCGTCAGGTTTTATTTTACAAATCGAAGGATCATCTATATAATGGGGGTGTTGAGAGATAAGGATCACGAGGCAATCATAGCCCGGACCCATTCTCTGGCGGATCAGATCATCACTGTGACGCCGCCGGACAATCCCAGAGCCCTTTCGGCCTATGAGCTGGCGCAGGAGGCGGCCCGGGTCCACGAAAATGTGACTGCGGCGGACAGCCTAGAGGAAGCGGTGGAAATGAGCCGTATGCTGGCTGGAAAAGAGGATGTGATTATCGCTTTCGGCTCTCTTTCCTTTATGGGAAGACTGATGGAGCTCGCAGGCGGAAGGTGATGAAAGATGGATGAGAATCGAGGGAGATATTGTGGATGAGAATAAAATCAGGGAGGCAGTGAGACTGCTTCTGGAAGGGATCGGCGAGGATCCTGACAGAGAGGGACTTCGGGAGACGCCGGACAGGATTGCCAGGATGTACGGGGAGATCTTCGCCGGGATGAGCGAGGATGCCGCCGGACATCTTTCCAGAGTGTTTACGGTGGACAGCCGGGAGATGGTGCTGGAAAGGGATATTGTGTTTTATTCTATGTGCGAGCACCATATGCTGCCGTTTTTTGGAAAGGTTCATGTGGCGTATATACCGGACGGAAGAGTGACGGGATTAAGCAAGCTGGCCCGGACGGTGGAGGTTTATGCCCGGAGGCTTCAGCTGCAGGAGCGGATGACGGCTCAGATCGCCGACGCGGTGATGGAGAGCCTGGCGCCTCTGGGAGTTATGACAGTGGTGGAGGCCGAGCATATGTGCATGACCATGCGCGGGATCAAAAAGCCCGGCAGCAGCACGGTGAGCGTGGCTGTCAGAGGAGCTTTCGCGGAGGATGAAAGGCTTCAGGACCGGTTTTTTCAGCTGCTGCAGCTGGGAAGGGAATGAAGCGGTCCCCAGGCGGCGTGGGCTTTGCCGAAGAGGGAAGGAGGATATGGAATTGGATATGGTGCGGGTGGACAAGATATTGGCGCATCCTTCTTTTCTGGAAAATCTGCAGAAAAATAGGGAGGCGGAGACGGACAGGCGTTTCTGCCGTCATGATATGACGCATTTTCTGGATGTGGCCAGGATAGGGACCCTGATAAATCTGGAGGAAGGTCAGGAGATTCCGAAGGATTTGATTTATGGGGCGGCCCTGCTCCATGATCTGGGGAGGCATGAGCAGTACAGGGAGGGGATTCCCCACGAGCAGGCAGGGGCGGCAAAGGCGCCGTCGATCCTGTCGGACTGCGGCTATGACCGGGAGGAGGCGGAGGCGGTGACAGCCGCCATACTGCGGCATCGGGATCCGGACGCGGCTGCGGTGCCGGGACTTACAGGCATTCTGTACCGTGCGGACAAGGCCAGCAGGCCCTGCTTTTGCTGTCCGGCCCAAAAGGATTGCAGCTGGAAAGAGGGAAAGAAGAATCTACATATTCTATATTAGAGAGGTATTCGTTTGAAAATAGGAAACAGAGAATTTCAGATAAAGGGACATACTTATGTTTGGGGGATCCTGAATGTGACGCCGGATTCTTTTTCCGACGGGGGAAAATGGAACCACAGGGACAGAGCCCTTAAGCATGTGGAGGACATGCTTAAGGAAGGGGCGGACATTATCGACATCGGCGGAGAGTCCACCCGTCCCGGCTGTAAGCCGCTGGAGGCGGAAGAGGAGATTCAGAGAGTGATGCCCATTTTTCGGGCGGTCAGGGAAAATTTTGATGTTCCCATTTCCCTGGATACCTATAAGGCTTCGGTGGCCCGGGCAGGCATCCGGGAGGGAGCGGATCTGATTAATGATGTGTGGGGACTGAAATATGACCCGGAGATGGCGCAGGTCATCGCGCAGAGCGGTCTGCCCTGCTGTCTGATGCATAACCGCCGGGAGGCCGTCTATGAGGATTTTTTGCAAGATACGGTGTCCGATCTGGCGCAGACCCTCAGACTGGCAGAGGAAGCGGGGATCCGAAGGGATGGGATCATTTTGGATCCAGGAGTGGGCTTCGGAAAAAATTATCAGCAGAATCTGGAGATTATTCACCGTCTGGAGGAGCTTGATACGCTGGGGTGCCCTCTGCTCTTGGGCTGCAGCCGCAAGTCGGTAGTGGGACTGACCCTGGATCTGCCGGTGGATCAGAGGCTGGAGGGAACCATAGTGACTACGGTCATGGCGGTTATGAAGGGCTGTATGTTTGTGCGGGTTCATGATGTAAAGGAGAATGTGAGAGCGGTGAAGATGGCGGAGGCCATTTTGAACAGCGGGAATGCTTCCGGTAAGAGCAATCCCTGATATTCGGAAGCGTACACGGGAGAAAGGAGGGATCGGTCAGTGTATGATGTATGGGCTGAGGACGTAATAAAAATCGAGGGGCTGGAGGTTTTTGCACACCACGGGGTATTTCCCGAGGAAAAGGAAAAGGGACAGAAATTCTTGGTGAATGCGGCGCTTCATATGGATGCCCGCAGGGCGGGGCGGGAGGATGCGCTGGCGCTGTCAACCGATTACGGAGATCTGTGCCATTTCATCACCCGGTGGATGCAGGAAAACACCTGCCGCCTGCTGGAGGCCGTGGCAGAGAGGCTTTCCGAAGCGATTCTTCTGAAGTACCAGTTGATTGCCGCCGTGGATCTGGAGATTCGAAAGCCGGAGGCGCCCATAGACCTGCCTTTCGGGTGTGTGTCCGTGGAGGTGCACAGAGGGTGGCACAGGGTCTATCTGGCTGTGGGCTCCAACATCGGCTTCCGTGAGCATTATATAGAAGAGGGCGTCAATGCACTGCGGATTCATCCTCTGATCTGTGTGAAAAAGGTTTCTCAGATGATCCGGACGAAGCCTTACGGCGGCGTGGAGCAGGAGGACTTTTTAAACGGCGCACTGGAGATCGAGACCCTGCTGACTCCGGAGGAGCTTTTAGAGGCGCTGCACCGGATCGAGGATGCGGCGGGCCGGACGCGGGAGGTGCACTGGGGCCCCAGAACCCTGGATCTGGATATTTTGTTTTACGATAAGCTGGTATATGAGAGTGATGATCTGACGATTCCTCATGTAGATTTGGAAAATCGTGAGTTCGTGCTGGAGCCCTTGAGGGAAATCGCTCCCGGGTACCGACATCCCGTGCTTCACAGAACGGTGGAGCAGCTGGCCGGGGCGCTTGCGGCGGAATCGGAACCTGTGACAGGCACGCAATGAGCCGCAGGTGTCAGAAGGGAAAACGGTATCAGTCCTTAAGCCACCGCAGATGCCGTAATAGATACTTGTCCCCATAGAAGGCACAGAAACCGGTAAACAGGCCGGTCAGTATGCCTGCCAGGACGAGAAAGGGCAAATAGGTCAGGACTCCGGGCGTGGCGGTGAGGGCCAGGGCGGTGAGAAGCTGTCCCGCGTTGTGGGCCAGGCCGCCCACGGCTCCGGTCAGGTACGGATACCGGTTTTTCAGAAGCCTGTTTACAAGATACATGAGGGTAAGGCTGAAAATGGCTCCTGCAGCACTGTAGAGCAGGCTTAAAAGCTGGCCGAACAGTACAGCAGACAGAAGGGTGCGGGCGCCCGTTACAAGGGCGGCGTCCTTTAAGGAGGTATGCCGCAGTAGGATCAGGGTGACAATATTTGCCAGTCCCAGCTTGATGCCCGGGATGGGAACCAGGGGCGGGATGGCGCTTTCCACAGCGTAGATGGCTAAAGCCAGAGTGGTGCACAGGGCCAGGGCAGTCAATCGGCGATGAGACATGGGACGCTCCTTTCAGTAGGTGATCGTATCGGGAAGGGTCAGACTATCCTGAGATTGTTTTGTCCGGGACCGAAGCTGGATCACCAGCCGGTTGGGCAGACAGGTGACAGGAAGTCTGGAGTCTGTAATAAAGCCCTGCAGGACACAGAGCCTGTCGGGACAGGAGGCATCCCGGATCCCAATGCTTCCGGGACGGACTTCGATGATATTGAAACAGCCGTTTTCGCCGGTGACGGTAAAGGTATAGGGCTGGTCTACATCTTTCAGGGAAATGCTATGGATCAATTCTCCGTTCTGATAGATATCCGCCGTATGTCCTCCGTTGTCTGGGGGGGGAATGAGGATCCAAAGCAGACTGCAGACAGCGGCTGCAGTTAAAAGCAGTCCGATTCCCAGGGCGGTGTATTTTGTCTTTTTTTCCTGATTCATGGTTTTGTCCTTTCCGGCTTCATTATAGCAAACAAGGGGAAGAAAATGAAGAAATTTTTTTGTGTGTCAGGTGCGGCGGTTCTTTTTTGGCTGCTTGGGGGCTGTTCCTTTGAGAAGACCCAGCAGGTACAGAGTGTGGACACGGCCATGGGTACCGTGGTACAGCAAAGCATCTATACCAGAGAGGCGGACAGCGGGGCGGCCCGGGATATTCTGGAACTGACAAAATCCCTGGAACAGGAAATGCTTTCCCGGAGGCTTGACAGCTCCCAGGTGTATGCAGTCAACGCAGGGGCTGGAAAGCCGGAGGGAACAGAGGTGTCGGAGGAATTGGCACAGATCCTGCGGACCTGCATTCGCATTGGTGAGGATTCGGGGGGAGCTCTGGATATTACTCTGGGGCCGGTGGTCCAGCTGTGGGATATGGATGCTTGGGCAGCGGGAGAGCGCACCGGAGAATTTCAGCCGCCCGGGGAAGAGGCTCTGACAGAGGCGCTTGGGTTGTGCGGCAGGGACAAAATGCAGCTTTGGGAAGACTCCGGGGAGAGCTCCCAGGGGAATGGAGGGGAAGCCGAAGACCACGTAGACGCTTCTGTAGGTGGAAGGGTCATTCTCTCTGCCGGAGCCTGCCTGGACCTGGGAGCAGTGGGAAAGGGCGTGGCTCTGGATCGGATTTTGGTGTATCTGGAGGAGCATAAGGAGATATTGGGAGCTGTTATTTCTCTGGGAGGGAGTATTTTGACCTACGGCGAGAAGCCGGAGGGCGGAGGCTGGAGGGTGGCTGTTATGGATCCCTTTGACACCTCTGCCTACGTGGGAATTCTCACCCTGGACGGCGGCTGGTGTGTTTCCACGTCGGGGGATTATCAGAGATTCGTGGAGGCGGAAGGGGTGAGATATCATCACATTTATGACCCTTCCAGCGGGTATCCGGCGCAGAGCGGCGTGGCCGGCGTTACCATTCTATCCCACAGCGGGCTGGAAAGCGACGCCCTTTCCACTGCCTGTTTTATTCTGGGCGTGGAGGCGGGGCTGGAGCTGGCCGAAAGGTATGGGGCGGAGGCCCTTTTTGTGGAAAAGGACGGCAGAGTGACCATGACGGCGGGAATGGAGCAATACTGGTCGCCAGTGGGAGAAAGGATACCGGAATGAAAGAGACAGGGTCGGAAAACGGATATATTCATGTGGATGAAATGACATTAAGAACTATCGACGAGAAAATGCCTCCTCAGGAGGAGCTTCAGGATCTGGCTGAATTTTTCAAGGTTTTCGGAGACGGAACCCGTCTGAAGATTCTGTATGTGCTCCTGAGTGCGGAAATGTGCGTATATGACATTGCGGCGGTGCTGGGCATGTCCCAGTCTGCCATTTCCCACCAGCTCCGGGTGCTGAAGCAGATGGATCTGGTGAAAAACCGCAGAGAGGGCAAGACCATATTTTATTCCCTGGCGGACGCCCATATCGTCACGATCCTCAGCCAGGGCCTGGATCACATCGAGGAGTGAAGAGCTTTGGGGCGGGCGCCGGAAGCCGTCAGGGAGACGGCACAGCGGCCTCTGCCGCCGAGAAGGCTTCACAGGTGCTGCTTCCGATGTAGGAGTGATACATGGTGTCTTCCTCGCCGAAGAGCTGGAAATACACAAACTGTGAGGTCATATTGATATTGGTATAGTTTCCTTCCGCGATCACGCGGGGGTCGGTTCCGTCCGTGCGCATGCAGATCAGCTGGGGGGCGGAGCCGTTTTTTTGATAATAAATATAGCCGCTGCCCAGATTGAAGCAGTCCACCCTGTCCTCCGTCAGCACCTGAATTACGTTCTGAGACAGAGAATATCGGCACAAACGGTAGTTGTTGGCCACGTCCATATAATATACAAAGTCGCCCTCCAGCACCGGATTCCACAAATTGCCCTGCCAGATTACGGAGGAGGAATCATTGGCGGTATTGAGCGTGTAAAGATAGTGGTCGTTTCTGGTTCCGTTATAGTAGATGAGGCCGTTTGCGGCGCAGGCCGGATTGATCTGGTATTCTGCCAGCAGCTGATTATCACTGCCGTCGATCTTGATCTTAATGAAGGCGTAACCGGTGTCGGCGATGGTCATCAGATACAGGTAATTATCCACCAGCTGGCCTGCGGTCACCGTATTCCGGGTAAGGGATTCTCCGCCGGAGCCGTCCGGCTTACAGCGCATAAAGGAGATGATGCCGGGCAGCTGTCCGAAGCCGGAATCCGAGGTGGTGCCGGCGGCGCCCTTTTGGAAGAAATAGAGGAAATTTCCTCCGGCCAGAATATTGCTCACCTTCAGCGTGTTCAGACGGCGAATATTGCTTTCGTCCGCGTTCATGGCATACAGGCTTCCGCCGTCATAAGGGTTGGAGAAATAAACGGTGCCCTCCTGCTGACAGAACAGGCCGCCGTTATTGATGTTTCCCGCAGAGTTGCCTATGGTACCCGGCGGATTCATGGGAATATGCCTGCTCAGATAGGTGACCAGACACAGAATTCCCGCCAGCAGAAGCGGGATCAGGACTACCAGGATATTGCGAAGGGTTTTATTTTTTTTATTCATGAAAGCCTCCCCTATTGTCTGCATAATGCAATCATTTTGTTACAGCCACATCGTGCGCCTGTCAGTTGACGTGCAGGCTGTAACACTATTTTATATCTCTTTTGCCCCAAAGGCAATACCAATATTGTATTTATGGAAGAGATGTCCTATAATAAATCGTAACAGAAGACGGAGGGTGAGGAAGATGGAATTGACAGAGCTGCGGGAGCAGATCGATGAGATCGATGCCCAAATTGTGGAATTGTATGAGAAGCGCATGGAAGTGAGCCGCCAGGTGGCGGAATACAAGCTGGGGACTGGGAAAAAGGTTTTTGACCGCCAGAGGGAGGCGGAGAAGCTTTCCCGGGTGAAGGCCCTGACGCACAATGAATGGAACGGGCGGGGCGTGCAGGAGCTGTTCGAGCAGATCATGTCCATGAGCAGAAAGCTGCAATACCGACTTCTTTCCGAGGAGGGAGGCCCGGGCAGGCTGCCTTTTATAGAAGTGGAACAGTTGAAAACTCAGGAAGCCAGAGTGGTGTATCAGGGAGCGGAAGGGTCCTATTCCCAGGCGGCAATGCTTGCGTATTTCGGGGAGCAGATAAAAAGCTTTCATGTGGATACCTTTCGGGATGCCATGAGTGCCATAGAGGAGGGCTGCGCCGATTTTGCGGTGCTTCCCATCGAAAACTCCACTGCGGGCATAGTAAACGAAATCTATGATCTTTTACAGGAGTACGAGAATTATATTGTGGGAGAACAGATCCTGCAGGTGGAGCATTGTCTTCTGGCGCTGCCGGGAACGGAGCTTTCGGATATCAAAACAGTGTACTCTCATCCCCAGTCCCTGATGCAGAGCGCCCGGTTTCTGGAGGATTTCACCTGGAGCCAGATCAGCATGCAGAATAATGCCTTTGCCGCAGAAAAGGTGGCACAGGAGCAGGACAGAACCCAGGCGGCTATCGCAGGGGAGCATGCGGGAAAGGTTTACGGCCTGGAGGTGCTTCGGAAGGGAATCAATCACTCCGACACCAACTCCACCCGGTTTATCATTGTGACCAATCAGAAAATTTTCCGGAGGGATGCCCGAAAGATCAGTATTTGCTTCGAGGTGCCCCACAAAAGCGGTTCACTGTATCATATGTTGTCCCATTTTATTTATAATGATCTGAATATGACAAAGATCGAGAGCCGTCCCATCGAGGACAGGAGCTGGGAATACCGGTTTTTTGTGGATTTTGAGGGCAATCTGGCGGACAGTGCCGTCAGGAACGCTTTGAGAGGGCTGCGGGAAGAGGCCCGCAATATGAAGATTTTGGGGAATTACTGACATGAGAGAAAAAGAGCTGATTATATTTCGCAATTTTCAGGAGGGAGGGCTTCTCTACGATATGGCGTGGATCCTGTCTCATTATGAGACGGCCGCCGGGGAGGCCAGAGAGCTTTTTTATGACTGTATTCACAGACTGCTGGAGCTGGCGGGACGCTATGGGTTTCACGGCAATTTGTGGCACTGTTACCTGGCGGATCTTTTGGTGAACAACGAAAACAGCTATAGCTGCGGCTGTGAAATGCGGGGAGAGATACAGGGAACCATTAATGACGCTGTATTGCACGATATTGTAATATTTAAGGAATTATTTGATTTTGATTTCGGCCCCGTGGCAGAGCGGCTTCAGGCTCCCGAGTATTATCTTGCGGAGCGTTACGAGGCGGGAAGCCGGGAGAGCAAGGTCTATAATTCCAGGATCTGTGCCAGGATCTGCGCTTTGGCACAGCAGTTTTGCAGGGACCGGACTGCGGAGGAAATGAAAGCCAGCCTGACTCGGTTCTATCAGGAATATGGAGTGGGAAAGCTTGGGCTTCACAAATCCTTTCGCATTGCACATGACGATCATGGAGTGACCATCGAGCCTATTCGCAAGATCGCTCATGTGAATCTCAGTGACCTGGTGGGATACGAGATCCCAAAGAAAAAGCTTACGGACAATACCGATGCTTTCGTGGAGGGGAGAAAGGCAAACAACTGCCTGCTGTTCGGGGATGCAGGCACCGGCAAGTCTTCCTGCATCAAGGCCATTGCCAATGAATATTATGAAAAGGGGCTTCGGGTCATAGAGGTGTACAAGCATCAGTTCCAGGACTTAAATCACGTAATCGGCCTGATTAAGAACCGCAATTACCGTTTTATTATATATATGGACGATCTGAGCTTCGAGGAATTTGAGACCGAGTATAAATATTTGAAGGCGGTTATTGAGGGCGGTTTGGAGAAAAAGCCTGAGAATGTGCTGATCTATGCCACCTCCAACAGGCGGCATCTGATCCGGGAAAATTACCGGGACAAGGAGGAGGTGCGACAGGACATGCACACCAGCGACACGGTGCAGGAAAAGCTTTCTCTGGTGTACCGGTTTGGTGTTACCATCTATTTCGGCGCGCCCGACAAAAAACAGTTTCAGGAGATCGTGGAGGTTCTTGCCCAAAGAGAGGGCGTTAAGCTTTCCCGGGAGGAGCTGGCATCCCAGGCAAATCAGTGGGAGCTTTCCCACGGAGGATTGTCCGGCAGAAGCGCCCAGCAGTTTATAGATTATCTGTCGGGGCGTGTTTAGTGGAGAAGGAGGTACCGGGATGGGAGTTCAAACCTTTGCGGCAATAGATGTGGGAAGCTTTGAGCTGACCATGAAAATTTTTGAGTTTTCAGGAAAAAACAATATGCGGGAGATCGAGCGCATCAACAAGCGGATCGACCTGGGCAGCGATACCTTTGCCCACGGCAAGATCAGCAGAGAGAAGATGGATGAGCTCTGCCGGACGCTGAAGGAATTTGCGGAGGTCTGCCGGGCTTACAAGGTGGATGCCTATAAGGCCTACGGAACCAGCGCCATTCGGGAGACGGAAAACTCCATTGTGGTTCAGGATCAGATTGCCCAGCGCACGGGGATCCGTCTGGAGGTTTTGAGTAATTCCGAACAGCGGTTTCTGGATTATAAATCCATTGCCTCCAGGGGAGAGAGTTTTCGCAGGTTTATAGAGGAAAAGACGGCGATTCTGGATATCGGGGGAGGCAGCATACAGCTTTCTTTGTTTGACAATGATACCCTGGTGTCCACCCAGAATATCCGGCTGGGAGTGCTGCGCATTCAGGACTATCTCAGCCGCTTTGACGCCAGAGCAGGCCGCCGGGAGGGGATTATCGACGAAATGGTGCTTGCCCAGCTGGAAAATTACAAAAAGCTGTATCTGAAGGATCGGGAGATCCGCAACCTGATCATTGTGGACGACTATATTTCACCCTGGGCGGTGAAGACCATGGGGAGGGACAATGTTGCAGCGGTTCTGAAGGAGGATGAGTTCGAAAAGCTCATGGAAAAGCTGCGCACCAGAAGTGCCGCTCAGATATCCGATTCTATGGGGATTCCCGAGGAAAAGGTTCCGCTGGTGTTTATCAGCGCCATATTAATCCGCCGGATTGCAGGGCTGATGGGGGTGGAAAATATCTGGGCTCCGGGAGTGACTCTTTGCGACGGGATCGCCTATGAATATGCGGAAAAAATCAGAATGTTTCAGGGAGAGCATGACTTTGAACAGGATATTATCGCCTGTGCCATGAATATCAGCAAGCGTTATATGGGCAGCAGAAAGCGGGCGGAGACCCTGGAAAATATTACCACCACCATATTTGACAGTATGAAAAAGGTTCATGGGCTGGGGAAGCGTCAGCGGCTGTATCTGCGTCTGGCGGCCATTCTTCACGACTGTGGGAAATATATCAGTATGGTCAATATCGGGACGACTTCCTATAATATCATAATGGCTACGGAGATTATCGGCCTGTCCCATATGGAGAGAGAGATTGTGGCCAATGTGGTGCGTTTCAACCACAGTCGGTTTACCTATTACGGACAACAGGACGGCGTCCAGGGACTGGACCGGGAGTCCTATCTGACCGTGGGGAAGCTGACGGCTATTCTGCGGCTGGCAAACGGACTGGACCGAAGCCATAAGCAGAAGATGAGAGGGCTGAAGGCAGCCTTGAAGGATAATCGGCTGATCCTTACGGTAGACACTCAGGAGGACATTACTCTGGAGAAGGGTTTTTTTGAAGCCAAGGCGGAATTCTTTCAGGAGGTGTTCAGTGTGGAGCCGGTGCTGAAGCAGTGGAAGAGTCTGTAAGAAGCGGAAGGTATTTGATCTTCGGAGTCTGGCAGGTGAAAATGTTTTTAGGAATCAGGAAGAGAGGGAGCTATGGGTGAAATTGATTTTTGTGATCCGAAATATTATACGAACCGGGAATTGAGCTGGATTTTGTTTGACCATCGGGTGCTGAACGAAGCCAGGGACAAGAATATTCCGCTTTTTGAGAGGCTTAAGTTTTTGAGCATCACGGCCTCCAATTTGGACGAATTTTTTATGATCAGGGTAGCCTCGCTGAAGGACATGGTAAATGCCAGATACGGAAAGCCGGATATCGCCGGCATGACTCCCGCGGAGCAGCTGGCGGCCCTGGACAGGGCTATTCACGAGCTGGTGGAGCTCCAGTATTCCACCTACAACCGCTCCCTGATGCCCAAGCTTCGCCAGAACGGTCTTCAGATCATCGGCAGACACGAAGACCTGAGCAGGGAGGAAGCGGAATTTGCCGATAAATATTTTGCAGAGAATGTATATCCGGTACTGACGCCTATGGCGGTGGATTCCTCCAGGCCTTTTCCTCTGATCCGGAATAAAACGCTGAATATTGCCGCCCTGGTGCACAAGAAAAACAGCAGGGAGGAGATGGAGTTTGCCACGGTTCAGGTGCCTGGGGTGCTCAGCCGCATTGTACAGCTTCCCTCGGGAAGCAAGGGGAAAAAGGTGATTCTTCTGGAGGAGATCATCGAGCGGAATATGCATAAGCTGTTCCTGAATTATGATATTGTCTGTGCCCATCCCTTCCGCATTATGAGAAATGCCGATCTGACTATTGAAGAGGATGAAGCGGCCGATCTGCTGAAGGAGATTGAGAAGCAGCTGAAAAAGCGCCAGTGGGGCCAGGCCATCCGTCTGGAGGTGGAGGAGGGCTGCGACGGGCGGCTTTTAAAGATCATCAAGGATGAGCTTCAAATGGAGGAACAGAATATTTATGCCATAGACGGTCCTCTGGATCTGACGGTGCTGATGAAGTTGTATGGAATGGAGGGCTTTGAACATTTGAAGGCTCCGGGATATACCCCTCAGCCGGTGCCGGAGCTGCCTTCAGGCTGTAAGATTTTTGACCGGATCCGCAAAAAGGATATTCTGTTGCATCATCCCTACCAGACCTTTGAGCCGGTGGTGGAATTTATCCGCCAGGCGGCAAGAGACCCGGAGGTGCTGGCCATCAAGCAGACCCTGTACCGTGTCAGCGGCAATTCGCCCATTATTGCTGCATTGGCCCAGGCGGCGGAAAACGGCAAGCAGGTTACCGTGCTGGTGGAGCTGAAGGCGCGGTTTGACGAGGAGCACAATATTGTGTGGGCCAGGATGCTGGAGAAGGCGGGATGCCACGTGATCTACGGGCTGGTGGGGCTGAAGACCCACAGTAAGATTACGCTGGTGGTCCGCAGGGAGGAGGATGGTATCCGCCGCTATGTACACCTGGGTACCGGCAATTACAATGATGCTACGGCCAAGCTGTATACAGATATCGGACTTTTGACCTGTTCGGAGTATATCGGTGAGGACGCCACCGCTGTATTCAACATGCTTTCCGGTTATTCGGAGCCGCTTATGTGGAATCGGCTGTCCCTGGCGCCTCTGTGGCTGAAGGACCGTTTTTTACAGCTGATCCGCAGAGAACGAAAATATGCGCAGGAAGGCCGCCCGGCACGGATCATTGCCAAAATGAACTCTCTGTGTGACAGGGATATTATTGCCGCGCTTTATAAAGCCAGTGCGGCGGGAGTCAAGATCGATTTGATCGTCAGAGGCATCTGCTGTCTGAAGGTGGGAATTCCGGGGGTCAGCGAAAATATCACTGTCCGCTCCATTGTGGGAAATTTCCTGGAGCACAGCCGGATCTTTTACTTTGAAAACGATGAGCATTATGAGATATACTGCGGCAGTGCGGACTGGATGCCCAGGAACCTGGAGCGCCGTGTGGAGATCCTGTTCCCCGTGGAGAAGCCGGAGTTGAAGGAGGAGCTGCTGCACATCCTGCAGAGTCAGCTGCGGGATAATGTGAAGGCCTCTGTTCTGACTTCGGACGGCGTTTACGAGAAGGTGAGCAGGAGAGGAAAAAGCCGTTTCCAGTCTCAGGAGGCGTTCTGCCTGGAGGCTGTGGAAAAAGCCCGGGTGGCTGCAGAGGCGGAAGCACGCGCAACCAGGACCTTTGTGCCGGAAATTCATCATGAATAAACGGGCAGATTTGTGGAAAGGAAGCCCTGCATGCAGCAAAGGATAAGGGCCAGAGATCATATGAGAATTATATTGGCATCGGCATCTCCCCGCAGGAGAGAGCTGTTAAAACAGATCGGACTAAATTTTGAGGTAATAGTAAGCTCCACAGATGAAGAGACCTCTCTTCCCCTGGTATGGGAGAGGGCGAAAGAGCTGTCCCGCCGGAAGGCGGGAGCGGTGTTTGGCGCTTTGCCCCGGGATGAGGAAGTGCTGGTGATGGGGGCGGACACTCTTGTGGCTCTGGAGGAAAGGATTCTGGGAAAGCCCGGCGATGAGAAAAGCGCTGTGGAGATGCTGGAGCAGCTTTCCGGCAGGACACACCAGGTCTATACCGGTGTTACGCTGATGCATCGGGACAGCAGCGGAAGGACAGCAGAAAAGACCTTTTATGAGGTCACGCAGGTGTCCTTTTATCCCATGTCCCGGCAGGAAATTCTGGCTTATGCGGTCACGGGAGATCCTTTGGATAAGGCGGGCGCCTACGGTATCCAGGGGCTGTGTGCCAGGTACATTCAGAGAATCGAAGGAGATTATAATAATGTGGTAGGGCTTCCGGTGGGAAGGCTCTATCAGGAGGCGAAGGAGTGGCTGATATGAAAAGAGCGGTTATTTTTGATCTGGACGGCACATTGTCCGATTCCATTGCAAGCATCAAATACTGCGGCGATGCTGCGCTGGAGCCTTTTGGTTTCGGCCCCTTTGGGGTGGAGCAGTATAAATATTTTGTGGGCGACGGCGCCGCAAATCTGGTCCGGCGGGCCCTGGCGGCGGCAGGAGATGTGGAGCTTGTACATTTTGATCAGGCATTTGCCAGATACAGGGAAATATTCCGGGAAAACTGTATGTACCAGGTGAAGCCCTACGAAGGGATTCCGGAGCTTTTGGCCGCTCTGCGCGGCGAAGGAAAAAAGACGGCAGTGTTGTCAAACAAGCCTCATATGGAAACGGTCCGGGTGATTGAGACGCTGTTTGGCAGGGACTGCTTTGATATGGTTTTGGGGCAGCAGGAGGGGATGGCCCTGAAGCCCAGCCCGGAGGGCGTGTTCCGGATTCTGGATCAGCTGGGGCTTGAACAAAAGGAGCTTGTATATCTGGGGGATACGGCCACGGATATGCAGACAGGGAAGAGCGCGGGAGCCTTTACCGTAGGGGCCCTCTGGGGCTTCCGGGACCGGGCAGAGCTGGAGCAGGGAGGAGCGGATGCCATAATCGGTCATCCCTTAGAGCTGCTTGGATTCGTGTAAGGTAAAAATACTATTGACGTGAGCGTATAATCATATTATGATGAAGGCATAGAGAGAAGCTTAGTGCTTTACCTTAAACTAGGAGGGATAAAAAATGCGGGAATTTGATAATGATGTACTGGAGTGCTTCCTGGACAATCAATTGCAGCTCTTCCCGGAGAAGGTGGCTGAGACTCTGGACGAGGCGGATGGTTTTTTGACAGAGTGTATGGCAGTAGTGGTGGATTCCGTGGAGGAAGTAATGGATTATTTTGAGGAAGAAGGAATCGATGTGGAAGGAGCCATGGATGAGGAGATCCTGGACGCGGATGAGGTTTTTGATGTGGGCGACGGAAGGTATCTGATCGTGCAGGGCTGACGTCCCAGGGGATTTACAGGGATAAGAGATTTACAAAAATAGAGGTACCAAGTTTTTTTCAGAAGCGCGGCAGGCATTTATATGCCTGCCGCTTTTGCGTGTGCCCGGCGGCGGATCAGCTCTTCAAGCACGGACCAGGGGACGTATAAGCTGCCGTAGCCTGTTCCAAGATCCAGGCCGGGCTTGTTGCTTCCGTGGAAGTCACTTCCTCCGCTGACACACAGTCCATACTTTTGAGCCAAAGCCCGCATCCGGCGTTCGTCGGCGGGAGAGTAGGTGGCGTAGATGGCTTCCAGGCCCATCAGGCCGGCTTCCTTCAATTCTGCTGTCAATTGCTCCAGCCGGATGTCGCTGATGGGATAGAGCACGGGGTGAGCCAGAACGGGTATGCCTCCGGCTTCAAGAATCAGCTCCACGGCCTGAACGGGAGTTACCTTTTCCCGGGGAACAAAGCAGGGAGCGTAATCGCCTACATATCGGTCAAAGGCCTCTTTCATGCTTTTAATATAGCCGTGATTTAACATATATTTGGCATAGTGGGCCCTGGTGATTACGGAATCCGGGAATTGCGCCACAAGCTCTTCATAGTCTATGGGAATACCGGCCTCCTGCAGCCTGCGGCACATTTTCCTGTTCCGAATATCCCGGGAGTCCACGAATTCTCGGAGCTTTCGGATAAAAGTGTCGTCATGATAGTCGATATACAGACCCACGATGTGGATGTCCTGGCTTTGGTATTCGGCGGAAAGCTCGATGCCGGGAATGACCTCCGGCACGGCTTGGGGGCAGCCTGTGTTGGGCCCGGTATGAGGACATGGAGTATTCTGTGCTCCACGGGTCCCGGCAGTGCCGCCCTGAGAGGGGGCTCCCGGCGTCTGCCGGGCAGCCCTGCTGCCCAGGACACCGGCATACTCTATGGCCTCCTTCAGTCCGTCTATAGTATCATGGTCCGTGAGGGCAAAGGCGGCCAGTCCCTTTTCCATGGCATAATCCACCAGTTGCGCGGGGGAAAGGGTGCCGTCTGAGCGGTTGGAATGTACATGCAGATCTACAGCTTTCAATTTAATCTCCCTGCCCGTTTCAGGGCGTTTCATTAAAGTTCGTCTTCTTCCTTATTGGCGGTGAACACTGTGCGCTTTCTGGCCATTTCATCGTTGGCCAGATACTCGTCATAGGTGGTGATCTTGTCGATCATGGAGCCGTCAGGCAGAATTTCCATGATCCTATTGGCAGCGGTCTGCACAAACTGATGGTCATGGCAGGAGAAGAGCGCTACCCCCGGAAACTTGATCAGCCCGTTATTCAGGGCGGTGATGGACTCCATGTCCAGGTGATTGGTGGGCTCGTCCAGAACCAGGCAGTTGGATCCGCTGATCATCATTTTAGACAGAAGACAGCGCACCTTCTCACCGCCGGAAAGCACTTTTACCTTTTTCACACCGTCCTCGCCTGCAAACAGCATCCTTCCCAGAAAGCCCCTCACATAGGTCACATCCTTTACGGGAGAGTAGCCTGTAAGCCAGTCCACGATGGTCAGATCATTATTGAATTCCTGGGTGCTGTCCTTGGGAAAATAGGCCTGGGAGGTGGTGACGCCCCATTTGTAGCTGCCTTCATCCGGCTCCAGTTCTCCCATAAGAATCTGAAAGAGTGTAGTCTTGGCTATTTCCTGACTGCCCACAAAGGCGACTTTATCATCATGCCCCAGCACGAAGGAAATGTCGTTCAGCACCTTTTCCCCGTTTATGGTTTTGGACAAATGCTCCACGGTAAGTACCTCGTTTCCGATCTCCCGGTCAGGACGAAAGTCGATGTAGGGATATTTTCTGCTGGAGGGCTTGATTTCATCCAGCTCGATCTTTTCCAGGGCACGCTTCCGGGACGTGGCCTGCTTGGACTTGGACGCGTTGGCAGAGAAGCGGGAGATAAATTCCTGCAGTTCCTTGATCTTTTCCTCTTTCTTCTTGTTGGCCTCCTTCATCTGCTTCACCAGAAGCTGGCTGGACTCATACCAAAAATCGTAGTTGCCGGCGTAGAGCTGGATCTTGCCGTAATCGATATCGGCGGTATAGGTGCACACCTTGTTCAGGAAATACCGGTCGTGGGATACCACGATGACAGTATTGTCAAAATCGATCAGAAAGTCCTCCAGCCAGGCGATGGCGTCCAGATCCAGATGGTTGGTGGGCTCGTCCAGCAGAAGGATATCCGGATTGCCAAACAAAGCCTTGGCCAGCAGAACCTTTACCTTGATGGGGCTGTCCAGGTCTTTCATAAGGGAATAGTGATATTCCGGGTTGATGCCCAGACCGTTTAGGAGCATGGCGGCATTGGATTCCGCCTCCCATCCGTTCATTTCCGCAAACTCCGCCTCCAGCTCACTGGCCCGGATGCCGTCCTCGTCGGAGAAATCCTCCTTGGCATAGATGGCGTCCTTTTCCTTCATGATCTGAAAAAGGCGCTCATTTCCCATGATCACTGTGTCCATTACAATGTGATCGTCGTACTTAAAGTGGTCCTGCTCCAGCACTGACAGACGCTGTCCAGGAGTAATGACAATATCTCCTTTAGTGGTTTCCAGCTGCCCGGAGAGAATTTTCAGGAAGGTGGATTTTCCGGCGCCATTGGCCCCGATAAGACCGTAGCAGTTGCCTTCTGTAAATTTGATATTCACATCCTCAAACAAAGCTTTTTTTCCAATTCGAAGTGTTACATTATTTGCACTGATCATTTAATTCCTCAATCCTTTTCTTCATAAATTAATATATTTTCGCAAAGCCGCTCATTCTATTATACACAAGAACTGCGGATTTTCAAGCAATAATCGGATTTTGTGAATGGGAATGCTGAAATTTACTACTGTTTACAGGAGCTGTTTTTGATTTTGATTGTCCGCAGACAATATTTCTGGTAAGATAAGCTTATCAAAATAGTTTGAGTCCGAAGACTGGAAAGACCGGGCTCATCTCTCGGAAAGGTACAGGTGCCTTATATGACATCAAAACTGAATTACAAAAGAACCTTTTTTATCGGTCTGGCGTTCCTGAGCATCAGCGCTTTTTGGCAGATGTATGACAATATCATACCTTTGATGCTGCAAAACACCTTTGGTCTGGGAGAGACCGTGACGGGTGTGCTGATGGCTATGGACAATGTGCTGGCCCTGGTGCTGCTTCCCGTATTCGGGGCGCTGTCTGACAGGGTGGACACACAGTTAGGCAAGCGTACGCCGTTTATCCTTGGGGGCACCGTTCTGGCGGTGATTTTCATGATGCTACTGCCTCTGGCGGACAAAAAGCAGAGCCTGGTCCTTTTTGTGGCGGCGCTGTTTGCCACCCTGCTGGCCATGGGACTGTACAGATCTCCGGCGGTGGCACTGATGCCTGATCTGACGCCCAACCATTTGCGCAGCCGGGCCAACGCGGTGATTAATCTGATGGGAGCCGTGGGCGGCGTATACGCCCTGATCATGATCAAGCTTTTGGTGGGTGCGGGAGACAGGCCCGATTACGCACCGCTGTTTGTGAGTATTGTGGCGCTGATGGCAATCGCGGTAGGCGTGCTGATGATAACCATCCGGGAAAGGAAGCTGCGCAGGGAGCTGCTGGCAGCGGAAGGCGGAAAGCAGGAGGCCGGGTCAGGTTCGGAGGTGGAAGGCGGAAAGCAGGAGGCCGGGTCAGGTTCAGAGGTGGAAGGCCGGATGCAGGCTTCGGTTCCGGCGGCAGAAACAGAGGAAGCCAGACAGCAGTCAGCAAAGGCCATGCTTCCCAGGGAGGTAAAGCGGAGCATGATCTTTATGCTGGCATCCATCTTTTTGTGGTTTACAGCATACAATGCGGTAACTACCGCCTTTTCCAGATATACCCGGGTGGTGTGGAAGATGGAGGGAGGAAGCTTTGCCAACTGTCTGATGGTGGCTACGGTGGCGGCAATTATCAGCTATATTCCCATCGGCAGTATTTCCGCTCGATTCGGACGGAAAAAGACTATCATGGGCGGCGTGCTGGTGATGGCAGCCTGTTATCTGGGGGCCATTTTCGTGGGACAGTATCATCCGGCGGTGAATATTGCCTTTGCACTGATCGGAGTGGGCTGGGCCGCCATCAACGTGAATTCCTACCCCATGATTGTGGCTATGAGCCAGGGAGGAGACATCGGAAAGTTTACAGGAACCTACTATACCTTTTCCATGGCGGCACAGATTGTGACTCCGATTCTGTCTGGATTTTTGCTGGAAAACGTATCCTATAAAACCCTGTTTCCCTATGCGCTGGTGTTTTCTCTGGCTGCCTTTCTCACTATGACTCAGGTGCGCCACGGCGATGTAAGACCGGAGAAAAAAGCCAGTGTGCTGGAGAATTTTGACGTGGACGACTAAGCCGAAAGGATTTTGAAATGAATATACTGATGATTGTTATAATCTGTGCTTTGGTGCTGATTTTATTGTACTTTATGATGATTATGCCCAGGATGATCCGCAGGCCGGACACATCCCCGTTCCGGAAGTGCCTCTATGCGCACAGAGGTCTGCATGACAATAATTCCGATGCCCCGGAAAATTCCATGAAGGCCTTTGAACGGGCGGTCAGAGAAGGGTATGGAATCGAAATGGATGTACAGCTGACAAAGGACAGGGTGCCGGTAGTGTTTCATGATTTTACCCTGGAGCGGGTATGCGGCGTCAAGGGAAAAATACCGGATTATACCTGGGAGGAGCTGCGGCAATTTTCCCTGTGCGGTTCGGATCAACGGATCCCTAAATTTGAAGAGGCATTGAAGCTGGTAGATGCCCGTGTGCCGCTGATTGTGGAGCTGAAGGTGGAAGGAATGGATACCTCCGTGTGCGTGGAGGCGGATCGGTTGCTCTCTGACTATAAGGGGTGTTATTGTATTGAATCCTTTCATCCGGCGGCAGTGTTCTGGTACCGCCGGCACAGGAGAGATGTGGTGAGAGGACAGCTTTCGGATGTATTCCGCAAGGATGGAAACTATAAGGGGCTTCCTTATTTTCTGGCGGAGAATCTGATGCTCAACTGGCTGGCAAAGCCGGATTTTGTGGCTTACAATCATATCTATCCCGGCGGGCTGTCGCGGCGGCTCTGCAGAGGGCTGTACCATAATATGGCGGTGGCCTGGACGATTAAAAGCCAGGATGAGCTGGAAGCGGCGAAAAAGCATTTTGACGTATTCATCTTTGAAAGCTTTCTGCCAAAAAAGTAAGAAACGAAGGGCGGGACAAGGAGGGGAAACGAAGCCGTGAGCGGCAAACAGAGCAGTGCAAAACAGCGAAGATATGGATTGGAAGCATTAAAAACACAGGAGGTGTGACATGGCGGTTTATGAATTGAAAAACGAAAAGATTTCCATAGTGATCGACAGCCTGGGGGCCGAGCTGAAATCCCTGAAAAAACTGGAAGGCGGAAAAGAGTATATGTGGTGCGGAAACGCCGAATACTGGAATAGAACCTCTCCGATTCTTTTTCCTTTTGTAGGAGGCGTGAAAAACAAGGTTTACAGAGCCAAGGGAAAAACCTGGCCCATGACCCAGCATGGATTTGCCCGGGACATGGAATTTTCACTATTTTCCCGGGAAAAGGACGAGATATGGTTTGAACGGGATTCCAATGAAGAGACCCTGGAAAAATATCCTTATGAATTTGTGCTGAAGCTGGGCTATCGGCTCTGTGAAAACCGCGTTATTGTTTTGTGGCAGGTGGAAAATCCCGGAGCGGAGGATATGTATTTTTCCATAGGAGGCCATCCGGCTTTTAACTGTCCCATCCAGGAGGAAGAGAGCCGGGAAGAGTGCTTTGTGGACTTCGGGGCGGTGGGGCAGGTGGTCAGCACGGGAATCAGTGAAAACGGACTGGCGCTGGAGGAGAAGAAAGCATATCCGCTGACAGACGGAAAGCTTGCCCTTACAGCAGAGCTTTTCCGCCGGGATGCTCTGGTGATCGAGGACCGTCAGACGAATACAGTGTCTCTCTGCGGCAGGGACGGAAAAAGATATGTGAAGGTCACCATGGATGCGCCTTTATTTGGCGTGTGGTCCCCTGCGGGAAAGCTCGCTCCCTTTATTTGCATTGAGCCATGGTACGGCAGATGTGACAGCGAGGATTTTCAGGGAACCCTGGAAGAAAGAAAATGGGGAAACATGATAAAGCCCGGTCAGGTATGGAAGTCTTCCTACACCATTGAAGTGGAATAGACATACGCAAAAGCCGGGGGACCTGAACGATTTTTTGTACAAACAGTCTATATTAAAGAGTACTTGTCATATTCCGACAACATTTGACGAATTATACTTGTATAGTTTCGCTGACTTGAGATGGGAAAAAGTGGCAGGTTGCACAAAGATTCTTTTGTGTTTAAAAGAATACAAAATTCGCCTTGATATTCTATTGGCAAATTGCTAAAATAAGCACATATAAAACTAACCGTTCGTCATATGCTGAAAGCGGTCTTGTGCCGAGGGTGTCAGCTGAACGGTTATGCTAATCTTATTTGAAAGGGAGAGATAAAACATGAAGAAATGGGTCTACTTGTTTACAGAAGGCAACGCTGACATGCGCGAACTTCTCGGTGGCAAAGGCGCAAACCTGGCAGAGATGACCAACCTGGGACTTCCTGTGCCGCAGGGCTTCACCATTACCACGGAGGCCTGTACTCAGTACTATGAGGATGGAAGGCAGATCAACGAGGAAATCCAGAACCAGATTAATGAGCATATCACCAAGATGGAGGAGATCACAGGCAAGAAATTCGGTGATACAACGAATCCGCTGCTTGTTTCCGTTCGTTCCGGTGCTAGAGCTTCCATGCCCGGCATGATGGACACAATCCTGAACCTGGGACTGAATGAGACTGTTGTCAATACCATTGCGGCGCAGACAGGAAATGAGAGATGGGCCTGGGACTGCTATAGAAGATTTATTCAGATGTATTCCGACGTGGTAATGGAGGTCGGAAAGAAATATTTTGAGGAACTGATCGACAAAATGAAGAGTGCCAGAGGCGTTACCCAGGACGTGGAGCTTACCGCTGCCGACCTGAAGGAGCTGGCGGATCAGTTCAAGGCAGAGTATAAAGAAAAGATCGGAGCCGATTTCCCGGATGATCCCAAGGAGCAGCTGATGGGCGCCATCAAGGCCGTGTTCCGTTCCTGGGACAACCCTCGTGCAAACGTTTATCGCAGAGACAACGACATTCCTTATTCCTGGGGTACCGCTGTCAATGTACAGATGATGGCCTTTGGAAACTGGTCCGATGAATCCGGAACCGGCGTTGCCTTCACCAGAGATCCCGCTACCGGCGAGAAGAAGCTGATGGGCGAATTTTTGATGAATGCCCAGGGCGAGGACGTGGTGGCAGGTGTCCGCACACCCATGCCTATCGCAAAGATGGAAGAAATTATGCCCGAAGTATTCCAGCAGTTCCAGCAGGTTTGCTCCAAACTGGAGAACCACTACAGAGACATGCAGGACATGGAGTTCACCATTGAAAACAGGAAGCTCTACATGTTGCAGACCAGAAACGGCAAGAGAACAGCTCAGGCGGCTCTGAAGATCGCCTGCGATCTGGTAGATGAAGGAATGAGAACCGAGAAAGAGGCAGTTGCCATGATCGATCCCCGGAATCTGGATACGCTGCTTCATCCTCAGTTTGACGCAAAGGCTCTGAAGGCAGCCACACCTCTGGGAAGAGGACTGGGAGCATCTCCCGGAGCTGCCTGCGGCAAGATTGTATTCTCCGCCGAGGACGCTGAAAAGTGGGCGGCCAGAGGCGAAAAAGTGGTTCTGGTACGTCTGGAGACTTCCCCCGAGGATATCACCGGTATGAAGGTGTCCCAGGGTATCCTGACCGTGCGCGGCGGCATGACCTCTCATGCGGCAGTGGTTGCCCGCGGAATGGGAACCTGCTGTGTGTCCGGCTGCGGCGATATCGCCATGGATGAGGAAAACAAGAGATTTACACTGGCCGGAAGAGAGTTTACCGAGGGAGATTATATTTCCATCGACGGTTCCACCGGTAATATCTACGGAGAACAGATTCCTACCGTGGATGCCACCATCGCAGGTGAGTTCGGCAGGATCATGGCTTGGGCGGACAAGTACAGAACCCTGAGAGTCCGCACCAACGCTGATACACCCGCCGATGCCAGAAAGGCAAGAGAGCTGGGGGCAGAGGGCATTGGTCTGTGCCGCACGGAGCATATGTTCTTCGAAGAGGACAGAATCGCCGCTTTCCGCGAGATGATCTGTGCCGACACCGCTGAAGAGAGAGAGGAAGCGCTGGACAAGATCCTGCCTTATCAGCAGGGCGACTTCGAGGCGCTGTATGAAGCTCTGGAGGGATGTCCTGTAACCATCCGTTTCCTGGATCCGCCTCTTCATGAGTTCGTTCCCACCGAGGAAGCCGACATCGAAAAGCTGGCTCAGGCTCAGGGCAGAAGCGTGGAAGATATCAAGAACTTTATTGCAAGCCTGCATGAGTTCAACCCCATGATGGGACACAGAGGTTGCCGTCTGGCAGTGACCTATCCTGAGATCGCCAGAATGCAGACGAAGGCTGTAATCCGTGCCGCTATCAATGTAAAGAAGGCACATCCCGACTGGAATGTAAAGCCTGAGATTATGATCCCCTTGATCTGTGAGATTAAGGAATTGAAGTTTGTGAAAAAGATTGTGGTGGAAACTGCCGATGCGGAAATCGCGGCCTCCAACGTCGCCCTGGAGTATGAGGTAGGAACCATGATTGAGATCCCCAGAGCGGCCCTTACCGCCGACGAAATCGCAAAAGAAGCTGATTTCTTCTGCTTTGGTACCAATGACCTGACCCAGATGACATTTGGCTTCTCCCGCGATGACGCTGGTAAGTTCCTGAACGCTTACTACGACGCCAAGATTCTGGAGAACGATCCTTTTGCAAAGCTGGATCGGACAGGCGTAGGCAAGCTGATGGAAACAGCCATCAAGCTGGGCAAGCCCGTAAATCCCAAGCTTCATGTGGGCATCTGCGGCGAGCACGGCGGTGATCCCTCCTCCGTGGAGTTCTGCCACAAGATCGGCTTGGATTATGTGTCCTGTTCACCTTTCCGCGTGCCTATTGCACGGTTGGCAGCAGCACAGGCGGCGATAAACAATGTAGGAAAGTAGATTACAAATATATGTACTTTACGGAATATCTG
>CAJTVB010000011.1:109065-111616 GCA_910579755.1 uncultured Acetatifactor sp. | reverse complement strand
ATAATCGCAGACTTTTCAGGCATTTAACAAGTTTGAGTTTCACGGATTAAGGTATATTATCAAATCCTTAAATTTTCACTTCGCCATTTGTGCGTTTTAACATATTCAGTATGAGTTTAATTGTAGTTGTTTTCCAGAGCCATTCGGACCAATCAGGCCTATAATATACCCTTTGGGTAAAGTAAAGGTAATGTCGTGCAATTGGAAACCCTCAAAAGACTTTGATAGATTTCTTACTTCCAAATAATTATTCATCTGTTTTTCTTCCATTAAAATACTCAAAAGATGATGCAGCTCTTCTTCGGAAAGAATATTTTGGACTGTATTTATAAGGTTGTAGTAGACAGAGGCAAGAAAATTGTAGTAAAATGGAATATAAGAGATAAAGTTGAGGCTGATCTCGGAAATATGCTTAATTCTTTAGCGGCGGGAATGGGAGTGATCAGATGTTCAATATTTTAAATGCAATATTAGAGAACCTCTCTAATCTTAATACGCCAATAGGACTCGTTGGATCATTGGTAACTATTTATGACCACTTTAAAAACAAAAACAGCAACCATATGAAAGAAACACTCGATGCAATTCGGGAAAAATCGGGTGTGGCGTATGCGCGATACTGCGAACACCAGCAATACAGGCAGAACGATTTAGGTATTCCCCTTGAGGAAGATATTCTGGAATATTGGGAAACGTGTTTGCAGCGCAATGTGCTGCCCAGTGCAAGCGATATGTTCGAGTCCAAAATCGCAAGCCAAGAGGAAGCCGAAGTTATCATGGCCTACTTAATGGAGCAGTGGATGACTATTCCAGATTTTTCAGCATGGATACACGATATTTTAATTCGGAACCATCTGGAAATGATTTCTGAAAGGCTGTCTGATCTGCCGCAAATATTGGAAGCGGCGTCTCAGATAAAAGGACGACTGGACAGCCAGGGGATCAATCATATTGCGACATTAATTACCCCCGATTATGTCATGGATGCAAGGATTTCCTGCAACGATTCGACTATAAAAAACTTCTTTACCGTTGACAATAATTTTCATACCATGCTTCAAGTCATCAGTGCAGATGCAGATGTCCCTCACAAAGAGGCCGCACAGGCAATAGAGGAATTAATTCAAAGCGGCGCCCCTGTTATAATTGCAGGAAGCGGAGGCCAGGGAAAAACCAGTCTGATGCTGCGGACAGCGGTGCAGAACGCTTCTTCGGGACACCTGACAGTATGGCTGGCGTTGTCAAATAAAGAAACCATAACGGAACAAATGGCAGATGAATTTTTTGAATGCCTGACTAAACATACGCCTGTAGGGCAAAGCGTTTTGCTATGCATTGACAATCCCTATGAGGGGAGAGAATCTTTTTCAAGCTTACAGGCAAGGTGGCCTCATAATTCCAAAATACATCTGCTCATGGCAGAGCGAGAAAACAGGCTTACATTACTTGCTGATCCGGATCAGGATTTATTGCTGCACTGGTTTGATAATGCGGAGCTTGTTGTCCTGCAAAGCATCAGCCAGACCAGGAAATACTGTTTAAATGATCATCCGTCTCACTATTTCTCAGAGAACCTGAAAAGAAGAAAATCCATACTGGAAAAAAGCACTTCCTACCTGGTAAAAGAAGGGGCAATAAGCGAAGCAGATCAATTATCTGTGGTAAGCAAAACATTAGGTCAGTATGGGAAGCCGTATGTCAGCTTAGTAGAATTGATCTACCGTACTATGTTCGAGTTGAAAAAAATAGCGTCTAAACCAGAAAGCATCAAATTGGATTGGAATGAATGGGGTGACCTGATTCGGCGGGAGTTTGGAAAAGTGGATACTGACATCCAACTATATGGCGCAATTGCAGCTCTGAAAGTGTTCAATACACCGTTGTCACTTTCGCTGTTCTGCAAACGCTTTGATGAATTGAAAGAGTGCAAATTGAGAACGCGTCTGCGCGAACGATTTGTACCGCGGCATGTGGAGCCGGTAGTTTATCAGGAGAAAAATAATACACTGCAGCCTAAACATGATGTTATTGCAGAGTTGTTTTTCCTGTTTAATAAGAGCAAAGTCACTATTGATTCCGTGATGCTTGATTTATTGGATGTCATGGATGAAAATGAAATCGAAGAATTCTTAAAAAATATCAAACACAAAAAAGAAATACGAAAAGGCCGGAAGCCTTCCATCGGTGAGATCGATTATTGGGGTTATTTGGAGCATATCTATTCCCGGATACAAAAAGGAAGCCTACAGCTTTCACACGATGGAAAAACATATTTGTGTTTATGTTTTTTGTGGGCAATGCCCCAGAAGAACCTCTCTGAAAGCAGTACTACAATCGAATCTGTTTTAGGCAGCCTTGCCCCTGAAATAGAAAATGATAAGTTGGCGGCAACACTGTATACAGAATGGGGAATTTGGTTAGCAGGAGAAAAAAATGATTCCTCTGCGGAAGAAAAATTTCTTGCAGTAATAAAATGTAATCCAAAAGATCTTCCAGCGCGTACAGAATTAGGCAGGCTGCTGTCGAGGCAAAAAGGTCGAGAAGGAGAAGC